>JAZUEN010000001.1:0-24826 GCA_045640185.1 Bacteroidales bacterium
TTCCTAAGACCGCTTGGCCTCCGACTTAGACACAGTAACTTTGACAAAAATTGATACTATAACTATCAACAAAACTGATACTATATATGTAATAGACACTATTTACATAAAAGACACTATATATGTTGAAGCAAAGGATCCAAATGGAATCAAAGGACAAACTGCCAAAGCAATGGTATATCCTAACCCAACATCAGATTTTGTGAATGTAGATTGTGATATGCCATCTGAAATTGCATTGCTGGACTCAAAAGGAATAACGCTATTGAAAAAATCTAAAGGTTATAATCACATTATTAATCTTGATGAATATACTTCAGGAACTTATTTCATCAAGACAGAATCAGAAATATTCCGCATAATAAAGAAATAATCGGTCATAGTTAATTGTTGATTGTGTAAAAAATGAAATAGGCGTGAGATAGGGGTGTCTCACGCCTATTTTTTTGTTCCATGTATCTGAAAATCTATCGATGCTATATAATTGTTGATGTTCAGTTCGCTATGGTTTGGTGGACTCCTTTTTACAAGAGTTAACAACCCTTCTTTACATTATATGTTTTTGGTTGAAGTATCCGTTTTTAACCATTGTGGTACTCCTACAATAAATGCATTATTTTTTATACACGATAATAATCGTTTTTAAAACTAGTGTCTATGCGTGATACGTTACTTATTTATCCTAATATATGGCTAACAACTTCAAATGATACGTTCCCCATTGATACATATATGATTGTAATCTGCGATAGTCGGTTGAATCTTGTGTCGTCAGCGTTCTTTTCGTGCCAACAGGCATTAACGGGAAACAGTGGCTTTTGACAATTTTTGCTTGCGTGTAATTGGCTCCATCCGCATTGTGCGATTAAATGCCACGTGTGCTGATAAAAAAAAGTGAATTTTGGTGTCTTGCCTAAACAAATTATTAATTTTGCAATCTTATGCCCCGTTAACGATAACGGAGTGCCATAATCGTAATTTATAGTAAGTGAATAGTTAACAGAAAATATCGTAATTTTTTAAATCATAAAAAGATGGCAAAAGAGAAAAAATTCATCACTTGTGATGGTAACCAGGCCGCAGCACATATCGCGTATATGTTCTCAGAAGTTGCAGCCATTTACCCAATCACACCATCATCGCCAATGGCTGAAAACGTTGACGAGTGGGCAGCTCAAGGCCGTAAGAATATCTTCGGTGAGACAGTATTAGTTCAGGAAATGCAATCTGAAGGCGGTGCCGCTGGTGCTGTCCACGGTTCACTTCAGGCTGGCGCACTTACAACTACATTCACAGCATCGCAAGGTTTGTTGCTGATGATACCTAATATGTACAAGATTGCAGGCGAACTGATACCGTCAGTATTCCATGTATCTGCACGTACTTTGGCTTCTCACGCACTTTGTATCTTTGGCGATCATCAGGACGTCATGGCTTGCCGCCAGACTGGTTTCGCCATGTTGGCTGAAGGCTCTGTTCAGGAAGTTATGGACATCGCTGGTGTTGCACACTTGGCAACTCTTAAGAGCCGTGTTCCATTCCTTAACTTCTTCGACGGTTTCCGTACATCACACGAGTATCAGAAGATTGAGGTTGTTGAGCAAGACGACCTTAAGGAACTTGTTGACTGGAATGCAGTTAAGGCATTCCGCGAGCGTGCTTTGTCGCCTGAGCGTCCAGAAATGCGCGGTATGGCTGAAAACCCTGACGTATTCTTCGCACACCGCGAGTCATGCAACCCATATTATGATGCAGTTCCTGACATCGTTGCCGATTACATGGACAAGATAAGCGCTATCACTGGTCGCAAGCACCGTCCATTCGACTACTATGGCGCAAAGGATGCCACCAACGTCATTGTTGCAATGGGTTCTGTTACCGAATGTATCAAGGAAGTTGTCGACAAGAAAGTCGCAGATGGCGAGAAGGTTGGTTTGATAGCCGTTCACTTGTATCGTCCATTCTCACTTAAGTACCTGAAAGAGGCTATTCCTGCTTCTTGCAAGCGCATGTGTGTTCTTGACCGTACCAAAGAGCCAGGCGCAAATGGCGAGCCATTGTTCCTTGACGTTGTCGACGCTTTGTCTGAATTGGGCTTGAGCAATATTGAAGTTGTAGGTGGACGTTATGGTCTTGGTTCAAACGATACCACACCTGCTCAAATCATTGCCGTTTACGATAACCTTGCAATGAACACACCAAAGAACCACTTCACATTGGGCATTGTAGATGATGTCACATTCACTTCGCTTCCTGTAGGTGAAGAGGTTTCTGTAGCTCCAGCAGGTCAGTTCCAGGCTAAGTTCTACGGCTTGGGTGCTGATGGTACCGTAGGTGCAAACAAGAACTCTGTAAAGATTATCGGTGAGACTACAAACAAGTATTGCCAGGCATATTTCTCATACGACTCAAAGAAGTCTGGCGGTTTCACTTGCTCGCACTTGCGTTTCGGTGACGATCCAATCCGTTCTACATATTTGGTTACAACACCTAACTTCGTGGCTTGCCACCAGCAGGCTTACCTTAACATGTACGATGTTACCCGCGGTTTGCAAAAGGGTGGCTTGTTCCTGTTGAACACCATTTGGGAAGGTGATGAACTCATCGCAAACATTCCTAACAAGGTTAAGGCCTATTTCGCAAAGAACGACATCAAGGTTTACTACATCAATGCAACCAAGATTGCTCAGGAAATCGGTTTGGGTAACCGTACAAATACAATCCTTCAGTCGGCATTCTTCCGCATCACAGGCGTTATACCTGTAGAGAAGGCTGTTGACGAAATGAAGCACTTCGCTTTGAAATCATACGGAAAGAAGGGCGAAGATGTTGTCAATATGAACTATGCAGCCATCGACCGTGGTGGTGAATATAAGACACTTGATGTTGACAAGGCTTGGGCTAATCTTGCCGATCAACCAAAGGTTTACACTGATGGCGACGACTTCATCAACAAAGTTGTTCGTCCTATCAATGCACAAGACGGCGACTTTCTTCCAGTTTCTTCATTCAAGGGCATCGAAGACGGTACTTGGGCTGCAGGCACTGCAAAATATGAGAAACGCGGTGTTGGTGCATTTGTTCCAGTTTGGAATCCAGAAAACTGTATCCAATGTAACAAGTGTGCTTATGTCTGCCCTCACGCTTGCATCCGTCCATTCGTAATGACAGCAGAGGAGAAGGCAGGCTTTGGTGGCCAGACTATCGAAATGAAGGCTCCTGCTACCATGAAGGGCATGTTCTTCACAATGCAGGTTGGTGTTAAGGACTGCTTGGCTTGCGGCAACTGCGCCGATGTTTGCCCAGGCAATCCAAAACTTGGCGGTCCTGCTCTTAAGATGGTCGCTTACGACGACACTTCGGCTGAAGCCGCAAAAGAGGCTGCTAACTGGAACTACTGCGTTGAGAAAGTTTCATCTAAACAAGATTTGGTTGACATCACTGCAAGTGTCAAAAACTCACAATTCGCAACACCATTGTTCGAATTCTCAGGCGCTTGCGCAGGTTGCGGTGAGACTCCATACGTCAAGTTGATTTCTCAATTGTTTGGCGACCGTGAAATTGTTGCCAATGCAACTGGTTGCTCATCAATCTATTCTGGTTCAGTTCCTTCAACTCCGTATACCAAGAACGCCAAGGGTCAAGGTCCAGCATGGGCTAACTCTTTGTTCGAGGACTTCTGCGAGTTCGGTCTTGGCATGAGCATCGCCAACAAGAAGATGAAACAACGTCTTGCCAAGCTTATGACAGAAGCTCAGTCTTGCACTTGCTGCTCAGATGAACTTAAGGCAATGTTCAGTGAGTGGATCGAAAAGCAAGAGGATGCAGCTGCAACCAAAGAACTTGCTCCAAAGATTGTAGCTGCTTGCGAAGCTTGCGGTTGCGATACATGCAAGGACATCCTTACATACAAGGATCACCTTGTTAAGCGTTCTCAATGGATTATCGGCGGTGATGGTGCTTCTTACGATATAGGTTACGGTGGTCTTGACCACGTTATCGCTTCTGGCGAAGACGTCAACATCTTCGTTATCGATACCGAGGTTTACTCTAACACAGGTGGTCAGTCGTCAAAGGCAACACCACTTGGCGCAATTGCAAAATTTGCCGCATCAGGCAAGCGTGTCCGCAAGAAAGACCTTGGCATGATTGCAACAACATACGGCTACGTTTACGTCGCACAAGTTGCAATGGGTGCCGACCAAGCTCAGACGCTTAAGGCTCTTAAGGAAGCTGAAGCTTATCACGGACCTTCAATCGTGATTGCATACGCACCATGTATCAACCACGGCTTGAAAGCTGGCATGGGCAAGTCTCAGGCAGAAGAGGCCAAGGCTGTTGAATGTGGTTACTGGCATCTGTGGAGATTCAACCCAGAATTGGCTGATCAAGGCAAGAACCCATTCTCACTTGACTCTAAAGAGCCAGATTGGTCTAAGTTCCAAGACTTCCTGATGGGTGAGGTCCGTTTCAACTCAGTTAAAAAGATGTTCCCTAACGAAGCAGACGAACTCTTCAAGGCTTGCCAGGAAATGGCCAAGAAACGTTATCAAAGCTATGTTCGCATGACTAAGATGGATTGGTCAGAAGAATAATGCCAGATATTGGATATTAAAAACGCGCGAGGCAAAATGCCCCGCGCGTTTTTTTATGCATTGAAATGATACAGCTTCGAAACAACCTATAGGTCAAATTGTGTGGCCGATTTTAAAATCGGTGGTTCACTTTGCTTGGTGGCTCAAATGCCGTGTGTTTCGTTTGGCGTATTGTCTGCGTTTTCATCTTTGCTTTCAACAAATGGCAGGAACGACAGGAAAGCAAACAGCGGAAAACTGAAATGGCTACTGCCACTGAACATACAGAAGAACAAATGGTTATCCTTCGATGTGTTACTGACTGAAGTAAAAGAAAGAATCTTAATCGTGCTGGTTTTAAGTTGTGTAAGGCAACGATGCCATGAATGCATGACAAGAAGTGTCCTCAAACAATATCCTATCCCCAAAGGATGTGTTATGCCGTTGTATAAGACGTTTGGTGTTATTCTGTGGCAATTTGCTATGTATAATAATGATAAATACTTGCACTAGTGCTAAATAATGAAAAACATGCAAAATTTTGCACAATTGAGACTTTGATGGTATTTTCGCAGTTGAAATGACTGTTTCTTATAAGAAAGGTCTATTGGCATAATATAATTGGCAGAAGGACAATAATCAAGTAGCTAAAGTAGAAAGGTGCCGATTCTTGAGATGGCAATGTGGTCTCGTCGTTTGAGTGAATATGTCAGGAGAAACGTTAGGAAATAAAGCGTTAAAAGGGTCGTTTTGGGCAACAGTTGACAAGTTTGGCTCAATGGGATTACAATTTTTTGCAAACTTGGTTTTGTCGCGTCTCCTTTTGCCTGAAGATTTTGGTACTATTGGAATATTGAGTATTTTTCTTTTGGTAGCGCAATCACTTGTTGATGGAGGGTTTTGTGCATCGCTAATCCAAAAAAAAGAGCCGACTCAAGATGATTATTCAACTATTTTTTGGTGGAATATCGGCTTGGCAGTTCTATTGTATGTGGTTTTGTTTCTCGCATCGCCAATTATCAGTAGTTTTTATCGTATAGACTCGTTGCTTTCAGTGCTTAGAATTATAGGTGTGGTGCTGATAACCAATTCGTTGTCGGTGGTTCAGGCAAATCGTTTGAGGAAACAACTTAATTTTGGTAAATTGGCATTTGTAAACATAACTGCCTACATAATAGGTGCTGTGATTGGTGTTGTGGCAGCTGTGCGTGGTTGTGGCGTGTGGAGTTTGGTGTTTATGCAGTTGACATGTAGTATATTTACAGCTGTATTGTTGTGGATTATCACACATTGGCGTCCATCGTTCGTGTTTTCGGTTACATGTTTCAAAAAATTGTTCGGTTACGGAGGCTATCTTCTTGCTGCAGGCTTGTTACAAGAAATATGTAAGAACTTTCCTGGCATTATTATTGGTCGTAAATTCGATACGACACAAATGGGGTATTATAGCCAGGCCTCAAAACTCGATAGCGTAGCCAGCACATCGTTGTCGGGAATAATTGTACAAGTGATGTTTCCTGTCTATTCATCAATACAAGATGAAAGTGAGCGATTGCTAGAAATGTTGAAAATGAACGTTAGGATAATCTCAATGTTGGTATTTCCTTTGATGGGAGGCCTGATCTTGACTGCACCGTACCTTTTTGAGTTTTTGTATGGTGAGATATGGATACCATCAGCGGTTTATTTTCAAATTTTATGTGTAGGCGGAATTTTTGTATGTCTTCAGAATATTAATTTTTATGCGGTGGCGGCGAAAGGCAGAAGCCGACAACTGTTTGTTTGGAGTTTTTATAAATGGGGAGCGTTGCTGGTGTTGCTGTTGGTTGGAATGAATTTTGGAATGAAAGGACTCGTATGGTCAATGGCTATAAGTTCTGTAAATATCTGGGCAACAAATGCCTTTTTAGCTCAAAAGTATGTTGGACTAAAGTTCTTGGGTCAGGTCGAACAAATTTTGCCTGCGTTTTTTTCCGTTTTGGTTTCGTTGGCAATTGCATTTATTTTGAACCAAAAATTTGAATTTTCATTGATGGCTTCAGTTTGGATCTATGTGGTTTTATGTGTTGGAATACCATTGCTTTTCCGCTGCAAGTCGGTATGTGATATATGCACACTCATAAATTATTTGCGAAAAAATAAGTAGAAAATGATTTCTAATCAAGAACAAGAATTGCTACGAGCAAAATACAATCCAGAAGGTTCTACTATGCGTGAAAAGCAGATGCAAATGTTCGAGATCCTTAAGGTTGTTGATGTTTTGTGTCGCAAACACCAAATCAAATATTGGCTATCTTCAGGTACGCTTTTAGGTGCTGTCAGACATGGAGGTTTTATTCCATGGGATGATGATGTGGACATTGAAATGGAAAAAAAAAATTATGTCAAGTTTGAAAAAATAATGAGAACAGAACTGCCAAAACATAATATGGTGTTGCAAACACACAAGTCTGATTGGGAATACTTTCTGCCATTTTGTAAGGTCCGTTCGCTTGTGTCGGAAAATATGGAGGAGAATAATGTGTTTTCTCGTTACTACAAGTATAAAGGTCTTTGGGTTGACGTGTTTGTGCTTGAACCATCAAATTCGTTGTTCTTGACAAAAGTGGCAGGATTTTTGCAATATAGGGTATTATATAATGCTGCCAGAATATCATCCAAATGGCTACGAAGGTTCTGTTGTGGCATTATTTACGCATCGTTTTACTATTGTCTTTTCCCTATTCTTTCTGCATTATGTCGAATTGGTGCTGGCAATCAAATGCGGCATGTATTAGGAGCAGCTTTTACTCGTCCACGTAATTCTGATGATTTCGCAAAAGTTACAGAAATAGAGTTTGAAGGTTACAAGTTTTTTGCGCCACAAAATACTGATGCTTATTTGCGCCGTATTTTTGGCGACTATATGCAATTACCCCAAGATAAAGATAGAAATCCGCATCATTGATACATTAAGTATGAAGACTATTGTACAAATAAACACGACACTCAACTATGGCAGTACAGGACGAATTGCAGAACAAATAGGATTGCTTGTTAAGTCTATGGGATGGAGAAGCATTGTGGTCCATGGAGTTGTTGGTGTTAATCCATCGTCTTTGGAGTCAATTCAGTGTGGAAACTGGCTTGATAATAGATTTCATGCTTTTGAGACAGTATTATTTGGCAGAGATGGCTTGGGGTCGGTATTGGCAACAAAGATATTGGTTCACAAGCTAAAAAAAATATCGCCGGACATTGTCCATTTGCATAACATTCATGGGCATTTCATAAACTATCAAGTATTGTTTGATTATTTGGCAAAAGCTAAGATTAAAACTGTTTGGACTTTCCACGATTGTTGGCCAATTACCGGAGGGTGTCCCTATTTTGATATGCTAAATTGCTATAAATGGAAAAATGATTGTGGCGATTGCCTTTATACAAAACAGAAAAGGCGCTTGATAGATAGTTCAGCAAAGCATCATTTGTTGAAAAAGAAGTTATTTGCTTCGTTGCAGAACTTAAATATTGTTACTGTTTCCAAATGGCTTGAAGATCTTGTAAACGAATCTTTTTTTGGTCCACAAAATAATGTAAATGTCAAAACTATTCATAATGGAGTTGATGTAGATTGTTTTAGACTTTTGAGCAGGAACGAAATATGTGCCGAAAAAGAAAAACGTGGCATAAAAGGCAAAAAAATAATATTAGGGGTTGCAGCTCCTTGGACAGAACGCAAAGGCCTTAGTGATTTTTTGAAGCTCAGAAAAAAATTGAATGATAATTATTTGATTGTATTGGTAGGGTTGTCGCAGACACAAATCAACGAAATGCCTGAAGGAATAATAGGAATTCAGCGTACCGAATGTATAAATGAGTTAGTGATGTTGTACAATATCGCTGATTTATTTGTCAACCCTACATACGAGGATAATTTTCCTACCACAAACATTGAGGCTTTGGCATGTGGAACTCCTATCATAACATACAAAACTGGAGGAAGTGTGGAGGCAGTCGAAAAAGATATGGGAATGGTTGTTGAAAAGGGAGATGTCAATGGCTTGTATGATAGTATATTGTCATTCAATAATTCAACTGATGATAATATCCGAAACGCATGTAGAGAGATTGCGGAACAAAAATATAACCATATTGTGTGTTTTGCAGAATATATGGAATTGTATAAAAACATATTTAATGATCAATCATCAAGTGATCGAACATGAGTGTATATGTATGCCTTTCTTTGTCATTGTTTCTTTTCTCTTTGAGAGAATTAAAAGATAAGCAATATGGTGGCTTTGTCTGCTTTGCTGCATATCTCGTACTTGTTGTAATATCGGGCTTTAGATTTGAAGTGGGAACCGATTATGTGAATTATGTGCGATATTTCAAATATGTAGATGAAATACCAACAGAGCCATTATATTATCATTTGAGCAAATTTGTGCATTATGTTGGAGGCAAATACCAGTTGTTATGTTTGATATGCTCTGCATTGGTGGGCTTTGTAATGTTTTTTGCCACGCGCCGAATGACGAAATGCTCTTTCATCTGTTTGACTTTCTATTTGTTCTCATTCTTGTATTTCGAGTCAATGAATACCGTCAGACAAGCAATAGCAATGTCTTTTTCATTGTTGGCGGTTTCGTTCATATACAATTTGCAGAATGATGAGCAGCCACATGTAGGCATGCTTTGTTCAATCCATGGAAAAAAAAACATCAATTATATTTGGTTTTGTGTGTGTTACGCAATAGCTATATTATTCCATGCATCGGCAGTAATACTCTTGCCTTGTGTATTTTTATGTAAATCGGTCTCTTGGAAAAAATACAAATTTTTTGTATTGGTGATTACCTTCCTATTGGGCACAGTGGCAATGCCATACATCATAAAATGGCTTACTCCGTTGATAAAATATGTGGGTTATGCTGGTTATTTGAAAGTAATGGAGATGCGAGGCGTTAATTCGGGGATGTATCAAATCTATTTGAACATGTTGGCAGTGTTTGTGATGGTTATGACTAAGGGACGGCTGTCGAAAAACGAGAATTTCTATTTAAATATGTTTGTCTTGTCTATATGTATCTATAATTTATTCTTGAGTTTTTATGTTGTGTTGAGGCTATATTTCTATTTCTTGATGTATGGTTGTCTGATAATACCGGCTGTACTCCGCGGATTTACGAAAAGGTCAAGAATTATTGCATATTTTGTCATCATCATGTCGCTGGGAGTGTTTATGTTTGTGTCGTTAAATAATAAAGCGTACTTACCATACGCAATGAATTTTGTACTGTTTTAGAAATGAAATTTTCAATTATCACAATAGCATATAATAGCGGGAAAACAATCGAGAGAACAATAAAATCCATTCTCTCTCAAACATATTCCGAATATGAGTATATAATTGTTGATGGCGCATCAAAAGACAACACTATTGATATAGTTAAGCGTTATGAACCTATGTTCGATGGAAAGATGCATTGGATTAGTGAACCGGACAAAGGCATCTACAACGCAATGAACAAGGGCATATCAATGGCAAAAGGCGATATGGTGGGAATTGTCAATAGCGATGATTGGCTTGACCCTGACAGTTTGGAAAATGTCAAACAATGCGCAGAAACAAACAACGCAAATCTTTATGATGCATATATTGTGACAGGGCAAATGCTGTTCCATTACAGCAATGGTACATCAGTAGTGTTTAAAACAAATAAGCAATCGTACGAGAAATATTCCAGAAATTACCGTATGGGGTTGAATCATCCAGCCACATTCGTTTCCAAAAAAGTATACGATACCATCGGCGTTTTTGATGAGAATTTTAAGTTATATGCAGATGCCGATTTGATGGTGAGATGTTATCAAGCAAGAGTTCCTGTTTATTTTATTGAAAAGGTATTGTCGAATATGGCAGATGGCGGTGCAAGCAATGTTCGTTCCGATGCCTCAATGCATGATAATAAATATATGTTGAAAAAGCACACACAAACCAAGTTGGAGTATTGTTGGGTGATGTTGAAGTGGCATATGTTGAGACTACTGAAACGTTTGCCATATGGGTGGTTGATGAAATTTAGAGAGATGACAAATTGATTGATAATAATGAAATCAAGCAAGGCCATATATTCTGCATTAAAGTTTGAAAGCAGTGCAACTGTAGAACAAATTGAAATAATCAAGCAGTTGTCATTACAATTGTTAAAAGACATTGTACAAGTGTGCGACGAATATGGATATAGTTACATGTTAGCGTTTGGTACGCTTTTGGGAGCAGTAAGGCACAAAGGGTATATACCATGGGACGACGATGTTGACATCATTATGCATCGCGCAGAAATAGGTGCTTTTTTGGAAACCTTTCAGAAAAAGTATCCCCAAAAATATAATGTGGTTGAAATAAAACGCCGTCCCATCTATTTTTATACAATAGAAGTGTCCGGAACTGAAGCCGTCGAATTGTCAACTGACAATCCAAATTTGGTTACTGGCGTGAAAATTGACATTTTTGTACTTGAAAATTCGCATCATAACCATATTGTTGACAAAACACAGCGTATGCTCCGTAAGATGTTAGTGATGGCATCTTCTTTAGCACAAGACTTTTTGTATCCATCATCCACATTGATGTCCGTGAAAAATGACGAATTGGTTCGGTATTATCGTTTTCGCAGGTTTTGGGGGATGTTCTGTGCGTTTATACCAAAAAAATATTACGAAAAATTTTATCTTTCGTTATGTGACAATTCCGAGTCGGATTATAAATTTGTAGGCATAGGGAAGGAAATATATCCTACTGAAATAGTATATGCTTACAAAAAGTATGAATTTGAAGATGCAGAGTTTTGGGGACCTGAGGATTTTGACACATTCTTGTCAGTTTCATACGGGAAAAACTATATGCAATTACCCCCTGTTGAAAAAAGAGAAACACATTCATTTTTGAGATTAAAACTATAATATATGCAAGCAATAATATTAGCTGCAGGTATGGGTCGCCGTTTGGGTGAATATACCAAAGACAATACCAAATGTATGCTCCCTATCAATGGGGTGCGCCTGATTGACAGAATGCTTAATCAACTTGCAGAATTGCATTTGAGCAGAGTGATAATCGTGGTAGGTTACAAAGGGCAAAACGTGATAGATTATGTTGGGCATCGCTTTGATGATAAATTAAAAATTGAGTGGGCCAACAACCCTATTTACGACAAAACCAATAACATATACTCATTGGGGCTGGTAAAGGAAAAAATGATGGAAGACGATACCATTCTTCTTGAATCAGACTTGATAGTTGATAGCAAAATGTTTAGGCTAATACTCGACGATTCATTCCCAAATCTTGCACTGGTTGCCAAATACGAAACTTGGATGGATGGAACAATGGTGTGCATCGATCAAGACCACAACATTGTGAACTTTGTGCCTAAACAAGCATTTAAGTACGAAGATACCGACCATTATTACAAAACAGTGAATATTTACAAATTCTCAAAAGAATTTGCCACAAACAGCTATGTGCCGTTCCTTGATGCTTATGTTAAGGCACTGGGAAACAATGAGTACTACGAGCAAGTTCTGCGGGTGATTACACTTATTAATAATGCCGAACTAAAAGCAAAACCTGTTGGATCTCTTCCTTGGTACGAAATTGACGACGTTCAGGATAAAGACATTGCTGAAACAATATTTGCTGAAGAAAAAGACAAATTAGGCAAGTATATGAAACGCTATGGTGGCTATTGGCGTTTTGAAAACATGCTTGACTTCTGCTATCTGGTGAATCCATATTTTCCTCCGCAAAAGATGCGAGATGAACTTCAGGCAAATTTTGACAGACTACTTACCGAGTATCCTTCAGGTATGTTTGTAAATAGCTTGTTGGCAGGGAAATATTTCAATATAAAACAGGAATATGTAGTGGTTGGGAATGGTGCTGCTGAACTGATTAAAAGCTTGATGGAACGCGAAGAAGGAAAAATTGGTGTGATATATCCGACATTTGAAGAATATCCGCATCGTAAAAAGGATGAAGATATAGTGCCGTTTGTTTCACAAAATGCTGATTATAGTTATACCGCAACTGATTTAATGCAGTATTACGCCGATAAAAAAATTAAGCAGTTATTGCTGATAAATCCCGATAATCCGTCGGGCAATTATATTCCAGCAACCGATGTCCTCATACTTGCACAATGGTGCCAAAAGCAAAACATTACTTTGATTCTTGACGAAAGTTTTGTTGACTTTAGTGAAAATTGGGAAAGTAACACAATGCTGACCAACGATATTTTATTGTCGCATCCAAATATGGTTGTGGTTAAGAGCATCAGCAAAAGTTACGGAGTGCCAGGTTTGCGTTTGGGAATATTAGCGACAAGCACCACAGAATTAGTCAATTACATAAAAAAAGATGTTGCTATTTGGAACATAAACTCGTTTGCAGAGTTCTATCTGCAGATATTTAACAAATACGAAAAAGACTACCGAAAAGCCTGTGAAAAATTTATCGTAGAACGTGCACGTTTTGTCGAAAAATTGAAATCCGTACCTTATCTGCGAGTAATACCAAGTCAAGCCAATTTCTTGATGTGCGAGGTTGATAAAGCAAAATACACTTCGCATGAACTTACTGAAATTTTACTCAATAAGTTCAATATCCTTATTAAGGACTGCGATACAAAAAATGGCCTTAAGGGTAAAAATATGATTCGTATTGCTGTGCGAAATACAAAAGATAACGATGCCTTGGTTGATGCTTTAATGTTGTTGTAGATATGGTTATTACAATATGCGGTGGAGGGCACTTGGGGCATGTTTGTGCAGGAGTTCTTGCCTCGCGTGAGGATATTACTATTCGAATGTTTACACGCAAGCCACACTTGTGGTCAACTGATATAGAAGTGAATGACCCTAATGGCAAACAATATAAAGGTAAATTAAATGAAATAACAGCAGACCCAGCTAAAGCAATTTGTGGCGCAGATGTTGTTTTAATATGTTTGCCAGGTTATTCAATTGCCGAAGAACTCCAAAAAATACGACCATATTTAGAGAAAAATACAATAGTAGGAACAATAGTATCAAGCACAGGATTCTTTTTTCGCGCTTTTGAATTATTGCCAAACACACAACCTTTGTTTGGGTTCCAGCGAGTACCATTCATTAGCCGTATAACAGAGTATGGACATTCGGCCGATTTGTTAGGATACAAAGCCTCGCTGGCTATTGCAGTGGAGCAAACCAACAAGAAGGAAGAGATAAGAGCATTGGTAGAGTCGTTGTTCAAATGTCCAGTCGGTTTGCTTGAGAGTCATTACGAGGTAAGCCTTACCAATAGCAATCCATTGCTTCACACAAGTCGTTTGTATTCAATGTTTAACGATTATAAAGAAGGCTATGCGTATGAAAACGTGCCTCAATTTTATTCAGATTGGACGGTTGATTCATCAGAATTGCTAATTGCAATGGATGGCGAATTTCAACATTTGCTTGATAAACTTGGAGTACGTGAAGGAGCAATACCTACAATATTAAATTATTACGAAAGTAAAGATGCCGATTCGTTGACAAAAAAAATAAGGTCTATAAAAGCATTTCAAGGAATCGCGTCACCAATGAAAGAATCCGATTGTGGTTATGTGCCAGACTTTGATAGCCGTTATTTTACGGAGGACTTTCCATTCGGCTTGAAAATAATCCACGATTTGTCACACGAAAAAGAATTGTTTTGTCCCAATATTGACAAGGTTTACGAGTGGGGAATGAGAATGTTAAAAGATTGAAACATGCAGCCTTTTTCTGTTTTAATGTCGGTATATAAAAACGACAATCCACAAGATTTTCGCACTGCGGTTGAGAGCATATCAATAAAACAGACTGTTCAGCCAGATGAGGTGTATGTTTATGTTGACGGACAGGTGCCAGAAGCCTTGTCGGCAACTATAAGGCAAATAGAATCCGAAATTGAGTCTGTGACAGTACATTGGGAGCCACAAAACAAAGGTCTTGGAACGGCTTTGCAATATGGAATGTTACATGTGAAACATGAGCTTGTTGCACGTATGGATGCTGATGATATTTCAGTGCCTGATAGATTTGAGTGCCAACTAAAGCAGTTTGAAGAGGATCCTCAGTTGAGCGTGGCAAGTGGTCATATATGCGATTTTATTGGTAGCATTGATAATGTGGTTGGTATTAGGAAAGTGCCAGTTGGTTCAGAAAGGGCTAAGGAAAGAATAAAAGTGCGTGATGGATTAAATCACCCAGCTGTCATGTTCAGAAAATCGGAAGTCTTGCGGGCAGGTAATTATCAAGATTGGCATTATAACGAAGATTCGTACTTGTGGCTGAGAATGTATTTGGCAGGATGCAAATTCAATAATCTTGATAAGATTCTGGTTTACATGCGTTCGGGAGAAGGAATGTATGAACGTCGTGGCGGTTGGCTTTATTTTAAAGGAGAGGAAGGGTTGCAAAGAATGAGATGGAAATACGGAATCATATCTTTGCCTAGATATGTGCTAAATTGCGCAATTCATTTTGTCGTAAAATGCATGATGCCCAACAATGTCAGAGGTTGGGTGTTTCGAAGATTATTAAGAAGTCATTAATTGAAAATAAAATATGAAAATTCCATTCTCGCCACCCGATATGACTATCGAGGAGGCAAATGAAGTCAGAGATGCAATCCTCTCGGGCTGGATTACCACCGGTCCGCGCACAAAGGAACTTGAACACCAAATCGAAGCCTTTGTCCATTCCGACCGTTGCGTGTGCCTCAATTCGGCAACAGCTGCAATGGAAATGGCGTTGCGCTTGCTTGGCGTTGGCCCCGGCGATGAGGTGATTGTCCCTGCTTACACATACACTGCCACTGCAAGTGTCGTGTGCCACGTTGGCGCAAAAGTTGTCATGGTCGATTCCATGGCAGACGATTGGCAGATGGATTATGACAAGGTGGCTCAGGCAATCACATCAAAAACCAAAGCCATTATGCCCGTCGATTTGGGTGGCGTGATGTGCGATTACGACAAGATTTTTGATGAGGTTGAAAGTAAGAAAAGCTTGTTCGTGCCTGCAAACGACCTGCAGAAGGCAATTGGCAGAATTGCCGTAGTTGCCGACTCCGCGCATGGCTTTGGCGCACAATGGCATGGAAAAATGAGCGGTGAAGTAGCCGATTTTACGACATTCTCGTTTCATGCAGTAAAGAATTTCACGACGGCTGAAGGAGGCGCATTATGTTGGAAAAACTTCAACGGTATTGATACGGAATCATTATACAAGCAATGCCAGTTACTGTCGTTGCACGGACAAAACAAAGATGCATTGGCCAAAACAAAACTTGGCGCTTGGGAGTACGACATCATAGCACCGTTGTACAAATGCAACATGACCGATATCATGGCCGCAATGGGACTGGTTCAAATGAAACGGTACCCAACCTTGCTTGAACGCCGAAAGCAAATAATTGAAAAATACGAGTCGGCTCTCAAGTTAAGTGGCATACGTTATCAATCATTGCCTCACTTTGGATATGACCATCAAAGTAGTGGACATTTAATGATAGTGCGTTTGCTTGATAAGACAATGGAGCAACGCAACGAGATAATCACAAAAATGGCCGAGCGCGACATTGCATGTAATGTTCATTACAAGCCATTGCCTATGATGACAGCATACAAAGCTTTAGGGTTTGATATTAAGAATTACCCCAATGCATATCATTTGTTTGAAAATGAAATTACATTGCCACTTCATACTTGTTTGACCGATGAAATGGTTGATTATGTGATATCAAACTTTATTGATTTAGCAAAGTGAAACGCTTGTTTGACATACTAGCAAGTGGATTGGGTCTGCTGATTTTGAGCCCCGTGTTTGTCGTGCTCGCTATCTGGATAAAATGCGACAGCAAAGGCCCGGTTTTTTATAGGCAGGTGCGTGTCGGCAGAAACGGAGTCGATTTTAGCATATTCAAATTCAGGTCTATGCGGCAAGGTGCCGATAAGAGTGGCTTGATTACCGTAGGTGGCCGCGATCCGCGTGTAACGCGATCGGGCTACTACATTCGCAAATACAAACTAGATGAGTTGGCCCAACTTGTCAATGTTTTTGTAGGTGACATGAGTTTGGTGGGGCCACGTCCAGAAGTGCGCAAGTATGTCGATATGTACACTGACGAGCAACGCAAAGTGTTGTCGGTTCGTCCTGGCATAACTGATTACGCATCGATAGAATATATGGACGAAAATGTACTGCTCGAAAAGTCTGCTGATCCAGACAAAACATATGTCGAAGAGATTATGCCCGCTAAAATTGAGTTGAATATGCAATACATTGATAATCCAACTTTGGCGGAATATTTCAAGATTATATTTCTGACGTTTTTTAAAATAGTAAGATAAATAGTCAAATAATGCGAGATAGAATTTATCTATGTTTGGCTCATATGAGCGGCAATGAACAAAAATTCATTCAAGAGGCATTTGATACCAACTGGGTTGTTCCTTTGGGACCAAATGTAAATGGCTTTGAAGCCGATTTGGAAAAATTTATTGGTGAAGACAAAAAAATAGTGGCGCTGAGTTCTGGTACTGCGGCAATCCATTTGTCGTTGGTGTTGTTAGGAGTTTCGCATGGCGATGAGGTCATTTGCCAATCGTTCACATTTTGTGCAAGTGCAAATCCCATTGTTTATTGCGGGGCAACTCCAGTTTTTGTCGATAGCGAGGACGACACATGGAATATGTCGCCTATATTGTTGCGCAAAGCAATTGAAGACCGCATTGCAAAAGGCAAAAAGCCCAAAGCCATTGTTTTGGTTTATCTGTACGGAATGCCGGCAAAGATCGATGAAATTTTATCTATAGCAAACGAGTTCGATATACCTATTGTAGAGGATGCTGTTGAGGCTTTGGGCTCTGAGTACAAAGGTCGCAGGTGTGGCGTGTTTGGCAAGTATAGTGCATTGAGTTTCAATGGAAATAAAATCATCACGACTTCGGGCGGAGGCGCTTTGATTTGTCCTGATGAGGAATCGAAACTCAAAACCGTCTTTTATGCGACACAGGCTCGCGAAAAATTTCCGTACTATCAGCACGAAGAAATAGGATACAATTACCGTATGAGTAACATTTGTGCTGGCATTGGACGCGGTCAAATGACAATCATTGATGATCACATCGCGCACCATCGCCATGTGCATGAAACATATAAGCAGTCTTTTGACGCTATTGACGGCATTGAACTGAAATCGGCATGTTCGCCAGACTTTAAGCCTAACTATTGGTTGTGTACTATTTTGGTCGATGAAAAGAAGCTGGGCATTAGCAATGAACAGTTGCGCCAATGTCTTGATACAAAGAATATTGAGTCCCGTCCATTGTGGAAACCTATGCACTTGCAGCCAATTTACAAGGATGCTCCTGCATATATCGATGGTACTTCAGAACACATTTATAATTGTGGCTTGTGCCTGCCGTCAGGTCCAATGGTTACCGACGACGATGTGCATTACATAATTGATAGTATAAAAGAGGCCGTGATCAAATAATTGCCAAGCAATGACAAAAAGTAAGAGATTATCAGTTTGCGTTAGTTTGTGCATGTATGCGTTGTTGTTCTTCTTTACCAGAACAATTTTCCCATTGTACAAATACTTTTTCTTTTTGTCGCTTGTCCCTGCGGCAATCGCGATGGCTTTGCTTTTGTTTTGCTACAAAACGAAACTCAGCCTGAGGCGATTGTGGTTGCCTTTGCTCGTGTTTGCATTATATCTGGTGCATTATGCATCAATCGTAAATGTGCAAAAAGAGATTGTCAATACGGCTTTTGCATTTGTCATGCTTGCATTTACGTGGCGTTATTTGTCTCAAAAGACTTGGCAACAAAGATTTCTGAAAGCATTTGTTGTCCTTGTCGAGGTGGGTGGTTTGGTGGCGATTATTCGTTTCGCGCTGTCGCATGAGAACATGCAAATACTGTTTTCAAAGTATCTGTTTGCGCCAAACGCCACGTCGTTTTCCATAGCTGACGACTATAATTTCTTCGCTTTATACCAACTTGTCGCTATTCTGGCAGCCACGTATTTGTTTGCCGAAAAGCGATTGGGCATTCTCCATTTTGTGCTCATTAGTTTGGTGGCATCGTCAAGTTTGATGGCGTCAGGTTCAAGAAGAGGATGCCTGTTGTATGCTTTGTTGTGTATTGTGGCCATCGTGCCGCTTTTCTGTTCCAAAAAAAGACAGTTGCGTGTCTCAGTTGGAGTCCATTTGGTTAGTGTGGTATCGTTTGTCGTTGTATTTGTCTCGATGTTTCTTTTTGTCGCACCATTACGAGAACGGCTTCTTCTTGATATGGCATACAACCGACTTAAAGTATATAGGATAGAATCGTATCTGCCAGAAGATGCTTATGGTAATTTTGTTCATTATATGTGGAATTCGTGGTCTGTTGGCGAAAGTGCCGATGACAAGAAGAATTTATACTACAATGGTGATTTGTCAAAAGGATTGATGTATTGGTGCTGCACTGACCAAAATGGCCAGATACATTTGAAGGAGGAAAACGGACAGCGGTTCATCCGCGTTGAAAAAAATAAAGGAGAAGGATATTATCAGATATCATATAAGGGTCGTCCCATATATTATCATAAAGGTGTTGAATATACTATTCGCTTTAAATATCGTGTCGTAGAAGGCATGTCGGAATCCCCATTCTATGTCGGTTGGTGGATAGATGATGGCGGAAAGTATATCCATAATCTGACAAAAAACGTGCAGCAAATTGATGGCGCGTGGAATTTGTGCGAGACAAAACATGTTTTTGATGATTCGCAGAATAACCCGCCAAATTTCTTGAATACTCTTGATAAAGGTTCCGTCATCGACATTAAAGACATTTCCCTCACATGTAATGATACCACTGGATTGCCTATGTTTGTTGATCAAATGCCGGAGACATATATTAATGGAAAAACATCTTTTGATACTACATTGACGTTGAATAATAATCTTACATACACTCGTCTTGAACGTTGGCGTTATGCATGGGAATTATGGCAGACTCGCTATAGTGTGAAACAGAAAATCTTCGGTCATGGATTTGATTACCTAGAATGGTATGGCGAGAAATTCTACGGCAATCCTAAACGTTACGATTTTCCTCATAATCCAATTATATCGTCATTCCTATATTCAGGAATAATAGGGGGCATTGTTTATATTTTGTTCTTGTTAATGAGTCTGTGGCACTACTGGAAAAAGAGACATACATTAGGTATGTTCTTTATTATGTATCTATGCTGTATGTTCTTCTGTATGTTCAGCGGTAGCAGTCATTTCAGTTTTCCATTGTTTGCATTCCTATCCTTCTTGCCGTTTGTCGAAAATGGCAATGCATCTCTCTGTCCGACTAATAATTCATTAAAATAAACCATTAATGCAAGAAATATTCCAATTTTTGAAAACCTGCGGCACATACTACTTGGCCACGGCAGAAGGCGATCAGCCACGTGTTCGCCCATTCGGAACCGTAAACATTTTTGAGGGGAAACTGTATATCCAGACAGGCCATGTGAAAAACGTGGCAAAGCAAATAGCGGAAAACCCTAAGGTGGAAATATGTGCATTCGACGGCAAGGCAACTTGGTTACGCATATCGGCTACATTGGTTGAGGACAGCCGGATTGAGCCCAAGAAGGCGATGCTCGACGCATATCCGTCGTTGAAGTCGATGTACGATGCCAACGACAGCAACACGGCAGTCTATTACCTTACTAAAGCCAAGGCCAAATTCTGTTCCTTCTCCGAGCCGGAACGCGAAGTGGATTTATAGAAGTCCCCGATGGCAAGGCGTCCCAATAAAGGATGAATAACGGCGAAAAATCTACCAAAACGGTCGTTTTTCCGCCTTTGTTTTTTGTATTAATTGGTAGATGTGTTTTCTTTGCCATGGTATAATTGTCCAATCGACAATTATACTACAACTATATGTACAACATAAAAACAAAAAACAATGAAATTTAAAACAACATTAATGTTGTCGTTGCTGATGCTTGGAGGCACTTGTGCTCAGGCACAATTGGCCAAGTACAATGAAGACAAGTTCTTAGGCAACATTACAACGTATGGCAGTGTCAATACCGACGGCATTGAATATTGCTCGTTGTGGAATCAGATTACCCCTGAGAATGAGTCGAAATGGGGTTCGATAGAAACAGAACGGGGCGTTTTCAATTGGGATGGATGCGACAGGGCATATAACTATGCCAAGGAACATGGCATTCCATTCAAGTTCCACTGCTTGATTTGGGGCGCACAATACCCAAGCTGGATGAACAGCCTTTCTACAGAAGAACAGACCAAGGCCATTACAGAATGGTTCGATGCTGTCGCCGAGCGTTATCCTGACTTGCAGCTTATCGACGTGGTGAACGAAGCTGTGCAAGGACACCAGCCTGCTCCATACAAAAATGCGCTGGGTGGCGACGGTAAGACCGGTTACGACTGGATTATCAAGGCTTTTGAAATGGCGCACGAACGCTGGCCTAATGCAATACTTATTTACAATGACTATAACACATTCCAATGGCAGACTGATGAATTTATCAAGTTGGTTAGAACATTGATTGACAACGGAGCGCCAATCGATGCCTATGGCTGTCAGTCGCACGACCTTACCGATTTGGACTTTGAAAGTTTCAAGGTCGTTATGGAAAAGATTCACAATGCATTGCAGATTCCAATGTATAGTACAGAATATGATATCGGCACAACTGACGATGCTCTCCAGCTTCAACGTTACAAGGAGCAGATTCCTTATATGTGGGAGTCCGACTACGTGGCAGGCATCACTCTTTGGGGATATATTTACGGAAAGACTTGGACCACCGATGGCAATTCCGGCATTATCAGAAATGGTCAGGACCGTCCTGCCATGAAGTGGCTGCGCGAGTATATGGCTACAGATGCCGCAAAGAATGCAAAAGGCCCATTTCCTAAAGGCATGAAGGACCATACGGTATATGTCAAATCGACACCGGCTTTGTTCCAGATTGGCGATAGTACCCAGATTGATGTACGTGCTGGCGCCATTAAGGCAACAATCGACAGCGTGAGCGTTTCTGTCGATGGCAAGCACATTGCCACAATGACGGCAGAACCTTATAGCGTATTCTACAAAGGTGATTCAGTCTGCTCGAAAAATGTTGTGGCAAAGGTGTACTACAGCGATGGCATTGTCACTGAATCCAAGGCATCGATATCGATACATCAGGTTCGTTCCACATTCAAAGGCGTCATCGATTTGCCTGGCACTATTGAGTTTGAGAATTTCGATGTCTGCCGTGAAGGTGTCACATTCCACGATAGCGACAACAAAAACGAGGGCGATACAACATATCGTAATGATGGCGAAGGTGTAGACATCGTCACAGGAAACAACGGCTGGGCTATCGGCTATACGGCTGGTGGTGAGTGGCTTGAATATACAGTCGATGTAAAGGAGGCTGGATATTATTCATTTGAGGCCTATGCATCGTCTGGCTTGGATGGGTCTTCGTTCTCTATCGGTTTGGATGAAAAAGGCGAAATCATAAATTTGGCTAATGTGCCAGTTTACAATAGTGGCGATTGGAATGTGTATGGCAAGGTTTCCGGCAGGTTGAGCGAGCCTTTGACTGCTGGAAAGCATATTGTGAGAGTGACAATCCAAGGCGCATACTGCAATATCGACAAAGTCGAACTTAAGAAGATAGAACTTAACGACATAGCCATGAAAGTCACTTCTAAGGCAGAGTCTGACACGACTGCCGACGGTAATGAACTGTTCTTCCTTACAATTGGCGATGTTGAGCAGTTGTGCGTTGAAACATCGTCTGTATCAAACACTACTGTTGATGTAATAAAGGCATTCAACAAGGGAATTCAGGTGGCTACAATGGAAAAGGCTCCTTATGCGTTTGACTTTGAGGCAAAAACTTTGGGGCAGACCGACTTGGATCTGATTGCTTATGATGTGAATGGCGGAGAATCTCCAATAAAGACCATTTCTGTCTATGTCAAGAATCGACGCACACCATATTCCGGCATAATTGATTTGCCTGGTGCCATTGAAGTTGAAAACTATGACAATGGTGGGCAAGATGTTGCCTACAATGACGCAAGCGCCGACAATGAAGGCAATGCCAATTTCCGTACAGGCGAACGGGTTGACATTGTCAAGGGCAATGGTGGCATGGCTCTTGGCTATACAGCCGTTGGCGAATGGTTGCTCTATTCTGTCGAAGTTGAGAAGACCATGACATACTATTGGGGAGCGGTAGTGTCATCTGGTGTCAATGGATCTTCGTTCAGATTGTTCTTGGACGATGAGGACATTACCGGTAAAATTTCCGTTCCGCAGACTGGCAATAACAATTGGGACAATTATACAACCGTAATGGGAGAGACGCTTGTCGATTTGCAAGCTGGCGAACATGTGCTTAAATTGGCTATCGAAGGGGCCAACTGCAATATCGACAAACTGATTTTCAGCGATGAGCCAATAACCGGCATCGAAGGAGAAACGGTGACGGCATTCGACGGCGAATACGATGTCTACTCTATCATGGGTGTTTATCAGGGAACTGTAAATATCAGCAATGGCGACACTTCAGTGATGAACGGAGAGTTTGTCGAGGGCATTTACATCCTTCGCAAGCAAGGCACATCTGAAGCAAGGCGTGTAATGGTATATTGATCATTTGATTAACGATAGAGGAAAGGCGGACGGAGTTCCGCCTTTTCTTATTTTCAGAGATAATAAAACGAAAAAATCATGGAAGAACTTATTGCATGTTGTGGTCTTGATTGTGGCAAGTGCGATGCCCGCAATGCTACTATCGAAAACGATGATGAGCTTCGCAAGACCGTGGCGAAAAAATGGAGCGAGTTGAATGATGTTCAGATTTTGCCACAGCAGATCAATTGTCTCGGTTGCCGGACGCAAGGCGTGAAAACTGTCTTTTGCGAACAAATGTGTGACGTCCGCAAGTGCAATGTCAAAAAAGGATATGAAAGTTGCCGAGTGTGCAAGGAAAGGGCGCAATGTCCAAAGTTGTTGCCGTTCAAGGATAGCCCCGATGTGCGTAAGAATCTGTGCTTGTGATTGCTGAACGATATTTTTGCACATGTAACATATGTAACATCTTGTTTTTCCTGCTTCAAGATGTGCTTTCTTTCGTATAGGTATTAGTACCTATTCCGTTGAATTTCGTATATATGGCACTCTTTTAATAAGCCTTTATGTATATGTTTGCAGTACCAAATTATTACCAAATGGCTTATTATAGAATTGCTTCCCTCATTATGGGGAAGACAGAAAAAACAGGTGTGCAGATTTTGCGCAACGCGGTTGTCGAGTGTGTCAGGTATTTTACCAACATTATGTTGCTGTGGATCTTTACCGACTTCATGCTCGGTCCCGACTATTTGCCTTTGTCAACGGCATTGTCCGCCTTTTTTGTCGGATTGCTGAATTACACGCTCAGTTCGTTGTGGGTGTTCAACAAGCGTGAAAAAGGCACAAGTTCCAACATCAAGCGCTTTGTCGTCTTCTCGGTTATCGGAATACCAGGGTTGGGCTTGGTTATTGGCATAACCACATTGCTTACAAATATGGGTGTCTATTACCTCCTAAGCAATTCCGTCGCACAGATGGTGGTGTTCTTCTTCAACTTCTTTATGCGCAGAAAGATACTGTTCAGCGAGTAGAAGACATTAGTCCTGTGCGAATTATAGGGCGGTGGATGTTGATTGTCAATTTCCGACCTATAGGTTATATTTAGACAAAAAAACTTTCGGGAGTGATTTCTTGCAATGGTCTTTCTTGTTTTATCATCATCTTGAAAGCCTATTTGCCGATGCAACAGATGGTTGCAGTAGTTACACTTTTGAAAATCAAGAGATTAACCAAAAAGAGTTATCAAAATTGTCCACCGTTTGTCCACGAAGTTTGCCGGTGGCCAGAATCGATAGTGGAACGGAGGTCTTCGGCGAGAACTCCTAACTTCTGCGAAACAAATAGAACGAAAAGGGCGATTCTCTCAACCATCCCGACTATAGCACTGCATTGAACACCCAGCCGCTCAGGATGATGAAGATCGTCACTGTGCCGAAGAAGATGCCGATGAGTTTCCATGTCATCACTTTCTTGAGGAGCGTTGCTTCCGGCAATGACAGTCCGACCACTCCCATCATAAAGGCGATGGCCGT
>JAZUEN010000002.1:0-42104 GCA_045640185.1 Bacteroidales bacterium
TGTCAACTCGGATGCCGACACTTTAGGCCAGGCCAACGGCGCATGGGTTGGCAAGGATTTTGGAAAAGCGCAAAAAGTTGATTTTGTGCGCATTGTTCCTCGTAGCGATGATAACGACATTCACCCTGGCGATGAATATGAACTGAAATATTGGAACAACCGTGAATGGATATCGCTTGATTACAAAAAAGCCGAGGGCAATGTACTGCACTTCGACAATGTGCCCAAAGGTGCCTTGCTTTGGATAAAGGATTATACGCAAGGCTGGGACGAACGCCCATTTCTTCACGATAACGGGAAGTTTACTTGGTGGTAGATTTATATTTAGGATGTAGAATTTAGGATTTTGTTCCGATAGTTATCTGGATAAGAATATAGAATTTAGGATTCTAGTCATGAAATTATCATCAATAATAGAATTTCCTCACATTTCACTTCGTGACATAAGGCCACGGCACATAAGGCTGTCGATAGTTGATTTGTTGGCTGTATTGCTGTTTTGCATGCTCGGAATATGCTACATTCAGCATCCGTCGGAAGTGGCCGATGTGGAGTTTTACAAGATTGCAACGGTTGCACTCGCCTATTCCGTAGCTCGCATTGCAATATCGCAATCGCCCAAATATATTGGTTGGCTGTTGCTTGTGACAACTGCAGTGTGGTGTTGCTATGAGGCTATCTTGGGGCTGATGCAGGTTTTTGGTGGCCGTATGTCGAACCATTTTCTTTATGCTTGCACAGGCACGTTTTTCAATCCCGGTCCGTTTGGCGGGTTTCTCGCTGTTTGCCTGAGCATGCTGGCGGCATCGTTCACAATTACAAAGTCGAAGGTTTGGCATTGCGTGGCTGGAGTTTCAATATTCATTGTTGTGGTCATTCTGCCTTCCACAATGAGCCGATCTGGTTTGCTCGGCTTGGCGGCAAGCATGGCAGTGCTGGCTTTCACAATCGAGAAATGGCGCAACTTTATCAGGAAATACTGGTACGCTGTATTGCTGGTGTCAATAGTTGCCGGCACAGGTGCATATCTATTCAAGAAGAACTCGGCCAACGGACGAATGTTCATGAACAAGATAAGCGTTCAGGCAATGGTTGGCAATGGTTTCACTGGGGCTGGCCTTGGCATGTACACTGGCGTTTACGGACAGCAGCAGCACGACTATTTTGCCAGTCAAATTGAAATAGGCAATGGCGATATCGATATATCAGCCATCAATGAGCGCGAACGTATGGCGTGCGACTGTCCCGAGCGGTCGTTCAACGAGTATCTGGGCATTGGCGTAGAGGCAGGTCCGGTGGCAATGGTGCTTTTTGTAGCAATTGTCGTACTTGCCATGGTCAGGCTTTTGAAGCAGAAGTCGCCATTTGCCTACGGGTTAATAACGCTCGCGGTTTTTGCCATATTCTCCTACCCTTTCGACATACCCGAATTTCAGATAATGCTGGCCATATTTCTGGCATTTGGTGCAACGCAGGAAAACGGCGGAAATGTTGCCAGCACATCGGTTGCCGTTATGTCCGTGTTTTTACTGGGTTGGTTGTTCGCCAATCAGCATTCGGCACAGAAGCATCGTGCGTGGGCCGAAAGCGAATGGGGCAAAACCGAATACTGGTATGGTCAGGAGTTCTACAACTATGTGGTTGAAGACGGTGATTCACTCATGCCGAATCTTAAACACAACTATAGATTTCTGTTCGAATACGGCCAGTCGCTTAACAAGGAAGGACAATACGCCAAGAGCGATTCAATATTGATGCTTGGCACGGCAATTAGCAGCGACCCAATGTTTTGGAACGTGATGGGCAACAACAGCCTGGCACAAGGCCGTTACCGCGAGGCCGAAGAGCGCTACCAATATGCATTCACCATGGTTCCTAACCGGCTTTACCCGCTTTGTCTGCTGGCAAAACTGTACGATGCCGAAGGCGATACGGCAAGATTTTTGAATATTTCGAACCAGATTGATAACTTCAAGGCCAAGGTGGAGACGGCAAACACTGAGAAGCTCCGTGGCGAGATAACCGAAATAAAAAGCAGATATACAGATAAATGAGCATTTTAAAGAAGATATCGGAAGATGCCAAAAAACGGATTACAAAGATTATTACCACCTTTCTGTGGATATATTTCGCCGCTTTCGGTGTTATGGCACTGCATTTCGCCCGTAGGGCGTTTATTGCCGAGCGGTTCAAAATACCCACAATGTCAATGTCGCCCACTCTTAATCCAGGCGACCATATCTGGGTTAACAAATTGCTTTTCGGGGCGCGAATTTATACCGATTTCAACTTTGAAGACCATGCACCACTGAAATGTTTTCGTATGCCCGGAATACGGGAAATAAAGCCAAACGATATTGTAGTATTCAACTATCCGTTTGGTTACGACGATTGGTATCGTATCGAGTTTAAAATAAACTACGTCTATTGCAAGCGTGTAGCTGGCACTCCAGGTGACTCAATTGCCATTGAATATGGCATTACATACAACAACAATTGCAAAGAATACATTGGCTTGCTTGAAAATCAAATTCAGCTGAGCAATATTCCTGATAGCGTGTTTTGGTATTACAACTCCATGACGGCAATACCGCTATCCCGCCCTACTTGGACTATAAAGAATCTTGGTCCGTTGTACGTGCCAGCAAAGGGCGGAACTGTGGAACTTGACGATTTCAACCGTGAACTTTACGGTCTTGCAATACAGTATGAAACAGGCCAGTTGCCAACCGAGGATATGAAGCAATATACTTTCAAAAACAACTACTACTTCATGCTTGGCGACAACTCTTGCGACTCACAGGATAGCCGTTATTTCGGCTTTGTGCCAGAAGATTTTATTATTGGAATTGTCGGTGGAAAAAAGGGTAAACAATAGATATTTAGTCCCGATTGCTATCGGGATTAGGATCTTTTTCATTTTGAATGTAGGATTTAGTTCATTTAGGATGTAGGATTTTGTATGTAGGATTTAGGATGTTATCGGGATTAGGATGTAGAACGGAAGCAACAGAGATTAGCAATATTCGTTGATAAAAAAGAGCAAAATATACGTGTAAATGGATAAAATTTCGTGTTTTAACTAGCAATTCGTAAAATTAGCCAGCTCGCTTGCGAGCATTCGAAACCGAAACAGCAATATGCATTAGTGATATTCGTTCAATTCGTTGACGAAAAAAGTTCACAACAAAAGCTGTCAAATAATAACTTGATACAAAATATCGTTATCATTGTACAATTAAACTATAAAAAACCACCGAACACTATCAATACATGAAGAAACTCTTTTTGACGGCAACAATTCTCGCGGCGAATGCCGTCATGTTGCTTGCCCAAACAGTCGATTCGCGCCTGCTGACAATGGAAGATGTGATAAGCCTTGCGCAGGAAAAATCAGTATTGGGCCTGACCTACAAAAACGCATACCTGTCGTCGTACTGGAGTTTCCGCTCGTATCAGGCAGAATACCGGCCCTCGCTATTTCTAAGCAGCAATCTAGTCAACTTCAACCGTTCGCTTGTAGAACTGCAAGACTACCAGACCGGCGAAAAGGCGTTCCGCGCCAACTACTCCATGAACAACGACGTCACCCTGACCATAAGCCAAAACATAGCGCTCACAGGCGGCACGCTGTCGCTATCTACATCAGTCAACCGACTCGACCAGTACGACCCTTCACACAGATCGTCGTACTACGCACAGCCGGTTTACTTGAGCTACACGCAGTCGCTATGGGGCTACAACCGTTTCAAGTGGAATAAGAAGATAGAGCCAAAGAACTTCGAACTGGCCAAACGCGAATACATTGAGAACATGGAGCAGGTTGCTCAGCAGGCAGTCAGCTACTTCTGGAACTACGCATCGGTGCGCGAGGAGCTTGACCGTGCCGAGAAGAACTTCGACGAGAGCAAACGCCTCTACCAGGCCGCACAGACAAGGTTCAACATGGGCACACTCACGCGCGACAATCTGCTGCAGCTCGAACTGAGCATGCTCAACGACTCGCTTGCACTCTGCAACAGCCGTGTAAGCCTTCGCACGGCACTGAACAGGCTTTGCTCGTTCATCGGCTATCAGGAGAATTCCGACATTTTGCTGTCGATTGACTACAAAGTGCCCGACATAACGCTCAACTACGATGAAGTGATGACCATGGCAATACAGAACTCGTCGTTCGAACTTGGCCAGGACATACAGTCAATCCAGGCCGATGCAAGCATTGCCGAAGCCAAGGCAAACCGTGGCATGTCGGCCTCCATACATGCGCAATTCGGAATGTCGGGCACAGCCGAAACCTTCGACGAGACCTTTGCCACACTCAACGATCAGGAGATATTCGGCGTGTCGCTTGTCATCCCCATAGTCGATTGGGGCTTGGGCAAGGGACGCGTGAAAATGGCCACAGCGCAGGCCGAACGCACACGCAGCCAGCTGCAACAGGACTTGATAGACTTCCGCCAGAACATGTACACGCAAGTGATGCAGTTCAACAACCAGTACAGCCAGTGCGAGATATCGCGCCGGGCCGCCGAGATAGCCGAAGAGTCGTACAACATTGCCCTGAGCAACTTCAGTTCTGGTTCAATGACCGTCACCGAGCTGAACCAGCTCAAAAACAACCGCGACAACGCAAACAACACCTACGTCAACAACATCGGCCGTTTCTGGGACTACTATTTCGGCATACGGAAAGCCACCCTTTACGACTTTATCAACAAGATCAACATAACCACTGAATTTGACAAACTTCTGAAATGATGAGATTTACAAGACACACTCTGCTCCTACTGCTCGCCATGCCGGCCATTGTCAGCTGCAAGTCGGGCAACGGCGATAAGGCCGAATCAGCCGACGACATGGCTCATGGCGAATACAATGTCGAAAAGAACCAGGTTACAGTCGTCAAGCTTGAAAAAAAGACTTTCAACAAGCAGCTAATCTGCAACGGAAAGCTTGAGGCGCAGAACAAGGTCGTCCTGCAGTTTGGCAGTCAGGGCATTGTCGCGGCAATCAACTATTCCGACGGCCAGCGGGTGAAAAAGGGAAACATAATAGCACAGCTCGACAAGAAACAGGCCGAACTGCAGCTTGAATCGGCAAAACTGTCATACAGCAAGTCGGAAATGGCCCTCGCCGACCGCCTTCTGGACTATGGCTACAGCATTGCCGACACCGCCTCCATCCCGGCAGAGCAGAAACAGGCCATCTATATCAACACAGGCTTCGCCGATGCCCGCGTATCGCTAAAGAACGCTCAGCTGACCTACGACAACTGCGAGCTGACAGCTCCGTTCGACGGAAAGATAACAAGCATCAAGGGCCGGAAATACGGACAGGCCAACGGAGAGTTCTGCACTATCATCGACGACAACAGCTTCCTTGTGAAATTCAGCATACTCGAATCGGAATACCCGTTTGTTCACGTAGGACAGCCGGTAAAGATAACTCCATTTGCCAACCAGCAGATAACTGTAAATGGCAGCATTACTGCCGTAAACCCATCGGTTGATGCCAACGGGCAGATTGCCATTACGGCAAAAGTTCCGGGCAACAGCGATCTGATTGACGGAATGAACGTCAGGATAATGGTTGAAGACAAGATTGAGAATCAGCTCGTAGTGCCAAAAAGCGCAGTTGTCATCCGCGACGGACTTGAAGTGCTGTTCCGCTATGTCGACGGCAAAAGCCTCTGGACGTATGTAAATGTGGTCATGAGCAACGCCACCGAGCACATCATCGAGGCAAACGCCGAACGTCGCTCCGAACTGAACGTTGGCGACCTGATTGTGACATCGGGCAACCTGAACCTTGGCGACGATGTGGAGATTGAAGTGGAGAAGTGAAAGATTAAGTTAAAAGGCATAAGGCTTAAGACATAAGTCCAAAGTCATAAGTCATAAGTCATAAGTCAAAATCCTAAATCCTAAATTCCAAATCCTAAATATCACAAACCTATGAGTACCAAAACATTAGCAATCGTTGTCCTTTCGTTGGCAGTTGCAATGACAGCCTGCAATGGTGGCAGCAAAGAACAAACCCCAGATGGATGGGTGATTAACAATGAGATAAAAGACATTGAAGTAATTGACCTTGAGCAAATTGCCGAGGCAATCGATGTTATTCCCATTGTATCTAGTGAGCCAATAGATCAAATTCATGGCATAAGTGGCAAAAGCAACGATTTTATTGCTTGCAGCCGTTGGCAAACATTCTACCACGTGAAAGACGGCCATCTTGTCGAAAAACTCAATGCCGTGGGTAACGGTCATAATGAGTACAACCAACTTCAAGAATACTCGTATCTGCCTGCCGATAGCCTTTTTTATGGCTTCGACAACAGTGGCAAGATAATGTGCTACAAAACATCGCCATTCAGATTCGAGTCGGTATCGCCAATCAAGATTTATCCTCATGCAATGGTCGCTTTAGGCCGTGACAAGATGCTGCTTATGTCTTTCCCGCCAATAGACGAGTGTGAAACGGAGACTATGCAAATGGGTGATGCTACAATACGAAAGATTAAGGACAGTTGTGCGGTGTACAGTTTCGACGGTCAGACACTTGCCAAAATGTTTTGTGTAGCGAAGACTGGCGACAATAACCATATATTCACGAGCACCGACAATGGTGTGCTAATGTCGCTGCTTATGCCCAAGCACACTCTATACCGTTATGCTGGCGATCAAATACAGAAAATTGCGACTATCGACTATGGCGAAATGGAAATGCCCGAACCTGAGGAAAAGGTCGAGATGCAGGGTGATATGGTATTCATAAACGTTGTCATTAATGGTGAATACAGCACAGGCTGCTACTATCCGCAAATCAATGGCTCAACGCTGGCATATTGGCATAAAACAGTTTTGAACGATAGAATGCGTAATTGCCTTGCCATTGCCACCACCGAGAGCGTAAGCAACTACGAAGTTCGCATTGGCGGCTTGAATAATGAAGTTAAGATTGATATGCTTGACAACGGTGTTTATTCAATGTTGTTTCAGGGAGATTATGAGAGCATGATAAATCAGGACGAGGAATTGTCGCCTCTTGGCAAACAAATCATCGATGCCATGAAAGGCAACGATTTCAATCCCGTTGTTTTACAGTTTAAATTGAAGGCAATGAATTGAATAAGGAATAAGACCAAAGGAATAAGGAATAAGACCAATGGAATAAGGAATAAGTCATAAGTCCAAAGTCTAAAGTCATTAGTCATTAGTCATTAGTCATTAGTCATAAGTCAAAATCCTAAATCCTAAATCCTAAATACCACAAGCCTATGAGTACCAAAACAATAGCCATTGCAGCCATCTGCGTTACAATGGCGGCATGCGGCACTAAAAACGAAGAAGTCGCCAACCGCGTGGAGTTGCCAGGAACAGTTGACAACGAGAAGTTCGTCGCCAACATCGAGTCAATATCAGTGATGAACCTTGAAATGAGCGACGAATGGTTGTTTGATGATGAGTTGAGATTTTGTATATCCGACAAATATTTATATTTGCTCTGCGGTGATCAGATAAACCTGACGTGTCTCGACCGCCATACGGGTGAAAAACTGTCTGGACGTACAATCAAAGGCAACGGACCTGGCGAGGTAAATTATTTAAATTCAGCATTCTGCATCGGCGACACGTTGTGCATTTATGATAATTCCATACTCAAATACAGCAACAACGGCGACTTTTTAGGCAAGACGCCCGAATTAGACAAGTTAGGGAGCATTTCTGATATATTTCGGCTTACTAACGGCGATTATGTCGGGATTAATTTTGGCATCCGTACCCACGACTCTATTCCTAGCAAGGTGGTTGTGGCCGACAAATCGTTCAACGTCAAGGCAAGGCATTTTGACCTCCCGAAAGTTCTTTTGTTTATTTCAATAGGTGGATCTGGAAAGTCATATAGCGTCAATGGTGATACCATTCGCTTCTTATTCTATAGCCATATGGATAACCATCTTTACACACTTTGCGGCGACACTGAACTGTGTACCGAACTGGGTCTGCCCAATCCGCAGACGGCAGAACGGTTTATTGAAGTTTCTGATAAGGTTATTCAGACGCACGATGGAGCGGCAATTGATGAATTATTTGAGTATGACGGCAATTTCCGCAATTTGAGCGAATCGGGTCGGTTTGTGTGTTTGTGTTACACAATCGACAAAAGCAAACGATACGTATCGCTTATTGACAAGCGCACAAACAGCGCAGTGTCATTATTTTCAGAGGATGAACAGCAGGACACTCTGATGCATTCGTTGTATGGTGTTTTGATAAATATGCAAGTTCTGCATTCCGATGGCGAATACATCTACGCGCTTTGCAAAAACCGCGATTTGGTCCCCCTACTCGAAGGCCACGATGATGAACTCAACAACTGTCTGCTAAAAGCGCAATCCGACTACCACGCCTACTTGGATCGCAACGCCGAATATATGAAAAGCATGGAGCCTGAAGAGCGCGACTTGGCAAACGTGATATTGAAAATAAAATTGAAGGATTGATAGAAAGAAATAGAAATATGAAATTCGGTACAGACGTGACTTGCTGTCTGTACATCTAAACTATAAATAGAATATAATGTTCAGCAAACTGATACACAAGCCTATAGCCGTAAGCATGGTGCTCATTGCAGTCATGGTGCTTGGCATTGTGGCAATAAAGAAACTTCCGGTGTCGCTGGTGCCTGATGTCGATATTCCGCAGATAACCGTGCAAGTGTCGTCTCCAAACAAGTCGGCACGCGAGATAAACGAGACAATGATCGCCCCTCTCCGCGCGCAACTGACTCAGATACCTCACCTTGAGCAAATAACCTGCACATCAAAAGACGGCGGTGGCATCATCTCGCTGATATTCGAATTCGGTTCTGACGCAAGCTACATCTTCATCGACGTAAACGAACGCATCGACCGAGCCATGGCAAACTGGCCTAACGGCGAGGAACGCCCGCAGGTTGCAAGGGCAAGCGCCACCGATATTCCCGCATTCTTCATAAATGTATCATTATCAGATTCTATATATACTGAAAATCAGATGCTTGAAATGAGCGAATTCACACGTCACGTAATTGTGCGTCGCATTGAACAACTGGCCGAAGTGGCAATGGTCGACATTTCCGGACAGATGTTCCCCGAATTGCTCATTGTGCCAAACATGGAAAAGATTCAGTCGCTCGGCATATCGGAACAGCAGCTCGGCAACGCCATCACAAACTCGAACGTCAGGCTTGGAAACCTGTCGATACGCGATGGCGAATACCAATTCAGCGTAAGGTTCGAATCGACCATACTGACACGTGAGGATGTCGAGAACATCTGGCTGAAAATAGACGACCGCATCTACCAGATAAAGGATTTGGCTGAAGTAAGGGAACAGCCACAGATGAAGAAAGGCATGATATCGTCAGACGGACAGCAGTGCCTGACATTGGCCGTGATAAAGCGCACCGACGCCCGCATGGCCGAACTGAAGGCAAATATGGAAGAACTGATTGAATCGTTTGGCAACGACTATCCGTTCCTGAAATTCACCGTCACACGCGACCAGACAGAACTGCTCGACTATTCCATCAACAATATGATAAAGAACCTGCTGTTCGGTGCCTTGTTCGCCTGCATCATCATATTCTTGTTCATGCAGGATTTCAAGTCGCCGATGCTGGTCGTAATCACAATACCCACATCAATCATACTGTCGTTCCTGCTGTTCTTCGTGCTCGACATATCCATCAACATCATATCGCTTTCGGGCCTGGTTCTTGGCCTTGGCATGATGGTTGACAACTCAATAATCACCATCGACAACATAACGCAACGCTGGAACCGTGGCCTGCCTATTGCCGACGCCTGTGTTTACGGAACAAAGGAGGTGTTCAGCCCGATGCTGAGCTCGGTGCTCACGACGTGCGCCATATTCATTCCGCTTATTTTCATGAGCGGCATTGCGGGCGCCCTGTTCTACGACGAGGCAATGGGCGTCACCATATCGCTGTTGTCGGCCTTGCTGGTTTCAGTGCTCGTTATTCCGGTGTTCTACAAACTGTTCTATCAGAAACAGGACCGTTTCATCGAGAACAGCTATCTTCAGAAATTGGGCGTAAACCGGATAAATGTGGGCTACGAGCGGTTGCTCAAGTGGTTCTTCAGACACAGGGCCGCAATGTGGGCCACATTTGGCGTGTCAGCCATATGCATCTGCCTGCTGTTTGCCAGCTTGGAAAAGCAGAAACTTCCAGCACTCTCCCATTCCGACACTCTTGTCAAAATTGAATGGAACGAACGCATAAGCGCTGAAGACAACGACGCCCGCTGCCGCGAGGTGGTGAGCCATTTCAGCGACATTGTCGAGCAATCGACGTGCATGTCGGGCGCACAGCAGTTCCTGCTCTCACATACCGACGAGCTTTCCATCTCCGAAGCCATAATCTACATAAAGGCCAAATCGGCTGACGACATAAGGAATATTGAACAAAACATAGGTAGCATAATCAGTGGCAAATGGCCAAAGGCTGTTTACAGCTACAAGGCTTCGGGCAACATCTTCGACATGATATTTTCAGAAAAAGAGGCACCGCTCATAGCCAAGATAAAGACCAACAACGGAATGGCGGCCAACACCGCCGACATTGAGGAATTGCTGGCGAAAATAAGGCAATCGGTAAGTTTTGCCAACATTCAGCCGCTCGAGTGGAATGAATACATTGAGCTCATAGCCGACCCTGAACGTCTGGCGCTCTACAACGTAAGTTACGACGCCATTCTCCAGCATCTGCGCAAATCAATGAACGACAACACGATACTGCACATTTCGAAAGGCGACGCATCGGAACCTGTGACAATAGGCGTTGGACAGAAGCAAGCCACAGAGCTAATTGCCGACAATATTCAAACCTCAAGCGGGAACCAGATCCCGCTCAGCGTATTGCTTAAGGAGACGCGCAACCGCGACCTCAAGAAGATAACGTCGGGAGCCGACGGCGAATATTATCCGCTAACGCTGGCCATAAGCAACAGCCAGGCCATGCCGGCAATGAAGGCGATACGTGAGGCTGTAAGGAGCGACGGCAATTTCGACGTCAGCTTTGCGGGCTCGTATTTCACCAACAAGGCCATGATAAACGAGCTTTGCAAGGTTCTGCTGATATCGGTGCTGCTGCTGTTCTTCATTCTGGCGGCACAGTTTGAAAGCCTCATCCAGCCACTCATCATAATGTCGGAACTGATTATAGACATTTTTGCCACAATGCTGATACTGTGGATATTCGGCGAGAGCCTAAACCTCATGTCAATGATAGGCATCATTGTAATGTGCGGCATAGTCATCAACGATTCCATACTTAAGGTTGACACCATAAACCGTCTGCGACAAAACGGCACAGGCCTTAAACGCGCCATAATGGAAGCCGGCTCGCGCAGGTTGAAGGCCATCTTGATGACATCGCTCACCACAATACTGGCAATAGCGCCGTTCCTCATCAGAGGCGACATGGGAAGCGACCTGCAGTACCCGCTCTCGCTGGCATTGGTGGCCGGCATGGTGGGCGGAACGTTTGTGAGCGTATTCTTCGTGCCTTTGGCCTATTATGCCATATACCGTAAATCTGAACTCAAAGCGAATTGAACACCTCGGTCACACAACGGAAGTCTATATCGTCATTCTCTGTCATTCTGATAATGATAGTGGCAATGATTGCAGGCGCGGCAATGGTGCCCATGCTCAATGTGCAGTACAGCCCACAACGCAAGCAGCAGTCGCTGACAGTGAACTTCAACTATCAAGGCTCGGCGCGCGTTGTCGAGTCGGAAGTGACCTCGCTGCTCGAAGGCGCGCTGAACACCATCGACGGTGTAAGCAATACCGAAGCCGTGTCGCAAAACGGAGGTGGCTACATCAGCCTGCAATTCAAGGACAACGTAAACATGGAAACTGCCCGATTTGAGGTTTCCACACACTTGAGGCAGATTAAGAACAAGCTTCCGCAAGGCGTAAATCCCTACATATCGGGCAACACGTCGGGCAACGGCGACAAGGTCGCCATTCTCGAATTCACCATAAATGCCGACATGCCCCCCGACGCCATCGTCCACTACGCCAACGAGCACATTGTCACTCCCTTGTCACAGATTGAAGGCGTGGAAGAAGTCTCAACATCAGGCGCAGAGCCGTTCCAATGGATAATCACGTTCGACCCGAATCTGTTGCGAAGCGTGGGGCTCTCTCCTAACGACATCAGGGACGCATTCGGCAACAGTTTCCAAAACACCATTGTCGGGACTGAGATTGTCGGCAACAGCCTGATGCTTGTCAGGCTCAAGTCGGGCGACGGACAGGACGACATCGAGAACATAACCATCAAGGATGTCAACGGGCGCGTTTACCGCATAGGCGATTTCGCGAGAGTCACCTACGAAGAGCAGCTTCCGTCGTCATACAACCGAATCAACGGACTGAACACCATCGACATAACAGTGTTCGGCTCTCAAGGCATCAACACCATTAACGTGGTGAACGAGGTAAAGGCAAAGATAGAGACGCTAAAAGCCGATTTCCCAAACCGTTTCGCCATTGAGAAAACATACGATGCGGCCGAGCCACTGAAAAAGGAAATCAACAAGATACTGTTCAGGTCGTTGCTGTCGCTAGGCATACTGCTGATGTTTGTGTTGCTTGTCAGCCGAAGCCTGAAATACCTCACGGTAATTGGCCTGACCATTGCTGTCAACTTGCTGACAGCCGTGATTATGTACTGCCTGCTCGATATCGACATTGAGCTGTATTCGATGGCTGGAATAACCGTGTCGCTCGGAATAATAATAGACACGGCCATTGTCATTGCCGACCATTACACCTACTACGGCAACCGCAAGGTGATAACGTCGATTGCTGGTGCGCTGTTCACCACCATTGCGGCGTTGCTTGCCGTATTCTTCCTGCCCGAACAGCAGCAGCAGAACCTAAACGGCTTTGTTTGGGTCATCATCATCAACCTTTCGCTGTCGCTCATTGTGGCATACCTGTTTGTGCCCGCCTTGCTCGACAAGATGCCGCTAAGGCAGAAAGGCGTAGCCAACAGCTCCATCAGGCACAAGAAGCGCCTGCTGCTGTGGACAGGCAAATACGAACGCCTCATTGTATGGGGACGTAGCCATCGGTGGATTTTCATTGTAGCGATGATTCTTGGTTTCGGCGTGCCAATCAATCTACTGCCAAGCTCAGTCCACCACGATGGCTATGAGGAATACGACGAGCACGGCAAAAAAGGCGGCCTGGTGGAGGTTTACAACAAGACCATCGGCGGGAAATGGTACCAAAACCACAAGAACATCTTCGAATACGCGCTGGGAGGCTCGTTCAACATCTTCAGCAAAAACCTTGGCGGCTTTTCATCATATTACCGCGAGGCCCGTCCTGAAAGGATTCTCGACGTATATGCCAACATGCCTGAAGGCTGCACCGTGCAGCAACTCAACGACATCATCGTGCAAATGGAGAACTGGCTAAGCCAATTCGACGAGATTTCTAGCTTCAGGACACAGCTGTATGGCACTCAGGGCCGCATCGAGATAAGATTCAAGAAGGAGTACGAATACACCTATTTCCCATATAGGCTGAAGGAGCAACTATGGCGCAAGGCCTGTGGCTATGGTGGCGCCACATGGCAGATATCGGCACTCGATGAAAACGACCGGACATTGAGCAACAGCGTCTACCGAACGTCGTGGTCAAACGCAATCACCCTGCGAGGCTACAACTACGACATGCTCACCCGTTTCGCCGAGGAACTGATCGACTCGCTGAAGAACAACCGACGCATTTCCGATGCCGGTTTCTCCGCCAATTGGAACTCATTTGTAAGCAACGAGTTCTGCCTCGACATTGACCGGAAAAAGATAACACAGAACAACATTAACCTGAACAGCTACTTTTCGTTTCTCAACAACCAGCTGTTCGACCAATCCATTGGCAACATATTTGACGGAAAGCAAAACACCCAGGTAAAACTCGTTTCCGACGAAAGAAACGATTTCGACTTGTGGCACATCAAGAACGACATGATCGACATCGACAGCGTCAAGACCCGGCTCAACGACATTGGCTCAATAGTCAAGCGCCGTACAGGCCTCGACATTCACCGTATCAACCAGGAATATGAGATTAAGGTCGGATATGAATTTGTCGGTTCATGGGAGCTGCGGTCGAAAATGGAGCAAAAGCAACTAAAACGCCTTAACGCCTCATTCCCAATGGGATTCAGGGCCGAATCGTCATCATACTATTGGTCGAGCCAGCAGAAAAGGCAGCAGGCCGGTCTGCTGTTCCTGATTGTGGTCATGATATTCATGATTTGCTCCGCATTGTTCGAGTCGCTGAAAAAAGCGTTGACCATAATAATGATGATTCCTGTGGCATTCATCGGGCTGTTCCTTTCCTACCCCTTGTTTGGCGTCACATTCGACCAGGGTGGCTATGCTGCCATGATAATGCTAAGCGGAATTGTTGTAAATGCCGGTATCTACCTGACATCGGAATACGACACCATAGGCCGGTTGGGCAAAAACAGCCTCCGCACCTACCTGAAAGCCTACAATCGGAAGATAATACCCACACTGCTCACCATCGTAAGCACCGTCTTGGGCCTGATTCCGTTCCTGTTCGACGGAAACGACGATGTGTTCTGGTACGCATTCGCCATAGGCGTCATTGGCGGAATGCTGTTTTCCATTATCGCACTGGTACTTTTCATGCCTGTATTCTTTGCGCTAAAGGCAAAAAAAGAACATCCGGGCAGTTCATCCCAAGACCGTTAAATCTTCACTTTGTATTTAAGCAGCCGTTCGTCGAGCATATCTTCGGGTATTATGGTCTTGATGCCTTCCACCACAATGTTAATCAGACTCTCACGCACATAGTCGGCACGTACGAAAAGCGACACGTTGCGGACTGGGGCTGGCTCGGCAAACGGACGCACGTTCTTCTTGGCAACCTCGCGCAACAATGGAATGTGCAATTCGGGAATCAGCGTAAATCCCTCATTTTCATTTACTATGTGCAGCAATGTCCATACGTTTCCCGACTCGAACGACGAGCTTCGCTCCGACTCGTACTCGCTCAAGCCTTCCAACTGCTTTTGAAAACATATTTCGTGTTTCAGCGCCCACAGCCTTTTGCGTGGCATGGTGTCGAAATCGATGGTGTCCTGCGTGTACAACGGATCGAGTGGCGAGACGAACGCCAGCATTTTCTCCTTGTAGAGCGGAATCTCAAGCAGTTTGTCGTCGTGCTGCGGCAACGACATTATTGCCATATCCAGTTCGGCATTCTTGAGCTTCGCCACAATGTTGTCGCGGTACAGTTCGCTGGCAGTCATTGTCACGTCGGGCACTTTGTTTATGTAGCTGAACAATTTAGGCAAGATGTAAGGCGCCATGGTCGGCGTCACCCCCATCTTTATGTTGCCTGACGCCTGATTCCGTTCCCTGCTCGACAGTTCCTGGAGCTGTGCCGAATGGAACAGCACTATTCTGGCCTGCCGTATCACATCCTCGCCTGCCATAGTCGGACAAACAGGGTGGCTGTTGCGGTCAAAAATGGTTATGTCGAGCTCATCCTCAAGTTTGCGTATCATTGCGCTCAATGTCGACTGAGTTATTCCGCAGGCCTCGGCGGCCTTTATGAAGTGCCTGTACTTGTCAACGGCAACTACATATTCCAACTGTTGAAGTGTCATAGTCGTTTGTTTTTTTTAGTCGCGGGAACCATTTCCCGATGCAAATATATAATTCGATTTTATAAATTGACACCTATGCGATTATTGATTGTATAAATAACGTTATGCAAAAAGTCGATTGACAACGGACCTGAAATCGACTATACCTTTGTTCCGTCGATCAGCTGAAGACAAAGTTTATGAACAAAAAAAAATTAAGATTATGGAACCTAAATTTTATCGTTGCCCAATTTGCGGCAATGTTATTCTGAAACTTTCCGATTCGGGCGTAATCCCGACTTGCTGTGGCAAACCCATGGAGGAACTCACCGCCAAGACCAACGATTTTGGCTTGGAAAAGCACGTGCCACTAGTTACCGTCATTGACGACTGCACACTCAAGGTCAGTGTCGGCGCCGAACAGCACCCAATGACCGACGAGCACTACATACAGTGGCTATATCTGGAGAATGGCGATGGCGGACAGTTTGTCAAGCTTGAGCCTGAAATGAGGCCTTTTACGGTGTTCTGCACCTGCAAGCGTCCGCCTATGGCCGTATATGCCTACTGCAACATTCACGGACTCTGGAAGGTTGACCAGATAAACTTCAAGAGCGAGAAGAAATGCTGTCTGAAAAAACTGTTCTGCCGATAGCCGGCGTCACTTAACCATTTCATCAATCTTCAAAATCTACAACTATGATTAGCAATAATTTACAAGAAGCGCTCAATGGTCAGATCAATGCCGAAATGTGGTCGGCGTATCTTTACCTGTCAATGGCCATGCAGTCGTCGGAATTTTGCAACCGTGGCATGGAACACTGGTTCCGCAAGCAGTACGATGAGGAAATGAGCCATGCCTTCCGAATCATCGACTATGTCGAGAGCCAGATGGCACGCGTCAGGCTAATGCCTATTGCCGAATTCCAGACCAAATGGAAAGACCCTATGGACATGTTCGAGACCGCCCTGCGCCATGAGCAGAAAGTGACCATAATGATTAACAGGCTCTACGAACTGGCCCAGGACGAGAACGACCACGCCACGGCCATCTTCCTTCAATGGTTTGTCACTGAGCAGGTTGAAGAGGAAGAGCAGGTACACGACATCATCGACCAGCTGAACAAGATTGACGACAATGCCGCCGCTATGCTCGTGCTTGACAAAGAACTGTGCAAGCGTTAGTCATCATACATATTTGTTTTTTTCTGTTTTGAAAGGCGGAATCCGGTTTCGGGTTCCGCCTTATTTTGTGCCATTTTGTCTATTGCAGATGCGGATTCCGACTTTCGCGCTTGGCCGTTTGGCCGAATTCCATTTGGTCGTTTGGTCGAATTTTGCGAAATGTGTCCCTAAAAAAGGTGTACATTATCCGTCGTTTTTTTGAGTTGGTAGTAGTTGTCGGTTTCATGCATGAATGCTGGATTTTTTTTTGCGTGCAACGGTGCATGGGCTTGCATCGGCATAAATTTGGCTCGAAAGGGCTTTTGACGATGACAATAATGCAAGCCTTTTTATATATTTGGACATATGAAAACTATTACCACAATTACCGCAATTATGTTGGCGAGCGCAAGCGTGTTCGGCCAGCAGCTCAAGCTCAACGACCTTGAGTATTTTGAAGATAGAGGCGTCAACGTCCTCGTATACAGTAACGACTACAATGGAATGTTCTGCGACGAAAAAGAGGCAGGCATTGAAATTATCCTTCACGGAGTCCGTATTGCTACAGGTGGCGGAATCCGTCTGATGAACACACCTGAGCAGTGGGACATCTACCCAAAGCTTGAATCGCGCAAGGTTGACAAGGCGAGCCAGACCATCGAGCTTGTCCTTGACTACGCCGACTACGATTTCAAGCCAACCGTCAAGGTTACGCCAAAAGACAAGGGCGTATCGGTCTCTGTCTATGTCGACAAGCCTGTGCCCGAGCGTCTGGCTGGCAAGGCCGGAATGAACATCGAGTTCTTCCCTGCCACTTACTTCGGCAAGACTTGGCTTATGGACGGGAAACCGGGCATACTGCCACGTCACCCGGCATCTGAAACCACAATGCACCCTAACAGTGAGAAGATTACGCAAATCTACGGTCTGTCGACATTCGACGACCGCGGACGCGACGAGTTCATTGTCCCTTCGCCACTTGGCGTCGGCCACAACCTAGTAATGGCGCCTGAAGAAGACGACTTGCGCGTGACATTCAGCAGTAGCCAGGAAATCAACCTATTCGACGGCCGAAACCTGTCCGACAACGGCACGTTTGTAGTGCGCACACTGCTCGAAGCAGGAAAGACCGGCAAGGTTGGCGAATGGTACATCGAGACCGCCTTCGACCCCAACTGGGTAAGAAAGCCAAACGTCGGATTCTCGCAAGTAGGCTACACGCCTAACCAGAAGAAGGTGGCTGTTGTCGAGCTGGACCGCAACGACGCAGTTCAGGCTACGGCAAAAATCATCCGCACCGAGGCCGACGGCTCGCGCAAGGTTGTGCTTGAGCCAAAAGTCACCGAATGGGGCGTTTACTACAACCGCTACAACTACGCCACCATCGACTTCTCTGAAGTGACCGAAACCGGCATATACAGCATAGAGTACAAGGGCGAGGAAACCAACATCTTCCCTATCAGCGAGTCGGTATATGGCGACAAGTGGCACACCTCGCTCGATGTGTGGTTGCCTGGCCAGATGGACCATATGGAAGTCAAGGAGGCATATCACATTGTCCATGGCCGTTCCAACATGGACGACGCCATGCAGGCCCCAACCAACTACAAGCAGCAAGACGGATATTCGCAAGGCCCCGAGACGTTCACCAAGTATAAGTCGTATGAGCACATCCCTAACCTTACGGTTGGCGGCTGGTACGATGCCGGCGACTTCGACATACAAGGTGGCACGGTCATCGGCCTTACAATGCAGTTTGCCAACCTGTGGGAACTGTTCCATCTTGAGCACGACCAGACCTACATCGACCAAAAGACGCAGTTTGTCGGGCTTCACCGTCCAGATGGCGTACCTGACGTCATTCAGCAGGTTGAGCACGGTGTACTCAACATCATTGCGCAAGTCGAGAACATTGGTTTCGTCTGCCAAGGCATTGTCCAGCCTACAATGTGGCAATATGCGCACATTGGCGACGGTGCAACCCAAACCGACGGCAAGATTTACGACCCTTCGCTGAAACCTTATGAGGTCAGAGGCGATTATTCTGGCACTCGCGACGACCGCGTGGCGTTTACCGAGAACTTTACGCCAGCCGGCACAATGCCTGAAATTGCCGCTTTGGCAGCAGCCGCACGCGTGCTCAAAGACTTCAACCCTGAAGTGTCGGAACGCGCGCTTAAGAATGCGCTCATGTTGTGGGACAAGTATTTCGAGGCCGCATCGCCTGACAATCCCGCCAACAAGCGTCGACGTAATTGGGAGTTCGGTGGCGATACCCGCGTGACGGCTGCCGAGGAACTGTGGCGCACCACTGGCGACAAGAAATATCTCGACTTCTTCCGTCCGATAGTAATGGAACAGCTGAAGCCTGAAAACCAAGTCCAGAAGCGTCGTGAATCGTCGTTGTTCTCCACAGGTGGCAACGTGGTACGAGCATTGGACATCTATCCGTATATGGACGATGAATTCAAGGCAGCCGTAAAGGCCGCCATACCAGCCTACGTGGCACAGGTTACCGAGGCCGCCAAACAGAACCCTTACGGCGTGCCAATCGTCGGATTTGGCTGGGGAGGCACCGAGAACGCAATGAACTGGGCCTACAACAACTATCTTGTATGGCACTACTTCCCCGACTTGATTGACCCAGAACTGGTGCTCAACGGCATTCACTTCATGTTTGGTCGCCATCCATACTCAAACGTATCGTTTGTAACTGGCGAAGGCGTCAACTTCAAGCATGTGGCATACGGAAGCAACCGCGCATTCTACCACGCTGTTGCAGGTGGCATCTCTCCTGGCCTGATGATTTTCAAGCCTGACTTTTTCGAGCATAAAGACGACTATCCGTTCCTATGGGGCGAAAATGAGTGCTGCACCCGCAACGTGCCTACGTTCGTCAAGTTCGCCATCGGCTGCGATGAGATAACCAAGGCCATGAACAGCAAGAAGTAGCAACTTCTGCAAAAACAGATATGACAAGCCAAATCGCCATTTCCGCATTGCCGGAAATGGCGATTTCCGTTTTTGGACATGACAATGTAGAGCTGGCTATATGGTGTATAATATCGCTTTTTATTGCACAAAAACGTGATTTGGACATCTCTGCAATCGCAAAAACATATATTTTTAATCATTAATCATTAAATGCTAAATTATGAATCATATTCAGAAAAGACGAGCGTTGCTGATTGCTTGCGCAGCATTGGCAATGCAAGCATCGGCACAGCCTGGCGGAAATTTTGCGCAAGTCAAGCCAATAGCTGTCAATGCCGACAACACTGTAACATTCAACTACCGTAACCAAAACGCGAAAGAAGTGAAAGTCTGGACACAGTTCGGTGGCGACGCCGTGATGACCAAAGGCGAAAACGGCGTTTGGACAGTAACCGTTGGCCCTGCAGTGCCCGACATCTACCCTTACCACTTCACTGTTGACGGCATCAGCGTAATGGACCCTAGGTGCACGGAATGGTTCCCTAACGAGACATTCAAGAACAGCCTTCTCGACATGCGTGGCGACGGCAATCTCATCCAAGCGCTGAAAGATGTGCCTCACGGAAATGTCGATTATCTCAACTATTGGTCGCCAGACTTGGGAATGTACATTCCTGTAATTGTCTATACGCCACCGTTCTACGACAAGAATCTTGACAAATCGTACCCAGTTATGTACCTTATAAGCGGCACAACCGACACTGAAGAAGTTTACTTCAAAGTGGGCAAGATGAACAACATTCTCGACAACCTGATTGCCGAAGGCAAGGCAAAAGAGATGATTCTTGTGCTTCCTTACGGCAACCCGACACTGCTCAAGACTGAACGTCAGCCAGCTGCCCAGGGTGGCGGTTTTGGCGGATTCGGAATGTTTGGCGGATACAATTTCAACAAGGATTTTGTCGAGGTGCTGATGCCATTCATTGAGAAGAACTACCGCACAATAAACGATGCCGATCATCGCGGAATTGGCGGTTTCTCACGTGGCGGAAACCAAGGTCTTTCTATCGGTCTGGCCAACCTGGACAAATTCTCTTACCTCTGCTCATACAGTTCATTCACCCAAATCCGTCCTAACCAGTTTGAAAATGCCGACTCCATCAACGCAAGGATCCATCTGTTCTGGTCGGGTATCGGCACCGACGACTTCCTATACGGCAACTCAAAGGATTTGATGAACATTCTTGACAAAAACGGCATAAAGAACATCAAGGAATTCACTTACGACAAGTTCGGACACACATGGATGAATGCGCGCTACTGGCTCGACAAGTCGTTCCGTCTGCTGTTCCAAGACCAGTCGGTTATTGATGCCGAAAAAGGCATGAGTCTTGAGGAAGCTGAAAAAGTACGTGAGGCATCGGCTGCAGGTGGCGAGGAATCACGCCTTACTCCCGCCCTTATGGCCAACTTGTTCCCTGCAGGCGTGAAATCGCCTGAGTACAACGCCGACGGCTCCGTAACGTTCCGTTGTCAGGCGCCTAATGCGGCTAAAGTTGAATTGGAATGCCAAATGTTCAACGGCACAAAGCCAATGGAAAAGGACGACAAGGGGGTATGGTCGATAACCGTAAAACCTGAAGTGCCAGATATCTATCCATACGCTTTCCAAATTGACGGCACACAAGTGGCCGACCCTAACAATATGCACATGTTCCCTAACGAGAACTTCAAGTACAGCCTTGTAGATGTTCGTGGCGAGGCACCATCAATGCAAGACATACAAGATGTCGAGCACGGCACAGTGTCATACAGATACTATCATTCAACCACTTACGGATTCGACCGTCCAATGTGCGTCTACACTCCTGCGGGCTACAATCCAGCATCTGACGAGACTTATCCAGTTCTTTATCTAATCCATGGAATGACAGATACTTACGAAACTTGGTTCAAGGTTGGCCAAATGAACAACATTATGGACAACCTTATAGCGCAAGGACTTTCAAAGAAGATGATTGTTGTGATGCCATACGCAAATCCTAATCCGGAAATGAGCATGCGCAACATGCAATCAAATGCCAACATAATGGGCACCGACAACTTCGTAAAGGAAATCCTTAACGATGTCATTCCTTATGTTGAATCGAACTTCAAGGTCAAGACCGATGCCGACAACCGTGCCATTGCAGGCTTCTCTCTTGGTGGCCGCCAGACTCTTGCAACAGGATTCGGCAATCCTGACAAGTTCCATTGGGTTGCAGCATTCGCTCCTGCCATTTTCGGCGAAGAGTATAACACCAACTTCGACAATGGTACCTACGCAGCTCCTGCAGAGTTGAAGAAACAGCTGAAACTTATGCAGTTATGCTGTGGCACTGAGGATTTTCTTGTTGCCGCATCACGTGGCCTCGACCAGTCACTTACCGATAAGGAAATTGAGCATAAAACATATTTCCCCGGTGGCGGTCATACTTGGATGAACTGCCGTGATTATCTTGAATTGACAGTCAAGCAGTTGTTCAAGTAACAATTGTCAAACACATACAAAAAAGCCACAGTTGCAATGCAACTGTGGCTTTTTTGCTAGTATGCTTCTACTCTACTTGAACAGTTTCTGCGCAAAATCGGCAAGCGACTTACGCCATGGCTGCCATTCGTGATCTCCGGCAAATGAATTGAACTGCACGTTGACTCCAGCCTGCTTCATTTTTTCGGCAATTGCCTTGTTGTATGTGATTCGCGGGTCTTGCTCGCCACAACTGATGTAGAACACGTCGTGTTGCTCGTTGAATGTCTTTGTGTCAGACAATATTCCAGGACATTCCTTTTCAAGGTCGAAGTTTGCCGCTCCGGCAATCCCGCCGAACATTCCGGTTGAGAATATGCCGACATTGGCAAATACATCAGGCGAGCACAGGCCTACATAGAACGATTGCCCGCCACCCATCGACAGGCCACACATTGCGCGGTATTTGCGGTCGGCCTTTGTACGGTAGTTCTTGTCGACAAACGGGATAATGTTGTCAACCATCTCGTTGCGGAATGGCGACATTCCTTGTGCCGAATATGCAGGACCGCCAGCGCCACGAGTCTTGACGTTGCTGTTGGATGACACTACAATCATTGGCACGGCCTTGCCTTCGGCAATCAGATTGTCCAGAATGTTGGCCATTCGCCCTTGCTGAACCCAGCCACGATGGTCTTCGCCTCCACCATGCTGAATGTAAACGACAGGATAACGGTCGGCATTTTCATTGTATCCGGCAGGAGTGTATATGAATAGCGGACGCCATTCGTTGTCAACCTTCGAGAAGTAGTTCACTTGACGCACTTCGCCGTGTGGCACATCCTTTATCTCGAAAACGTCGGTATTGGCTTCAGGTATGTCGATTCCGCTCATCATCTTGCCACAGCCGTAGAATGTCTCGCTTGCCGGGTCGTTCACCGACACGCCGTCAACAACAAGTGCATAATAGTGGAAACCTGGCACTTGCGCAGGAATTGTAACCGACCATAATCCGTTGTCGTTGCGTGTCATGTCGTACTTTGTCCCGCAAATGTCCACTTGAACCAATTTGGCATCTGGAGCGTTGAGTCTGAAAGACAAACTATTATCACTCAATATTCTCGGATATCCGTTTACATTAATGTTTGTTACTGGCGCAACAGAGCCTTCGGGCATTTGTTCGCGTTGCGGGAACTGTGCCGTTGCACAACAGGTGATTAGTGCCGCAAACAGTGTGCAGGCAATTTTTGATTGTTTCATATGCTTGTTATTTAATTGTGTGTATCTATTTCAAAGATAAGGTTTAGTAAACATCGGCAATGATTATTTTTGGACAATTTGTTACAAATTGCATTTTGTTATGAACGAGACATTCAAGACCCTCCGCTCCGCTTTTCTTGCAGGCGTTTGCATTGGCATTGCAGGATTTGGCTATTTGGCTGAAAAAAGCATTGTCGGCGCAGTGCTGTTTGCTTTTGGCCTGTTGACCGTAGTGCATTACAAACTGAAACTCTACACAGGTACGGCAGGTTTTATAAAGAAAGGCGAAGTTGGCAATTTGTTCCTTATACTATTTGGCAATCTCATAGGCTGTCTTGCAGTTGCTATGATAGCACGATGCAGTCCGATGCCACTGCAGGACACCGCACAGAAAGTCCTTGAAGGACGTCTTGCCTGCGGTCCGCTCAAAGGTGGCATTTTGGCTATCGGATGCGGTTTCATCATGACTACAGCTGTGACATTCGCGCGCAAGGACAAGAATCTGCCATTGCTGTTTGGCGTTCCATTGTTCATCATGTGCGGGTTCCCGCACTGCGTTGCCGACGGATTCTACTATCTTGTCGTTCCCGCAACATTTTTGTCCGAAAACTGCGTTGACGTGCTCGTGTTCTATGTCAGCATAGTAGCAGGCAACTTTGTTGGATGCAATCTGTATCGTGGCGTCTGGGGCGCTACCGAATAAAGACTATATTATGAAAAAGTGTAGAATAACAGTGATGCGGAAGGCTTTCTATGCCGATTTGGCCGCAAAATATGAAAATCCGATTGAGCATGCCTGCGACATGCAGGAAGGCATGGTGTTCATCTCATGCGATTGCGAGAAGCCAGAAGGGCTTTGCCAAACCGCTTGGAACTGCATGTATCCGTATGTGTTTGCGTTGAGCTATGGCGCAACTGACTTTTACGAAGGTTGGATGAAGAATCCGAAGAGTGCCATGATTTCGTGCAACGACGGGTTCCGCCCTGTCAGTTACCTTATCGAATCAATTGACTGAATTTGACACTTGGGAACTTCCATAAGTTTCCCATTTTTAACCAACAAAAAAGGCTTCCCGATTGAGAAGCCTTTTTGTTTGACTTTATATATCTGCTTATTGCTGTACTGCGTCGAGTTTTGCCTTGATGTCGTTGTACTTGTCGTTGTATTCAGGATGTGAGCCACGAAGCTTATAGTAAACCTCCTTCAATACTTGCATTGTATAAACATCTTCTGGCTTAATTGAGTGAGCCTTTTCGAAATAAGGGACAGAAAGGTTCATTTGCTCGAAAGCGGCGGCGATAGCGGCATCATATTCTTTTGGCTTGTTTGCTGGGATGTCGTTTGCGGCCTTTGACATTTCAACAGCCTTGTTAAACACTTGGACACCCAAGTTTAGCCATGCATCGAAAAAGTCAGGATTGATTTCAAGAGCCTTTTCGTAAGAAGCCTTTGCTTCGTCAAGCCTTCCTAATTTGTCGTACAAAGAACCTTGAGCGAAATAGAACGAAGTGTTGTTTGGTTCCTTTTCTATAGCCTTGGCCAAATAGTCAAGAGCTTTCTCTGATTGTCCATTGCTGATGTAGTGATTAGTAAGTTCGACAAGCAGTGGGTTGCAGTCATTTGGGAATGCTTTCATGCCACGTTCAAGAGTTGCCAAATAGCCGACGGTGTCACCTTCATTCTTGTCGAGGATAGCCAACAGGCCATATACTTGAGCACCGCTGTAACCAATTTCAATGCATTTGTTGTAGTAGTAGCGAGCCTTCTCGAAATTCTTAACCTTTTCCGACATTAGACCGGCATTGAATATTACAGTTGAATCGACTTTGCCAGGAGCAGTAATGCTGTCAATGGCAAGCGATTGTTCGAAGCAATCCAAAGAATTCACGAAATCCTCCTTGTCGTTGAATTCGTATGCCGCATTGATTACTGTAAATGACATCAAAGACAAAGAAGTGTTGATTGACTTGCGCAAGTTGCCCTTTGTGTCAAGAGCGATGGCCTTTTTGTATGACTCCAATGCCACAGCAGTTGGAGTTTCGCACAAACCTTTCATTGCAGGGTTCTTAGTTTCTGCAATAGCCTTGTAGACATCACCTCTAACCATCCAAGTCTTGGCTTGTACTTTGGTCTTTTCGTTAAGAATTGCTTCTTCAATAGCTTCCTTGGCCTTATCCAATTGACCATACTTGATGTTGCTAGAAGCACTTGTCACTTTTGCACCTTGGCCCATAGCTGAAGCGCTTATGGCAACCAAAGCAAACATAAATCCGATTTTTTTCATATACTGAATTTTTAGTTAGTTCCTATGAGTGGCAAATATAACTATACATTCGAAAGATGAAACCCTAAAAATCACACAAAGCAAATAATATCGACAAAAAAACGGGTAAGTTGCCCTACCCGTTTCAATATTACACATAAATAGTATCTATTCAGCAGTCGGTTCTGCAGGATTTTCTCCTTCAGCACCTTCAGCTGGCAGAATTTCTTCTTCTTGGTGAGGCACCACTTCAACTGCCGCAATGGCGTCATTAGCACGCAGTTTGATAAGTTTCACTCCCTGTGTGGCACGTCCCATAACTCTCAATTCCGCAACTGTCTGGCGTATTGTCAGGCCGTTCTTTGTGATAATCATCAAGTCTTCGTCGTCAACAACACCCATAATGGCAACCATGTCACCTGTCTTGTCAGTGATGTTCAAGGTCTTTACACCCTTGGCTCCACGCTTGGTTATGCGGTAGTCGTCAAGATTTGAACGTTTGCCGAAGCCGTTTTCTGAAACGACCAGGATATCGTTCTTTTCTTCACCGATATTGACAACGCCAACCACCACATCGTCGTTTTCCAATGTGACGCCCTTCACGCCTGTTGCGTTACGTCCCATCGGGCGGACATCTTGCTCATTGAAGCGGACAGCCTTGCCACTCTTGACGCCTAAAATGATTTCGTTGTTGCCGTCGGTCAAGGCTGCGGCCAGCAATTGGTCGTCTTCGCGGATGTTGATTGCGTTCACACCGTTCTGGCGTGGACGTGAATAAGCCTCCAGCGTGGTCTTCTTGACAATGCCTTGCTTTGACACAAGCATTATGAAGTGGTTCTGGATGTATTCCTCGTCGGTAAGTGTCTTGACGTTGATGTAGGCCATTACGCGGTCATTAGGGTCGATTTGCAGAAGGTTCTGGATTGCTCGGCCTTTTGATGTGCGTGTACCTTCAGGTATTTCATAGACTTTCAGCCAGAAGCAGCGTCCCATTTCAGTGAAGAACAGCATTGTACTGTGCATGTTGGCGTTGTACATATGTTCAATATAGTCTTCGTCGCGAGTGTTGCTGCCCTTTGAGCCGACACCGCCTCTGCCCTGTGTCTTGAATTCCGACAATGCGGTACGCTTGATGTAGCCCAGATGCGATATCGTTATCACGACATCTTCATCGGCATAGAAATCTTCAGGATTGAATTCGCCTTCGTCAGGAACAATATCGGTGCGACGCTCGTCGCCGTATTTTTCCTTCATCTCAATCAGTTCGTCCTTGATTAGCTGCATACGGAGTTCCTTGCTTTCCAACAAGGCTTTCAAGTGTTCGATGAGTTTGCAGATGTCTTCGTATTCGGCACGCAACTTGTCTTGTTCCAGTCCTGTCAGTTGGCGCAAGCGCATCTCAACAATGGCGCGCGACTGTGCATCGCTTAATCCGAAACGGTCCATCAAGCGTTGACGTGCCTCGTCGGCGTTCTTCGACGACTTGATGATTGCAATGACCTCGTCAATGTTGTCGCTGGCAATGATCAGGCCTTCCAAAATGTGGGCACGCTCCTCGGCTTTGCGAAGTTCGAACTTGGTACGGCGTGTAACCACGTCGTGGCGGTGCTCAATGAAGTTGTTGAGCAGTTCCTTGAGGTTCAGCGTGTAAGGACGACCGTCGACCAGTGCCACATTGTTGACGCTGAACGACGACTGCAGTTCGGTGTATTTGTACAATTTGTTGAGCACAACTGAAGGAACCACGTCCTTGCGCAAGTCGTAGACGATGCGCATGCCCTCGCGGTCCGATTCGTCGTTCAGATTGGTTATGCCGTCAATTTTCTTGTCGTTCACCAATTCGGCTGTATGCTTTATCATTTCAGCCTTGTTGACGTTGTAAGGTATCTCGGTTATGACGATGCGCGACTTGCCGTGCTCGGTATTCTCGATTTCGACTTTGCCACGTATTACAATACGGCCACGGCCAGTCTCATAGGCGTCCTTGATGCCTTGCACGCCATAGATGATGCCACCTGTCGGGAAGTCAGGGCCTTTAATGTAGCGCAGCAGTTCGTCGGTGGTTATTTCAGGATTGTCGATTGTGGCGCAAAGGCCGTCAACAACCTCACACAAGTTGTGTGTAGGCATGTTTGTAGCCATGCCCACGGCGATACCAGATGCACCATTGACCAGAAGGTTGGGAATCTTGGTCGGCATGACGGTTGGCTCTGGTATTGTCTCGTCGAAGTTCATTGTCATGTCGACAGTTTCCTTGTCGATGTCGGCAATGATTTCCTCGGCTATTTTCGACATTCGGGCCTCAGTGTAACGCATGGCGGCAGGGCTGTCACCGTCAATTGAGCCGAAGTTGCCTTGTCCGTCGACGAGAGGATAGCGCATAGCCCAATCCTGGGCCATACGGACCAATGTTCCATAGATTGAAGAGTCGCCGTGCGGGTGGAACTTACCCATCACCTCACCCACTATTCTCGCTGATTTCTTATATGGTTTATCAGAAGTGTTTCCCAATCCATTCATACCGAACAATACCCTGCGGTGAACTGGTTTCAAGCCGTCACGCGCATCAGGCAAGGCTCGGGCTACAATTACTGACATCGAATAATCAATGTACGAAGACTTCATCTCCTCTTCGATATTGATTTTGATAATTTTCTGTCCGTCAATCATTTATAGTAAAAATTTATAATTATGCATTTTTGTTCAAAAACGCCTAAAAGTACAATTTTAAGGTTAACGGCTCCACTTTGCCAAGTGCTTAAATATGATGTTTTATCAACAAAAAAACGTCACAATTGTTGATAAAAGAAAGTGCCGGCATTTTACCGATTTGCCGTCGCCACAAGTCACCATATAATATATTTCAATAAATTCGCACTGTCTAAATTTTTCGCATTAATGGATTCGAAATTTTCTCAAAAAATCAATAACATATTGATTTATAGCAAAGAAGAGGCCGTAAGGCTAAACAATGACTATATTGGCACTGAACATTTGTTCCTTGGCATCCTGCGCGAAGGAGAAGGCAATGCCATTGAAGCCCTTAACCGCGCTGGCGCCGACTTGCCGACAATAAAGACGAATTTGGAAGACAAACTGCGCAGCGAGACAGGTGCCGTCAGTGAAGACCAGGCAATACCATTGCTCAAGTCGGCAGAACACGTGCTGACCATTGTCTATCTTGAAGCCCGCTCGATGAAAAGCGACTCTATCGACAGCGGGCACCTGCTGCTTTCGATAATGCGCGACGAGAGCAGCATGGCCACCACCATGCTGAACGAACAAGGCATCAATTACGACAACATAAAGATGCTGCTGACAAACCCGTCGACGGAACTGAACCAGCCGAAACCTCAGGATATGTACAATGACGACGACGATGATGAGGAAGAAGACGAGTTTGCGAGCCATCACGAAAGGCAACACCACAATGGCGGGAAACAGCCGAAGTCGAATTCCGACACTCCCGTGCTTGACAACTTCGGCATCGACCTGACTAAAGCCGCCGAGGAAAACCGCCTCGACCCTATTGTCGGCCGCGAGACCGAGATTGAGCGTCTGGCACAGATATTGAGCCGTCGCAAGAAGAACAACCCAGTGCTGATTGGCGAGCCTGGTGTCGGAAAGTCAGCCATTGCCGAGGGCATGGCAATACGCATTGTGCAGAAACGTGTGTCGCGCATATTGTTCGGCAAGCGCATCATTGCACTCGACCTGGCTTCAATAGTTGCCGGAACAAAGTACCGCGGACAATTTGAGGAACGCATGAAGGCAATACTGAATGAATTGCAGCATAACCAAAACGTGATACTGTTCATTGATGAGATTCATACCATTGTAGGTGCAGGCGGCGCCGCAGGTTCGCTAGACGCGGCCAACATGCTCAAGCCGGCACTTGCACGTGGCGAGATTCAGTGCATAGGCGCAACCACTCTCGACGAGTATCGCCAATACATTGAAAAAGACGGCGCACTTGAACGCCGATTCCAAAAGGTAATGGTTGAACCGACATCGGCCGAGGAAACCCGCGAGATACTGAACAACATTAAGGCACGATATGAGGAACACCATAATGTCATTTACTCCGATGAAGCCCTTGACGCCTGTGTGAAGCTGACCACTCGATACATATCCGACAGGCATCTGCCCGATAAGGCCATTGACGCCTTGGATGAAGCCGGTTCGCGAGTGCACATTTCAAACATCCATGTTCCAAAGAAAATCACCGACCTCGAAAAGTCGATAGATGAAATACGCATTAAAAAAATAGAGGCAGTAAAGCAGCAGAAATTTGAAGAGGCCGCCAATTATCGCGACAGTGAGAAGAAGACCATTGAGCAGCTCGAAAACGAGAAAAAACGTTGGGAAGACGACCTGATAAAGCACCGCGAAGTGGTTACCGCCGACAATGTGGCTGAAGTAGTGGCAATGATGACTGGCGTTCCTGTACAGCGCATTGCGCAGACTGAAGGCAACCGGCTGCTGAAGATGGGCGAAGAGCTGAAGGGCAGCGTAATCGGCCAGGACGAAGCCATATCGAAAATTGTAAAATCGATACAGCGCAACCGCGCAGGGCTGAAAGACCCGAACAAGCCTATTGGCACGTTCATATTCCTTGGCCCTACCGGCGTAGGCAAGACCCAATTGGCAAAGGTGCTCTCAAAATACCTGTTCGATAGCAGCGACGCCCTTATCCGCATCGACATGAGCGAGTATATGGAGAAATTCAGCGTTTCACGCCTGGTTGGCGCGCCTCCGGGATACGTAGGCTACGAAGAAGGTGGCCAGTTGACTGAAAAAGTGCGTCGCAAGCCCTACTCTGTCGTCCTGCTCGACGAGATTGAAAAGGCTCATCCCGACGTGTTCCACATCTTGCTTCAGGTACTTGACGAAGGCCGTCTGACCGATAGCCTGGGACGTCGTGTCGATTTCCGCAACACTATCATAATTATGACTTCAAACATAGGGTCACGCCAACTGAAGGAGTTCGGCACAGGTGTCGGATTCTCGACAGCATCGCGTAAGGATTCGGCAGACGAAATGGCAAAAGGCGTAATAGAAAAAGCGCTGAAAAACGCCTTCGCCCCCGAATTTCTGAACCGAATTGACGATGTGATAATGTTCAACCAGTTGAGCAAGGACGACATCCACAAAATCATCGAAATTGAACTGAAGGGCTTGTACGACCGTGTGGCACAGATGGGCTATTCGCTGAAAATATCGCCTAAAGCAAAGGATTGGCTCGCCGACAAGGGCTACGACGTCCAATATGGCGCCCGTCCGCTGAAGCGTGCCATACAGAAGTACGTTGAAGATGAAATGGCCGAAGTTATTTTGAAGGCTGAAATAGCCAATGGCGACACCATATCATGCGTCTACAACAAGAAGGACGACAACATAGCATTCAAAATTGAAAGCAAGGAAAAGAATTCCGAGGAAAAGGAATAGACCTCAATTGCCAATTTTGGACATACCCAAGTCAGCTCATTGAAGTGCGATTATTCATGGCGCCATATAATGAAGGGATGGTTCGGTGAGCCGTCCCTTTATTGTGCCACACACGACAAAAGACGCTTAAAAATCATCATCTTTGTCGTTAAAGTTTGAAAACATACATCTGATATTTAAAGTAAATTTGCCGCATAGAAAAAATTCAAATGGAAGGACAAATTTTCAGCAAAAAACGGTTATCGGACCTGACAGACAGCAAACCTGCCATAATAACCAAGGTTATGGGGCACGGTGCATTCCGCAAGCGTATAACCGAAATGGGATTTGTTAAAGGGACAAGCATCAAATTGGTAAAATACGCACCTCTGCACGACCCTATCGAATATGAACTCATGGGCTATCACGTATCGCTACGGCGCACTGAGGCCGAGCTGATAGAAGTGGTCACAAACCCAAACGCAACGGCCAACCAGAGCGACAGCTTCGATAAGGAATCCATCATTTCAGAACCATTCCGCAACAGCGCGAACCAAATGAGCCACACCATAAACATGGCACTTGTCGGCAATCCAAACTGTGGCAAGACATCGCTGTTCAATCACGCTACAGGACGGCACGAAAAAGTAGGCAACTACAGCGGAGTGACCGTTGACACCAAATTGGCATCCATTGAACACAATGGGTACACAATCAACATTACCGATTTGCCCGGCACCTATTCCATTTCAGAATACACGCCAGAAGAGCTTTACGTACGCAAGCACATATTTGAGGAAAACCCTGACATAATACTGAATGTAATAGACGCATCGAACCTTGAACGCAACCTGTACCTTACCACACAGCTGATAGCAATGAACATAAAGATTGTGGTTGCGCTGAACATGTTCGACGAATTGGAAAAGAAGGGCGACGTGCTCAATTACGACATGCTCGGCAAGATGCTCGGCATACCATTTCTGCCTACCAATGGCCGTGACGGAGCTGGCCTTGACAAGCTATTGGACAAGATAATAGAGGTCTATGAAGACCGCGACCCGTATGTACACCAAATTCAGGTGAATTATGGCAAGGATGTCGAGAAATCCATATCGGTTGTAAAATCGGAAATTGAGCAGCACCAATTGCTAAACGAGAAATACTATCCCCGGTTCGCCGCACTGAAATTGCTTGAGGGTGACAAGATTTTCATAAAGAACATTGCTGAGCATCCTGACGCGACACACATTATAGAATGGGCCGACAAGGAACGCGCCGAACTTGAACGCGAATACGGCAATGCCCCGGAAACAGTAATTGCCGATGCCCGCTACGGCTTTATCAGAGGTGCGCTGAAGGAGACATTCTTCCCGTCAGTCAAGCCCGATGTCGGCAAAGGCTACCGAATTGACAAGGTGCTGACTCACAAGTGGCTTGGAATTCCAATCTTCATATTCTTCATGTGGCTGATGTTTGAGGCCACATTCCAACTCGGCCAATATCCGATGAACTGGATTGACGCCGGTGTAAACCTGTTAAGCGGCTTTCTGTCGAGAGTCATTCCCGCAGGCACGCTCCACGACATGATTATTGATGGCATAATAGGAGGCGTTGGCGGAGTAATAGTATTCTTGCCAAACATCCTGATTCTGTTCCTGTTCATTTCCATCATGGAAGACACTGGATATATGGCACGTGCCGCTTTCATCATGGACGTTGCCATGCACAAGATAGGGCTTCATGGCAAGTCGTTCATTCCCCTGCTGATGGGATTTGGGTGCAACGTGCCAGCAATAATGGCCACCCGGACACTCGAAAACAAGAAAGACCGCCTGCTTACGATGCTGATTGTTCCGCTGATGTCATGCAGCGCACGTCTCCCCGTGTTCATTCTGCTCATATCGGCATTCTTCAGTTCAAATCAGGCAATAATAATGCTTTCGATATACCTTATCGGCATTGTGCTTGCCGCTTTGGTAGCCATAACTTTCAAACATGCGTTTTTCAAGCATAACGACGCTCCGTTTGTGATGGAGCTTCCACCGTACCGCATCCCTACACTCAAAAACATCACAGTACACATGTGGGACAAGAGTGTGCAGTATCTGACCAAGATGGGAACCGTGATTTTGTTCGCGTCAATAATAATCTGGGCGCTTGGCCACTATCCGCAGAAGGTGCACTACACCATTCCATTCGAACAGGCCATAACACTTGTCGAGGCTGACACAACGCTCAATGATGCGCAAAAGGCGACAAGCATCGAACAGCTCAGAGGCGAAATGGAAGCCGAGCATCTTGAAAAATCATACATTGGACAATTGGGACACCTTATCGAACCTGTAATCCGTCCGATTGGTTTCGACTGGAAGATTGGCGTATGCCTAATGACAGGGCTTGCCGCCAAGGAGGTCATTGTCAGCACCATGGGAGTGCTTTACCAGGCCAATGACAGCGACGGCGACACAAAGGCATTGCAGGTGAAACTGCAACAGCAGACACATGGCAACGGACCTCATAAAGGCGAAAAAGTGTTTAGCCCGTTGGTTGCATTCTGCATGATGCTGTTTGTGCTCATCTACATGCCTTGCATAGCAGCCATCACCGCCATAAAGAATGAAGGTGGACGTAAATGGGCCATATTGGCTGGCTGCTATACTACAACACTTGCCTGGCTTTTGTCATTTGCAGTTTTCCAAATAGGAAGTCTATTCATATAGCACAAAAACATGATACAGGACATTCTATCGTGGATATTGGTATCTGTTGCCGTCATTTACTTTGCAAGGCTCTTCTACATCAGGTTTAGCGGCAAGAATAATGGATGTGCCGGATGTACAGGATGTGGCGACAGATGTGAATTGGAGACAAAGCCGAAAGACTGTTCAACTTGCAACTGTAAAAAATGCAGCTTGCGCGACAAGGCATGAATGACCAACCTAACAAAAAAAACGCCACAACCGGCACTTGCTGATTGTGGCGTTTTTATATGGTTAGCAATCGTTTTAGAACGACACTCCCACTCCTGCGTTGACGTAAGGCTTGTCATCGACAGGATTGTACATGAACATTGCGTTCAGGCCGATGCTGAACATGTCGTTGATGCTGAAATCGTAGCCGGCATTCAGATGCAGGTCGATGACCTTGAATCCGTCTTCGGAATAAAAATTCCAATCGCCTGAATTCTCTATTGAAGAACCTACGCCTGCGCCCAAGGTCAATGCGTCGTCGAGCAAACCATATTCATAGTCGAGGCCGAGGAATGTAGAGAACGTGCATTTGTCGTCCTCAAAATTACGGCTGGCGCCTGCAATCATTGTGTTTGCGGAAAATGTCAGTCCAAGATTCTCGACCCACTCGCTGAAATCAACGCCAAGGCCAAGTTCCAGATAGTGTGTTTCTTTGTATTTGTCAAAATACTTGAATTCCGATTTGCTCTCGAATGTTGTTTCATCAAACGACTCGCTGGTCCAGCAATAGTCAGTCAACGACAGGCTGAATGCGCTGTAAGAATAGCCCAATGTAATGTCGATTTCAGAATAACTGCCCTTCTTGAAATCGGTAATTCCCCAAATATCAGCAAAGAAACCGCCAAATGAAGCGTTTACGTCGGCTTGCATGTTGCCGTTGCACGAAACGCTGCCACGCCACAGATAGCGGGTCTGATAGTCGAGGCTAGCGCCAAATTCAAAGCCGCCTTCTTCTTCCTGTGCAAGGACTTGCATGCTGCAAGCGATTGCGGCGATTGACAATATCGATGTTAAAAGTTTTTTCATTTTCAGATAAAGTTGTAAATGGTTAAGCATTTTTTCTTGCCTTGCGGCGTTCCTGCTCCTTCTTTCTTTTTGAAACGCCTGCAACTATCACGACTACTATGGCAACAACAACAACCAACAAAATGACAACCATATTTGAGTCGAGGCTGTCGCCCTTCACATGGCTGAACATTTCCATCAGTTGTTCTGTCATTTCGCCAGCCTCATGTTCAAGCGCGCAACGGTCAATGACTGACTGGTCGGCATAATAGACTGGGTTTACATGAATGGCATCGGCGTTGCAGCTGTCGCCAAAGAAATATGCCAGGTTGCTTGTCTCCTCAAATGTGCTGTCGATTGCATATTCAAGTATTTCAGGTGTTGCTATGACGCTCACATAGCCAATCTCGTCCATATTGCGGATGGCATTTTCAGGTTTGCACATAAAGTTGATGAAGTAGCTTGCAGCCTTGGTGTTTACGGCATATTTCGGAATTACCCAGCCGTCGAACCAAACATTGCTTCCTTCTTCAGGAACGACATAGCGCAATTCGACGCCGACCTCTTCTGCTTCTTCTATTGCCCAAGCTGCGTCACCAGACCAAGAAAGGTTTATCCACGCTTTTTCCTGTGTCATGTATTCTTTGCCGAAATCGGTTTCCCAGCCGCAGAATTGGCCTTTTGCATTTTTCAGATATTCTTCAATTTTGGCCAGACGTTCTGGTGTGATGTTCCCGAAAAGTTCGTCGCGTGTAACCTTGCCCGACTTTATGCCGTCATAATTTGTTGCACAGGCCATCATGCAGTAGATGTCAAGAACGGCATCTTTCATGAAAATCTTTTGCGCAAATTTCGGGTTTTGCAGTGCCGACCATGATTTCACCTCATCGTCTGTCACATATTTGGCATTGTAGATGAAGCCGCCTGTGCCCCACATGTAACCGATTGTATAGTCGTTGACAACCAAATTGCTGTCGTGGCCCATCTTTTCAAATTGCTCAACTACGTAAGGCGACACGTTGCCAAGGTAGTTTGGTGTCTGGCCGAAATCCTTATTGATTGGCTGCAGCAAGTTCTTGCGCAACATACGCTCGATGATGTAGTCGGAAGGACATACAACGTCGTAGTCCTCATGTCCCATTTCAATTTGCTGAAGCATATTTTCGTTGATGTCGAAAGTGGCGTATTGGATTTTCACCTTCTCGCCTGTCTGCTCCTCATACCATTCCTCAAACTCGCCAATCAGGTCCTCATCGATGTAATCGGCCCAGTTGTAAACTTTAAGGATGTGTTCACGGTCTTGTGCAAAACCAAATTGCACATTAAGGCAAAGCATTGCCATCACTAAAAGCGAAAGAAAAACATTTGTCTTTTTCATTTTTTGTCTGTTTGTTAAATTTTTAAAAATGAGATTGAACCTTTTTTTTATGATTCGACCGCACATTGATGACAATGAGCAGAGTCAGAATTGCAATGAAAATAATAGTGAAAAGTGGCCGCAATTCAGGTGTCAGGCCCCCCTTGCGCGCATCAGAATAGATGAATGTGGAAAGTGTGTCGATGCCGCTGCTTCCTTTTGTGAACAATGTCACAGCAAAATCGTCGATTGACAGCGTAAGCGACAAAATGAATCCGCTGACCATTCCTGGCCTTATTTCGGGCATTATCACCTTGCGAAGGGCCTGTCCCGGCGTGGCGCCAAGGTCGAGCGCAGCCTCGTATATATTTGGATTCATTTTAGTTAGCCTCGGCATAACGCTCAGTACCACATAAGGTGTGCAGAACGCCACGTGCGCCGTAATAATCGTGAAATATCCGCGTGCTATTCCGAAGAATACGAACAGGAGAAATATGGAAATACCTGTTATTATGTCAGGGTTTATCATTGGAATGTTATTCACGAAGTTCACCCATTTGCGTTCGCGGCTGCGCATATTGAATATGCCGATTGCGGCAACTGAGCCCAATATTGTCGATATGACAGACGCAACAAATGCAATGAGCAGCGTGTTGTAGATTGCCTGATTAAGCGACGCCTTCGCCGCTCCTGTAAACAGCGACACGTACAAGCGTGTCGAGAAACCTGTCCAGTTGCCCAGAACCTTTGCTTCGGTAAACGAAAACACGCCTATGATGAAGATTGGCGCATAAAGGATTACCAGCAATAGCCACAAGTACGACTGTGAACTTATATGAAGCCAGTTGAGTTTATGTTTCATATCAAGCCTCCTCTCTCATCTTCGTTGCCGTTGTCGCCGATGAAACTTGTCAGACCGATGATTACAAGCATTATCAGCGACAGTGCAGCGCCATAGTTTAGCATTATGCCTGAATTGATATTTTCCTGAATGACAGTGCCGAACAATTTAATATTGTTCATTGTCAGCAGTTCCGATATTGCAAAAGTTGATATTGTCGGCATAAAGACCATTGTGATGCCGCTAATGATGCCTGGCTTCGACAGCGGGAATATCACTTTCAGAAACACTTTTGTCTTGTTTGCTCCCAAATCGTGGGCCGCTTCAATCAGATTGTTGTCCATCTTCTGCAATGTGTTGTAGATAGGATAAATCATAAACGGCAGAAAGTTGTACACCATGCCGAAAACAAGCGCGCCTTCGCCCAGAGGCAAGTGGATAAAATCGAAAAGAGCCACTGTGGCCAATGTCCTAAGCAGCATATTTATCCACATAGGCAGAATAAACAGCAAAGCCATTACTTTTGGCGTGCCAAACTCGGTGCGGGCCATAAAATAAGCGGCAGGATAGCCAAACAGCAGGCATAGCACAGTAGTTATAAACGCTATGCCTATTGAGTAGATAAACGTGTTCAGTGTTTCGGTCTGCTGCACGAACTTTTCAAAGTTGTAGAATGAGAAGTTGCCCGCAGTGTCCTGAAATGCGAAGTAAACGACCATTACCAATGGCATAACGACGAATATCGCCATAAAAATTATGTACGGTACCGCCCAATTGCTTCGCCGTCCGAAGATTTCAAATAGTTTGTTCATTTCAAGCAAAAAACTGAATTACTAATTTTTAGCCTTAATTCTGAAATCTTCTGGCTTGATGTTTATGCCTACGTAGTCGGCTTTTTCCCAGACATCGTTTGTATCGGCAATGACAACTTGCCCGCACTCTGAAATAAGTGTCAGGTGGAAGTGATTGCCTTTGTAAAGTATGTGCTTTATGGTTCCTGCGGCTGTTCCGTCAGTCTCGTTATCGGTCAGGTCTATCTTGTCGAAATCCACTTCGACTTTTACTTCCGTCCCCTTCTCCAATCCGTGCTCGAGCGTCTCGAATGTCTCGCACAGCACTTCAATGTGTGTATCGTCGACAACAGTCCCTTCAAATTCGTTAAACAGATAGTCGCGCTTCATAACCTGTATGTCGTCAGGGTCGATAGACATTCCGACCTCGCTTCCGACAGGATATGCGTTGTAGTCTTGGACTTGTATCTCGTAGCCGTCGGGGGTGTCGATGAACATCTCGTAGTGGACGCCAAGGAACGTGCATGAGCGCACTTTGCCCCTGAACTGCCCTTTTTCGGGGTCGGAATCCATAAGAATGTCTTCAGGGCGAAGCACGACGTCGATCGGCTCGTCTGGCTCGAATCCCTTGTCGACACAAGCAAAGCGCTTGTTCATGAATTCCACCTCAAAATCCTTTATCATATTGCCGTTGAATATGTTGCTTTCGCCAATGAAGTCAGCAACAAAAGGATTGACAGGCTCATTGTAGATATCGGTTGGAGTGCCAATCTGCTGAATTACGCCATCGTTCATAACCACAATGGTATCGCTCAATGCGAGAGCCTCCTCCTGGTCGTGTGTGACGTAAATAAATGTGATGCCGAGATTCTTGTGCATCTCGCGCAATTCCATCTGCATATCCTTGCGCATCTTCAGGTCGAGGGCGGCAAGCGGCTCGTCGAGCAAAAGCACCTGAGGCTTGTTGACAATGGCACGTGCCACTGCCACGCGCTGTTGCTGGCCACCTGACAGAGAGTTGATGTCGCGGTTCTCGTAGTCGGTCATGCCAACCATCTTTAGCGCGTGCATCACTTCCTTGTCGATTTCGTCATCAGACAGGTTGCGCAGCTTCAAGCCGAAGGCAATGTTGTTATATACGTCGAGATGGGGAAATAGTGCGTATCGCTGAAACACCATATTCATTGGCCTTTTGTGAGGAGGCAGACTGGTAATGTCTTTACCTGACATCACTATCTTGCCTTCTGTCGGCGTTTCAAAACCTGCGATTATACGCAACAAGGTTGTCTTACCACAACCTGATGAACCCAGAATTGTCACGAATTCTCCTGGTTTCACGTTTAAGGTTACATCATTTAACACTACCTTGTCGCCAAAGGCTTTGGTAATGTGCTCTGCCCTGATGATGTAGTCAGGGATACCAAGGGGTACTTCCATTTCCTAACTCAGAAAAATTGTAAGTAGAACATAAAAATATCGATATACCTCGGCAAAAGCCGTTTTTTTAGGGTGGCAAATGTAAATAAAATTTGAACTTTCAACGGGTATTTCCGAAAAATAGTTGCTTTTTTGAAAAAGCGTTCAAAACGTATGATTCTCAAAATATTACAAACACAAATTTGGAACTTGTTTTTGGAATAATCCGCATTTGGCAGGCATTCCTAATACCGTTCCTAAAAACAACCGCCCCAAACGCTGTTCTGCATTTGGGGCGGATAATTAATAATTACGTAAACTTATTTGGCGCACAAACAAAGATCGGTCAGCGCTATTGCCGCCATTGCCTCTAGGATTGGCGGTACACGCAAGGCTATGCAAGCGTCGTGACGGCCTTTCACCTGCAATGGCTCAACCTGCCCTGTCTGCAAATTGATTGTCTGCTGCTCGCGGGCAATGCTCGATGTAGGTTTCACTGCCACGCAGAAATATAGTTCGTTGCCGTTTGTTATGCCGCCGTTTATTCCGCCTGCGTTGTTGGTCGCAGTCTTGCCGTTGACATCTATAATGGCGTCGTTATGTTCCGAACCGCGCATTTTGGCAGCCTCAAAGCCACATCCGAATTCTATTCCCTTTATTCCAGGAATGGCAAATACGGCGTGGCTCAGCATCGACTCGGCCGAGTCCCAGAAAGGCTCGCCCAAACCTACAGGCAAGCCACTGACACGGCAATCGACAATTCCTCCTACAGAATCGCCCTCTGCCATTGCCTGCGATACGGCTTGCTCAATGTCGGCGCTTCCGCCAACCTCTAAAATGCTTGATTTTATGCTGATGCCGTTTCCAAGGACCTTCTTTGCCACAACGCCTGCAGCAACGATTCCCACTGTTATGCGGGCCGAGAAATGTCCTCCGCCCCTATAGTCGTTGAAACCGTCGTACTTGACACGTCCTGTAAAGTCGGCGTGGCCAGGGCGTGGCTGTGCCACAAGGTTGCTATAGTCTGACGAATGTGTATTCGCATTTTCAAACAGGATAGTGATAGGCGTGCCAGTTGTATAGCCGTTGAACACACCCGAGACGATGTTTGGCTCGTCGGCTTCAGTGCGTGGCGTGGTGCCTTTTGCTCCACTGCGACGGCGGTTCAGGTCTGCCTCGAAATCAGCCTTGCTGATGGCAATTCCTGCGGGACAGCCGTCGATTGTCACTCCAACTTGCGCGCCGTGCGACTCGCCGAATATGCTAACTCTGAAAATTCGTCCAAATGTGTTCATTGCAGTTCCTTTTATGTTGTTACAATTTTATCAATTAATGCTTAAATCATCACGCTGCCAAGTGCTTCGAAAAAATCGGGATACGATTTGCTGACACATTCCGCGCCAAGAATTGTGACAGGCTGTTTTGCATTTAGCGCACAATTGGCCAATGCCATTGCCATACGATGGTCGTTACGTGCAGATGCCTGTCCACCAGCAATTTGTCCGCCATAGATATGCATGTCGTCATCGTCAATTATGATTTTCACGCCCAATTTTCCAAGTTCTTCCTTTATGGCCAGTGCCCTATCGCTTTCCTTGTGTATAAGACGATGCACGCCCTTTATTGTTGACTGTCCCGTACAGTTGGCGGCTAGCGATGCAAGTACAGGAAACAGGTCTGGACAGTTTGTCGCATCGAAATAGAACGAACGCAGGTGCCTGTTATGCTCTATTGTCAGCTCATCGCCTACAAAATGATAGATTGTGCCTGTCAGGCTCAACACTCCGAGTATGGCTTTGTCGGCTTGTGCCGAATTCTGGTTTAGTCCTTTTATGGTCATTGTGCCGGCAATTGCAGCTGAAACAATCAATGAAGCGGCGCCACTCCAGTCGCCTTCAACCCTGTATCTTGGACAGTTGTATGTCTGGTTTCCGGATATGGCGAATTGTTCATAGTTGAAATGCTTTACGGATGCCCCAAAATCGCTGATAATCTGCATCGTCATGTCTATGTATGGCCTGCTTGTCAAATTGTTGACAGTAAGCATTGTGCCGTTGCGCAAAGTCGGCAAGACAATAAGCAGGCCTGTCAGGAACTGCGAACTTATTGAGCCGTCAACCGTTGCGTCGCCACCCTTCATAGGTCCCTTTACGTGTATCGGGAGCAGTCCGTTTGTCGTTTGCACGTTGACCCCAAGTTGTTTCAACGTGCTTTCAATGAACCCCACAGGCCTCTGCGTTAGCGAGCCCTCACCCGTCATCTCCACTTCAGTGTCGAGCAACGATGCAATTGGCGTAAACATACGCAACGCCAATCCCGACTCACCGCAATGCAGGTGCTTGGCCGACAATGCGCCTGCTGGCGGGCAAACGGTCATTTCGCCATTGCCCAGCTCGACATTGCAGCCAAGGCTTCGCGCAATTTCAATGGCGGCACGGCAATCGTTGCATTCCGAAAGGTTGCTGATGACGGTTGGCTGATGCGACAGTACGGCAAGCGCAATGGCTCGCTGCATATAGCTTTTCGATGGTGGCGCCATGACCGTTCCCGATATTCTCGATGGCGATATTGTTACATCCATTTTGGTTGATATCTCTTTTTACCTTATTCTTTTCATGTCGTTTTCAGGCAATTGACCTGCAGCTGTTGCCTTTGCTCCTTCTACGCTTACA
>JAZUEN010000003.1:0-54243 GCA_045640185.1 Bacteroidales bacterium
ATCATCTCGCCTCCGCCCTGATATGGTGGCATCTGGTCGAGCCATTCCTTCTTTCCGTACAATGCGCCTATTCCCGTGGGGCCGTATATCTTATGACCGCTGAAGGCCAAAAAGTCGCAATCGAGTTGCTGTACATCTATCTTGAAGTGCTGGATTGCCTGCGAGGCATCTACCAAGACGGGTATGTTGTGGCAATGAGCAATCTGGATAATCTGCTCGACGGGGTTTATGGTGCCCAACGTGTTCGACACGTATGTTATGGCAAGCATTTTGGTTCGGTCGGTGATGAGTTCCTCGAGTTCGGCAAGGTTGAGTTCGCCACGGTCGTCGAAGGCCCATTTTACCACTTTCGAGCCTTTGCGCTCGGCAAGCAGTTGCCACGGCACAATGTTGCTGTGGTGCTCCATTTCCGACACTATCACCTCGTCGCCCTCGCCGATGAATTTTTCGCCGAACGAGTTGGCTACCAAGTTGAGTCCTTCGGTGGCGCCTCGGGTGAATATTATCTCGGTCTCGGATTCGGCGCCTATGAACTGCTGAACGGTTTTTCGCGCATCTTCCATTGCCGTTGTGGCCTTGTTGCTCAGGTAGTGCACGCCGCGGTGAACGTTGGCGTTGTATTGCGTGTAAACCTCGACAATCTTGTCAATGACGCATTGCGGTTTTTGCGTTGTGGCCGCATTGTCGAAATAGACAAGTGGCTTGCCATTGACGGTTTGCATCAGTATTGGGAAATCTTTTCGTATCTGGTTTACGTCGAAACTCATAACTCACTTTTTTACAATCTTCATTTTCATAATGACATCGCTTAGCGGTCGGTCGTTCTGGTCGGTCTCGACTGACGCGATGCTATCGATGACATTCAGCCCCTCAATCACTTCGCCGAAAACCGTATAGTCGCCGTCGAGGAATGGCGCGCCACCGTTGGTGGTGTATTCCTTGCGCTGTTCGTCGCTGAACTTGAACAGGCTGATGGTTGAGTCTTTTGCTACCAAAAGGTCGATCAGGCTGTCGCAGTAGTGATTGAAGGATGCAAAATCGTTGGCGCGTTGCAACTTGATGAGCGCTTTTTGGTCGTCGTTGCTGGCATCGGTCCTGAAATACTTGTTTAGCACGCCCTGCTTTACTGAAGCGTTGTGCTGTTCCTCGATATGGTCAAGGTCCTTGTCGCTGAAAACTCGGCCCTGCACAATGTAGAACTGGCAACCCGACGATTTCTTTTCAGGATTGTTGTCGCGGGCTGAGGCAAGCGCTCCTCGCTTGTGGAATTTTCCTTCGACAAACTCGGCTGGAATTCTCTCGCCGTGGTCGCCTGCGCCAAGCATCTGGCCCGACTTGGCGTTTTTCGACTCTGGGTCGCCACCCTGTATCATAAAATCCTCTATCACGCGGTGAAACAGCAGGCTGTCGTAGAAATGCTCTTTGACAAGAGTGACGAAATTCTGCTTGTGAAGCGGTGTCTCGTTGTAGAGTTTCACCTTCATATTTCCGTATTGGGTCTCAATTAGCACAAGAGTCGGCTTTTTGCGGTTGCTTTTTGCCGATATCAGGCAACCCGACAACAGCACTATCGATATGTAAAACAAAACCTTTTTCATAGCGGGTGCAAATATAAGAATTGATAACGGACTTTCGACAATGGACTTTTGACAATGGACTTTTGACAATTATAAATAATAATTAACAATTGATAATTAAGGGTTGCGGATTTTCCGCAACCTTTTTTTGTTGTAATTATTTGTGTTTCATTTTGTTGAGGTGGAGATGCAGTGCGCCACGTCCCTACAGAAAATGCGGATACATTGAATGTGTCCCTACAACGTAATAATTTGAAATGTGGATATGTAATGGCTGCAGAGCAGCCTGATAATGGTAGATCGACAATTGTGCAACAAAGGCTGTCAGCAATGACAGCCTTTGTTGTTTGTCTCAACTTCATGCTATTTCAACAATCCACTGACAATCAGATTGTTGTTAATACGGGCGTCGCCCCAATCCAAAATCTTCATGTCGCTTGGTGCCACTCTTGCAGCTTTTGCAGTAAGTGGCTGCCCGGTAGCCACGTCAAGAGCAGTGGCAAGCATCGGGTCGTTAATATCGCCAAATGGATACATGTTGATTATATCTTCTTCGACAAAATAATCGACAGGCAACCCGTTCCTGAAATCTGTCATACCGTTAGCGTTAGCGTATTTGAAACATATTGGACACAAAAGCCAGTTATCGAGCTTTGGTTCAACACTTTTATCGAATACGAACATCCCGCAATATTTGCCGTGAGTATTGGTGCCAATGAGTTTCACGTTCATATATGGCATTAGTCCGCAGGCTACCAGTTCACTTGCTGATGCGGTATTTTTAGTACAAATGACATACAAGTTGCTCATGTCGGCATTATGCTCATTTGTAGGAATGTTTACAACATAATCGCTTTCCTTTTCGATTCCCGCTTGCACAATATCATTGTACATATAATAGAAAAATATATTCTTGTCGTTGGCAACACCTGCGGGTGCTATGGCAGATGCCAGATGCATGGCCGTTTGCACGCTTCCTCCACCGTTATAGCGCAAATCAAGGATCAAGTCTTTCACTCCTGCACTCTTGAACTTGTCGAACACATTGTCCATTGAGTTTATGAACTTGTTTCCCATAGTAAATTCAGTGAAGACATAGTACCCGACCTGTTTCCCGCCGATATTGAAAATAGTGTCATAAATTGAAGGATCTGTATCAATTGTTTCTGCTTTGATTTTAATTTTTTTGCCTGACTCCGACAATTTGTACGGAACAGACGATGTATTGATTTTACCCAAGCCAAACGTTGCGTTTTCCTTGTAATACAAGTCGATATAATTGTTCTTGGTTAACCATTCGCCATTAATAGTCAGAACAATATCGCCACGTTTAAGGCCGGCCTTTTCTGCTGGCGAACCAGGATAGACATATTCAACTATCATCATGACGTCGTTTTCATCGCCATATAGCACAAAATATGGCGAATATCCCATTGAATATGGTGTGCCTTGCATTTCAGCATTGGTTTTTTCTGAATCATCGGATATGTATGACCACTTGTCTTCGTTAACATATAGCAGCGATTCGAAGTATTTTTTCGGATCCCTATTTTCTCCTTTTACATATGCCGGAATCTTTTCATTCCAATAATAATTAACGGACAAGATGTCGTAAATAATCTTATCGATCTTTTTTGTTTCTGAATCAGTAGCGTTTGGTTCATCACTTTCTTTGTCACATGCGCAAAACAACAATGCGACGACAAAAAATGGAATTAAGATTTTTCTCATTTTGTTGTATTTTAACTGTTTATAATTGTTCTTGGCATAATGAAAAATGATAGTATCCTATAAATTGACCAACTACCTATTGCTGAAAAAACATCAAACGCAAAAAATTGCGAGTCGCCACAAAAAACGGCTTATCCTAAACATATTATACTCATAAAATACAATTTTATTCATCTTTTTTCCTTTGCCGCCCAGAAAGTCGACATTTTTTCACATTGACGTTGTTTCGGGTATGAATCCGCCTTTCTCGATGGAATTACGATTCTTTCAATATTTATATGAACAAAATAGATTGCCTCTATCATACCGTTTATTAAATGTTGATATTCTGTATATTACAAACATATTAACATCTTCAATTAGTGATTATTGCCAAAAATGGCATTTCGGGGCTGTGTTTTTTATTGAAATCTGCATTACATTTACAACAACTAAAAAATACAATTATGGCACAAAAAATAACTGAGGCTGAATTCGAGGCTGAAGTCCTTAAATCAGCAATTCCTGTAGTAGTCGACTTTTGGGCAGAGTGGTGCGGACCATGCAAGATGATGCTCCCTTTTATCGACGAACTTGCAAATGACTATGAAGGCAAGGCCAAAGTCTTGAAAATGAATGTCGACGAGGCTGGCGATGTCCCTACACAATATAATATCCGCAATGTTCCAACTCTGCTTTTCTTCAAGAATGGCGAGGTTGTGGACAAGCAGGTGGGCGCGGCTGCCAAAGCCACGCTGGCGCAAAAACTTGATGCTATCCTTTAATTGACAGTACAATAAAAAAGGCCCGAATCAAATTCGGGCCTTTTTTATTGTTTCAACAAACACTTAAAGTATTTGTTTTAATAGCATTGTTCTATTTGTTGGCTATATTGCTTTTATTGTCCCCAATTGTCCCTGTCAAGACTGCGGTAGTTTATGGCTTCAGCCAAGTGCTCGGGTCTGATGTTGGGTTCGCCGGCAAGGTCGGCAATGGTGCGCGACACTTTTAGTATGCGGTCGTAGGCGCGTGCCGACAACCCTATTTTCTCCATGGCGTTCTTTATCATTTGCGTACATTCGGCATCAAGCACGCAATACTTGCGTATCAGTCGCGATGTCATCTGGGCATTGCAATGCACACCTTGATGGTCGGCAAAGCGTTCCTGCTGAATGGCCCGGGCCTTTGTCACACGCTCACGTATCTGGGCGCTTGTCTCAAGCTGTTCCTTCCCCGATAGCTTGTCGAACGGAACCGGCACAACCTCAATGTGTATGTCGATGCGGTCGAGTAGCGGGCCTGATATCTTGCTCATGTATTTCTGCCTCATCATTGGCGTGCAGGTACACTCCTTGTCAGGATGGTTATAGTAGCCGCAAGGACACGGGTTCATGCTCGCCACAAGCATGAAACTTGCCGGATATTCGACGGTGAACTTTGCGCGGGAAATGGTTATCACGCGGTCTTCAAGAGGCTGGCGCATCACTTCGAGCACTGTTCGCTGAAATTCGGGCAACTCGTCAAGGAACAACACTCCGTTGTGGGCAAGCGATATCTCGCCAGGTTGTGGGAATGTCCCTCCGCCTACAAGTGCCACATCGCTGATGGTGTGGTGAGGCGAACGGAACGGCCGTTTCGTCATCAGGCTTGTCTCCTTGTCGATTTTTCCGGCAACGGAATGTATCTTGGTCGTTTCAAGAGCCTCGTGCAGAGTGAAAGGTGGAAGTATGCTTGCCAAGCGCTTTGCGAGCATTGTCTTTCCGGCACCCGGAGGGCCTATCATAATGACGTTGTGGCCACCTGCGGCGGCAATTTCCATTGCACGCTTTACATTTTCCTGCCCGCGGACATCGGAAAAGTCGGAGTCCCACTTATCGATGCTGCTGGCAAATTCCTCGCGTGTGTTGACAACTGTCGGTTCAAGATTCTGCTTGCTGTTAAGAAAATCGGCCACCTCCTTTAGATTATCAACGCCATAGACATCAAGATTGTTGACCACGGCGGCTTCACGGGCATTCTGCTTTGGCAGGATGAAACCCTTGAATCCTTCTTCACGCGCCTTGATGGCTATCGGCAAGGCGCCTTTGATGGGTTGCAGGCTGCCGTCGAGCGAGAGTTCGCCCATGATTATGTATTCTTCAAGCTGGTCGGAAGAGACCTGACCCGATGCGGCGAGTATGCCCATTGCAAGCGTAAGGTCGTAGGCCGAGCCTTCCTTCCGGATATCGGCCGGAGCCATGTTTATCACAATCTTCTTTCCGGGAAACTGAAATCCATTATTGTGCAAGGCGGCATTGATGCGCTGCTGGCTTTCCTTGACAGCACTGTCGGGCAGTCCGACTAGATGAAATGCTATTCCCGTGGAAATGTTGACTTCAACGGTGATGGTCGTGGCATCGATGCCAAAAACCGCCGAGCCATAGGTCTTTACTAACGAATCGTTCATTATTAATGTTAGATTTTTAAATATCTGTCTTTAATCATCTAAACAAAGACTATAAGTCGCGCAAACCAAAACTCTCGCCTGATTTGTAGTCGTATTGCACGATGCCCTTTCCAGGTGCAAGGTAAATCCGGAATATTTCGGCAGCACGGTTGCCTACGGTGTCTATCTCCACCATTATTACATCCTCGTATTTCTGTCCGCCAACTGTTATCTGGCCCACTTCCGAAGCATTTTCAAGTGCCCCGCTTTTGTTTATGCTGAATTGGAAATTGTCGATATTCAATGGCACATAGTAGTTGCTCAGATGGCCGTAGTGCGAAAACTTATATTCGAAAGTTGTGCGCAAGTTGAGCTTGATGGCGCTGCAAGTGAGCTGGATGTTCGATGTAGAGTCGATAGCCGAGGTGCTGTGGGCATCGGCCTCGCAGTCGCAGGCTTCGCTGTTGCCGATGGTGTAGGCGCGTGTATGGCCGGCTTCGGTGATTGTGAACATCTGGCTTCCTTTTGGACCGACGAAAATCACTTGTTCGCCAGTCTTGTACGGCAGCCATTGAAGGTGGGCACTCGGAAACGACGGGCAATCAGTCTCCTTGTTGCATGCCGAAAACATTAGTATCAGAATGATAGGTAGATAGAGCTTCATATCAAATCTCTTCGTTTATGAGTGAGAGTATCCACTTTACATCCTCTTTCAAGTGAGTGGCGGCCGATGTTGAATAACGTTTCGAGAATTTTGCATCCCAGAACCATTTTTCGAGAGTCTTCTGGTGACGCGGGTCAATCTCTTTCGATTCCGATGCAAAGAAGTAGTACTGCAACGTTGGAATCAGGTTGTGGTAAATGGCAAGGTCGCCCGAAAGGCGCATTTGCTTCAGGAAGTCGAGAGTGGCCAACAGTGCCGATTTTGTGCGTGGCCATATCTTTGTGCAAATTTCAGGCGTAAGTTTCAGCTGGTAAAGGCTGCGGGCGTCGTCAAATGCGTTGAGCGTGAGCGACAGCGAGAATACCTTTTCGCTCAATCGCCCGAACTGCTTTACGCGTTGCGGCGTATTGAAGTCGTCGATGTTCTGCTTCAGGTCGAACTTCTCGCTCCACGTTGTTGCGTGTATAAGGTCGAACACGGTTAGGTGCTTTCCGCCTTGGTTTATGCGCTCAAATATCTCAACCACATCATCTATTTCAGTGTTGCTTGTTAGCACAATGCTCATTGGATAACTGCTAAAAATGTCGTGGCATTGCTGCCAGTTTTGTGCAGTGGACTTACGCGACTTGCCTTTCTCCAATTCCGACAGAGTTTCGGCAAAGGCGCTGTCGTCGAGGATGCGCCAGGCAGGGATGTTGCTCTTTTCGCGCTGGTTTCGAGGAATAAGGAACTCGCGTTTTTCAGGATTGAAGCAGATGGTGGAATAGTCGCAGTCGCCCATTACCTTCCCTTTTAGTGCCACAAACAGCGACAATATGCGTTGCTGGCCGTCGAGTATGAACTGGAAATCGCCTTCGGTTTTCTTGTCGTCGATGCCGTCGATGTCGAACGGGCGGATGAAAAACGCATATTTGGCAGGTGCTTTCCAGAAGAACAGTGAGCCAATCGGGTACTGGTTGTAGATGGAGTTGAGCAGTTTCACCACTTTCGACTTTTCCCAAATGTAGTCGCGTTGGAAGCGTGGAATCTTGATGTTTCCAGCCTGCAGTTCGTCAATCAGTTTTTGCAATGTCCAGTCGGTTGCAATGCTAAGTTTCTGTTCCATTATGCAATGTTTTTATCGTTCGAAAAGATTGTTCAGGAGGCTTTGGTTCTCCTTGCGCATATTAGGGTTACCATTAGGCATCAGTGCGCCGATGAGCTTGCGGATAGGCATATTCTGCAGCCATACGCGACCCGTACCGCGCAGTGTAGCCACAAACAGGCCTTCGCCGCCAAACAGCGACGATTTCAGGCTGCCCGACATCTGTATGTCGTAGTCGATTTGAGGCTCAAAACCCACAATGCATCCCGTATCTACGCGCAGTGTCTCGTTATTAAGCCGACGCTCCACAACGGCTCCGCACGAGTGCAGGAAGGCCATTCCGTCGCCTTCGAGCCTTTCCAGTATGAAACCTTCGCCGCCAAGCAGGCCTGCGCCCAGGCGCTTGTTGAGCGTTATGGATATTCTGGTGCCCAAAGCGGCACACAAGAACGCATCTTTTTGCACAATTATGCTGTTGCCCGACATTGCAAGGTTGACAGGCATTATCGTGCCGGGATATGGGGCTGAAAAGGCCACGTGGCGCTTTCCGAAACCGCGGTTTGTGAAATGCGTAATGAAAGCCGATTCGCCGGCAATCATCCGTGAGCCGGCCGAAAGAAGCTTGTCAAAGAATCCTGCCGACGGGTTTGAGCCGTCGCCCATTTTCGTGTCAAACTCGATGCCATCTTCCATATACATCATTGCGCCAGCTTCGGCGATGACGGTCTCTCCCGGGTCAAGCTCCACTTCAACAAGCTGGATGTCGTGACCGATAATCTTGTAGTCGATTTCGTGTGAATGCATATTGATTCAATTAGTGTTGTTGGATGAACAATCCGAAAAATTTTTTGAATGTAGTTACATTTTGCCGATTCTGTAATGCAAAGAGGGAATTTTTTAAATGCTGGCTCAAGTTTTATGGCCACGGATAAGTCCAGCACAAATTGGCAACAGCTAATTATTTAATTGTCAATTGGATTTTGCCAGCCTATCGGCCGATAATGCAAACCAAATCATATAGAAGTAGAGTGGAATCATTATCGCAAGCGCGGCTTTAACGCCAAAGCTGTCGGCTACGGCACCCATTGCCACGGTTATTATGCCGCCACCTGCAATGGCAGTAAGCATGAGGCTTGTAGCCTTGTTGGTGAGGTAGTCGAGCCCTTTGGTTGCCAGACCGAAAATGTTGCCCCACATTACCGACTGGCACAGACCAGACAGTATCAGTGCGGCAATAGCAACAGGGCCATGCGCCAGCAAGCCGAACGCAACAAGTGCAATGCCAGCTACGGCATAGGCGGAGAGAGCCGTGCGGTCAGTGGCGCGTTTCATAACGAAGATTCCGGTGAACCGTCCTATCAGCATGGCAAGAAAGTAGAGCGTAATGAACTTTGCGGCGGTTGTCGATTCAACCCCCAGTATGCTGCTGTCGGTGGCATAGCGCACCATAAAGCTTGGAATGGCTATTTCGATGCCTTCATATACGAATATTGCCAGCACGCCAAAGCGCAGATGCTTGTATTGCCATGCTTCGGCAATTGTCCCTTCAGCTTCGGTGTCGTGCTCAATCTTCGGAATCCTTATTATGGCTATGATGGAGGCCATGGCCAGAAAGGCGGCGCCAATGTAGATGTAGGGCATCTGCATCGATTCGGCCAAGGCGGCCCGTTGGGGCTCGGTTATGGGCAATGTGTTGTCGGGGATAATCTGTTCTATTGTGCCAAGAAACAGTGCGCTGCCGATAAGCGGGGCGATCATTCGTGCCGTCGAGCTTGCTGTGCCGACAATGTTCATGCGCATGGCTGTTGTGCGGTGAGGCCCGGCTTCAACCACGAACGGATTGGCCGCAACCTGAAGCAGGGTGATGCCTAACGCCAGAATGAAGGTGGCCGTCAGAAACAGCGGGTAGCTTACCATCAGTGCGCCAGGATAGTACATGAATCCGCCACATGCGCAGATGCACAGGCCGATAAGCATGCCTTTCTTGTAGCCCAGCTTCTCGGTCACTATCGACGACGGAATGGAGCCAATGCCGTATGCACCGTACCAAACCATGTTTATCAGCATCGACTGAGTGTCGTTGAGGTCGAACAACGTCTGCATGTACGGAATCAGTATGTTGTTCATTGTGGTGACAAAACCGAATGAGAAGAATAGGAATGTGAGTGTGCCCATTGCGGTTATGTTGGTGTGGCCTTGCGCTTGGCTGTTCATGTCGATGCGTTTAACGGGTTATGCAATATAGAAGTTATGTGTCGCTATTGTATTTGTCTGCCCATCCTTATGATGGAGTTGTTCTTTGTGGCGCCCTTGTCGCGTCCGATGAAGGTGAATGGCAAATCGGCTTTTGCGGCCTTTGCTGTAAGTGGCTGGTTGCCGATAAGGCTCAGTGCAGTTGCCAGTGCCGGGTCGTTTTCGTCGCCAAAAGGATAGGCGCCTATAACGTTGTCTTTGACCTCGTAGTCAGGCGAAATGCCATTTTCGAAATCGGTAAATCCATCAGCATTGGCAAACTTCAGCACAATGGGCATCAACGCCCAGTTGTTGAGGTCGGCGAAGCCTTCTCCTGCCGTCTTGTCAATCATATACATGCCAGTGTATTTGCCGTAGGTGCTCTCACCAATAAGAGTGACGTTCATGTAAGGCATAAGGCCGATTATGGTGAGCTCGCTTGCCGATGCGGTGTTGCTTGTGGTCAGCACATACAGGTTCTTGATGTCGGCATTGTGGTTGTTATTGCTGTATCTGACGGTGAAGACGCTTTCGTCGTTGTATTTGGCATATTCCTTGGTCAGCAAGTCGTTATAGACGTAAGAGGTGAAGACGCTCTTGTTCTCGACCACACTTGCCGGAGCTATCGATGAGGACAGGTGTTGAGCCACGTCAGTGCCGCCACCGCTATTGTAGCGCAAGTCGAGAATGAGGTCTTTCACTCCTGCGGCGACAAAGCCATCGAAGATGGCATCCATGGTGCTGTAGTAGCAGTTGTCAGGCCCGCTTGCATATTGTGTATATACATAATATCCTACAGGTGTGCCATTTATGTCGATTATCTTACTATATAATGAAGGGTCGGCTTTGACTACTTCGGCACTTAGCTTGATTGGGTCGCCAAATACGTCTATCATATTGTCTTCGTGGAGCTTTCCCAGCTCGATGGTTGCCTCTTTCTCCATATACAATTTGTAGTAGTTGTCAGGGGTAGCCATCTGGCCATTGATGGTTAGTATGATGTCGCCACGCTTGAGCCCGGCCTTGTCGGCAGGAGAGCCCGGATAGACGTATTCTATCACGGTGAATACGTTCTTCCCGTCGTTAAGTAGCCAGAATTGTGGCGAGTATCCCATTGAGTATGGTGTGCCTTCCAGTTCACTGCTCAGGTCTTCGTTGTTGTCCGACATGTACGACCAACGGTCTTTGGAGCTTAGCAGGCTTTTGAAGAAGGCTTCAGGGTTGCGGTCGTCATCCTTTTTGTATAGCGGGAGCTCATCCGACCACAGATAATATGTGTCCATGATGTCGTAGATGAGCTTGTTTGTGGCTATTCGGTCATGTTTGCTAGGCGTAGGGTCATCTTCTTCATTGCTGTCGCAAGCGCAAAACGCCATGGCGGTGATGCCAAGTAGAAAAAAAATCTTTTTCATATAGTTGGTGCTTAGTAGTTATATGCAATAATACATATTAAAAAGCATCTAATGTGTAGCCGGTGGCCGAAAAAATACAAGGCTGTCCTATAAAATTTCAGGTTAGGCATTTTTTACAAGATGGGAGACCCGTCAGTCTTTTTTGACGGTTTCGGTTTCCCCGCCACATTGTCGGCTTTCATTGCCATTTGGGGCGGTTTGTGGCGCACTGTCTCAAATGTGTCCGGGCATGTCAGTCCGAAACAAAAAAACGTAAAGTAATGTCTAAGAAAAAGGCCCGCATTTTAGCGGGCCTTTAATGTCATTCAATGTTGTCAAGCATTACCAGCTTGTCGTGCAGTTCCGACAGCCGGTTTTTTGCGTTTTCTATTTTACGGTTGATGTCTTTAATGAGCGATTCGGAATTTGACGATTTTGAGAAGAATCCCATATTGTTCTCGTAGAGTGATATTTCATTTTCGAGTTCGCGCATCTTCAGAATAATCTTGTTTCGTTCAGAGTATATCTTGTTTTTCGATTGCGAGCCGGTCCACGATTCAATCTTGCTTTTGAAGTTGGCCTTTTCACGTTCGCTAGCCTTGAGTTTCATTGCCTCAAATTGGGCGTTTATGGCATCGCGGAATTCCTTCTGTATGGCATCCTTTTTGTCCAATGGCACAAACCCGACGTTCGACCATTCTTTCTGTATTTCCATCAGCTGGTGCAGGTTCTCCTTGTTGTCGTCGCTCTTTTCAAAGTTCTTGACCTTTTCTATAAGTTCCTGTTTCTTAATAAGATTGGCTTCGTAGCTTTCATCAACAGAAGAGAAGTGTGCGTTTTTGGCGTTGAAGAAAGTGTCGCAAGCCTCGCGGAACCGTTTCCATATTAGTTCCGATTGCTTGTGAGGTGTTTGTCCAACTTCTTTCCACAGCTTTTGGAGCTTTATGAATTCGTCGGTTGCCTTTTTCCAGTCGGTGCTGTCCTTTAGCGCTTCGGCCTTTTCGCAAAGTTCTATTTTCTGCTGCAAGTTGTTTTTTTGGTCAGCCTTGATGCCTTTGTAGAATTCGCGTTTCTTTGCGAAGAACAGGTCGCAGTCGTTCTTGAAGCGTTGGTAGATCTTGCTGTTTTCCTTTTTTGGGGCATAGCCGATGGTGCGCCACATTTCCTGGATTTTCATTATGTCGTCTGACTTTTCCTCCCAGTCTTTTGGCTTAGCCATCTCGCTGTTTATCAGTTCCTCGATGCGTTCGCAGAGAGCTGTCTTTTGGGCCAGGTTCTGCACTTGCTGTGCTTTCTGTTTTTCGAAGAATTCCTGATGTTTCTTGTTTATTATCGATGTTGCGGCCTTGAAGCGATCCCAAATCTCCTCTTTTTGCTCGTTTGGTACTGGGCCGGTCTCGCGCCATTTGTCGTGCAAGTCTTGGAGCGAGTGGAATGCCTTTACGACGGAGTCTTGCAGAATGAGGGCTTCAGCCTTTTCGCAGAGTTCGGTCTTTGCCTTCAGGTTTTCCTTTAGGTCAAGGTCGCGAAGTTCCTTGTTTATTTTGATATAGTCGTAGAATTGTTCGACAACGTGGTTGTATGATTCCCAAAGGTTCTTTAGTTCGGTCTGTGGGACGGCGCCAACGTCTTTCCAGCGTTGCTGCAGGTCGCGGAATTCCTGGAAAGTCTTGTTTATGGCCTCTTCCTTGTTCACCAGGGCTTTTACTTCTTCAATTATCTCGAGTTTCTTTTTCAGGTTGTCCTCCTTTTCGGCATTCAGCTTTTGGTTGTATTCTGCCTTCTTGTAGCGGAATTGTGAGTAAAGTTCCTTGAAGGTGGTCTCCTGATGCTCGTCGGCGAACTTGAATGCTTCAGGATTGCCGTCTTGTGCGACAAATTTTTCGCGTGCGGCTTGGTAGTCGTTGCGGTACTTTTTGTAGAAAGCGGATTTTATCTCTTCAACGGCATATACTATGGTTTCCACGGGGTGCTCGTTGATTAGCTGGTTCAGCTTCGTCAGCAGTTCAGGACGTTCATATTTCAGGTAGTCCTCCGATTCAACTTGGTTCTGCTTGTCAAAGCCAGACAAGTCTTCTGTGTTTTCTTCTTCAATGTCGGTGGCGTTTTCATCGGCATTTTCAATGACAGAGTTTTCCTCGCCATTGCTTAGTGCGCCTTCAATAGGCTTTTCCTGTTCGTTTAATTTTTCAGATTCCATCTAAATAAAAGTTTATTTGACGTTTAGTGCGCGTATCATTCTACGCAAATGCTTAATACAAAATACGAAAGTATAATTTAAAAAATTGATTTGCGAACTTTTTGAATTTTTATTTGATGCAAGGCATACATATTTTGCGTTTTTCAAAATTCAATAGTTTCTTTGTTACTGTAAAGTGACGTTTATGAGATTTGCAGACATCATAGGCCAGGACGATGTGAAGCGCCATTTGATAGGCACCGTCAAGGAAAACCGCATCAGCCATGCGCAGCTTTTCCTGGGACGTGCTGGATTTGGCTCGTTGCCGTTGGCCATTGCCTATGCGCAATACATCAACTGTCAGCATCGCACCGATGATGATTCATGTGGCGAATGTCCGTCATGCAGGCAGATTTCGCAATTGTCGTATCCCGACTTGCATTTTGTGTTTCCTGTGCCAGCCACCGGGTCGACTTCGGTAAAGCCCATCAGCGACGTGTTTTTCAAGCAGTGGGCCGAATTTTTCACACAAAACCCTTACGGCAGCTGCCAGCAATGGCTCGACTTTGCGGGGGCAGGCAATTCGCAGGGCTCCATCAGGGTTGATGAGAGCGCCGAGATAATACGCAAGCTTACAATGAAGACTTTCAGCGCCGAATACAAGATCATGGTCATTTGGCTGCCTGAAATGATGAATGTGGAGGCATCAAACAAGCTGCTCAAGATAATAGAGGAGCCGTATCCCAAAACGCTGTTCCTGCTTGTGTCGGAGAGTTCCGAAAAAATCATTTCAACCATCATATCGCGCACGCAGCTTGTAAAGGTGCCGCGAATAGCCGATTCCGCCTTGAGCGCAGGGTTGCGGCGCATATTGGCCGTCGATGGCGAAACGGCGGAAAGCCTGACGCGCATAAGCGAGGGCGACCTTAATCGTGCCTTGGAATATGGACGTTCGTCGTCCGATTTGGCGCAGAACCTCGAGCTTTTCATTAAGGTGATGCGTGTCAGCTACTCGTTTAAGGCTGTCGATATGATTGCGTTGGCCGACGAGCTAGCACAACTCGGCCGTGAAAAGCAGAAGAGCTTCCTGTCGTACAGTGAGCGCATGGTTCGTGAAAATCTCATAATGAACCAGCATCTTGCCGACATGGCTCGCTTTACCAAGGAGGAAGGCGATTTCGCGCAGAAGTTTTCCCGGTTCATCCATCCGCAAAACTCTTTCCAGATAGCAAGTGAGCTTGATTTGGCATATTACCAGATATCGCGTAACGCAAGTGCCAAAATAGTGTTTATGGATACAATAATTAAGTTGGCTCGCTGTCTGCGGATGCCTGTAGAATGATATAGCAATGAAAAAACTTACCACATCCATCGTCTTTATACTGATTGTCCCGATAGCCCATTTCCTGTTGGCGCTGCTTGCACCGTCGCTTGTTCAGCTGAAATTCGCGCATATCCTTCTCATATACGGCATTCTGGCCACGCTTACGTTGGTGCACTTGTTTGTGGTGAAAAGAATCGTGCACAGCCATAAGGAGCAGGCTCCAATCATCATTATGGCCCTAAACATGGTGAAAATGATAGCCAGCCTTGTGCTTCTGTTTGTGATTGTCGTTCCGCAGGCCGGAAAGGGCGGTGCTGTTGCCTTGAATTTCGCCGCCGCATATTTCACATTCCTTATTTTCGACTCGCAGATGGTCGTCTTGATGCTGACAGACAAGGAACAGTAGGCCGGGTTGAAAAAACCAGCCAGGCTCCAAGTCCGGCATTCAGCAACAGCCATGGCTTTGAGGTATCGGGGGGTAATGTGCTTTTTGTGAAACTCCCTTAATCCTTTGCCGGTTCAACGTGGAGGATTACTTGTGTGTGCTGGCCGTATTTCTCCCTTATTTTCTGCTCCACGTCCACTGTAGCCTGGTGAGATTCGTTTACGGTCATGTTTCCGGGGACGCGCACGTGCAGCTCAATGGCAATGCCTGACCCTATGCGCCGGGTCTTCATGTTGTGTATGTCGCTAAAATGCTTGTTGCTCAACACAATGTTTTCTATTTCATCTTCCTGCTCCTTTGGAAGCGACAGCTCAAGCATTTCGTCGATGCCGGGCTTTACCAGCTCAAACGAAACCTTGAAGATGAGAATGGCAACCACTATTGCGGCTATTGGGTCGAGCACGCACCATTTCTGCCCCAACAGGTAGGCGCCGCCAATGCCAATGAAAGTCCCTACCGACGAAAGCGCGTCGGAGCGGTGGTGCCATGCATTTGCCACCAGAGCCTGCGAGTCCACCTTCTTGCCGACTCGCTGGGTGTATTGGTAAAGCATCTCCTTTGCCAGAATGGACACGGCGGCCGCCACTAGCGCAATGGCGCCAGGCTGTTCAATCGGCTGCCCGTTTGCCACATTGAAAACAAGTCGTATGTTTTTTGTCATTATTCCGATGCCTACCGCAAAAAGGGCGAGCCCGATGATTATTGTGGCCAGTGTCTCAAATTTGCCATGTCCGTAATCATGGTTTTCGTCTTTGGGCATTGCCGACACTTTGACGAAAATGAGCACTACAAGGTCGGTGGCGAAGTCGGATACCGAGTGCACGCCGTCAGCAATCATGGCGCCGCTTCGCCCTACGATTCCGGCAATAAGCTTGCCTATCGACAATAATATGTTGACGAAAAACCCAATCCATGTAACTCTGTAGATCTGGCGCTCGCGATTCATGGCGTGTCGGTTATCGTACCAAATGTAGGTAATTAAATGACATTCTGCAACAGCTGTACAGGAATGCGGATACAAAAAACGGCTTGAGCCAAGGCTCAAGCCGTCTTGTTGCTTGTTGTTTATGTAGCTTAGGCGTTTGCGCTTTGCTCGCGCATGTTGGCGCGCTTGCGTTCAGTCTCGTCAAGTATTATCTTGCGCAGACGCATGCTGTGCGGAGTTATTTCTACATATTCGTCCTTCTGGATATATTCCAGAGCCTCTTCAAGCGAGAATTTCACAGGAGGGGCGATGCACACCTTCTCGTCAGAGCCAGAGGCGCGCATGTTGGTAAGCTTCTTCGACTTGGTGACATTGATCACGATGTCGCCCGGACGGCAGCTTTCGCCTACAACCTGGCCGGCGTAGACTTCCTCCATTGGCTCGATGAAGAATTTGCCGCGGTCCTGAAGCTTGTTGAGCGCATAGGCAATGCTTGTGCCGCTTTCCATTACAATCAGTGAGCCGTTGATGCGTTTTTCTATCTCGCCCTTGTAAGGCTCAAAGTCGATGAAACGGTGGGCAATGACAGCCTCGCCTGCAGTTGCGGTCATCATGTTGCTCGACAGCCCGATTATGCCTCGCGATGGAATTCTGAAATCAAGGTGTATGCGGTCGCCTTTGCGGTCCATGCTTACAAGTTCGCCCTTGCGGCGAGTCACCATTTCAATGGCCTTGCCTGAGCAATCTTCCGGAAGGTCGATTGTGAGTTCCTCTACTGGCTCGCATTTTTCGCCGTCGATATTCTTGATTATGACTTGAGGCTGTCCAACTTGCAGCTCGTAGCCTTCGCGGCGCATTGTCTCAATAAGGATTGACAAGTGCAGGACGCCACGTCCGTAAACGGTGAAGGAGTCGGCGGAGTCGGTAGGTTCGACGCGTAGTGCAAGGTTCTTTTCCAATTCCTTTTCCAGACGGTCTTTCAGGTGCCGTGAAGTGACGAATTTGCCGTCCTTGCCGAAGAATGGCGAGTTGTTTATGGTGAAGAGCATGCTCATTGTAGGCTCATCGATGGTGATGGTCGGAAGTGGCTCTGGATTCTCGTTGTCGGCAACGGTATCGCCAATTTCGAAACCGTCAATGCCCATGACTGCGCAAATGTCGCCTGCATCTACCGATTCCACCTTTGCCTTGCCCATGCCCTCAAACACGTAAAGTTCCTTTATGCGCGATTTGACAATTGAGCCGTCGCGCTTGCAAAGGCTTATCTGCTCGCCGGAATGTATGGTGCCACGGTGAACGCGGCCTACGGCAATACGTCCGACGTATGACGAATAGTCGAGTGATGTGATCAGCATCTGCAACGAGCCCTTTTCGGCGTGTGGTTCAGGAATGTATTTCAGAATGGCGTCGAGCAGAGGATAGAGGTCTTCGGATGGCTTCTTAAGGTCGTCGGTCATCCATCCGTTCTTTGCCGAACCGTATATTACCGGGAAGTCCAGCTGGTCCTCGTTGGCTTCGAGTTGGAACATCAGTTCAAATACTTGCTCGCAAACCTCGTCGGGACGGCAGTTCGGTTTGTCGACCTTGTTTATCACTACTATCGGCTTTAGGCCAATCTGAATGGCTTTTTGAAGCACGAAACGGGTTTGTGGCATTGGGCCTTCAAAGGCATCTACCAAAAGCAGCACGCCGTCGGCCATGTTGAGCACGCGTTCAACTTCACCGCCGAAGTCGGAGTGGCCCGGAGTGTCGATGATGTTGATTTTTGTGTCCTTGTAGGTGACTGAAACGTTTTTCGACAGGATGGTTATCCCTCGTTCACGTTCAAGGTCGTTGTTGTCAAGGAATAGTTCGCCTGCGGCGTGCTCCTTGAACAGTTTTGTCTGCAGAAGAATTTTGTCAACCAATGTTGTCTTTCCGTGGTCAACGTGTGCAATGATTGCGATGTTTCTGATACCTTTCATCTTCCCTGTTTTTTGAGGGTGCAAAAGTAGAAAAATTTACAACAAATTGTATTGCATTTCAAATTGATACAACAAATATCTAATCAACAAACATTTAATTGATGCCGGACGTCATGTTTTTTGTGGGCTGGCGGCACTTGCCATATGCCTAAAAAGGCATGAACGTCAAAAATGATTGCCTGCCGTTGTGTCAAAATAATCCTAATAGATGCCGTTTTTGTCCTAATTGTTGATGGGTGCCTATTCTACATTTGCGGCAAATTCTTAAGGGTGATGGGTTTGCTCGGTGCTGTTCTTTTGTCGCTTGTGTCGGCCAATGTTGCCGATACCGCAATAGCCATCGGCGAAGTTGGCGTGTCGGCTTCGTTCAAGACGGTGTCGAGCCTGAAGCAGCTTCCTCTTGCGTCGTCGTCGTTCAACATGAAGGACATAGAGCGCAGGAATGTCCATTCCATTTCCGATTTTGCCGTTGCAACTCCAAACCTGCACATCCCCGAATACGGCTCAAAGATGACATCGTCGATATATATACGTGGCATAGGCAGCCGTATCGACAATCCTGCCGTGGGAATGTATGTCGACCAGGTTCCGTACCTGAACAAGAACGGCTATGACGCCGATTTGTGGGATGTGCGCCGCATTGATGTGCTGCGTGGTCCGCAAGGGACGCTTTTCGGCCGTAATACCATTGGAGGCATCATCAACATAGTGACTCTTTCACCGCTTGACTACACCGGGACGCGCATCAGCCTTGAAGCCTCCAATGGCGAGAGTGCCAGGCTGAGTGCATCGACATACCAAAGGCCGAATGACGGGTTTGGCTACAGCATAGGCATTAGCGGGCAGACTTGTGGCGGATATTTTACCAACGCCTGCAGCGGTGTGAAATGTGATTGGGAAAAAGGCGCGAGCGTGCGTTTCAGGCTGGCTTGGCGCAATTTGGCGGGTTGGCGTGCGGAAAGCACTTCCAACATCGACTACAGCGACGGTGGCGGATATGCCTATGCGATGTACGACACAGCTTTGCGCAAGACATTGCCGATAGCATACAACGACGAGTGTGGCTATACGCGCACGCATATCACTGAAGGCATTGTGCTCCAGCGCGACTTGGACAGAATTCAGGTGCAGAATGTGGTGTCGTGGCAGTTCCTTGATGACGACATGCGTCTTGACCAGGATTTTACGCCGAAAAGCATGTTCACCTTGCGGCAGAAGCAGTCGGAACATGCATTGACCGCGGAAACAGTCGTGCGAAGCAAGCCTGGAGGACAGCGCATGAACTGGCTTGGAGGAGTGTCGTTGCTGTACAGGTACAACAAGATGTCGGCGCCTGTGGTGTTCAAGTCCGACGGCATCAACGAGCTGATACTTGCCAACGCCAACGCAGGCATTCAACAGGTTTTTGCCGATGCGGCCATAGTCTTTCAGGAGGACGAATTTGCCATAGAAAGCCATTTCACGTCGCCAACCATTGGAGCCGCGGCCTATTGCCAGACGGAATGCAGGCTTGGCAATCTTGCCATGACGGCGGGTATCCGCATCGACTTTGAGCATATCGGTTTCGACTATCGCAACAGCGCCGACCTGCACTATCTGTTCACAATGACCATGAACAGCTTCAAGCCTTTGCACACGGCCATTGCGGGGAGCGAGGGCAAGACATTCGTCGAGTTGCTGCCTAAACTGTCGCTTCAGTATGCCAGTGGTGGCCAAAGCGTTTATGCGGCAATGTCGCGCGGATTCAAGTCGGGCGGATTCAACTCGCAAATGTTTTCCGACATACTGCAGAACAGGATGAAGGCCGACCTGATGAAATCGCTTGGAGTATATTTCGATGACGGACTGACGGGATATTCAATTGATGAGGTGATAGGCTACAGGCCTGAACATGACTGGAATTATGAAGTTGGGTCGCATTTGCGGCTTCTCGGCGGGAAGGCCATAGCCGACTTGTCAGTGTTTGTCATCGACTGTCGCGACCAGCAGCTTACCGTTTTCCCCGATGGCAAGACCACGGGCCGAATGATGACCAACGCAGGGCGCTCACGCAGTTGCGGTGCCGAGGCGGCTTTGTCGGCTTCAGTTGCCGACGGGTTGGTGCTTTCGGCCACATACGGCAACACCAATGCCACTTTTACCGATTACGACAGTGGCATTGCCGACTATACTGGCAATTGCGTCCCATACGTGCCACGGCATACTGTCTCGGCATTGGCTGGCTACAGCTTCAATGTTGGCGGCAGGTACATCCAGAGCGTTTCGTTCCAGGCTCAATACACCGGCGCCGGGCGTATCTACTGGGACGAGGCCAACAGCGTATGGCAAGACTACTATTCGCAGCTGTCGGCATCGGCAGGCATCGGCAGCAGCATGTGGAGCTTGACGCTTTGGGGCAAGAACTTGACCAATGCCGATTTCAGCAATTTCCATTTCGTATCGGTCGGCAACACCTTCTTGTCGAAGGGCAAGCCATTACGTGCAGGATTATCTCTTAAACTTTATCTATAATCTAAAACACATTGAAAAATGAAACAATTACTAAGCATTATGGTTTTGGCCACGGCGTTTGCCTTTGTGGCTTGCGATAAGGATGATGGTGGCGAAGAAGGGCCGCTGACAGATGCCACAGGCGCGTGGTCAGGCACGCTCAAGGTGGTTCAGGACGATGGCTCCGACTATATGCTGGAGGGTGTGGCTGTTCAGGTGGCAAGCATCGACAGCAAGTACTGCCAGATTGTGATGGAGCAAGTGCAGTTCTCGCCAAAGATGCCTGTCAAGATAGATATGACTATCGACAGTGTGCCCTACGTGAAGAATGGTTCAGACATCGAGTTTGGTGGCGACAACATTGTGCCAAAAGCAATGGGAGGGCCTTTCCCCAAGTACAACATTACCGAATTCAAGGGCGTCATGAACGAGAAGATAAGTTTTTCCATGATGTGTGGAAGCTACCCATTGTCGTATAATGGCGTTCATGCCGAGTAGGCGGTTTGTTTTTTAGGAGAAAAGGCTACCAGTCAGGTAGCCTTTTTTGTCTATGCAAGAGCAGAGCTTTCTTTAGTGGGCCTCAAGCCAGCTGTTGCCAATGCCCACTTCGGCAGTAAGCGGAACGCTCAACGGCATTGCCTTTTCCATTTCCGCCTTTACCAGGTTGGCAAGCTGTTCGGTTTCGTTTGGAGCCACGTCAAACACAAGTTCGTCGTGAACCTGCATGACCATTTTCGATTTCAGCCCAAGTTCATTCATCTTGTTGAAGATGCGAATCATGGCAATCTTTATGATGTCGGCGGCGGTTCCCTGTATGGGCGCGTTGATGGCGTTGCGTTCGGCGGAGCTTCGGGCCAGACTGTTAACCGACTGCAGGTCGGGCAGGTAGCGGCGGCGGTGGCATAGCGTCTCGGTGTATCCGCAGTTGCGTGCGGTTTTGATGCTCAAGTCCATGTATTCCTTCACGCCGGGAAAATTCTCAAAGTAGTTGTCAATGATCTCCTTGGCTTCGGTCACCTTGATGCCGGTGTTTTGTGCCAGGCCGAACGACGATATGCCGTAGATGATGCCAAAGTTGGCGCTTTTGGCCTTTCTGCGCTGTTCTTTCGAAACTTGTTCAACTGGCACGTGGAATAGCCTGGCCGCGGTTGCCGCGTGTATGTCTTGTTCGGCCTTGAACGCATCAACCATGGACTTGTCGTTGCTCAAGTGCGCCATCAGCCTAAGCTCTATTTGTGAATAGTCGGCCGCCAGTATGCACCCGTTTGTTTCGGTTGCTACGAATGCCATACGTACCTTTCGGCCTATCTCTTCGCGCACGGGAATGTTTTGCAGGTTGGGGTTAGTCGAACTTAGTCGTCCCGTCGATGTAATCGTCTGGTTGTAAGATGTATGTATGTGTCTTGTTTTCGGGTGGACAAGTTGCGGAAGGGCTTCAACGTAGGTGGACGACAGCTTTTTCAGCGACCTGTATTCAAGAATCAGCGGAATGATAGGGTGCTTGTCGGCAAGCTTCTCGAGCACATCCTCGGCGGTAGAGTATTGCTTGGCATGTGTCTTTTTCCCGCCACTTATGTTGAGGCGGTCGAAAAGCAGTTCGCTCAATTGCTTTGGCGACGATATGTTGAATTCCATTCCTGCCTCGTTGAAGATTTTCTTTTCTGTTTCGGCTATTTTCGTCCGTAGTTCTTCGGCGTAGCTTTTCAAAGCCGTGACGTCAATTTTGACGCCTGTGTATTCCATGTCGGCAAGTACGGGAATCAGTGGAGTTTCAATGTCGTAGAAAAGGTTCAGCATGCCGTTTTTCTGCAATTCGTCCTGAAGCAAGGGCTTGAGCTGGAAGGTGATGTCGGAGTCTTCGCAGGCATAGTCGCGCAACAGGTCGATGCCAACGTTGCGCATCGACATTTGTGTTTTTCCGCGTTTGCCTATCAGCTCTTCGGTCTTGATGGTGCTGTATTTTAGGTATGTTTCAGCCAGAATGTCGAGATTGTGGCGCAGTTCGGGCTGAATCAGGTAATGAGCCACCATGGTGTCGAATAGCCGTCCACGGACTTCAACGCCGTAGTTCTTTAGCACAAGTATGTCGTACTTTATGTTCTGGCCTATCTTGTCGATTTGCGCATTGCCAAAAAACGGCTTGAACCGGTCAACTACAGCCTGGGCTTCGGTTTGGTTGGCTGGCAGCGGGACTAGCCATCCGCTCTTTTCCTTTGTGGTGAAGGTGATGCATACAAGTTCCGCATCGTGGATGTCGAGCGACGTGGTTTCCGTGTCGAAGCAGACTTCCTTGCATTCAAGCAAATGGTTTAGCAGGGCCGTTTGTTCATCGTCGGTTTGCGCTATGCGGTAATCGGGCTTTACGTCCTTTATTGTAGCCAGCTTTGGGGCAGGTTGTGCCATTGGAATGTCGTCAAAATCAAACAGCGAGCCTTGTATCGGGCCGGTCGGCTGTGGTGCCGGCGCGGCCGTGCTTGTTGGCGACGCCTGGCTTATGGCCCGGTTTAACATATTCTTGAATTCCAAATCGGCGAACAGGTCGGTCAGTTTTGCAATGTCGGGCTCTTCGCGCTTGTATTCCTCGGCATTGAATTCGACCGGCGAGTGGGTGTTTATAGTGGCAAGCACTTTCGATAGCTCAATTTGTTGTCGGAAATTCACCATGTTTTCCTTCTGTTTCCCTTTGAGCTGGTCTATGTTATCATAAATTTTCTCAATTGAGCCGAAATCGGTAATCAGCTTTTCGGCACTTTTCGGGCCTATGCCGGGACAGCCCGGGATGTTGTCCGACGTGTCGCCCATAAGTCCCAGCAGGTCAATTATGTGATCGGGCGTGACGGCAAATTTCTCCTTTACTTTTTCGGCATTCCATATTTCGACGTCGCCCCCCGAACGGCTAGGCTTGTAGACAAACACATTGTCGCGGACAAGTTGTGCGTAGTCCTTGTCGGGAGTCATCATATATACCGTAAAGCCTTCGTCAGCGGCCTTATGGGCAAGAGTGCCGATAATGTCGTCGGCCTCAAATCCCTGTACCTGCACAACTGGGATGCGCAGCGCCCCAATCACTTCCTTTATGAGCGGAATGGCTTGCCTCATGTCTTCCGGCATGGCCTCGCGGTTTGCCTTGTATTCGGCGTACATATCGTGGCGGAATGTCGGGCCGTGAGGGTCGAACACTACGCCAATGTGCGATGGGTTCTCCTTTTGCAGGACTTCAAGAAGTGTATTTGTGAAGCCGAACACGGCTGATGTGTTTATGCCTTTCGAATTTATTCGCGGACTCTTGATGAAAGCGTAGTAGGCACGGTATGCCAGCGCATAGGCGTCGAGCAGAAATAGTTTTTTGTCAGCCATAACGGATGTGTTTTAAGTTGAGCGAAGGTAAAAAACGAAAACGTAAATCTAAACAGTTTGTCAGATGAAATAAAGGGGGGGGATGCCGCAGGCCTGCATGGTTCCGTTGTCCGGACTTGTCCTTTTGCCAGGAGAAATGGCGCCGTTTGCCTAAAAAAAACGCCACATATGGAAATCCGTATGTGGCGTCGTTATGTTTTTGCTTTGGTTATCTGCTTGTCGGCAAGTTCTCTGCCGCCGTTTCCTCCAGTATCTTCTCACTTTCCTCTTTACCCAGGTATCTGTCGATGATGCCGTGGAACAGAATGATAAGCGGTGACATCACAAGTGATATGAACAGCTTTGCCACATATCCAGTTGCCGCAGTTGCCACGTATGTCTTGAAGTCCATGTAGCCAGGCAGGTAGAATGCTATGCCCGTTACAATGAACGAGTCGACTATCTGCGAAACGGCAGTGGAGCCTGTTGCACGTAGCCAGACAAACCGGTTGCCCGTCTTTTCGCGGATGAACCAGAATGTAACCATATCGAGCAGCTGTGAAGCGATGAATGCCGTAATGCTGCCTACTATGATCCAGCGTGTTTGCCCAAATACTCCATTGAACATGTCGTCGGTTACGGGCGAGCTTGGTGATGAATGGACCGCCATTCCTGCCGTCAGCATCAGGTATATGTATACCAGAAATACAGCTGTCATCATTGTAAGCTTGCGTACGCCGGTCTTACCGAAATATTCGTTGATGATATCTGTTGAAAGGAAAACAATTGGCCATGGAATAATGCCAATACTTACGGGAAATGGTCCTAGCTGGATTATTTTTCCTCCAATCATTTCACCAAATACTGCGTTAGTGACAAAAAAACCCGTCAGTATGGTGAACAGAATCTCTTTCTTTGTCTTAAACATTGTGATTTTTAAAAAATTGCGGTAAATGTAGATATTTTTTCATATCAAAGCTTATTATTAGCCAATAATGTAAAGACATTTACATTCAGTTTTTTGCCATTGACCAATACTTTTGCGGGCAACGCGTCTTCAGACAGCCTGAAATGCCGAAAAAAACTCATTTTTTGCCTGTCTCGGGAAAATGGTCGTCAAATGCCATTCTAATTGTATTTTTGCGAAAAAAACGACATGATACAATCCGTGATTTTTGACATGGACGGACTTATGGTCGATTCCGAGCCATTTTGGAGACTGGCCGAGCGTATGGTTTTCGACAGCAAGGGGATCCATCTGACTGAGGACTTATGCCGCACTACAACAGGAATGCGACTTGACGAGGTTGTGGCTCATTGGGACATGCTGATGCCAGGCCACATAACGGACCGCGGGCAGGCTGTGGCTGAAATACTGGAGGAGGTTACCCGGCTTGTCAGGAATTACGGCGAGCCTCTGCCTGGTGTCCATCAGGCGGCACAGCTTTTCGCGTCTAAAGGGTGGACAATGGCCGTAGCATCGGCGTCGGCAATGTCGCTGATTGATGCGGTGCTTGACAAACTTGATGTCCGCAAGTATTTCAGTGTCGTGCAGTCGGCCGAACATGCCAAATACGGCAAGCCTCATCCTGAGGTGTTCCTGACAGCCGCCGAGCGTCTGAACGTAGATCCGGAAAATTGCCTTGTACTTGAAGATTCGGTTTTTGGAGTAATAGCAGGAAAGGCCGCCCGAATGAAAGTGATTGCCGTGCCCGACAAGGAATTGGCAGGGCGCAAGGAGTATTGCATAGCCGATGCCGTGCTTCATTCGCTAAACGAGATAGACGATAGGCTTTTGGATTCGATTTAGCCATCGGGGAGGAATCCATAAAATATATGGCATAAAAAAAGCGGATACACATATGTGCGTCCGCTTTTGTCGTTTTTATCAGGAACGGTTATTTGCAGGCCTTTGCAACACGTGCGCCGAATTCCTTGCCAGCCTTGGCATAGGCCTCGCCTACACGGTCGGCTACAGAGAAGTCGGAACCGCTAAACGTCCTTCCCGGAGCCTTCAGTATTGTCACTGTCGCAAGTTCCTTGTCGCCGTCTTGAGTGTCGGTAATCTTGATGGTGACGCTGACAAAGGCATCTTGGCGCATTACGCCAATGTTGAAGCCTGGCTCAAAGAAGTCGGTGTTCACTGATATGTTGATGCGTTGTTTCGAGTCGCTCACTTCCATTTTGCTGTAGTTGGCAAACAATTCGCAGAACTTGACAGGATATACATTCTTTTTGTCGCTTTCCCACAGCTCGTTCCAGTGGTCGCCCTTGCCGGCTTCCTTGTCGTTGTTTTCCTTAACTTTCTTTGCAACATAGTCGGCTTCCGACATTTTGCCTACAGTCATGTTGTTGTAAGTGAAGTCGAAACTTACAGCGCCGGCGTCTTTAAGGCATTTAAGGTCGCCTTTTACAGTTACTTTCTGTGCTGTAGCCACAAGGCCAAAGCATAGGCACATGGCCAATAACGATAGTTTTTTCATAGCATTGATTTTTAAATTAGCACCTAAAGATAGAAATAAAACATCAGTTTGTACGTGCCATTGAACCAAATATCAAGGTTGGCCATGTTGCAAGCAAGAGCCCTATTCTGACAGCTCCTCGGAGTCGTATTTCTCAAACAGGAAATTGTTGTATGGGTAGCGTTCGGCATGAATGGCCTTGGCCTTTTCGTATATCATTGTCTTGAACTCTTCAATGTTGAGGCGCTCGGTAGCCGAGATGAAGATGCACGGAAGGTTGTTTTTGGCAATCCATGATTTTTTCAGTTCGTCAAGCGGGATGTTCTGCCTGGTTGCGGGAGTCAGGTCGTCTTCGTCCTGCGGAACGTACTTGTAGTTGTCGACCTTGTTGAATACGACGTATGTCGGGATGGATTGTGCGCCAATTTCCTGCAGGGTGCTGTTCACCACGTTTATCTGTTCCTCAAAGTCGGGGTGTGAGATGTCGACAACGTGTAGCAGAATGTCGGCCTCGCGCACCTCGTCAAGTGTCGATTTGAACGATTCCACAAGGTCGTGTGGCAGTTTGCGGATGAATCCTACGGTGTCAGACAGCAGGAACGGCAGGTTGTCGATGACCACCTTGCGTACAGTGGTGTCGAGTGTGGCAAAAAGCTTGTTTTCGGCAAAGACGTCGCTTTTGCTCAGCATGTTCATGATGGTTGACTTGCCCACGTTGGTATAGCCTACAAGCGCAATGCGCACCATTTGGCCACGGTTTTTGCGTTGTGTCGCCATTTGCTTGTCAATTTTGTCCAGCTGTTCTTTCAGGTGCGATATCTTGTCAAGTATGATACGACGGTCGGTTTCAATTTGAGTCTCGCCGGGGCCACGCATTCCTATGCCTCCACGCTGACGCTCAAGGTGGGTCCACATTCGGGTAAGCCGGGGCAGCAGGTATTGGTATTGTGCCAGTTCCACCTGGACCTTTGCGTGTGCTGTGCGGGCGCGTTGTGCAAAAATGTCGAGTATCAGGTTGGTGCGGTCAAGCACGCGTGCCTTGAACATGTTTTCAAGGTTGCGGAGCTGGGTGGGGGTCAGCTCATCGTCAAAAATCACAAGGTTGATGCTGTTTGCCTCAACATATTCAGCCACTTCCTTAATCTTGCCCGAGCCTAGAAACGTGGCGCCGTTTGGCTTGTCCATCTTCTGGGTGAAGCGTTTGGTGGTGATTGCTCCTGCCGTATCGGCCAGAAACGCAAGTTCATCAAGATATTCGTTCACCTTGTCTTCGTCTTGCTCCTGTGTTATGACGCCGACAAGCACGGCTGTCTCCCTCAATTCTTCCCTTATTATGTTGATTTTGCCCATTTGTCTTAAACTCAACCTGTTAAATAAATTCACTTTGTGTGTGCAAATTTACAACTTTTTGTACCTTTAGCTTTCCTAAAAACAAAACATTATGGATGTTTACGATTTTACGGGCAAAAAAATTTTGGTGGCAGAAGACGAGGAGACTAATTTCTTGTTCCTAAAGGCCTTGTTGCGCCGTACTAATGCAGAATTGATATGGGTAAAGACAGGCTTGCAGGCAATTGAGGCTATCAAGCGTGACGACGAAATAAAAGTCATATTGATGGATATGCGAATGCCCGACATGGGAGGCCTGGAGGCTTCCGTCGAAATAAAGAAGGTCAATCCACAGGTTGTGATAATAGCGCAGACGGCTTACGCCCTTGAAGGCGACAGGCAGAAGATAATGGAGGCGGGTTGCGACGACTATGTGTCGAAGCCTATTTCAGGCAAGGCCCTTTTGGACATGCTGAACGGCTATCTGAAAGACTAGGATCAAACTCTGCGTGCCCGATTACGATGTCTGATTGACACAATCAGTGTCGTCAATAGCATTATGCACATAGGTGTAGGTTCTTGCCAGATTTCACTAGATTTCGGTAATGTTGTCTTTGTCGCCAAGACGGGTAAGGATTTTTATTATTGTAAATGCAACAACGAACGAACCGATAATCGAGCCCCAGAAGATTAATGTGTAGTGTTCCATAATTTTTAGCTTTTAAGTTATTCTTTGTTTTTGCAATACAAAGGTGCTCTGTCTCATCCAATTTGACTTTGCAATTTAGCAATTTCTAGTTTGCAATTTGGCAAAACGCTGGCAGTCAGTGTCCTACAAAGGCAAATTTTTGCTTTTTCATTGCGTTTTTTTTTGAAAATGCATTGAAAATGCCTTAAAAAAGGCAAAAAAAACGCCGTAGTTGGACTGCCAACTACGGCGTTTTTGGTCAATTTATGGCCAAAAATCCTATTTGCGACTCAATTGCTGAAGAGAATTGTAGTCTACTTTTCCAGAGTAGATGTCGTACATCTCTCCATATATTTGTGACAAATCCTTTTCCAGTTCGGCGAACTTGTATGTGCTGGCTATCTCAATTACCATTTGGGCGTTAATCATGCACATCTGGCGCTTGCTTTCGGCCGAAGCGTAGAAACGCGGGTCAAGCTTTGCGTAGTACAGCAGGTCGTTGTAGGCTGTGTTGGCGATGGTTCTTGCAATTTCCTCTGTACGATCGTGCTTGCAGGCAAACAAGGCCTCGACAAGCTTCATGTCGTAGTAGTCGATGCAGATCTTTTCAGGAGGCAGCACTTCCAGGGCCCTGTCAATTACAACGTTGGCGGAATCGGCCTTGCCTTCTTGCTGAAGTGCCATGGCCAACCGTCCGAAGTTGTTGCGGACTTTTACAATGTGCAGTGTGCGACGTATGTTCTCGTCGAGGTACACTTTAGGGTCACCCATGTTGCCCCAGCGGAACTTGTTCATCATGTTGTCGTAGAGCACATCGGTATCGATATAGCCTAGTTCCTGATAGTCGAAAGGAGTCTTGATTGGCACCAGACGGTAGGCGAAGCCTTCGCACTGGAAATAGTCGCGAATGTTGGTGTCGTTGCCTGGTCCTACTGATACAAAGTATATCGGACGGTCCCAATTTGAGTTGGCAACCAAGTCCAGAATCATCATGTCGTTCTTCATTATGTAGCGTGAGGCAAGGCTCCAGCTCATTTCATTCACAATTCGTGCCGAGTCTTTTGCAGGTACCACTCCTTTGGCAAGGATGTCGTCCTTGTCGATAGTGACTTTGAGCTTCTTGGTTGGGAAGTAGTCAACCTTTTCGTTGTAGTTGGTCATCAGCTTTGTCTGCGGATTGTCGCTCCCGACAAAGTCGATGACGTCTTTCAGCTCCTGCGGATCCTTTATCTTCTCGTATACAGGAACCTGGTCGCGAGTGCCAGACTCGTACTGGTCATGCGTGAAGCTGAATGGGACAGGGTCCGACTCGTAGTATTTCGACTTCATTTGGTCGATGTACCAGTCGGTGATGAGGTATGGCAGGCAGATGACACGCACGTCGGTGCGGACGCCCTCAACCTCCTGAATGTACCACAATGGGAAGGTGTCGTTGTCGCCATTTGTGAAGATGATGGCGTTTGGCTTGCACGAGTTCAGGTAGTTCCAGGCCACATCGTGGCAGACGTATCGGTTGCTGCGGTCGTGGTCGTCCCAGTTTTCGGCGCACATTATGCCAGGAATGAACAGGCAGACGGCTGTTGCCACTGCGGCTGCGGGAATCTCCTTCTTGGTCAGCGACTTCAGCCATTCATATACGGCAAGCACGCCTAAGCCAATCCAAATGGCAAACGCGTAGAACGAGCCTGCATATGCATAGTCACGCTCACGTGGCTGGCGAGGATATTGGTTCAGGTAGACCACTATTGCCAAGCCTGTCAGTATGAACAATGCCATTACAACCCAGAAGTTGCACTTGTCGCGCTTCAGCTGGTAGAACAGCCCCAATAGGCCAAGTATGAGTGGCAGGAAGTAGTACTTGTTGGTTCCAGGGTTGTTTGCGAATTCCGACGGAAGGTCGTCTTGCGGGCCTAACCTGGATTCGTCGAGAAACTTTATGCCGCTTATCCAGTTGCCGCTCATGTTGTCGCCATCGCCCTGAATGTCGTTTTGGCGGCCGACGAAGTTCCACATGAAGTAGCGCCAGTACATGAACCCGCATTGGTAGCGGAAGAAGTAGCGCAGGTTCTCGCCGAATGTAGGCTTTACCATGGTTTCCATTTCGCCTTGGTTGTTGCGTACCCTGACCTTGTGGCCTTTTATCTCGCCCCAGAATTTGTAGTCTTCAATGTGTTCTTGCTTGCTGCTCCACATTCGAGGGAAGAATGTGCACATTGCCTTGTTGTAGTTGTATTCAACCTTGTCGTTTGATTCAACGTATTTGCCGTTTTTCTGAATCCAGTTGGTGCCAATGTGCTTGTATGGATCTTCCGGAACGATGGGAGTGTTGTAGTATTGTCCGTAGACTAGCGGGCTGCTGCCGTATTGCTCACGGTTGAGGTAGCTCAAGAGCGAGTATGCGTCTTCAGGGTCGTTCTGGTCGATAGGGGGTGTGGCAAGCGAGCGCACGACGGTTACGGCGTATGAGCCATAGCCAATCAGCATGACTGCAACGCTGAGCAGGATGGTGTTCCATACAGGCTTGTCTTTCTTTTGCGTATGGATGATGCCCCAAGTGAAGAGCGCCGCAAGCATGACAATCATGAACAGCAGGCCGCTGTTGTAGGCCAGGCCGAACCCGTTTACAAAGATGCGGTCGAAGAAGAATCCCATTTTGACAATGCCCGGTATGATGCCCCACATTACTCCGCCCAGTATCACACACGATGCCAGCAACGTGTAGATGATGCCTTTAGGCGTTATGCTGCTGTACTTCTTGAAGTAGTAAACCAGCGCAATGGCAGGTATGGTAAGCAGGTTCAGCAGGTGCACGCCTATTGAAAGGCCAATGATGTAGGCAATAAGCACAAGCCACCGGTTGCTGTACTTCTCCTCGGCCACGTCTTCCCATTTCAGTATTGCCCAAAACACGAACGCAGTCAGCAGCGACGACGATGCATAGACTTCGCCTTCAACGGCAGAGAACCAGAATGTGTCGGAGAATGTGTATGCCAACGAGCCTACAAAAGCGCTGCCCAAAATGGCTATCTGTGCGCCAAGAGGCATCTCTTCGTCTTTCTTGTGGAAAAGCTTCTTTGCAAGGTGGGTTATTGTCCAGAACAGGAACAGTATGGTGCCACCCGATGCAAGTGCCGACATAATGTTTGCCCACATTGCCACTTTTGTGACATCGCCACCGGCAAAATGGCTGAAGAAATTGGTCATCAGCATGAAGAACGGTGCGCCAGGAGGGTGACCTACTTCAAGTTTGCATCCTGTTGCAATAAATTCGCCACAGTCCCAGAAGCTTGCTGTGGGCTCAATGGTTGCTATGTAAACCGATGACGCAATTGCAAAGGTTATCCAACCAATGATGAGATTGAGTTTTTGAAACTTCATTTCTATTAATTATTTGATTTACTTATTGTTAATATTCCAATAAAATCCTTTATCCGTATTAGTCTGAGCACTACGGCCAGCAATCCTGATGCGGCAAGCATCAGCACGGCGTCGGTAGTCCAGGCGTATGGCAGATGTGTTGTCGCAAATCCAAGGGCCACAACACCAAATACGTACAAAACCAGCATAAATTGTGTACGGCCGAAGAATTTGAAGCCAAAAATAGAAAAAGCAATCACAATTTGGGTAATGGCTGTCAAACTTTGTGTCGCAAGACTTACGGTGGCGGCGCCAAGTGCCTGATAATGTGGAATGGCTATCAGGTTTGCCATGATGTTGAATGCCATGCCGAAAAATGCTGTGGTGTTGAGCTTGCGCAGGCTTCCGTTGGCGGTGAGCAGCGTGCCGTAGATGTATGTCATCGATATAAAGAAGAATCCGCTTATCAGCAGTGCGAATATTGGCGCCGATTCGGCCACATGGCTGTTGTAGAGCAGATCCATTATCGGCTGGCGGTAGAATACGCACATGACGACTCCGGCAACAACAGGAACGGCCATCAGTATTGTCGACAGGCGTACAAGCCCTGCAACATTGTCCTTTTGCTTCAGCATCCGTGAGAACATTGGCAACAGCAGATTGGCGAACAGCAGGGCAAACATGCAGCAGGCATCTGAAATGCGGTAGGCTTGGGCGTAGATGCCAACCTGTGCGTTGCCGTCGGGCAGCAGGCGCTCAAGCATTACAGAGTCGACGCGGTTGTAGAGCGACATGAGCAGCGTGAGCAGTGCAAACGGGAAACTGCGCTTGAGTATGGCTAGCGACATTTTGGGACTGAACTTGAGGCTGAACTTGTCTGAATGGATGAGCACCAGCACAAAGGCTACAATTGCGGTAAACAGGTAGGAGCCTGTCTGCGCATATACAAACCACTCGATGCGGAATGGCTGGTCTGTCACGTTCCCCCATAGCAGCAGGCTGCAGATGGCAATCAGCACAATGCGGTCAAGAACTGACATCAGGCTGTCGGTCTTGAAAAGCTGCAACCCTGCCAGATTTGAGCGCAGGTACAATATGAGAGCCAGCAGAAACTGGTTGAACGTAAGCAGCATCAGCATGCATATTTGCGCACGGCTGTAGTTGCATAGCCACGCTATCAGAATGCTTACGGCAAAATATATGGCGCCTAAAACGAGTCTTAGCGAGAATATGTTTGAGAAGAAGAAGCTGAGCTCATGCTCGTTTTGCGATATGTTCCGATTGTTGTAGTTGGTAATGCCTAGGTCGAGCAAAATGTTGAGTATCAATGAGAAATTGAACAATGCGAAGTAAAACCCGTATTGTTCGGCACCTACAGTGTTCTGCACAGTACGGTCGATTCCGAAAACCCAAAATGGTTTGACCAGCAGGTTCAGGAATATCAGAAGTATAAGGTTTACAATGAATTTCCGCTTCAAGATGAATGGTTTGTAAAAACGTGGCTAAAGTATAAATTTTTCGTGTATGGTGTGAATGCATAAGGCCGTCACGCATACGTGAGAAAACACATGGCGTTTCAGGCATGCTTTTAAGTTGGGAGGAATAATGCCATTGCCAAAAAACGCAAGTGTTTTAATAAGAACTTCGACACAGGAGAATAAAGCAATCGAGGCAACCTTACTATGTAATAGCAGAGGTTGCCTCGGTTCTATTTTGAGAAAATATTTCTACTGTTCCGACAGAATCTTAATGTCACTCTCCAGCGAGTCAAGGTTGTGTACATTTACAACTATGTCCAGGATGTTGCCTTGTTTGTCGACGAGCTTGTATGTGGGAAAGGCATGAATCTGAAGGTAACGCTCTATAGCACTCTGTTGATTGGCAGGAAGGTTGAAGTGAGCCACGTTAGGTCCACACACATTATACTCCTTAATGATCGTCTCCCAAGAATCCTTCGGGCTGCTGTTGGCAAGATACACATATTGGATGTCGTATTTTGCCAGACGGGCATATTCATCATCGGAGTGTGATAGTGCTTCCTTGCAAGGACCGCACCATGTTCCCCAAAAATCTATGAGAACTATCTTGCCTCGGTATGGTTCAAGCAGTTTGTCCAGTATTTCCTTGCCTTCAGTCATTCCTTCAACTTCCTTGCCGGTTTTCAGTACAAGTTTGTCAAATTCCTTGTTTGCGAGAGCTGAATAATACTCATTTTTCTTTTCTACATTTTCGAAAAGCGAAGGGTTGTCAATCCAAATCTTAAGTGAATCCATAATGTTTGCCGACATCGGCGTATGATCTTGTTCAAGTGCTTCTAAAGATTGCCTATATATCATGGCGCTTTTTATAGTCTTGTCCGCCTCAAGTGAGTCGAGACAATACATATATCTTTTTATTTCTTTCATGTGAAGCTTTGACATTATTATCTTATTTGTTCGCGGGCTATTAAGAATTTTGCCTACACGTTCAATCATATCCTTGTTTTGCGAGTTCAATTCGTCGGCCAATTTTTGCTTCTCTTCATCGTTGGTTAATGCCATCATCTTCTCGTTGGCATCCTGGATCCATGTTTTCCAAGTCTTCAGTTGTTCCAAATCTTCAGAATTTTCAGCTATTTCATCTATGCAATCGATTATGTTGACAGAGAAGGATTCATTGTCACGAGCCAAATCGCCAACATAGTAATCCCAGAAAGATCCCATGTCGCGGTGAAGCGTGTATGGATTTCCCATCTTTGACCAAAAATTGTCGTATGCATATTTTCTGGCATTTTCTGGCAGCTTGAAATCTTTTGCATTGAAACGAGCCTGACCAAAATAGCTTGCTTGCTGCCAAGTGATGTTGCCTTTGCTGTATAGGCAGAAACGTGTGGAGAGGTTTGGGTGTTGCCGGCATAAGTCGTCGATGTAAGCGTGTTGTGCCTTGATAAGGCTGTCAACGGATGAAATATATTTGTCGAAGTCGGCACCACCATCCATACGTATGCCATACCAGCCAAGAGGGAACTTGAGCAGTTCGTTCTGTAACCGTACGTCATCGCCCATCCAGAAACGGCGACCTTCCTTGAAGTCGTATAGCAGGAAGTATGTCTTGCCTGGTTCGAACATGGTATGTATGAAACAACGTTTCCAATCGCAGAAAATCTCTGCGCTATTCAGCAGAGGTATTTTGATTGAGAAACGGCCAAGCGAGTCCATTTTGGCATTATATTCCGAGGTTTCGTCAAGAAAAATTCTGTTTTCCACCGAAATGTCAAAGAACATGTCGTTTCGGAAATATTCTGGCATGTCCATAATCCAACCAGCTATAGTAATGGTATCCTCTTTATAGTCGGTATCGACAAAGTCAGTACGGGTATCCTTTGTTGGATAGTCGGGCATGAAACGGTCTGTTATCATTGAGTAAACAGCTTTTTTGCCGTCAATAGTAATGTTGCGCTTGCCATTCATGTCTTTGTCAACCTGTACGTCCACATTTTGGCCATTTTGTGTTAAGGTTATTCTGGCCTCATCGGCTTTGCTTACATCAGCATGCATCTCCCATATCTTACAGTCGTAGATAGCGTAACCATTGTCAAGAAAGGCAATGCTCCAATCGCCAGTTTTCTCGTTTCTCCAATATGAAGGGAAGAGTTGCTTCCAGCGTTCCTCCACAGGCTTAATGCCTTTTATCCGCCAGGCGCCATCGCCATCAAATTCAATGAAGTCGAACGAGCGAGTATTGAGTGGCAGTGGCTCAAAATGAATGGCAACATCTTTCTTTCCATCTTTGTCAGTATTGGTCCAAGTGTCGAACTTCAAGCCATCAATAGAACGTACTTTATAACGTGTTTCTCCAGCTAAAAGGTAAACTGTATTCATTATCTGGAACTTGTTATGTTCAGAGTCTGGTCGAGCCATGATTTTCAGGCGCAGGATCGTTTCCGAGTCATCCATTTCCACACTCATCACGTCAATGGCATAGTTGAAGTACCCGTCGCCATATATTCCCGAATCGGTTGCTGGCTGGTTCCATACTGTTTTGGTTTGAGCCCATGCTGTTGACAGGCTTGCCAAGACAAAAAATGTTGCAATAAAAAGTCTTTTCATAGTTTGTTGTTTAGTTAGATAAGCAATCGTTGCCATGCGGACACTCAATTGGGTTTTTTAAGCGTATGCCACATTTTAGACGTTCAAATTTAACGAAATATAGTATTTTCTTCATTTACGCAATAAAAAAGGCAGAAATACAAAATGTATTTCTGCCTTATGCTTGCAGATGTGATATTTCACATCTGCACAATCTGTTATTGTCCTATTCCTCTTCCTTGTGTTCAGCCTCGTAAGCCTTGAGCAGCTTGTCCTGGACGTCGCCAGGCACTTGGGCATACTCGGCAAACTTCATGGTGTAGGTTGCGCTACCCGAAGTGAGCGAACTCAACGATGTGGAGTATTTGTTCAGTTCAGCCAGTGGAACCTTGGCCTGTAGCTTCTCGTAGCCCGACTCGCTGTTCATGCCCATGATTATGGCGCGACGGCCCTGAAGGTCGCTCATCACGTCGCCCATGTATTCCGAAGGGACAAGCACTTCAACGTCGTAGATAGGCTCCATGATTTTCGGTCCGGCTGTCTTGAAGGCTTGGCTGAAGGCGTTGCGCCCGGCCAGCTTGAACGATATTTCGTTTGAATCGACAGGGTGCATCTTGCCGTCGTATATGCAGACGCGTATGTCGCGGGCATACGAACCGGTGAGCGGGCCTTCCTCCATCTTCTCCATGATGCCTTTCTGGATTGCCGGCATGAAACGGGCCTCGATGGCTCCGCCTACAATGCAGTTGCAGAAAATAAGCTTTCCGCCCCACGGCAACGGGATTTCTTCGGTCCCGCGAAGGCTGACCGACCAGTCCTTGCCGTCAATCTTGAATGTTGACGGAGCAGGCATTCCTTCGTAGTATGGCTCTATAATCATGTGCACCTCGCCAAACTGCCCGGCGCCGCCCGACTGCTTTTTGTGCCGGTAGTCGGCCTGTGCGGGTTTGGTTATGGTCTCGCGGTAAGGAATCTTCGGGTCGAGGAACTGCACCTTAATGCCGTGCAGGTTCTCAAGCTGCCATTTCAGCGAGTTTATGTGGAACTCGCCTTGTCCATATACAATGGTCTGTTTCAGCTCGTTTGAATATTCCACTATTATTGTCGGATCCTCCTGAGCCTTGCGTATCAGGGTGTCGCCAAGTTTCTCGTCGTCTGACGACTCTGTGGCCTTTATTGCCGTGCGGAATTTCGGGTCGGGAAGCTGGGTGGCGGGATATGTCCAATCCAGGTCCTTGTCGTTAAGGGTGTGGTTGGTCTTTGTCTCCTTCATCTTGACCATTGCGCCAATGTCGCCTGCAACCATTTCGGTCAGTTTCTCGCGGTTTTTGCCGGCAGGCGAGAAGAACTGCGATATGCGTTCCTTCGTGTTCTTGTTGGTGTTGACAAGGTCCATGCCCTCGACAAGCTTGCCTGACATCACCTTGAAGTAAAGCACCTCGCCGACGTGCTCCTCGACAGTTGTCTTGAACACGAACACAGAAGTCTTCCCTTCAGTGTCGCAAGGAACCTCGTTGCCCTCGGAATTGACAGGTGCAGGCATTTCTGTCGGGTTTGGAGCCACGTTGCCCACGAATTCCATCATTCGGCGAATGCCCATGTCCTTTTTGCCTGCAACGCAGAATACGGGGAACATTCCGCGGCTGATGATTCCGGCGCGTATTCCGGCGCGCATCTGGTCCTCGTCGAGGAATCCTGCGTCAAAGAATTTCTCCATCAGCGTATCGTCGTTTTCGGCGGCGGCCTCAATAAGTTTTGCATTTAGTTCCTTGGCTTTCTCCATCTGTTCGGCAGGAATCTCCAGCACTTCGGGGACGCCTCCTTCGGGTTTCCAGCGGTACATCTTCATTTTCAGCACGTCAATCATCTCGTTGTATCCTGTGCCAGGGTTTATTGGATATTGCACAATGGCCACCTTGTTGCCGTACAAGGCGTTAAGTTCTTCCATGGTCTTGTCGAAGTTGGCCTTCTCGTGGTCGAGCTGGTTGACGGCAATCAGCATTGACGTGTTCAGCCGCTTGCAATGGCGCGATATGGTCTGTGTGCCGACTTCAACGCCCTTTGAGGCGTTTATCACCATTATTGCCGCATCGGTGACGGCCAGTGATGAAATGACACCGCCGACAAAGTCGTCAAGTCCCGGAGTGTCTATGATGTTCAGCTTCTTGTTGTTGAATTCAACGTGAAGCACGGTTGAATAGACAGAGCGTCCTTGCTCGTGTTCAATGGGGTGATAGTCGGAAACGGTATTTTGGCTTTCAATGTCGCCACGGCGCCCAATCACTCCTGCTTCAAACATCATCGCCTCGGCCAGGGTGGTCTTGCCTGAGCCTGCAGCACCAATTAACGAGAGATTCTTAATCTCATTAGGCTGATAAACTTTCATAGTGGTATATGTGTTAGTTTGACTAAAAGATGAATTTCTTTCTGGAACGCAATGCTTTAAAGTTAAGGAAAAAATTTTTAAGTTCGGTAGTATATTTCGATAAAGGTTGGAAGTAAAAGGGTGGTTGTCCTTTTTCTGGGGCTTGAAACGGGCTCGGAAATAAGCCAAAAAATAAGGCGCCCTTTTAAGGCGCCTTCAATTTTGCCGGATTCGCGATTAGTCTTTTTGGGGTGAAAAAACACAAAAACCACACTCTTCTCATTAGTGAGAGAATGCTCGTGCACCATGTTGGCTGTTGGTGCGTCGCCACTATTTGTAGTAGTTCTTCAGGTTTTTCTCGAAAATCTTCTTGTTGATGGAGTTCACTTGACGTATCACGCTTTGCATCAGTTGCATGCGCTGCTCAATTTCTTCGGCCGACAGCTGGTCTTGCTGGTTGAACACCACATTGTCGATTTTGTAGCCTTCGTGGTCAAGGGTCATGGCCACTGCAGCGCCGAAATCGTCAAACACAATCACCGACGGCAGGCTGTTGATGGAGTATTTCATTATCGACCTCGATACGGCGCCTTGAATTAGCGCTATTTGGTCAAGCCCGAGGTAGTTGGCGCTGACCAGAAGCCGTACCATGTTGATGATGGCGACTTTGTTGTTTTCGTTGTTGGCCACAAGCATGTCGTATTGCTTTTGGTTAGTGTTCAGAAACAGGTCGATGAACGACTTTGGCAACAGCTTGATGTCGCCTAATTCGCCGTTTTTCTCCTTAATGAGATATTCCTTTTGTGCAAGTTTCTGGTTGTCGGGGAAGTAGTATTTCCATTTTTGGGTCCTGCGGTACGATTCGGTCATTGGGTTTGGCTTCCAATCGGACTGAGGTCGCATGTAGAAAGGGGAATACAGATTCAGGCTTTTTGATTCAAGGCTGTATATCAGACAGTTGATGAAGTGAATGTAGCCTCCGCCAATCTCGTTGTGCAAGGCGCTCCAAAGTGTCTTTGCGCGTAAGGTGTCGTTGTGGGTGACGATGACAGTGTCATTGGCGAAAGAGTCGATGTTGCGGTTTTTCAGCGCATTTACAAATTCAGGGTCGAGAGAGACGGGATAGTAGGTGACCTCCTCCGAACCGACGGCCATTTGCGGCATGGTCGCCGACGAGTGGTAAAGCCCGCGTACATCCAGAATTGTCGATGAATCGTTGCTGAATGTGATATGTATGTTGAAGTCGGAACTCCATCGCATTGATGATATTTCGTTCCTTTGTGCCGAAACCGCAATGACAGCAAGCAGGCACTGTACTGTAGCAATTAGTCTTTTCATTGAGCCAATGATAAATGTTAAAGGTGTATCCTATAAGTTACCTGATTATGGAATTTTACAAAACAGGTTCGGCAATCTTTCATTTCCGCACACGTTGGTCAGCCCGCCTGACATGACTGTCAGAATGGCCATGAGCTATTTTTGCAGGCTAGCCTTAAAACAGGCCGTCGACACTCAAGTAGCGTTCGCCAGTGTCGCAGGCTATTGTAAGGATGCGCTTGCCTTTGAGCTTGGACATCTGTTTTGCAATTGCCGCCAGCGAGGCTCCTGTTGATATGCCCACAAGCAGACCTTCCTCCTTTACTATGCGGCGTGTGAATTCGTAAGCTTCGTCGGCGTCAATGTCAACCACGTCGTCAACAATGTCCATGTCGAGATTGCCAGGGACGAAGTTTGCGCCAATGCCCTGAAGCTTGTGGGGGTTGGCCTTGCCTCCTTTCAGCACAGGCGAGTCGGATGGCTCTATGGCCCATACCTTGACGCTTGGCCACTGACGTTTTATCACTTGTGCCACGCCGGTCAGGTGTCCGCCCGTTCCGACGCCGCTCATATAGTAGTCGATGCCTTCAGGGAAGTCGGCAATTATCTCTTTTGCGGTGGTGTCGATGTGGGCTTGCCGGTTCGACAGGTTGTCGAACTGCATCGGTATCCACGATTTCATGCTTGCGGCCAGTTCGTTAGCCTTGTCAATGGAGCCTTTCATTCCGAGTGAGGCTGGTGTCAGCACCACTTCGGCGCCATAGGCGGCGGCCAGTTTCCTACGCTCTATCGACATTGATTCAGGCATGACAAGCATCAGCCTGTATCCTTTGACTGCGGCCACCATTGCAAGGCCGATGCCGGTGTTTCCGCTTGTAGGCTCAATTATTGTGGTGTTTTTGTCGAGCAGGCCTTTTTGCTCGGCATCTGCAATCATCTTAATAGCGACGCGGTCCTTTACGCTACCGCCAGGATTCTTGCATTCCACTTTTATCCATACTTCGGCTTCGGGAAAGAGCTTCCCCAGCCGTACAACAGGCGTACTGCCGACTGTTTCCAGAATGTTGTTTGCTTTCATGTCAGTCACAAAAAATCGATGTTGGGCATAAATTCTATGCTGATTCAAATATCATAATAATTTTTTAGCGTGGGTATAGGCATCGCACTATATTTTTGCGATGGTGTGGCAGGCCTAACGGCAAATGGCATATTCGCCGACGACTGGCCTGTGGTCGGAAAAATCGACTTGAGGCACATTGCAGCTGCGGCATTTCAGCGGATTGTCGTACAGGATGTAGTCGATTCGGATGCCGGGAGCAAACCTGCGGTAGGTGTTCCCCCAGCCTGTCTTTGTGATGCGTTGCGAGTCGTTAAGCCGTTTGCTCACTAGCCGGTAGATGTACGATGACTGGGTCTCGTTGAAATCGCCGCATATTATTACCGGGTAAGGCGATTCTTCGGCCTGTCTGGCCAAGGTCAGTGCTTGCCTTACACGCCATTCGTAGGCCTCCTGCATGCGGTGGTAGACGCTTGCCAGCCCTCGTCTGTTTTCTTCTATTTTCGACTTGTCGTAGACATCGGAATCGAGTGTGTTCACCTTTTCGATGAAGCTGTACTCGTCAATTGTGAACTTGTTTGATTGCAGGTGGCAGTTGAAGATGCGTATGGTGTCGTCGCCAATCTTGACATCGGTGGATATTATGGCATTGCTCGTCTCGCCATCTGACAGTATGTTTCTTTGGCCAACTATCGGGTGGTTGGTGTAGGTGGCCAGTCCTGAACGTGTGTCGCCACGGTTCCATGTGTTCATTGTGTAGTATGTATGGCTGTAGCGGAATATCTTGTGGAGGCTGGCTTCGGTAGGCAGGTCCCTTTCGCCGTTGCTGTATTCCTGGAAGCAGGCGATGTCTATGTTCTCGCACTTGATGAATTCCATCATGTCGGCCATTGTTTCCTTGTGCTTTGGCCACATGCTCAGCCCGAAGTTGTGAGTGTTGTATGTGATTATCCGTATAGTCTGTTCGTTTGGAGCATTGCCGCCGTCGGATTGCGGAAAGTCGAGATAGCGGGGAACGAAAGGCAGCATGGTTGCAAGCGAAATGATGAACAGCTTGTCGCGCCACGCAATCCACCAGATGGTGAATGCCAGGTTGATGAGCAGCAGAATGGGGAGGCAGAGCCCCAATATGGCTATTAGCGTATGCTTGGCGGGATTCATCCAATATGCGGCTCCTGACATCAGCATAAGCGCTACGAATGCGATGTTCACCAATAGTATGACGTGTTTCAGGAAGTTGCGCATGGGTGGTGGGGGGCTATAATGAAAGCGGCGACCATTGGGCCGCCGCTTCAGTTTCTATTTTGCTATCAGCAGCGAGTAGCTTTTTTTGCCTTTCTGTATCAGCAGGTATTTGTCGTTGAGCAGATAGTCGGCGTTGATAGTCACATCGGTATTGTCAATCTTTTCCTTGTTGATTGAGAATCCGCCACCTTGTATGGTTCGGCGAAGGTCGCCTTTTGAAGGGAAGACTTGTGTCTTTTCGGCCAGGAGGTCGAGCATTCCTACGCCTTGCTCAATTTCGGCTTTGCTTATCTCGAAGGTAGGCACGCCGGCAAACACTTCAAGGAAAGTGCGTTCGTCGAGTTTCAGCAGGCTGTCCTTTGTCGATTTGCCGAATAGTATGTTTGATGCTTCAACGGCCATGTTGTAGTCGTCTTCAGAGTGAACCATGATGGTCACTTCCTTGGCCAGGCGCTTTTGCAACGGGCGCTGTCCGGGGTCGGCGGCTTGTTCAGCAATCAGGCTTTCAACTTCTTCCTTTGACAGGGATGTGAATATCTTGATGTACTTCTCGGCATCGGCATCGGATGTGTTGATCCAGAATTGGTAGAATTGGTAAGGCGACGTGCGGTCAGGGTCGAGCCATACGTTTCCGCTTTCGGTCTTGCCGAATTTGCCGCCGTCGGCTTTGGTCACCAGAGGGCAGGTCAGGGCGAAACATTCGTTTCCGTTGGTTCGGCGGATAAGCTCTGAACCAGTGGTGATATTGCCCCATTGGTCGGCACCGCCAAGCTGGAGCTTGCAGTTTTTGTGCTCGTTGAGGTATAGGAAATCGTAGCCTTGCAGTAGCTGGTAAGTGAACTCGGTGAATGACAGACCGTCGCGAGCCTCGCCATTCAGGCGCTTCTGTACCGATTCCTTAGCCATCATATAGTTGACTGTGATGTGCTTTCCGACTTCGCGGGCGAAATCAAGGAAAGAGAAGTCCTTCATCCAGTCGTAGTTGTTGACTAGTTCTGCCTTGTTTGATGCGTCGCTGTCAAAATCGAGGAATTTCGACAGTTGCTTTTTGATGCAGGCGACGTTGTGGCGGAGAGTCTCTTCGTCGAGCAGGTTTCGTTCCTGGCTTTTGCCTGAAGGGTCGCCAATCATGCCTGTTGCACCGCCAATAAGTGCAAGCGGTTTGTGCCCGCAACGCTGAAAATGGCGAAGCATCATAACGCCGCAAAGGTGGCCAATGTGTAGAGAATCGGCTGTCGGGTCGATTCCCAAGTATGCAGTGACTTGCTCTTTTGCAAGCAGTTCTTCTGTTCCTGGCATCATTTGGTGTATCATTCCGCGCCAGGTTAGTTCTTCAATGAAATTCATTATGTACGGTTATAAATTTTGAGTCCAAATATAGTGCATTACTGATTCTTTTTCAGATTGAATCGACATTGTATTTATTAAATGGATATTGCATCGTCGGGCATAGCCTTGTCCATGCCGGGCAAGTTGAACTGCAGCTGCCTGAAAACAAGAGGTGCCACAGGTTCTACAATGTTGTACAGCTTGCTGTCGGATTTCATCTCGTTGGAGAAAAGCGACGAGGTTGGGGCAAACGAGTTCAGCCCTGCTATTATTGCGCTTATTATGAATGCGCTTTTCAGCATGCCGAACGCCACTCCCAGAATCTTGTCGACGACTCCGAGCGATATGGCATTTACAAGCCCGCTTATCGCCTTGCCGAGCAGGTGGACGCCAAAAACCACAATCAGGAATGTTATGACAAACGACAGCGCCGCCACGTATTGGCCGTTGAGGTCGAAGTGGGACTGAAGCAGTCCGCCAGTAATGTACGAGAACTTTATCGACAGCCAGGCTCCAAGCAGAATGGCCAGCAGCGACGTAAGCATGGTTATCAGCCCCTTGAAGAAGCCTGTTATTGCTGAAATTCCTATCAGTATCAGCACTGCTATGTCGAAAATGTTGGCTGGCATAATTGTTGCTTGTCGGCTATTTGTAATATCTTCTGTTGTATTTTTCGGTAGGGCAGAATTTCCATACATCGTCTTTGAACGACGATGAGCCCGCTCCGTTTTGTCCACAAAGGATGTAGCCGTATTTGCCGACAGAGCAGGCGGGTGCTCCGTATCGGCTTGGGCCTTCAAAGTCGCCCATTACTTGCCATGAGCCTTTGCCTTTGTTGACATCGGGGGTGTACTCCCAAGTGTCGCGCAGCACTTCGCCTGTGAACTTGAGCCCGCAAGTGATGTAGCCCTTGCCTCCTATTGAGAATGACGATGCGTTGTACCTATATAATATGTCAACGTTGTAGTCCTTTAGCATGTCGCTGCTGATGACGTAAATCTTGTCGGTTGATGCGTCGAGGCATTCCATGCTGTTTACCTTGGCTCCGTTGTGCCGTCCACCTAGGATGTATGCCTTGTCGTCAATGACAAAAACGTTGGCGTCGAGGCGCTTTGATGCGCTGGAAGCGTCAATCTTGCTCCATCGCGAACCTTCCGGCTTTGTGGCATCGAACTTGTAGTAGTCTTTGCTGTAGCCGTTTTCGATGTAATAGCCGGTGCCTACGTATCCGAATCCGTTGGCGGCGAATCCTATTCCGCCAAAGAACGGTCCGCCCGGGAATGGGTCAGACTCCAGCAGCCTCCATTGTGAGCCTTCAGGCTTTGATGGGTCGAATTCGAACAATTCGTCGAAGTATTCGTTGTCAATGTTGTGGCCGCCGCAGAAGTATCCTTTGCCGTCAATTGCGAAGGCCACGCCTTCAGAGCGTGGTGAGCATGGAAGCGAGTCCATTTCGTTCCAGTAGTTGCCATTTGGGCAGTAGCACCAAGTGCTGTTGAAGTTTTTGTGGATTAGGTAGTAGCCTTCGCCACCTACCATGTAGATATTGTCGTCAATTGTGAAAACTGCTGAATTGGCTCTTCCAATATCGTTCATTACTGATTTGTATGCCCAGTTGCCATAGTAGTTATCTTCATCGCAGCAGCACAGTGTTGCAACAATAATAATTGAAAGCGATAGCCGATAAAGTGTGTTTTTCATCTAAAAGAATATCTGTCAATGTTTTGTCAATAAATACAAAAAGGGAAACCTGAATGTGCGGATTTCCCTTTTCGTGATGTTTTATTGGTCGAGGGAAACGCTATCGGTCTTGCCTCTCTTCATAGTCCTCTTGAGGGCAGTATTGCCATACGTCAGAGTAGTAGCTTGACAGGCTGCTGCCGTTTTGTCCGCAGAATACGTAGCCGGCGCCATTTTGTGCGAAACCGCAGGCTCCATATCGTATTGGGCCTTCAAATGATGTCACTTCGGCCCAGTGACCCAGGTTGTCGCGACCGCCATAAGGTATGTATTCCCAAACGTCGGATTTTGCACCTACGCCGCTTGCGCCGCTGCCGCCAATAAGGTATCCACGGCCATTGATTGCAAATGCGACTGCCCTTTCCCTGTAAAGTCTGTCCAGCTGGTCTTTGCGGTAGTCGTATCTGAAGTCGGAGCTGATTTTGTATAGACGCAATTCGCCAGTTTCAACACTTGGGTCGAAGCGCTCGAATGTGCGTATGTAGCTGTTGTTGCTTGTGCCGCCAATTATGTATGCGCGGTCGTCGATGATGAACACGCTGCCATAAGCGCGTTTTGTCAGGGCGATGTTCTTCACCTTGCTCCACTTTTCGCCATCAGCATTTTCCTGATGGTACTCGTATAGGGTGTTTGATGTTCCAGAGTATTTGGTTACACCGCATCCACCATATCCGATTCCGTTGATTGTGAATCCAAGGCCGCCTCCAATTGCGTCACCAGGGAAGCTGTCGGTAGCCACCCATTGTGAACCGGCCTCCTGATATGGGTCGAATTCGTAGAAGTCCTTGTAGAAGATGCCCTCTTTGCCGATGCCTGTGCCAAAGTAGCCTTTCTTGCCAATAGAGAATCCAAGGCCATAGGCGCGGCCCTTTTCAGCAGGGACATCGTCGCATTTCTCCCAAGCTGGACCATCTGGATTGAATTGCCATGTATCCAGATAGTATTCTTCCTGAGTGCGGAATCCCATGCCTCCTACCATATATGCCTTGCCGTCGATGACAAAGCAAACTGCGCCTGAGTGTCCTTTTGCATCTGCGTCGCAGATATTTTTCCAATTGCCTAGTAAATCTTCGTTATAGTCACAATTGCAGAAGGTTAGCGCAATTGTAGATGTCAACAGAATTGAACTGAATGTGTTTTTCATCTATCTCGTTTTTAGTATTCCTAATTAGTTATTGGATATTCCATCCTAAATAAAGCGTGCGAATATAGCAAATTATTGTTTTGCGGACATTTTTTTTATGCAATTGGGCATTTTGCAATGCTTCAATATGGCAGTTGTCATTGGTTCTTGTCTTCATCTTCGGGCTTTTTAGCCTCCTTGCGGCGGAACCAGCGGCGCCAAAGCTCGTTGAATTCGTTGAAGTCTTCGGTGAAGAATATGCCCAGGCCTCTGGTATATGGCGCATCGTCGTAAATAAGGTCTTCGTTCACTTTCTGGAATGCCTTTAGCCTTACATTGCCCTTCTTGTTCAATTTCAGTTCTACCGAGAAGTCGGTGGTGTATTGGCTTGTGCCGTTTCCTGTGGCTTTGTCCTGGCTGTTCACGTCGAAGTTGCTGTTTACCACTATGCGGTCGTCCCACAGGGTTGTCGAAAGGGCGAGCTCGTATTCTTCCGAGCTGATTTCGGTTTCCGGCCGGTAGGCGACGCCAAGGTCGAAGTTGGTGCTCACTTGGCTTATCCATTTGCTAAGCTGGTTCGATATGATCTCGCTGGCGGTGCTGGCGCTTACCGAGGCGGCCGATGATGAGGCGTCGCCGCTTGCCACATTTGTCAGCGGATAGAACTTGTTCAGCAGCAAAAGGTAGATGACTTGCTGGTTCAGGTCGTCTTTTGGCAGGCTGTTCAGCTGTTCTATCTCCTCCACGCTTGTGGTGTTGGCCGGGACATCCACCGAGAAGCTGATGTCTGGCGACACAAGCTTGTTGTTCATTATCAGGTGGCAGTTGACGGGTACTTTCTTCTCCCGGTCGTCCTCGTTGAGGGTGAGCGAGTACACAGGCACCTTGCGCAATTTGTATGCGGCGTCGATGTTTACCGTGGCGCCAAGAGGCTCGCCTGTCCAAGTCACGTAGCTGCCGCTTTGCAGGTCGAGCTTCTTGCTGATGACGTTTTGCAGGGTGAACGTGAAATCTCCGCTACTGATGAGGTATGTTCCGTAAATTGAGAATTTGCCGTCGTTGAGGCGTATGCTGAGGTCGGCCGAACCGCTTGAGCGCAGGGCGTCGCCAATGGTCGGGTCGAACACAATCTGTATTTCGGCGTCGGGCGTGACTTTCAGGTTCAGGTCGAGGTTGAGCACCGATGGCGCCGCCACAAGCTCCTGCTCCTGCTTGGCTTTCTTGATCTCGTTTATGTTGTTTATGTCGGTTGACTTGATAAATGTGATGAAGTCGTTCTCCGACAGGTCGTTGCGTCCGGCCATGGTTATGTAGAACATGCTCTTGGGCATTGTGGTCGCGCTTATCCCTACATCTATGGTGTGGTGGGTTGTCCCGTTGACGTTGACTATTCCGCTGCAGTAGGTCTTGCCGTACCATAGTGGCGAGTCGGAGCTGCGGGTGTTGAGCCCGATGATGTTGTCGCAGTCGATGCTCAGGTTTATGTTGAAGTCTTTCATGTTGCGGTGCCAGATGTTGCCGTTCAGCACCAGCTTTCCCGATTCGGTGTCGGTGCCTTTCACGTTGTTGAACAGGATCTGGTTTCCTGAAAATTCCAGGGTGTCGCTGACAAGGTAGGTGGCTTTTGTCGGCTTCAGCGTCAGGTGAGCGTTCTCAAGCCCCATCTTCCCGTACCAGTTGGGCGATTTCAGGTCTCCGTCGAGGTGCATCTTGCCGCTGAATGTGCCGTCCATCTCGCTGAACACGTTTGACAGGAACAGCTTCAGGAACTGTACGTCCTGGTGGCTGGCTTCGGCGTCTATGTCCATATATGACAACGATGGGTTGACAAATCCGCTGAACGACGTGCGTGAGTCGTTCTTGTCAGACATTGCGCCGCTGACAAGCAGCTGCCGTTCTTCCATATCCCAGGCAGTGTGGGCCTCTACGTTGCCGAACCGTTGCCCGTTTATGGCAAAGTCGTCGACTTTCAGGTTGCCGACAATCCGCTTTTCGCCTTTTAGGTCTTTCAGGCTTGAGTTGGCTGAAACCAGGCCGGCGAATCGAGTCTGAAGGTTGAACATGTTCGACAGGAAGTCGAGCTTAAGGTTGTCGACGCTGACCGAAAGGCTGTCGTTGGGGTTGTCGGACAGGACTCCGTCAACCATGACACGGCTCGAACCGTTGTCGATGTTGATGTGGCTGAACACAACCGATGTGTCGCCAATGGCTATCGAGGCCGGATTGATGGCCACAAGCGTATCGAGGATGGTGATTGACGACTGCAGGACCGAGACCGTCGTCTGGCGTGGGTCGCCCAGATGCACCAATGCGTTTATGTCGCCGCTGTTCCTCCCGTGCCCCAGGCGGTTGTCCCAATTGGCGTTGAGCCTTGCTGTGCCGTCTTTCAGCGACGATGTGGCCTGCAGGCCTTTCATTGTCTCGTAGCCGGCGAAATATAGGTAGTCTGATGCCATAGTGGCGATAAGGCTGTCGCCGGAAGAGTGTATGTCGGTGCTGACGTTTTTCAGCTCGATGCTTTTTGCCACGATATTGTCGGAGTGCAAAGTAAGCCGGATGGAATCGGCGTTGCTGAACGAGCCTTCCACCGACGTGCCGGACGACAAGGTCAGCCATGGTGCAAATTTTTCGGTCAGCGGAAATGGATAGTCGGCCACAATCTTCAAGTTAAGCGTGTTTTCGCCATTTGGGCGGACCATGCCGGCACCAGTGAGCAAGTGCCTGGCGTAGCCCGAAACCACGTCGGCCACTTCGGTGAAGCTGAAGTCGCCGTTGACTTCGGCGCTGATGAATTCCGACTGCAGGTGGATGTCCTTCCATCCTTCGTCGTTGACGGACGTTATTGACACAGAGTCGGTGGCAAAGTACGACGAGTCGCTGAAATAGTAAATGTCGGATAAGTCGATTCGGCCTTCGGCAAGGTTGATGTCGGTGTTGCGGAAGTTGGCGTTCATGTTGAACGACAGGTTTGCGTCAGTGTTTTCCGAAAGGCCGAGCGCGTACAGGTTGGCATAATACACGTACGACTGGAAATCGAAGGTGGCGCTGTCGTGGACATCGACAAGGCCGTCGAAGTCGAAACGCAGGTTTTGGTCGAATGAGCACAGCCGGCCGCTGAACTTGTCCTTTTCCAAAAGCCCGTTTATGACCACCGAGTCTATCTTGTGGCCGGTATAGGCTATGTCTGACACCGACCCTTCGATGGCGAGGCTTGTGGCATCGGCTTTCCCTATGGTTCCGTTTGCCTTCAGGTCGATGCGGAGGCGTGCGTCGTTGCCTATGAATTGGCCGATGAGTATGGGCGACGATTTCAAGTAGCTGTCGATGTTGAACGCCTTGTCGTCGGCCTTGGCCATCGATGTCTCCATATACAGGTTGCCTACGTTGGTTTTCAGGTGGCCTTCGGCATAGACATCGGTTTGCGAGCCTTCAACGTAGCCGTTGAAATGCACCTTCCCAAGGGTTGTGGCGTATTTTGCCATGCTGGCGGTGTCGGTTTCGGTGTAGTCGTCGAGGAGAGTCAGCAGGTCGTTGCTGGTTGTCTTCAGCTCGTTGATGGTCAGTTTGTACTGCAGGCTGTCGGCATTGTCGATGTTCTTTGCCGAGAAGTCGCACTGCACCGACGTGCTGTCGCACAGGTTGGCTATTATCTTCTTGCCCCTTATTCGCTTTCCGGTGCCGTCAATCTTGCCGGACAGCGATATGAAGCCGGTCTTTCCTGCAAGCTGCGGGACAAGCTGCGCAAAGTCGGTGGGGAAGAGCCTCAGCTCGGAAATTTCGGCCGTGTACGACAGCTGGGCCTTGTTGCCGGTTTCGAGGAAGATGTGCCCGAACCTTGCCGACGAGTTGCGTGCGCTCAATGTCAGTCCGTCGATGTCGATGTTGCCGTTGTGCAGACGGAACGACATCTGCATGTCGTCGACAAGGGCGGTGCCGTCGTGGCCGATGCTGAAAGTCTCAAGCCTTGCCGATATGCTGTCGCCGTTGACCGAGAAATCGCTCAGGTCGATGTTGAGGTCGCTGAAGTGCTGGGTGCCGTTGCCGTTGCTGAAGTTGAACGAAGTCTGCACCACGGTTATCTCGTTGAGCTCGATTGACCATTTGCCCTTTGCCGTGTCGTCACGGCTGAAGGCATCGGCAATGAAGCTGAAGTTGCATGTGCTGTCGGTCTTGACAATGTTTGCCCTGGCCCCGCGCATGTAGGCGCGTTGTATGCCGATTCGCTTTTCGTTGATGTTGATTGACTTGAGGTAGGCTGAAAACTGAGGGACAAAAGCCAGCGTGTCGCCATTTGGACATTTTATCAGCACATCCTGCAAGGTGAGGCCCTGCGCAATGTAGTAGCGTGCCTTCTTGACCGACACTTCGGTGTTGAGCATCTGGCTCAATGTGGCGGTCAGGCGGTTGGCTATCTGCGTCTGCACAAGAGGAGAGCGCATGGCCGACCACACAAGTACCACAAGCCCGACCACAATCAGGATGAAAACAGATAATATCTTTAACGCTTTTTTAATATTTTTGCGTGTTTAGTTAAACATCGTTTTAGTGGCTCAAAAATATTCTTTTTGCAGACACTTACGGCCATATTTTGGTTTTATGAGCATAACAATTTTAGGTATCGAATCATCGTGCGACGACACATCGGCTGCCGTCATCCGCGATGGCGTCATCATGTCTAACGTAATTTCGAGTCAAAAAGTACATGAACAATACGGCGGAGTGGTGCCGGAACTGGCATCGCGCGCACATCAGCAAAACATAATCCCGACCATCGACGCGGCAATAAAGAACGCCGGCATCGGCCTCGACGAGATTTCGGCTGTGGCGTTCACTCGCGGTCCTGGACTGTTAGGCTCACTGCTTGTAGGCACATCGTTTGCAAAAGGATTCGCGCTTGCCCGCAATCTGCCACTCATTGAGGTCAACCACCTGCAGGGACACGTGCTGGCATTGTTCGTGAAACAGTCGGCCGACGACAACAACCAACCTGAATTCCCGTTCATCTGCCTTTTGGTATCGGGCGGAAACTCGCAGCTTGTAGTGGTACGCAGCCCGCTCGACATGGAAGTTGTAGGCACAACCATCGACGATGCCGCCGGCGAGGCCTTCGACAAGTGCGGGAAAGTGATGGAGCTACCTTACCCAAGCGGGCCAATCATCGACAAACTGGCAAAAGAGGGCAACCCTAAGGCAATAAGTTTCGCCAAGCCACGCATCGACGGATACAACTACAGCTTCAGCGGGCTCAAGACAAGTTTCCTGTACCACATACGCGACCAGAAGAAAATCAATCCAAACTACATACAGGAGAATCTGCCCGACCTTTGCGCATCGCTCCAAAGCACCATCATCGACATCCTCCTTTATAAACTGAAAAAACTGGTGAAAGAGACTGGCATCAAACAGGTGGGCGTGGCTGGCGGCGTTTCGGCCAACTCGGGCCTGCGTCAGGCACTGATTGACTATGGCGAGAAGGAAGGCCTGAAGATTTTCATACCTAAAATCTCGTTCACTACCGACAATGCCGCAATGATTGCCATTACGGGCTACTACAAATATCAGGCTGGATTGTTCACCACTCACGACGTGGCGCCTATGGCCCGTATGGAGATAAAATAGCGGTTGGAGGTTGGCCGTTAGTTTTTAGTTGTTAGTTATTGGTTTTTTGGATGTTTATGGCAAATTTTTGATTACGTTTGTCTATAAGCAAGTTCCGCAAATTCATTTCGGCCTGAAAGGCCAGCAACCACATAGCCCAACGGCAAGCAAAGCGTCGCCTTGGGTGATATGTCAAGTTTAAGCCTTTCGCCCTGAATGGGCAAAAGCATTTGTTTGGATTAGTGTTATTTGCAGTCTATTAATCATTAACGGCATAAGAAAAATGACCCATTCCACAACACTAACCTTTTCGGCATTGATGGCAGCATCGATGCTTGCAACATCGTGCGGACCAAAAGAGACCGCAACATTGTCGGATGACACTATCGACCTAACTCCCGCATTCGAAAGTGGCGACACCGTAAACTTTTACGACCTTCTGGATACGGCATACGTAGTCAAGCTTGAAACTTCTGACGAATGCCTGATTGGAGGTTATCCGCAATACAGAATTTTCGACAATTACATTTGCGCCGCTGAAAGATATTCGCCGTCGTCAACACCGGTGCTGTTCTTCGACAGAAACGGCAAATTCGTCAGCTCGTTCAAGGCGGGAAACGGCCCCGGCGAGATTCAAGGCCCGGCATGGACCATAGTTGAGGACAAAGGCCGTGACAGACTGATAGTTGCAGACTATTCGGGGCGTTTGAAGTTTTACGACAACGACTTGAACTATACCGGCGATTTGGAAAACTCAGACCTGTTTTCAGGCATAGCGGTTGCTGGCGACAAATTTGTGCTGCGTGTTGACATCTATAAAGAAAACCAAGACTGGGGCGAAAACTCCGACTGCAAAATGATACTAGCCGATAGCAACCTGAACGTATTGGATGGTTACGTGCATTATGTTATTCCAGATGCAGATAAAAGAACATGTCGTGCGTATTTTGGCAGTGAATACGGAACCAGCAATGGCAACGTATATTATCATGAATTTCAATGGGATACACTGTATGTATATGACACTGCATTCCATGCACTGCCCATCAATTTCCCGGACAAGGCAAAAATCGACATAGCCGAACTTACTTGTGAAAACATGAATGAATTTAGGCAGAATATCAAAGGCAATTATGTTGATAGGATAGTTCAGTTTGACAACTACATTATATTCTATTTAAATGTCTGTGGTATTTTGTACGAGAAATCGACAAAAAAAGCGATAAAGATAACATCCGCCCCATATATGGAAATAGATTATGGCAATTGTTTTGTTGAGTCTTTCGGTTTCGAGAATTTAGAACGATATAAAGAATCCCCCGATTGGTATGGCTTCAAATTGTCGGAACTTAAGAGAGTCCTGTCAGAATCAGACTACGCCAAGCTGGAGAGCCTGACCGAAGACGACAACCCGGTACTCATATTCTATCAACTGAAAAAGACGCTGGAATAGCCAGCATCATTATATTGATTCATAACCAAAAAAATAAAAATGAACCGTTCCACAATCCTAACCCTTTCGGCATTGGTGGCAATATCGATGCTTGCAACATCGTGCGGACCAAAAGAGACCGCCCCAGACAACACTATCGACCTAACTTCCGCATTCGAAAGTAAAGACATTGTGAATTTCTTCGACATTCTTGATACGGCATACGTAGTCAAACTTGAGACATCTGATAAATGTCTGATTGGTGGCATCCCGGAATACAGAGTCTTCGACAAATACATCTGCGTTAGTGGAGGAAACTCTTCATCAGCACCGGCGATGTTCTTTGACAGAAAAGGCAACTTCGTCACATCGATTATAAAGGGGAACGGGCCAGGCGAAATCAATGGTTATATATATACCATAGTTGACGATAAAAACCGGAACAGGCTGATAATAAAAGATTATAATTGCTTAAAGTTTTTTGACTATGATTTAAACTATATCGGCAAGGCTAATATCTCAAATTTGTTTTTCGACATTGCAGTTTTGGGTGACAAATATGTTTTACGAGTTACCATCTACGATAAAAATTCTGATTGGGGTGAATTTTTTGACTGCAAAATGTTAGTCACCGACACTAACTATAATGTTTTGGATGGGCGCGTGCATTACGTAATACCAGATGGTGACAAAATGATGGACAGAATAATAGGCGGTTCGTACATAATTAGCGAAGACATGCTGTACTATCATGAAATGCAATGGGACTCTCTGTTTGTCTATGACACTGCGTTCCATGTATTGCCTATCAACTTTCCAAATAAAGCAAAAATCGACATAGCCGAATATACTATTGAAAATGGGAATGAATTTTGGAATAATATTAAAGGAAATTATGTTGCAAGAATAGTTCCGTTTGACAACTATATTTTATTCTTTTTGAATACTGGTCAAGTATTGTACGAAAAATCAACAAAAAAAGCGGTAAAGATAACATCCGCCCCATATATGGAAATATATTATGGCAATTGTTTTGTTGAGCCTTTAAATTATATGGATGTAAAACGTTACAAAGGCAACAACAAATCAAAATTGCCAGAACTTAAACGCGTCCTGTCAGAATCAGACTACGCCAAGCTTGAAAGCCTTACCGAAGACGACAACCCGGTACTCATATTCTATCAACTGAAAAAGACGCTTGAATAAACAAACGCTATTATATTGATACACAACTAAAAATTACAAGAAAAATGAACCATTCCACAACACTAACCTTTTCGGCATTGATGGCAGCATCGATGCTTGCAACATCGTGCGGACCAAAAGAGACCGCAACATTGTCGGATGACACTATCGACCTAACTCCCGCATTCGAAAGTGGCGACACC
>JAZUEN010000004.1:0-9846 GCA_045640185.1 Bacteroidales bacterium
CAACACTGGATGCACTGTCCATTTCTGCTCCAACTGCTCCACGGCAAGGCCTTTGAATAGTTCGCGCTTGCCAAGGAAATAGGCCTTTAGCGTGGATATGAGCATGCTCTTGCCAAATCGGCGCGGACGCGACAGGAAATAGTAGCTGCCTGTACTGACCATTTTGTACATTATGGCTGTCTTATCGACATACAGATAGTTGTCTGTACGTAGCTTCTCGAAATCCTGTATGCCTATTGGCAAGTTCTTTAACTGCTCCATGGCCTTTGTGTTTGCATCTCACAAAGATATGTTTTTTGCGTGATTTTGAAATGTGGTTTTTGCTGTTTGGTTATGTATAGATTCAAGTAGCAAGAGCAATTTTATAAAAAATTTTTAAAGAACACTTGTTTAGGGCAACGGAAAGACAATTCACGAGGTCTTCGATTAATTTTCATTTGAATATCTTTTATGTAATCGGTTGATAAAGAGCCGAACGACGTCTTTTTAGGAATATATTGACGTATTAACTTATTAATGTTTTCAACGGCACCCTTTTGCCAAGAAGAATACGGATCGGTAAAATAAATGGTTGTATTAAGGTGTGTTCTATAAATTCACCGTTTGAAATATAAATATTACAAAAATGGGCTATATGAACTTTCCGGCGCTTTTTGTTTTTTGTCGGTATCTTTATGGGTGTCAGTCGTCAACAGTGCCCGCACTGTATCCTCCTTCCGTCCATAAATCCACTCGATAAAAATTCAAAAATCTCTCGAAATCAATTTATAGAACCCACCTTGAGTTTTTTAGCTAATGTAGCATGTTCTGCGAACTCCGAGCCATTATCCGTTGTGATTGTCAACACGGATTTTTTATATGGTAACAATAAGCGATAAACAATCTCAGCGAGGGACTTGGCATTTTTTCCGTTGGGTAAATACTCCATAAGCAGAAAATTTGTTGTTCGTTCCGTAAGTGTTACGATAGCGCCACTATTGTTTTTCCCTACTATCGTATCCATTTCCCAATCTCCGAATCTTTTCCTTTCATCTACAATTTTAGGGCGATCTTTTATTGAAATTCTATCGCGTATATGTGTTGTAGTCCATTTACATCGTTTTCGATGTTTTAACTTGTGGCGACAATTCTTATACAAATCACCGCCATTCGTTTTATCCTCTCGTATAATTTCATAAATCGTATCATGCGAGATGTTGATTTCTTGAAGTTTCAAACTTCCTGATATTTGTTTGGGCGACCATTGTTCTTCTTTCAAAAAACAAATTGCCTTGTTTTTCACAATCTCTGAGATTGCTCTGTTTCCCGGCAATCGAAATTTTCGCTCTTCGGATAATTCGTTCGCCATTTCATAGCTATGTCCTCCCCGTTTACTTTTATTTCGCGGGTAATCGTAGATAGATGAACTCCTATTGCCTGTGCAATATCTTTTTTCTCTGTTCCTGTTTGAGTAAGATATCTATTGTATATCTTTGCTCTCGGGTTAATTGTTTATACATAGTAAAACAAAAATAATTAATCTATTATAGGAAGGAGCAATCCTTCCTTTTGTTCTACTACTTGAATAAAAATTGCACTTCTGATTTAAAATTACACTCAGACTTTTAATAAATAGTGTTGCGGAATTAAGGTTACAATAAAAAAACTACGACAAAATGAGAGCATTTTACACAATCGTTGCACTGACTACAATACTGGCCTCGTGCACAGGCGGATCGGCCTCGCCAACCGACAACAGCGAAACGGCTGTCTTCAAAAACGACGACATCGAAATTCACCAGATCGACGAGCATACCTGGCACGGCCACGGACACCGCGTATATAACGAATCGGTCTATATTGTTGAAGGCGACTCGGTTGCACTTATGATTGATGCTGGCTACACCATCCCTGGACTCCGCAAGATAGCGGAGGACATTGTGAAGAAGCCGACCATTTTTGTAGCCACTCACGTGCACCGCGACCATACTGGAAAGGCTGTCAACGAATGGGACTCGGTTTGGATTTGCGATTCTGACACCATAAATATTGCAAGGGATATGTCTGGCTACAAGGGCAAGATTTTCTTCCTTAATGACGGACAGACATTCGACCTTGGCAACAGGCTGATAGAGGTGGTATTTACGCCAGGACACACGCCTGGTTCCGTAACTTTCATCGACAAGGAAGCACACTACGGCTTCAGTGGCGACTCCTTCGGATCAACCAGCCTGCTGGTAACCACATCGCTGAGCGAGGTGATAAAGACTTGCAACCGAATGGCCAAATATATGGAGCAGTACGGCATCGACAAACTGTATCCTGGCCACAACCCTGGCGACAATCTTGAGACTCTGCAACGGGTGAACGACTTGGCCGAAATAAGCGCTGGCATACTCAACGGCGACTACAAGCCAAAAACATCGCACTGGCAAAGGGCCATCGAAATGGTAACCAGCATCTTCGACAAGTCAACCGTGTACGTGGTGCCCAATACGGTTGAAGACCGTGGCTTAAGGATTAGTTACGGCAAGAGACAGTTGAAATAACGGCCGTTCATACGATTGCCCCCGCCCAATGAATACGGCTTCAGCGTAACCATAGTGAGAATATTCTGAAATCGGCCTTACAGTTAATTTATTTCATAATCCCTATCGGTATTTCTGATAGGGATTTTTTTTGCAAAGCGCACAACGGCATCGGTGGCAGAGACGAGCAAAACTGGCAACACGGGCAGAGTGTAGCGCTCCTCGATGCCTCGCTGGAACCACGCCAGATAGACAAGGTAAAATGCCACAACGGCCACAACGGCAAACTTGAACCTGTCGCGCCGATTCTGAACCAACGTCACCCATATCAAGACAAAAAGCGAGAAATGAATTGCCAAAAAGAGAAAGCGGAAAAACTCCATCACGGCATTGCCCCTAAACGTCTTTTGGAACATATACATCGACAAGTTAGAGTGTAGCGACAATCGGCCATACACGCACATCGGACCCGACAAGTGATACATAAACGGACATTTGGCCCGTACAATATGTGTCAACGCATCGAATTGCGACACAACCAACTTCTCTCTTTCAACGAACCAGTCGGGAACCGTCTCGCCGTTTTTGAAAAACGGAGCCTGCCAGCACAACAACCGATAATAGTCGGAATAGGCCTTACGCACACTCTCGGAGCCAGCGCAATCCAAGACTTTCGGCGGGACTTTCGACACCGCATATCCAACTGCGTCAAACGTCGAATCGCCATTGACGGCCGATGTCCACAGCGCCTGTATCGAACTATGAAACTCGTCGCCACGTGGCGACCACGTCTTTGCGAAATTCCACGCCGACTTATGGGCAGGACGGAACAAATCGGGCGAATCGGTGCCATAGATTGGATGCAAGCCGACAAAACGTCCCGATATCTGCCAGTTGCGAATCTGCCACATCGACATTGGCAACAACGCCAGACATAATGCGACAGCACTGCAGACCACAAAGCGCGAAGGGCTCCTTTTGCAAACCGACCAGACGGCCACAATCTGCAATGGAAGGAAAATCCCCAGCACAGGGCGGATTACAAACAGAAAAGCGAACGTAACGGCCGACAACAGCAAATGCCTCGTTTCACGTTTCTGCACATACCGCACAAGCGTGTACAGATAAAAAATCACAAACGCGGGCGTGACACCCTCGGTCAACGTGTACGACAGAAAACCGCAGGCGAATGGCGTGCAACCGTAAACGACTGCCACACAAGTCGATGCCAATTCATTATCGGTGAACCACTTTGCCATTTCATAAAGCAATGCCGACGAAACGGCAAACAGCAGAATCTGGAAAATCCTGAGCCAAAGGAACGGGTTATGCGGAAATAATATTTTGAAAAACAAATAGATGCATCCGTAACCTGGCGAACGCAGATAATAGGAGTTCTGTCCAGGCTGATGGGAACGCCACTGGCCGTCGACAAGGAAATTGTCGGGTGGCGCAAGGTAACTGGCATCATCGGAAGTAATAACCGTCTGGCCACCACGCAACTCAATGCCGTCGGAATTCAGGAAATGCGTATTCAGAAAATTGAAAAGCATTGCAAATAACAATGATGCAAGACCAATCAAAATCGGTTTTATGGATTGACCCGTCATCGTTATCTGCAATGCCTTCCGAGATATGACTAACTACGCGAACCCGCTATTGGTGGGCATCGCGAAGCAAATCGTTGACTGTCTTTACAGGATTGAACGTGCTGGCAGGCACCTCAACGAACAATGTAATCCAGTCGCTCATTGCGCCGTTCCACAAGCCTGGAAGTTCGAGCGCACGGACAGTTTTTCCCTCGATGCTCTTACTGCTGATGAATCCAGTCTGCTGATCGACATATTTTGGCAAGTCGAACTTATTGCCCTTATAGTCAACAGTTGAGCAGACCAAATCGACAGGATTGAAGTGTGTGGCCTGTGTCATCAAATCCTTCTTGTCGTCAGGTATTTGCGTGCTTTCAAGAATCTGCAGTTGGATTGAGCCGTCGGCACCCTTCACCCAGTATGGGCCACCGCCTGGCTCACCTTCGTTCTTGACCATTCCGCAGACGCGCATAGGACGGTTCAGTTTGTTACGAAGGAAGTCTATCTTCTGATTATCAGAGAACAACGGATATTCGGCAGGTGGCAATATCGACAGTTTCGTCTTCACAAATATCTCTATTTCAGTAAAGAGCGCATCGTTGACCGTGCCGTCGAGTTTTTGCAGATACTCGAACACCTTTGCCCGATTGGCTAGAAGCATACCTGCTATGGCCTTCTTGCACATCAACGTGTCGGTGTTTTTGCTCTCCTGCGCCACATTGTCGATGTTCTTCACGAAAGTCAAGTCTGAATCAATCTGGTTCAGGTTTGCAATGAGCGCGCCGTGCCCGCCTGGACGGAAGACCAAACCGCCATTTGCATTGTTTACAGGCCTGTTGGTCTCATCAACGGCCACAGTGTCGGTTTCAGGCCTTTGCACGCTGAACGAGATGTCGAACTTGCAGTTGTATTTCTTTTCGAAAGCGGGCAACACCTCGTTCAACTTATTCTGGAACAATTCCTGATGCGAATCGGAAACAGTGAAGTGCAGTGAAGCCACACCATTGTTGCTTGAATATGCGACAGCCTCTTTCAGATGCTCCTCAAAAGGTGTCAGACACCCGTCGTCGGTCTTGTGGAACTTGAGCAGGCCCTTCGGCAACTTTCCGTAATTGAGTCCCGAGCCAGTAAGAATAGCCTTCAGAAGGACATCTATCTGCTTATTTTTCAATACATTCTCGACAGAAGTCCCCTGTTTGGCGAGCACTTTCTGCAAATCGGGATAGAATGCGAACTTTTCGATATTGTTGCACAAATCGGCTATCGCCTTGTCAGACATAGCCTTATCGTAGTCTTGGGGGCTATGGTACTCCTCCATCACCTCAAACAATTTCTTGAACATCCGCGAAGCGGCGCCCGAGGCAGGCACAAACTTCACCTTTTTGACACTAGCCGACTCGAAAGTCTTGACGTATTCCAGCAAGCGGGCCTCAGACAGGCACTTGATGCCGTTTTTTGCAGTTGCAGGTGCCACAATGTCAAGTGGAAGAAATCCTTTGTTGAATTTTCGGATTTGCTCGTCTACATCACGGGGCTCCAAATTGTGGGCCTTGATAGATGCTAATTCTTCTTGATTATACATAATTCTGAATTAATATGGTTTTCAATATTTTAACGTTCAATCAATTTTTCAGAAAGCGAATAGCGAAAAGCACACGGTTTCACCTAAATCAACCTTGAAATTTCGATATTAATCTGATACTATAAAGTTAGCACTCTATGGCGAAAAAGCAAGGGGAAAATTAGTTACTGGACTTTTGACTTTTGACTTGCGACTTATGTCTTGAGACTTATGACTTGTGACTTGCGACTAACTACTGCCTAGTCATTCCACCTTGTCGCCACGGAGCAGACGGTAGTTTTTGCGCGCCTCAATCACGAAGATGCTACTGGCGTAATCGGTAATGATTTTCAGGTACTGCTCCATTGCCGACTGCCTGTCGTTCAACTGATTGCTGTAGATTGAAGCGAGCATATATGTTGCGTTGTCGGCCAAGACATCGTCGGCAAACTGCGTGGCGACTACTGAATAGGCCTCAACCGCCTTGTCGATTTTGTTAGCCGACCTGAATATCTCGGCCTTCAGGTACCACGCCTCGTCAACAATCGGGGCACTAGGGTAAAGGTCGATGATTGAGTCCAAGCACTGCAGAGCCAGGCTGTCGTTATGCTGATAGTGAAGCAAATCGGCCTTTGCATAAATGAGCATAGCCGTATCGGAAGCATCGTCCCAGCCCACATTGTCCTCGATGAGCAACGACAGATAAGAGGCGTCGTTGGATGTAAGTTTCTCGACACTGGCCTTTAGCGCGTCGAGTTGGGCCTGCGCCCACATAAAGTTTCCGATGTAGTAGGCAAGTCGGGCCTTGCGCAGACGCGCTTCGGAGCCGACAGGGTTGTTCTTGTTGTTGTCCTCGACTTGGGCATACATAAGCGTTGCGTCGATATCGTTGCCCTGCATAAGATAGACGTCGGCAAGTTCCATATTGATTAGCGCACGTGTCTGCTTGTCGATGCGCTGGATTGAACTGGCATCCTCCAGTAGAAACTGCGCGTCGGCCGTCTTGCCCAAATATATCGACTTTAGTTTTGCAAGTATGCGCACCAAATCGACTGTCTCGCCATTGATGCCCATATCCTGCAACGCGTCAGTCAGGGCGCGTTCAAGTTGTTCGTAGTCAGATACTTGATTATCGATGCCGAGTTCCACGCGACGGAACATAACCTGCAACATCTCGGAACGGGCCTCGAACGTGTATTCCTGATTGCCACCTTTGTCAATCACATATTGGTATGCCTCGATGGCAGTCTGGAAGTCGTTGTTGTCGGATGCCACACGCGCCAACTCGATGACACGATGCCCGTCTTCCTGCAGACGTCGGTCGAGGGCCTTGGCCTGTATCAGTGCCGAACTGAATTTCTTGTCCTGGCAAAACACCCAGATGAGCAATTCGCTAAAGACTTTATCGTCAGGATATTCGCGGACATATTCGAGCAGTTTCGACGTGAGCAGGTCGGTCAGGCTGTCGTCGGTATCGCTATAAACGGCCTGCTGAAGATTGTTCTGCACCTGCTGAAGATATACATCGCTGGTTTTCAATATATCGAGATATTCCTCAATCATCCGCCCGAAGTTGCGCTGATAGTAATAGACCTGCGCCAACTCCAAATGGAAATCGTAGGTGCCCTTCAGTATTTTCCGACCTTCGAGATAAGTCTGCTCGGCATACTCGAAAAGGCGGTAGCCGATAAAGGCGTTTGCCAACTGAAACACCTGATTGATGTTGGCGGGCATCTTCTTGATTGCCTGGGCGTAAACCTGTTTGGCCTTGTCGGTTCGGCCACGCAACTCCTGCAAATGTCCCAAATCGACATTGTACTTAGGCCGAGTCTTATCTAACTTTATCTGGCTGTTTATCAGCGACTCGGCATTGTCGTAATCGGAAAGTTGCAAAAGGCAGTTCAGATAATAGGTGTAGTATGTCTCGTTCGGGTTCTGCTGAAAGAGTCTGCCGAAAATGTCGGATGCCTTCCGATAGTCGGCCTGACGATAGTACTGCATAGCCAACTGACTGTCGGTGAGTCGGTTCTGGGCTTGTTGCGAGAACGACAATCCTGATGTCAGGCAAAATGTGACAAGCAGTAACGGCAATAGCATCTTATGGCGGAACGGCATCTCTTGAACGCTTATGGGACGGACTCCCCGATTAACATAATCTTCAGAAATCGGCTTAACGTAGTCGGTCAGCCGATTTCACAAGGTCGTCGTCGGCCTTAATGCGCTTGCGCGCAAATGCAAGCAGAATGACGTTGACTATCGGGAATATCAATGCCATACTGAAATCGATATGGATGTTTGTCTGGCCCGACTTGTCGAACATAAAAAACACATAAGCGACCATTGTGAGCAGAATGACTATCTGCAAAAAGGCGTTTATGCGGACAACCTTCATCTGCAAGGTACGGTTCCTGAACAGGAATATGGATATGAGGCATAGCAGGAAGGCGAAAAACGTGACTAAGGCCAACGGCAACATTACGGTTGACGGCACCAGGCTGAATGCTGGCGATATGTGGCAAGCCGTGATGTCATAACTTCCCTGTCCGACTGAAAAATGGAAACTCGGCACAAAAAACAGGCAAATGGTAAGCACGCTTGCCACGAAAATGTAGATTGACTGGATTCTCTGTATCATCTCTTTAGTGTTAAAATATTAATTATCAAGCAAAACGATAGACGGGCGTGGCACTGTCGCCTGCGCGTCTGATTCGCTGAGCAAATCGGGGGCTAAAGATAGCATTGTGGCGCAAAAAACGCAATTGCCGTTCGCCTTGGCAAAAAATCTTTTCTACATTTGCGCCCGTTTTCAAAAAACTACTGATTATGAAACCTCTACTTACCGTCGTGCTACTTGTGATAAGCAACACGTTTATGACTTTTGCCTGGTACGGCCATCTGAAATTCGGCGAAATGCGTGGATTCAAGGACCTGGGCCTATGGGCTGTAATACTGATTAGTTGGGGCATAGCATTGTTTGAATACTGCTTTCAGGTTCCAGCCAACCGCATCGGCTCAAACATCAACGGCGGTCCGTTCAGCCTCATCGAACTAAAAGTGATTCAGGAAGTTGTATCGCTGACTGTGTTTACAATCTTTACATTGGCCCTTTTCAAGACTGAGACCTTCAGACTGAACCACGTAATCGGATTCGCGTTCCTGATTTTGGCGGTTTACTTCATATTCAAAAAATAGAAAAAGTGCATTGTCTTGCATTTTTGCTACATTTGCACAAAATCACAACGCAATGGATTACAATACAAACAGAGACAAACTGCAATTGCCGGAATACGGACGCAATGTTCAGGAAATGGTTGAAATAATAAAGAACACCGAAGACAGGGACGAACGCAACCGACTGGCAAAGAGCACAATACAACTAATGGGCAATATGAATCCGCAATTGCGTGACGTAGCCGACTACAAGCGCAAACTATGGGACCACCTGACAGTCATCTCTAAGTTCGATTTGGACATTGACGCCCCCTATCCATTGCCGACACAGGCCGAGGTTCACCAAAAGCCTGCGAAAATGAGATACAGCAACCCCGACGAAATCCGCTTCAAGCACTACGGCAAGATTCTGGAGGACATGGTCCGCAAGGCAACGCAAATTCCTGAAGGAGAGGAAAGAGACGCCTTGATTGAGATTGTTGCCAACCAGATGAAGAAATCGTTCCTGACATGGAACCGCGAGACTGTTGCCGATGAAGTGATTTTCAACGACATTCTGGCAATATCATGCCACCACCTGCAAATACCTGAAGGCCTGAAACTGAAGGACACCCGCGATATTTTGCGTATGCAAAACCAGGCAAACGAAAACCAGGCAAACAACAAGCGCAAACAAAACAAGAAGCAGGGGAAAAACAAAAGGAAATAGACGGGATTAAGGCATAAGGAATAAGACGTTGGACGTTTCTATTTAGGATGTAGGATTTAGTCCCGATGGCTATCGGGAGTAGATTTAGGCCTGACATCGGGATTTGTTCATAGAGTCCAAAAGGCAAAAGGGACAAATACATGCTTTTATTTTGTAGAGACGGTATATCTGAGGTGAACCCCATTTTTTGGACAGACAAATTAAAAGAAAAATTGATTTTTAAAAATAACAGGGCTGGTTCCCAGCCTTAGCTTGATTCTTTCCTTGTTGTAATAGTTAATGTATCTGTCAAGGGCACCAATGAAATCA
>JAZUEN010000005.1:0-28105 GCA_045640185.1 Bacteroidales bacterium
CCTTCCTTTTTTTTGTGTTGTTCACTCTATATGACGCTCTCAGGAGGTTTTGCACCTCCTGCCGCTAGGCAAACCTCTGCAAAGGAATTTTATCATCTTTTTCCTATCGCAGAAATTGCACTTCTATCTTGAATCTTCACCTTTTTATGCAAACCATTGAAAAAATCGCATTTAATTGATTTACAACACCGATACATTCCCATTCAAGAATGCAGTCCCAAACTGCGAATCCATAGCAAGAAATATGTTCTCACAGTTTTCACCAATTCAATAGACATAAATGGCGAATTTACGTTACACATATAACATTTATTTACAATTAATTATACACACAAAACATTGTTTTTCGGCAATGTAAACATCTGCAAAAAGTTGTAAAAACGCCCTAAAAACACCTGCAAAAAGTTGCAAAAACACCATAAAAACACCTGCAAAAAGTTGTAAAAACACCATAAAAACACCTGCAAAAAGTTGTAAAATCACTTGTAAAATACTTACAAAAAGTTGTAAAAACACTTGCAAAACACTTGCAAAAAGTTGTAATTTTGTAGCCTAAAACATTGCAAAAAGTTGTAAATATGGAACTCAAAAGAAAGATAATAAGCACATTAACTGAATGGAAGAATTCCACAAACAAAATTGCCCTATTAATAGCAGGTGCAAGACAAGTAGGAAAAACAACCACAATAAGAGAATTCGGACAATCTGAATACAAGAACTTTGTTGAAATAAACTTCGAGAAGACGCCTTCAGCAATGGAAGCATTCGCTGGCAACCGCGATGCCGAAACCATTTACTCAAACCTGACAATGTTGGGCTACGGGCCTTTCGTTCCTGGACAAACACTGCTATTTCTTGACGAAATCCAAAGTTGCCCGAACGCTCGTACTGCAATCAAGTTCCTGGTTGAAGACGGCAGAATCGACATAATAGAGTCCGGCTCGCTTTTAGGCATCAACTACAAAGACGTATCATCATTTCCCGTCGGATTTGAGCAAGAAGTAAAAATGTACCCTCTTGATTTCGAAGAATTCCTATGGGCATCTGGCATCACGGACGACATAATAGGCAAATTGCGAAAATACTACGACACAAACACGCCTGTTCCGGCATTTATGCACGAGCAGATGATGAAATTGTTCCGTCAATTCCTGATTGTAGGCGGAATGCCACAGGCTGTCAATTCGTTTGTCACCGGCATCGACTTTAAAAAAACGCTGACCATTCAGCGTAACATAATGATGAGTTACAGAAACGATATTGCAAAATACGCCGACAGGGAAAAACATCTTGCGAAAATGGTGTTCGACCAAATTCCGCAACAACTATGCAAACAAGACAAGCGGTTCATTCTGGCCGACCTCGAAAAAGGTGCTTCGCAACGCAAATACGGCGACGCCACAATGTGGCTCGCCGACGCTGGAATAGCATATTTTTCGTTCAACGTAAGCAAATTCGAACTGCCATTCTCATTCAGCGAGAAACGCAACCTGTACAAACTGTTTTTGCACGACACAGGCCTGCTGTGCTCAACAAGCCTCGACCGCATTCAGTTCGAAGTGATGAACGGCAAAATCGACATTAACGAAGGCTACCTGACGGAGAACTTTGTCGCACAGGAACTTGTAAAAAAAGGCATAAACCTGAACTATTACGACAAGAAAAGCCGGCAGGAACTCGACTTCGTATATCAGGATGAAGGGAAAATATCGGTTATTGAAGTCAAATCTGGCAACGACTACAAAAGACACGCATCACTCGACAGGATAATAGAGTCGGATTCCGACAAGATTAACAAAGCCATAGTGTTCAGCAAATTCAACATCGAGACTATCGACAGCGTGACACACCTGCCGTTCTATATGCTTATGTTCTTGTAAGGCAAAATCAAGCGTCAAGTTTTTCCAACTCCGCCGTGCAGGTCTCCCAATTGTTGAGTTCGTCGGCGAGTCGTTTCTTCAGCGCCTCATATTTTTCAAAGAATTCGGCAGTTGCATTCTCTGGATGATTGGCCAACTGATTGTCCATATCTGCAACTGACGATTCAAGTTCGACAATTCTTGCCTCGCAATCCTCGACAGCCTTTTTCGCCTTGCGCAGACGTTTTTCGGCTTCCTTCTGCTCCTCGTAACTCAATTTCGAAACAGGCTGCGATTGCGCTTGAACTTTCGGTTTTTCCGGCTTAACTGTCTTTTGCACAGCGTTCAGTTGCTCCATATTTTCAAGTTTCTTACGATAAAGGAAATCGCTTATTCCGCCCAGATGCTGCTTCATCTTCTTATGACGGAACTCATAGACGATGTTTACCATACCGTCAAGAAAGTCACGGTCGTGCGATACTATTATCAATGTGCCGTCGTATGCTATAAGTGCCTGTTTAAGAATATCTTTCGAACGCATATCCAAGTGGTTGGTCGGTTCGTCGAGCACAAGCAGGTTGGCAGGCTCAAGCAACAGTTTCGCCATAGAAAGACGCGCCTTTTCGCCACCGCTCAACACGCTCACCTTCTTGTCGATATCCTCGCCACGGAAAAGGAACGATGCCAAAATGTCGCGGATTTTGGTTCGAATCTCGCCTTTGGCAATCTCATCTATGGTCTGAAAAACGGTCTTGTTGTCGTCGAGCATCTCGCTCTGATTCTGTGCATAATAGCCTACTATCACATTATGGCCCAACTTTACGGTTCCCTCGCAAGGATGAATGCCTAAAATCACTTTCGACATGGTGGTCTTGCCCTCGCCGTTACGGCCTACAAACGCCACTTTCTGCCCGCGTTCAAGCGTAAAGTCGATATTTTCGAGCACAAGTTTCTCGCCGAAACGCTTAGTCATTTCCTTTGTCTCCACTACGACCTGTCCCGAGTGTGGTGCAGGCGGGAACTTGAAGTGTATCGACGACTTGTCGAAATCATCAATCTCGATGCGCTCAACCTTCTCAAGTTGCTTTATGCGCGATTGCACCTGAACGGCTTTTGTTGCCTTGTAGCGGAAACGCTCGATGAACTTTTCGGTATCCTCAATCATTTTCTGCTGATTCTCGTAGGCGGCCATTTGCTGTTCAAGTTGCTCCTGACGATGAACGACATACTGCGAGTACGGAACCTTGAAGTCGTATATCTTGCCAAGCGATATTTCTATTGTTCGGTTTGTCAGATTGTCGAGAAAAGCGCGGTCGTGCGAAACCACCATAACCGAGCCTTCATAAGTCTTCAGCATATCTTCAAACCACTGCACCGACTCAATGTCAAGGTGGTTTGTAGGTTCGTCGAGCAACAGCACGTCGGGATGGCGAAGTATGACTTTCGCAAGTTCGATGCGCATACGCCAACCACCGCTAAATTCTGCCGTAGGACGTTCAAAATCAGTGCGCTCGAATCCCAAGCCAAGCAATGTGCTCTCAATCTCGCCGTCGATGTTTTGTCCGTTAAGCAAATGGAATCGGTCGTTTTTTTCGGTAAGCCGGTTTATGAGTTGCATGTAGTCGTCCGACTCGTAATCGGTACGCTCTGCAAGTTGCTGGTTGAGTTGCGCTATTTCGGCCTCGAGTTTCTTCACCTCGACAAAGGCACTTTGCGCTTCGGCATAAACCGAGCGCGTATCCTGCACCGACAGATGCTGTGGCAGATAGCCGATTGTCACGCCCTTTGGCACCGACACCTGCCCCTTGTCGTACTGTTGCAGACCGCAAAGCACCTTCAGCAGTGTCGACTTTCCCGCACCGTTTTTACCCGTCAAGCCTATGCGGTCGCGCGGATTGATTAGGAAACTCACATCGTTGAACAAAGGAACGCCCGAAAATTCCACCGTCAGGTTGCTTACCGAAATCATATCTATCTTTTTTTTTGCGTCGGCAAAGGTATCAATCAAAAGAGAATTGGCAACCACTAATTTTTTCAGTGGCAAGATTCAGTGACGCAGTTTTTTTGGCTCGAAGGAAATGCTCAAGCGGGGATTTACTCGCTCACACAATATAATATATGGATCCATCGCCTGCACGCATTCCGAACGCAACAATAAAAAAGGCTCCTGAACCAGAGCCTTCTTTACTAACAACTAACCAAACTTATTATGAAAAAACTACTTATCTGTCTTCCTGTTTCTGATTATTTAAACGTTGTGGTTTCAATTTTGTTTAAAAAAACATAATGACAAACATCATGTTTTTAGTTCGCATACAGCATGTTTTAGGCTTCGTTTGCAATACCATTCGTTTTTTAGGCACTGAAGCAAACAAAATCAAGCCTTCTACGTAAAAAACCACATATATTTACGCTAAAATAGCATATGAGAATGGTGCGTTGTGGAACAATATTGCGAAGAATCAGTATCTGTCTATCAATGTGCCTTTTTGCATCAGTCACATTGGCCCAGGCCTATGGCAGCGACTTTGAACGGAAACTCGACAGCCTTGTAAATTTGTCAAACACGCTCCCCGACGGCAAAGAACGCCTGAATGCTCTTGACTACGTCTGCATGAGCCACAACAACGTCGATTCCGTCGAGAAATATGCAAGAATGGAGCTTGAACTATCCAAAAAGCTTGCCGACTACGACATGGTCACATCGGCATACCTGACACTAGGCTGGTGCTACTACTACCGCTACAACTACAACGAAGCCAACAAGTATTATTTTCAGGCACTGCACATCAGCGACTCTTGTGGCACGAAACGTAACATAGCGCAGTGCTACCACACCATAGCCAACACCATGGCCATGATGAAGAAATTCATTGAGTCAGACGAATATGACCGCAAGGCACTTAAACTATTCTACGAACTTAACGATTCGGTCAACATAAGCTCAATCTACCGATCGTCAGGACAAACCTGCAGCGACTTTTGCCTATACGAGACTGCAAAAGAGCACCTGACAAACGCGCTCGAAATAGACAAAAAGCTTGGCAACAAATACAACATAGCCAACGACTACCTGAACCTCGGCTATGTTGACCGCGACCAATACAAAGACTCGGAGTCGGACAGTCTGCTGACAAGCGCAAAGAACCTAATACTTGAGGCCTACAACCTGTTCAAATCGGCCAAATCTGAAATCGACGTCATGATGACTTGCCAAGACCTTATGGAAGTCTACCTTGACTATGCGAAAGCCAATACAGGCGACTTCCGCAAGCAACTGGTCGACAGCAGCAAGATGTTTTATTCCGAAGGTTTGGAGTTAGCCACCAAAAACGACTTTATCGGCGATTACCATTACTTCAGCATAACCGAAGCGCAATATGCCATTGAGGACAAGAATTACAGACAGGCCTACAAGCTGCTCAAGGACATTGAAACGCAACTGGCCGTTTCCGACTCCACACCTGAATTTTTCATCGACGAGCTATACGAAGTATTTGTTGAATACTACAAAGCCACACGCAACTACAAAAAGGCATACGAATACAGATGCAAGTCCGACATAATCAAGAAGAATTCGTTCAATCGGGAATACGCGCTAAAGTCGGCAAGTTCTGACGTCCAGGAAGAAATAAACGAAGTCAGGCGAAAGCAGGAACTGACTGAAGCCAAAAACGAAATCCTCAGAAAAGAACAAATCCGCAGGCACGACATTATAAGCATCACATCGTCGGTTCTGCTTGTCTTTCTGACTATAACAATCATTGTATCATACAAGATAATGAAGAACAAGCACAGGCTCGGCCGTATTCTGGAAGCACGAAACAACAAGATTGAAATGCACCGCGACCAACTTGCCATTATCTATGACGACATACAGGCCAGCATATTCTACGCCAAGAACATACAAAACTCAATGGTTCCAAACGAAGAACTGATGCAATCAATATGGGGAGACCACCTCATAATATGGAGACCGCTGAACCTCATTTCGGGCGATTTCTACTGGACTACCAGAATGGGCAGCTCAAAAATCATAACCGCCGTCGACTGCACAGGACACGGCGTGCCCGGGGCATTCATGAGCGTACTCGGAATGTCAACCCTATCAGACATTGTATCTTCAAAAGCAGCCCGCAACGGCGAGCTGTCGGCCAGCGACATCTTGAACCAAATGAGAGAAAAGGTCATCTACTCACTAAGACAGACCGAGCAGGACAGCATGACTCTTGACGGAATGGACATGGGGCTGTGCATTGTCGACGAAGAAACAATGAAACTTCAATATGCCGGCGCTTTCCGCCCACTAGTCATCATTCGCGACGATTCAGAAAAAATATACAAGGCCGACAAGATGCCAGTAAGCTTCCTGTCGGAAAATCAAAAGTCGTTCACCAACCACACTATCGACATTCAGGATGGCGACACCCTGTACATGTTCTCCGATGGCATTCCCGACCAATTCGGCTACAACGAAAATGGCGATGAAATAAAATTCACGACAAAAAAACTCATCTCGATATTGGTTGAAATAAACAGGAAAACATTTGCCGAACAGAAATCAATTTTATTGGATAAAATTGAAAAATGGGGCACGCATAAAGGGAAAAAGAAATGTATCCAAACCGACGACGAACTACTTATCGGAGTCAGAATAACGAAAAATGCAACATGCGAACAAGCCCAACATATAAACTGACAATTGTCTTGCTACTTGCCATGCTGTTGCCTTGTGCACGGGACTCCCATGCCCAAAACTATGCAATAACAGCCGAACAGGTCGACAGCTTAGTGATGCTGGTGCAAAGCATGCCTGACGACACCGTAAAGGCATGGAATCTGGCAAGAATATGCAGCAACCACCCTAACGTCGATTCAACATTGAAATATGCGCAAGAGCTGTTCTCGCTGTCATATAAGATTGGCATACGATGGAAGGCCTTGGCATATAAATACTTAGGCTGGTACTGTCAAGTCACCGACGACCCGGAATCCGCCTTAAAATACTACATGGAGGCCTACAACATAAACGACTCTCTTGGGATAGCCATAGAGAAAGCCCTTAACAGCAACTCCATTGGCGAGAATTATGAGACCTTGGGAGACTTGAATTCCGCAAACAAGTATTTCATGCAGGCAATGGAGCTGATGTCAAGCGAAAACAGCCCGCTTGTCTCATACACATACAGGAATCTAGGCATTGTGTACAACAATTTCAAGATATTCGATGCGGCCATCAAGTACTTCAACGATGCATTGAAAAGCGACGCACAAAACAACATGGAGGTTCAAGTAATGATAGACCATTACTACTTAGCCATGTCATACCTGTCAAGGTATTTGGACAAGCCAGACAAGGCGCACATCGAACATGCAAAAAAGCATAGCGACATTGCCATAAAGATGGCAAAAGACCATGATCTCGACTTCTACGTAATGCACACATCCATTTGCGCATTGCGGACAAACTATGAAATTGCAAAGCTTCGAGAGCCATCTTCATGCAAGCCGATGCTCGACAGTTGCCTGGCACTATACGACGACGCCGTGCAGATTGCCAAAAACGACGGCTTATACGAATCGCAGCAGGTCGATTTAGGGCTATGCAAATTCCAACATCAGCTAATCACAGGCCAATACGATGAGGCAAAGAATACGCTCGACTTCATTTTGGAATACACGAAGGACAACCCTTCGTACAAGAATTCATATTCCGACATATACCAGAATTGCATTGACTACAACCTGGCCGTAGGCGACTACGAGCAAGCCCTGATTTTCACCGAGAAATTCAACTTGGCTGAAAAGCAGACGTTCGACATCTCCTTTAACGAAAGTTCCATAAAGTCAAACGCGATGACCGAATTGGACATGGAAATGCGCAAACGCCAGCTCGACGAACAGAAAAGGGAGATAATGTTCCATGAGCACCAAAAGCACATGAGCATTATCATCGGTTTCATTTTGCTGTCGTTGCTGACATTGTCGGTACTGGCAATTGCGATATTGCGAAATTCAAGACGGCGTCACAACATGAACGTGGTTCTTCTCCGCAAGAAAGAAGAATTCAAGAAACAGCGCGACCTGCTTTCAATAGCCAACTACGAAGCCACTTCGAGCATACGATACGCAAAGCAGATTCAAAATGCCATTGTCCCGTCACCCGAGATTATCAAATCGATATTTGGCGACAACCTGATCATTTGGCGACCTGTCGAAATAGTATCCGGAGATTTCTATTGGGCCACACAAATTGGACGATACAAGTTCATTGCGGTTGCCGACTGCACTGGCCATGGTGTCCCTGGAGCGTTCATGAGCATGTTGGGAATGACATCGCTAAACGACATTGTCTCATCATGCGACATAGACAAAATCAATGCGGCCGTAATTCTCGACAAACTTCGCAAAAAGATAAACACAGCCCTGCACCAGTCGGAAGATAACGGCATGTCCCTTGACGGCATGGACATTGCGCTTGGCATAATTGACACCGACAGCATGAAGATTCAATATGCAGGAGCCTACATTCCGCTTATCATCATACGCAACGGCCAGATAAACATGTTTTATGCCGACAAGATGCCTATCGGATACATGCCGAAGGGCTCTCACCCGTTCACCAACAACATCATCAACTTGCAGCACGACGATGTCATATACCTATATACCGATGGCATTGCAAATCAATTCAGCAGCGAAGAGCATGGCAATAAATTCACGGCATCAAAGCTGAACGACATTCTGATGGACAACTACGACTGCCCATTTGACGAGCAAAGGGAGATAATAGACAATGCTTTGGACAAATGGCGCACATCAAGCCTTGGCTACGTGTGCAAGCAAACTGACGACATGCTGATTATTGGAATCAGAATCTAGCGCTTTGAAGCGAAAAATTCCTTGACAATTGCCGAGCATTCATCCTGCAACACACCTCCCTCGACAATTGTTTTTGGATGATGGATTCCGGAAAAACGCTGACATCCGCGTTTAAGGTCGGGGGCGCCATATACTATCCGTCTTATCTGCGACCATGCCAAAGCTCCCGCACACATCGGGCATGGCTCGACCGTCACGTACAGCGTGCAATCGTTAAGGTATTTGCCCCCTATAGTGCCGGCCGCCGACGTTATAGCCTGCATTTCGGCATGAGCTGTAACATCATTCAACGTTTCGGTCAGATTGTAGGTTCTTGCTATTATCTGTCCATTGCATACCACGACTGCGCCTATCGGGACTTCATTCTTTGCTTGTGCTAGTCTTGCCTGCTCAAGCGCCTTCTTCATGTAATAGATATCGTCCATCTATATCAGTCCTGCCTTCAGATCTGCAACAAACTGCTCTATTATTGGCCAGCATTCTTCGGCTGTAGAAGCATCCTTTACGCGTTTTTCAAGAGGGCACCAATCTGTCTTCGAACGATTTATGATATAGTCGACCTCCTCATCGAAATATACCTTGACACCATTGTCGCGAAGCATCTTCAATGCCGACGAGCAAATGACACCTGTCCGCATGGCCTTTACACCTCCAAGCACCATCATTGCGGCAGCGCCCTTTCCGACTATCTTGTCAGCCATCATTGATCCATTAAGGAATTCGCTTTTTGTGCTGACCATATCGTACAAGTCAAGGACACCCTTCTGGGTATATACCCGTGTCTCGCCTCCATTATAAACCACGCACGAATAGCGGCCTTCCTCAAGTTGGCGTGACAATGCCGCCAAGACAGCAGCCGAGCCCAAATCGGCGCCATCGCGCTTTAGGGTTTCAACAAACTTATCGATACGCTGCATTTCCTTTGGTATGTTGATGTGCTGAGGGCAATGGCTGACACACTGGTTGCATCCTACGCAATGGCTGGCCTGGCGCAGACGAGGCACACTACGGTCATAGCCCACCAAAAATGCCTGACGCGCTTTTGAATAATCAGGATTCTGTCGGTCTTCCTGCACGTTGCCTTCGTTCAGACATTTGTTGTAATGTGAGAATATTCCCGGGATATCCAATCCGTAAGGACACGGCATGCAATACTGGCAAGTGTTGCAAGGCACCATCGGGTATGTGGCATATTGCGTGGCAATCTGGTCTAGCAATTGGTACTCCTCATCAGACAACGGCTTAAGTGGCGAATACGTACGTATGTTGTCCTGAAGATGCTCCATATATGTCATGCCGCTCAACACCGACAGGATGCGAGGCTTTGAGCCTGCAAACCTGAAAGCCCATGAAGCCACGCTGGCATTAGGGTCACGCTGTTTTAGCAAGGCTGTAGCGTAATCGTTCATGTTTGCCAAGCGTCCGCCCATCAATGGTTCCATGACAAACACCGGAATATCCCGTTTTTCAAGTTCAGTGTATAGATATTCCGAATTCATATTCCGAGGATTCATGGTCTTTGCATTGTGCCAATCAACGTAGTTATGCTGAATCAGCACAAAATCCCAATGGTACTTTTCGTGCATTTCCATCATAAAGTCGAATCCTGCCTGGTCGCCATGAAACGAGAAGCCCAAATTGCGGATTCGGCCTGCCTTACGCACATCGAGAAGGAAATCGAGCATGCCATTCTGGATATAGCGCGATTCGAGTGTTGCCTGATTTCCAACTCCATGCAGCAAATAATAGTCGATATAGTCAACCTGCAGTTCACGCATCGAGTTAAGATACATCTCCATTGTAGCTTCGCGCGAATTGTTGCCGAAATTTGACAATTTGGTCGACACGAAATACTCGCTACGCTTATGGCGACTCAATGCGATGCCCAATGCCGATTCTGATTTTCCTTGGCAATAGGCTGGCGATGTGTCAAACAAGTTGACACCATGCTCAATTGCATAATCAATCAGCCGGTTTATCTGCTCCTGATCGAGTTCGCTGTTGCGGTCCTCACGGCCACTGGCACCGGCGAGTGTAGGAAAACGCATGCAGCCATAGCCAAGCAACGACACCTGCTGACCATGCGAATCGGTTCGATAGGTCATTTTGCCGATTGGGACCTCACCCAATGTAGTACCCTGAGCCTCCGTCTTGTCGTTTGACGAACATCCTGCCAACATGGCCGCAGCCGCTACCGTCCCGCCACCGAACATTTTCAGGAATTGACGGCGGTTGATTTCCTTATTATTATCCATAACTATTAATTATCAACAAGTTAAATAGCACATCATTTCATTTCGAGAGCTGTTGCATGACAATGTCAATTATAGCAATAATAAGATAATTTTTGGTCTCATTTCAAATTGTTATGGATAAAAAAAATCGGTGGATTTGACCATTCAAATTTCAGAAACAATCCAGAACAGCATTTTTACGCATTTACGAAACATCTAACTTTTTTATGTCGGCAAATCCAAAAAATGAGCAACTTTGCCACGCCGTTTCAACCTCAATCACGCAGAACGGCATCTAAAAGCAATTGACATGGACGAAAGACCAAAATTGTGGAACAGCAACTACATAAAGGTTTGGTTGGCAAACTTCATGATATTTTTTTCGTTCATGCTGCTTGCTCCGCTCCTTCCGCTTTACTTGAGCGACACATATCAGGCATCAAAGGACACGATAGGCTGGGTGCTGTCGGGCTACGTTCTGACAGCACTGCTGTTCAGGCCATTCAGCGGTTTCATAGTTGACAGTTTTCCACGGAAACAAGTGCTTCTTGTTTGCTACTTCATGTTTTTTGCGCTTTTTGCCGGATATCTTGTTGCCGGCTCCATGCTGATGTTTGCCATAGTAAGGACAATGCATGGCGCACCATTTGGCGCAACTACGGTAGCCAACAGCACTGTGGCCATTGACGTGCTACATCCCGACAGGCGCGCTGAAGGCATTGGCTACTATGGGTTGAGCAACAACATTGCCACTGCCATTGCACCAACCGTAGCCATCTACATTTTCAACATCTGCAACAACTACGATGTACTATTCGGCATGTCGCTTGCCTGCGCCGGCATCGGCTTTGCCATAAACTCAACCCTGAAACTGCAACCGCGCGAACAAGTGAAGGAGAATCGCGCCATTTCACTCGACCGATTCTTTCTGCTAAAAGGCTGGCCGGAAGCAGCGACTCAATCATGCTACGCATTCTCATATGGCGTCTTGGCCACATACATAGCCATTTACGGCAAAGAAGAATTGGGGATCACCGGCGGGACTGGACTATTTTTCATGTTGCTGGCTTTAGGGCTCATCTTTGCCCGAATAGCCGGAAGCAAGCCGCTAAAGGAAGGCAAAGCTGTTAGGAATGCCTCTTTCGGAGTTGTTGTGTCAATGTTCGGATACCTGCTTTTTGCATCGGTACACAACCAAATAGGATACTATGGGTCGGCCTTGATTATCGGATTTGGCAACGGGCACATGTTCCCCGCCTTCCAGACCATGTTCATCAACCTTGCCCCCAACAGCCAACGCGGGACAGCCAATGCCACACAACTGACTGCTTGGGATGTCGGCGTGGGCGCCGGCGTTCTGTTAGGTGGCGTACTTGCTGAAAATCACGGCTACCATTCCGCCTTTTGGGCCGCTTGGATTGTCAATGTGATTGGAGTTCTGACACTGTTCATATACACCAAAAGACACTACCAGAGTAATCGTCTGAGATAGAAAATCGCAGGGGACTCATATAACGCTGCCCGCACAGGCCTCGAGACGGCCAACGGCATATTGGCGCCGGCTCGGATAGGTTATTTAGCATTTGTAATTATCTCTTTACCAGGTAATTTATATTCAGTCTTAATAGGATAGTTGCCACTTGTCAATGGTGGCAACATACCTGTCGACAATATGTCGCTAACGTTTTGGCTTACATTATTCTTTGTGGCATAATTTGCCATAGTTGTAAATGCATGAAATAAATCATTGCCAAGTATGCGACATTGGGGATTTTGAAACTATCATTCCGGCCATATGAATGGCTGGCTACATTATCCAATGCCAACGATAAATTACAAATTTGAAATTTTGAATTACAAATTATCAATATGTTTGGCTATTAAGAATCGGTTTCAATTTAAAATAAGGTCGGGAACCCCGTCCCTAACGGCATTGGGCAAATTATCAATTTTCAATTGATAATTCATTGTCATATAGCCGATTCGCAAAAATGGCAATCTGTCTGACAAAATCTTAAAAATAACTACAAGCAAATTATGAAAGTCGTTTTGTAAAAATAGACCAGACTAATTCTCCGTGTGCACCTCGCGCCCCTCTACGTAAATGGCACTTAACGGACGTGCCGGGCAAAGGTTTTCGCAGGCACCGCAACCAATGCACCGTTCGGTGTTGATAGCAGGTATTTTAAGCGAATATCGGTCATTCGGGTCTTTTGCGATCATCTGTATGGCACCTACAGGGCAATGGCGAGCACAGTTGCCGCAATTCACATTGTCGGTGTTCACCACGCAGTTATCTTTCAAAAAGACTGCATATCCAATTGAGACAGAAGATTTTTCGGCCGTGGTGATTGGCTTGATAGCGCCTGCCGGACAAACTTCGGAGCATTTGACGCACTCCGGACGGCAATAGCCGCGCTCGAATGACATTTCAGGCTGCATCAGATGCTCGATATCGGTTGACGGACGCAAAACCTGATTCGGACATGCCGATACGCATAGCTGGCATGCTGTGCAATGGTCAGTGAAATTTTTCACGCTCAACGAGCCTGCCGGTTTAGGCGACACCTCACGATTTGGTATCTGCTTGTCTTGAATGATGGCAAGGCCACCGTCAATTTTTTTCTCCTGAGCCTTCACCGTAGCGCCGGCCAACAATAATGCACCCACCGACAAGAATTTACGCCGCGACGAATCGACTTCGCCAGACACCTTTTCCACAGAACGCAATTGATACTGAATGGCCCCCTTCCGGCAAGTCTCGACACAATCGAAACATGCGACACACCGGCTGTAGTCTATCTGATGCTCCTTTGGGTTGATGCACGACGACTTGCAGTTTCGCGCACACAAGCCGCATGAGTTGCATTTATCCAAATTTATGACCGGCCTAAATAAAGAGTAGCGAGAGAAGAATCCGAGAATTGTTCCGACCGGGCATATTGTGTTACACCACGTACGGCCTCCGCGCCATGCCAATACTGCGACGACGGCGAAAGTCAAGGCGGCGACAACAAATGTAGATATGCTCTTCAGCCAAACCTCAACGGAATAGAATGCGTAACTGCCGGCGCGTTCGGCAAAATATGCCAGCAAATTATTGCCCCACTGATATACAGGAGCAAACAAATTCGATGCAATGCGGCCGTATGCGCTATATGGCGCAACAAGATGAGCCAGCACACTCACGCCAGGAGCCACAAGCGTCACAAGAAACACTACAAGCACTATGCGACGAAGCCACTTTCTTGCTGGAGTATATGAATAGCGGTTTTTTATCTTTTTCTTGCCAAAGAATGCAATCACATCCTGCATTACGCCCAAAGGGCAAATTACCGAACAATATACCCGCCCGAAGACAAATGTCAGCACAAGCAACGCAACGACTATCCCGACGTTCAACGCCAGCAATGCTGGTATAAACTGAATCTTGGACATCCAACCGAAATATGCGTGAACCGCACCTGTAAAGTCTAGGAAAAGCAGTGTAATCAACGAGTAGAAGACAACTGCCAAAGCAACACGAATCTTATGAAGCATAGTCAACTCTTATTTATTTTAGAATAGCCAATAATACAACAAAAAAGCATGCTGCTATATATGTATTCACTAATAAATTAACGTATTTTTTTCACCATAGGACCTACACATCATAGAATAGTTGATTCGTTATGCAACGCCATTATTTTTTTCGCAAAAACATTAGTAATTATTTACAAATCAAGCAATTACCCCCCCCCACAAGTTCAACACTTTATTTATGGCATCGTACAAATCTTTCTTTCTGATAGGCTTTGCCAAATATCCAGAACAGCCTGCCTTCATTGCCGCTTCCTGATCAGAATCGAATGAATTTGCTGTAAGCGCCAAAATAGGAGTCTTCTGGTCAAATTCTCGTATTTTTTGCGTGGCTTCAAGCCCTTCCATAACAGGCATGCGCACATCCATGAGAATGATGTCATATTTCTTCATTTGGGCCATTTCAACAGCAATTTTGCCATTGACAGCCCTCCTCAAGTTCATGTTAGGCAGCAAAGCCTCAACCAGCTGATAGTTGCTGTCGTTGTCTTCGGCGACCAATACGCTGATTTTGCGATCATTAGTGATTTGTATTTTCTGATGGGTGTCCGAATTTTTGACATCCGATTCATGCGTCGCCACTTCAACTGGCATTGGCAACCACGCATAGAATCTGGAGCCCTTGCCCTTTTCGGAAGTAAAGCCGACCTTCCCGCCGACTGCTTCCGCTATCGACTTGCAGATGGCCAACCCGAGTCCAGACCCTTGTGCGAAGGTGTCTAGCTTTTCGAAACGGCTGAAAACACGAGGCCGGTCTTCCTCTGAAATTCCTATGCCTGTATCCTCAACCGACAGCATTATTCCTTCGCCCTCCTTACGGTAATCGATGCAGATATTGCCTTCCACCGTATATTTCATTGCATTGGAAACATAATTATTGACAATCTGAATGAAGCGGTTCTTGTCAAAATAGACCATGCATATTTCGTATGGATTATGGAAAATGAGATTGACAGTTGGCTTCATCTGCTTTTTGAAAGTCTCGTATGTCTCATTTAGCTGTGCAGACAAATCAAACTGGACAGGCTTGATGTTGGCATACCCCGCTTCAAGTTTCGACATGTCCAAAATGTCATTGATAAGGTTCAGCAAGACATCGGAATTTGTTGACACATAGTTGGAATACCGTGTGCGCGTTTCCGGATCGTCACATTCAGCCAACAAGCTCGAGAACCCGCATATTGCATTAAGCGGGGTACGGATTTCGTGGCTCATGTTGGCCAGGAACGACGATTTAAGCTTATCGGCCTGCTCGGCCTTCTGCTTGGCCACTTTCAGCTCATCAAAAGCCCGATACATCTGTGTAATGTCGAGAGCCGTTGCCAGCAAGTATCTGTGTCCATCGATGTCAAGCACTTTCTTTTGTGTATGCCACATCGACTTTTCGCCATGCCAATTTCCCTCTTCGTTATATTCGTAATTGCCGAATTTTATCGCAAGCTTGTCATTCTCGACAAACCTGGCGGCCACATCGGACTGAATGATTTGCTCATCAGTCTTGCCGATTATGTAGTTACGGTCGAAACCAATAAGGTCACAGCACTTGTCGTTTATCATGCTATAGCGCAGGCCTTCGTCAATGTCCTTCATGTAGAATAGGCAGGGCAACGAATTGATGAAAGTGTATTGAAGACGGTTCATGTGGTCTGACTCCATCACTATTTTCTGCAACTTGCCGATATTGTCATACAATTGTGTCACATCCTGCGACACCGCCAGCAGATACTTGTGGCCTGTCTGTGTCTCAATCACCTCCTTGGTCGTATGCCATGTTTTCTTTTCGCCATAAAAGTCGGTTGTCGCATCATACTCATAATAGCCATGTTCAATGGCGAGCCTGTCGAACTCGCTCTCCATGGACACGTCGAAATCCGGCACTGACGCGAACACCTCAGCCGTAGTGCGTCCGACAAAATCCGATGACTGTTTTTTTACAATTTGGCAGCTTAAGCTGTTGGAATACACATACCTCAAATCGTCATCTATATCCTTGACATAGAATAGACAAGGCACTGCGTTCATGAAGGTATTGAGCAAGAAGTTGCTTTCCTCCTGATTTTCCATCATTTTCACCAAATACGTATTGTCGCGCAAAAGGCCTGTATATACCCTTACTGTTCCGTCATCGTTGCGAGACAGCGGAGTGACGTAAATCTGCACGTCGTGCCAATCGGACGACTCCTGGCTGAATCGTCCCTTATAGAAGATTGTATCGCTGAAATCCTCCTTTGAGCGCATTCTGGTTGCCAGTTCCAACACTCTCGGCAAATCTTCAGGATGCGCCATGTTCAGCACCATATTCAGCGATTGGTTGTTGAATTGTGCGAATCTACCGCCTTTCTCATATATTGTCACATTATCCTTTTCAATGTCAGCGTCAAACTGGACAAGGTCCGATTCGTGCATTGTGAGGCTTGTACGGGTACGCTCCTGCTCAAGAGTCCGCTTGTAAAGAGTCTGGCTTGTAACTTCTCTGACCACGACGCCAAGCTTTTCGACATTTGTGGAATCGGATATTGCCTCAGCCACAAATTCGTAATATGAGTAGCCCCCATCAACATTAGCATTTCTTATGCGCAATATGTTGCGAGCCTCTTTGAGCACTCCGTTTATCATGTTGTCGACAACAGCATTGAACACATTGATGTCTTCCGGATGCAGGATTTCCTGCATTTTTTTCCGGTTCCAAAGGTTGAGCGTTTCGTCTTGTTCATAAATGTTCTCGAGGTTGCCTGTCCGGAGATTCAAAGTCCATGCCGACATGCCGCCAATACGCATCAGCATCGCCTTGTTCTTGTCAAGCTCCTCTATTTCACGCATACGGGTTGCCGTATCGGTAATGTCGGTTATGCACAGCACATAGCTCGACTTGGTGCCATCTAAAGCCTTGACACGCTGGCACACAAACTTCAAGTCGATGGCACCTTTCTTGTCCGACATGAGCAGATTGCACACCTCGTCGGTAAACTCGAAATGGACGGTTGTTTCTGCCACATCGTATTTTCTAATGTCGTTCTTGAACGCATCGGGCAATATTGGCGAGTCAAACAGCTTGCAATCCTGTTGCTTGTATCCTTTGCGGTCGGTTATGCCGAATATGTCAAAAAACGCATTGTTGGCATAGCCGAATATGCCATCGGTGTTGTACACTGCATAGCCAACTGACGATACATTCAATATTGTCTGCTGCTCGTTGTACATTGAGGCGAACACGCTATTGCTTATCACGTCGGACGACAAGTCGGCCACAATGACTACAATCTTCACCTCGCCTTCGTTCTCCATCCTATAGTACCTGATAGCAAACGTGCACTGCCCGTTACGTGCGAACACCGAATGTGGCATTGTATCGAAATCGAACTGATAGATATACAACGCCCCGCTGTTTGAAAAATCGGCAATGGTTTTCGGGCCTTTGTAATGAGGGTCGGAGAATATGCTCAACTTTCGGGCGAGCAGGCTTTCCTTGTCCGGTATGCCGAAAATATTCTGCGCCGACTGATTTATGTCGATTATTGTTCCTTCGGCATCGCAAAGGACAAAACCAGTCGAGACCAAATCGAACATTGAGCGGAAGTCGTCGAACGACAGTTTTTTCGCGCGTCTGTTCAATGCGTCATCCATCCTCAATATTATGTCGACTTGCCTGACTTTGCCCAGGCGCCTGACCGGATGCATATACAGCACGACAATTCCGCCATCGTCCAACTTGTTGCAGATGAAAGACGGGCAATCGCCATTGTCGCTCCGCATTCTTGCAAACACGTTCATAAGAGCCTCGCTTTCGACAAATTGGCAAGCAAACTGATGCAGGTTGAGCCCCGAGAAGAAATTGTTGCCTTCCGACACACACGCGAACCGGTCGCGACGATAGTTGTAGATGAGCATCTCGGAATGGAGTGTCTTGATGTGCTTTCGGAAAAGTGCGTTGAAGTCGGACTGGTTACGTTTGAATACCTTCAACAATATAAAGTTGAACACGAGTATGGAAAGCAACAGTATCGTGAAATTGAAAACATACGTCAATTTGACATTGGATGCCACTGCCTGAAGGAATTCGTTCATATTTTCATACTATAAAGTTCCATTAAAAGCGCTTGAAGCGACACTATCTACAATATTAACAATTTATAGTCGACTTTACAACTTTACTTTTACAGACGCTCAGGTTTCAAGTTTCAGTGTTACTTGTTGCGAACCCCGACTGCTATCTGATAAAAAAAATCCCCTGTTTTCAACCCGAAACAGAGGACTTTTCCACATTACCGAAACGTGTTCGCCAACATTGTCACAAGGCAAAGTCGACGACCGCTATTTCGTACTGAGGTTTATCATAGGAATTGTATTGCCACCTGTGTATTCAGGCAACTTGCCGTCCCAACGCTCGAGTGCATATTGCTGAACGAGCAGCGCATTAAGGCTTGCGGCGACAGTGCGGTTGTAGTATGCTTCGCCATCGGCCTTGATTTTCAGAGCTTTGGCCTCGCCTTCGGCCTGTGCTATGGCAATTTTTGCCTGAGCCTCAGCCTTCTTCACTTCGTTTTCGGCCTTCAGGCTCTCCTGGATGGCTGTATTCTTGGCCTCTATGGCAGCCGACAACGATTCAGGCGGGGTTATCTGCGAAGTGAATTCAGAAACCATGAATCCCTCGTTGAGCAGTGCGCTGTCGAGCATCACCCTCACTTCGGCCTCAAACTGGGCACGGCTGGCCATCAGCTCGTCCGATGTGTAGCGGTTTGCCGTAATGCGATAGGCATCGTAAATGACAGTCTTCATGTATCCGTCCTCTATCTTGCGCAGTCCGACGCGGTACTTGCTGAACACCTTGACAACCATATCCCTACGGATTTGATATGCCAAGCGTGGATCCATCTTGAACACGGCGGCATCTTTGGTGGTCACCGTAAACGGCTGATAATCGACACGTTGTATGTTTACAGGATAAGAATAGACCGATGTGGTTATTGGGTTGTAAACCACCCAGCCTGTGATTGGAATGGCTTGCAGTTCGCCTTGTTCGGTCACTGCAAACTTTTTAAACTTGATTCCTGCCTCTGAGGAATCGACTATGGCGCAACTCGAGAATAACGATGCTACTGCCAACATCAAGAATAATGTACGTCGCATAACATTTATTGATTAATTGAATAATTGATTGAGTTTGAATATCTCACTGATTTATTTTTTATAACGCAAAGATTAAATATAATCATTTTTGTAACACAGCCATTGCCACTGATGCCGGAACAGCATTAATCCTTGACCGAAATTCCTATCATGACTGTCTGACCATCAGCATTATTCCACACCGAGTGCGGACGTTGGCCTTTAACCAAATAGGCTTCGTCTTTTTTGATGATTACGGTTTCATCGTCAAATTCGACACGGGCCTCGCCTTGAGTTACAATGAAAAGGTGATTGTGCGCGTGAGAATGCCTTTGAGTCGGACCGCCTCCATTAAGATCTACATAAGCAATTGAACCATTGATAATTGAACCCAATGCACCAAACAAGTTCTTTGCCTTGAAATTGACATGCATTGGCGGTGTCATAAATTCTTCGTCCATAACCAATTATTTATTTGTTTCAGTTATATGCAAATATCTTTCTTTTTTCGAATTTTGCCACCATAAAACCGTTGCTTTATGCTGAAAAAAATTTGCGTTTGCATAGCCCGATATATGGCTATCATAGTGTTGATTGTTTGTGCGTTATCGCTTTTTCATCCATCTTCATTCAATTGGATAAAACCGAAATCGATAAATTATCTTTTAGGATTTGTGATGTTCGGCATGGGATTGACTCTAAATCCTGCCGATTTCAAGATTGTGTTCACTCGTCCGAAAGACATCTGCATCGGTTGCCTGGCGCAATTCAGCATCATGCCCCTTTTGGCTTTTGCATTGGCAAAAATGTTCAGCCTGCCCGACGAACTCACTATCGGCATAGTGCTTGTCGGATGCTGCCCTGGCGGAACGGCATCAAATGTGATAACTTATCTCGCCAAAGGCGATCTTGCCCTGTCGGTGGGAATGACTTGCGTATCGACAGTCCTGGCACCGCTGATGACACCTTTGCTCACGTGGCTGCTTGTTGGCACGACTGTAGATGTCGATGTGTTCAATATGTTCTGGTCGATAATGAAAGTCATCATTCTACCAATTGGCATCGGATTCATTGTCAAGCATTTCTTTGCTAAATTTACACAAAACGCCACTGCATATCTTCCCGCCTTTTCGACAATAGTCATTGCGCTGATAGTCGGATCGGTGGTATCGGCCAATTCGGCACAGTTGCTGAACGCCGGATTTGTGGTCCTTCTGGTTGTAATGCTTCACAACATCAGCGGATTTGCACTGGGTTTTGCCTTGGCACGGTTGCTTAAGATGAACCGCGAGAAATGCACAGCAGTATCAATTGAAGTCGGGATGCAGAATTCAGGCTTGGCGTGCACGCTTGCGCAAACACACTTTGCCGCAATGCCTCTTGCGGCTGTTCCGGGCGCAATATTCAGTGTCTGGCACAACATAGCAGGCGCGTTATTGGCAAAAATACTGTCACACAAGCAGCAATAACCTGCCACCTTGAAAACTCATTTGCAAATGACGGATCACAAATAAAAAAAGCCACCAGCAAGGGTGGCTTTTCAAATTATTAGCAGCATAAAATATTAATCGTCAATCTTTTTAAAATCGCCATCCTTTGAGAAAAGGATGTCAAGATTGTTGTTCAGTTCCACATCGTATCCATTCCGCTCTATCGACAACTCCTCAATGTAAAGTTTTGGGTAGTTTGCCTTTACATAATCCAATATCTTGGCAGGAACGACAGACTCAGGAATAGCCTTACCAAAGCACTCGACTTTTTCCCAATTGCCGTCCTTGAAGAATTCGACATTTGTACCGTCGGACAATGTCACATCATAATCCTGGTCATCTTCAATTTGGACATAAGTTATTTGAAGGCTGGGGAAATGCTGTTGCAGAAATTCCTTTGAATTGTTTGGCAATGAATTTTCGTTCTTTGCCTGATTCTGTGCGCAGGAAGTCAGCGTGGCTGAAATGAGAATCACCCCTGCGAATAATTTGTTAAATGTTCTCATGACAATAAGTTTTTAGTTCAAAATCAATAATTCAAATATATTGAATTTCAACAAGCAAAGAACCTATTTACCGACTATTTCGACATTTTCCACAAAGAAGGATTTGCCATTTAAAACAAAAAGCCTCGCAAGCGTTTAACTTACAAGGCTTTTAGTTGTCGTGGAAGGACTCGAACCCTCACAAGCAGAACCAGAATCTGAGGTGCTACCATTACACTACACGACAATGGTTTTTCAACGCCGCAAATATAGAAATCTTTTTTTTGGTAAATCCCATAAAACCGATGTTTTTGAAAAATTATTTTCAGACAGAAAATAGAAATGCCATGTTGGCAAATTACATCATGGAATCATCATGATGACTACTGACAACAGTCTCGCACATACGCATATAGCGCCATTCTACAGCGAGTATCAATGCAAAGAACACAATGACGGGTATCCGGTATCGCACCAAAGCACCAAAGTTTGCCGTTGTCAGTCCTACAAAAAAAGCATATATGATCATAAACACAAACGCAGCTGCCAGAAACGGATTTCGGACAATTACGGCCATTGTGCGTTTCAGGCCAAACACAAAAAACAGATACAGAAGCAGAACAGCCAAAATGGATGTCTCAAATGCCGAAATCAGCATAAGCGCGTTTCGCGAGTCCCACAAATATGGACGGAACATTCCTGCCATTATGGCCTTAGGCGCCTTCTTGAGCAATCCGGCAGCCGAAGGCTCTATCTCTCCTATATCGAAGCTATTGCCTCCGTAATATTCCTTTTTCAAATCGTCCTGAATGATTACCGCAGTCTCAATAATTGCATCGATTGACTGATAACGGTCGTTGACCATTCCGCCCAACTTCGAAAAAAGCGAGGCTCCCACAAAGCCAACCACCAAAGCCATGACAGGCAACGTCAATGTGCGGAAAAACCGAGAATGGGACTTATATACATAAGACAAGCCTAGCCAAATAAGCCCTGCTCCCATTGTTGTAAAGAACGAATATGGTCTAATGGCAATGCTCACATACCCCCAAAATAGCAACCTAAACAAATTGAGCAACAGCTGTTTACGTTCTATCAGCAATCCATTGACTGCGCAGAACAGGCACATTGTGGCCACAAGGCACCAGCTGTCTTTCAGCAATGAAGATCCCCAAAACAGGACCGACGGCACAAAAAGCAAGGCTATTGCCAAATTCCGCTCGTTGTTTGGAAACATCGAAACCATAAAACGATAAAAGCGCCAAAAGCCGACAAACAGAAAAACGTTGAGCACCATGACATTACCCAAGAAAGTCTTCATTCCAAGCCAATACAGCGGGACATTGAAACGACAAACGGCAAACGAATTCACATCGCGCCAGTATGTCGGCCAGCCGGTAGTGTGGTCGAAGCACGAACGGAGCTCGGGCGTGTGGCCACCAGCCATTATTTGAAGAAATGCGCCGAAATTCTTGCCTGCAAGCCTCGACAGCGATTGTGTCCCCCAATAGTAATAGTGCGTATCGGTTTCGCCATAATGAAAAGTGTAGAGTAATGCAAAACCAACGCCGGCAAGCACCTTTAGCATCAGCCCCCACTTGAAATAACGGTAATACGGCTTACTGTCGATGTGATTACGCTTGACTGTTGACGACACCAGCAAAATCAGGATCATCAGCAATGGCACTACCAGCAAATCGTTTATCGTAATGGTCTCACGCATACAAAATAACAATGCAATTGTGCAAATATAAATGATTGTCGGTTGCCAATGGACTATTGACTGCGATAATTCAAGAATTCACAATCCTCACCCCGTAATTCGCGATTTGCAAACGTGCCTGTTCGCTATTTGTCAACAACTTAAAATCAGACTCTGCACATCGACATTTGCTAATGGTTACCTTTGACCTTATCAAAAAAACATAAATCGATACCGATATGGAAAAATTTGGAACAATTTTCAAGAAAGGCGGAAAGAAAGCGCTATTGTGCGGTTCGGGCGAACTTGGCAAAGAAGTTGCCATAGAACTTCAACGATTTGGAATTGAAGTGGTTGCCGTTGACCGATACGAAAACGCACCTGCAATGCAGATTGCACACCGCTCGTATGTCATTTCAATGCTCGACGGTGAGAAACTGCGCGAAATAATCTACAAGGAAAAGCCCGATTACATCATTCCTGAAGTAGAAGCCATTGCAACTCCAACGCTTGTTGAACTTGAAAAAGAAGGATTTAATGTAATTCCGACGGCAAATGCAGCATTCCTGACCATGAACCGCGAAGGAATCCGCCGCTTGGCAGCCGAGCAACTCGGACTGAAGACTTCTCCATATCGCTTTGCGGCCAACTACGAAGAATACAAGGCTGCAGTAAAGGAAATAGGAATTCCATGTGTTGTGAAGCCAATCATGAGCTCATCGGGACACGGACAGAGCACAGTCAAATGCGAGGCCGACATCGAGAAATCGTGGGAAATATCGCAGGCTGGCGGTCGCGCCGGCGCCGGCAAGGTGATTGTTGAAGGATTTATCGATTTCGACTACGAGATAACCCTTTTGACTGTCCGCCACAAGGACGGCACCAGCTTCCTGAAGCCAATAGGCCACTGGCAAAAGGACGGCGACTACCAAGAATCGTGGCAACCTCAACCTATGACTGACAACGCTTTGGCAAAAGCTCAGGACATAGCCAAGAAAATAACAGATGCGCTTGGCGGACGCGGAATATTTGGTGTCGAGATGTTCATCAAGGGCGATGACGTAATATTCAGCGAAGTATCGCCTCGCCCACACGACACTGGCATGGTGACAATGATCTCGCAAGACCTTTCGGAATTTGCATTGCACGTGCGGGCAATACTTGGCTTGCCTATCCCAAACATTGCCTTCCATGGTCCATCAGCATCAAAGGCCGTTGTAGTGTTCGGCGACAGCAACGACGTAACGTTCAGCAACATTGAAGAGACTCTTGCTATGCCTGACACTCAAATGAGAATCTTCGGCAAGCCTGAAGTTCACGAGCATCGCCGCATGGCCGTATTGCTTGCTCGCGGAAATTCCATTGAGGAGGCGAAAGAGAAAGTCCGCAAGATGTACGACACGCTGAAAGTGGAGAAATAAGTTCACATCAAAAACTTTGAATAAAAAACATCGGGCTTGCCTGTTGGCAAACCCGATGTTTTTTTGTGCTATCGGCACTCACAATGACATCATTATAGGAATCGTTGACAACAAAAAAACAAGGGGATAGCCATAAGGCCATCCCCTTGTTAAATTACTGCTTGAAGCATTAATGGGGCATCTATTATTTTCCCGATTAATACAGAACGACTCTCTCAACAGTGTCGCCAAATTTCACAATGTAGATTCCTTGCTTTTCCATTGGAACTTCGGTGCGAGCGCCAGCCGATTTCTGAATCTTCACCATACGTCCTTCAATATTGAAGACCTTGATATCTGAATCACAAATCTGGCCCGGTTCTACAATTATGACACGGTTGTTGCCGTAAATCTTAACATACGACTCATTGTCAGCAATGTCAAGCGGATTTACCACTGACACTTGATATGTTGTAGCCACATTGCTGTACATCACCACAAGGCTCTGCAATCCAACAAATGCGCAATTGAAGCCGGAAACCATTTCCGGGACGAGGTCAATTGTATCTGCTGTACCGTCGCTATACACAGCCTTCAACTTGCCTCCTGCGACATCAAGTGCATCGCCAATGTTGTAAACAGTACGGTCTGGCAATGAAACGAAACTGATGCTTAGCAATGCCGTTTTTTCAATCTTCTTCTCGTTGACAATCACCTGCATTGTCGTGCTTACGTTCCGGAACGCTACCTCAAGAGTCTGCACTCCGGCAATAGTCTTGTCGTAGCCGGAAACCATAGATGCAAGCATATCGAGAGTGTCAACGGCAGCATTGCTGTACGACACTGAAATTGAACCTCCAGTCAAGTCAAGATTCTCTCCGACGACATACTGAGTCTTGATTGGCATAGTGCAAACTGCAACGCTTGACACGACAACGTCATCACCCAATTGGATTATGTATGGTGAATCAAAGCCTATCATGGCATCTTCGGCATACTTCAAGTTTTGATCAATCTCAACGATGCTGTCGGCATCAATGAAGTAAATGCGGAACTTGAGCGCATCAGGCTGCTCGTTGCCGGCAATGGTTAGATAGTACTTGCCGTCTTTTGCACGGGCGGCACCACGGCAAACGTCGCCGGCAAACACGCCAACCTCGACATTGTCAAGCTCTCTTGTGCCGTCCATAACCTTGGCTATCATGGTCATGTTGCCTGAGAACAATGCATCGTTGACAACAAAATTCAGGTCGGAACCCGACTTGGAATTGTCGGCGCCCATGACTGACGATTGTGGATACTTGAACGAAATGGTGCTGTCGGCATTTGAAAGATATACGTATCCTGAACCAGGACGCAAATATTCAAGCGAGCCAACCCACTCGTAACCATCGTACAAGGCGAACTGTGTCTGCGACTTGATGACGTCTCCATTCTGCGCGTCAAGGTCGGCAAGAGCGGAATTGACATCCATGCTTGTCTGAGGAAGGTATCCTATCCAGTTCCATCCGCTGTTTACTGATACTGGAGTGTTTGCCACATCAACTGAGGCTCCAGTCAGTGTCAATACGGATGACTTGCCCATGCGTACCTTGTACATGTTCTGTACGGACATGTTTGCGTTATTCTCCTTCATGAATCCGTCAGTCTTACTCTTGACAATCTTAATGTCATGATCCAAATCAGCGAATATTGAATTTGTCGACAATGCGTCTGGCACGACATTCATTGACATCCAGTTCCATCCTGCCTTGAGTGCGATCTGCTGTTCACGCTTGTCGGCAGCCACGAACGATACCGGAGCTGTCATGTTGCCTTCAAGTGCACCTTGCCTGAAAATGATGTCCTTTGAACTTGTCACTACAGGATAGTTGATGCCTGTGCTTGCGTCGAAAATCTTGAACGTGAGCTTGTCGCCGACTACGCTGTCGCCATAGACTGTCATCATCAGATAGTAGGCATCGTAGCGCTCGTAGTATTTTGGTGAGCATACACCTACCAGCCTGCCATTTGCATAAGCTGCCAGAATGTCTTCGGAATCCTCGCTGAGCTTGCCATTGACTGACATTGTACCTACAATGCTCATTGCATACTCAAAGTCGGATGCGTTGACATTCCATTCAGGCTTTTGGCCGGTTACATGAAGGCTGACCACAAACGGCTCGTCGATGTTGTTGTTGCCAGTCAGGTAAACAGTCTCCTCGTATTTTCCTATAGCGGTTGATTCCTCTACGGTGAACTTTATAGTCTCGCTTGACAAGGCTGCCAATGTGCCGCTTGTCTTGCTTGCGTGAAGCCATGTAGGCAGATTAGTCATTGTCCAGTTCTCAGTGCTTCCGCTCTGGTTGACAATGTTCACGCTGAACTCATATTCGTCGTAAAGTTCCTTCTTTATCGACTTTGAATTGTCGGCCCACTTGAGCTGGTTGCGGTTTACGTATGCAGTCCAGTGGATAGGTTCGCAATAGTTGCCATTGGCATCTATCACGTTCTTCACTGTGAACTCCAGCGTCCGGCCTTCGATGCGGGCAGCGTCCTCAGTCACATTGATTACTATCTTGGTGTCTGATGCCACATAGCCAAACGATACGCTTTCTACATTGCGGGCCTCTTTAAGAGCAGGCGCCTGACTGGTCGATTCAACATTTACATTGTCAGCATACAATACAGCTGACGATGGATCTGCATCATGTTTTGCAGATGTCACATAATCGATAGTGCTATATTCAGTTACATTCTGGTTGTAACTGTCAACATAAGTGTTCTCGAATGGATAGTATGCAACCAAACCCGGCTCGTCGCCACTGATTCGGTTGTCAATGTTCATGCGCAGGGCGCTTGCGGTCATTGTCGCGTTCCAGATGCGGAACTCGTCAACCTGACCCTTGAAGAAGTCGCGGTAAACCATATTGCCTGAATAAAGCCCTGTAGCTTCATAGTTGCCCATTGCACCAATTACAAGGTCGCTTGCTGCCAATGCGGGAACATTGCTTGACACAAGCTGTTTTGCCACGTTTCCATCGATATAGATTGCCGATGTACCGTTGCGCAGCACATTCAATGCAAAATGGTGCCATGTGTTGTCAACATAGTTGGCTGCCGTTACCTGCGATTTCTTGCCGTCGGCTACAATGTACATCGACTTGTCGGCATCAAAGCCTACCGCCAGCAGGCTGTCGCCGGCGCTGAACAATGTTCCGGCAGACTCGGCACGGAACCAGAATTCGACTGCGTAATCCTGTTCATCCTTTACTGGAATGGACGATGTGTTGACCTTGATGTATGAGTTGTCGCCATTGAATGACGCCGCAAAGTTCACATTGTTAAGGTACCATGCGTTGGCTGGCAATACAAGATTGCGGCTGCGT
>JAZUEN010000006.1:0-26054 GCA_045640185.1 Bacteroidales bacterium
GCCTTTGATTCCCGAACCGCTTGGTTTGTCTCTCAAAAGCGGGTGCAAAAGTAGTGGCTTTTTCTTTCCCCGCAAGTGTTTTCGCATATTTTTTTCAAGATTTTTTCTCGGGTTTTCAATACGCTATTATTCAGAACATTACAAGCGCATGCATATGCATTTAAGCACGTATACATGAAATGTATCCAGTCTAAAATCAAGAATTCTGATAAGAAAACGACGTGTTATACGCCCGGCTATGGGAATAACTCGCTTTTGAACCTACAATGAATCATCGAACGGCCATCAACCAATAGCGCACCTTGTTGACGAGCGCAGAGCTTTTCTATATACTGGAGCCGTATTTTTTCTTTCTTCCCCTAATATTTATGAGAATGGCTTTTGGGTGAAACCCAACATCCTTTGTTTGTTGCCAAACCGCTTATATATATTCAAAAAAAGCAAGGAACGAAGCAAAACCCGCCCCATTTCACCTTGCTTTTGTCTTTTCGACACACAAACATGCGTTTTTCATCTAAAATGGCCACATACCAATTAAAAGCATACAGCGTACCAATAGGCGACAAATAAAAGAAAGGGCCGAATCGCCACGATTCAACCCTATTTCCTGTTCTAAAATTTAAGCTGACAAAAAAAGCAATCACAGCTAATTAAATCAGCTGTGATTGTCTGTCGTTTTTTTTGTCATGAAGTCTGACACGCTTCAGAATGACGCATCTCTACTATTCAACTATCACCCTTGAAACGGATACTCCATGCGACGTGACACTCTTGACGATGTACAATCCTTGATGCAAATCAGAAACATCAATAGATACCCCATACGAATATGTATCAAAATCGACACGCCTTACTATGGCGCCTTGCTGATTAATCAGCTCGACATAGCCATCAACAGCGTCGTTAAACGCTATGTTAATCTTGTCGCTTGCAGGATTTGGATATACCGACATTTCCAATGGCTCTGTTTCCACTGTCTCAACAAAAGTGCCAACGTATGGCCTTGCAACAGTTATCGTATCGGTTGTTCCTGTTTGCAGAATTTCACCAGTAATTTCATCCTGAACAAATGCCACGACATTCAAATCATTCATGTCAATACCAGATTCTGGCTGATATGAATAATTATAGCTATGCTTATCGCCTTTGCTCCATGTAGACTTTATGTACTCGCCTGACGGCAATGGCAACAATTGTCGCAAGACATTGTGATATACCACACTACCATTTTTTGCATTACTCTCGACAACAGCAGCATATAGCAACAACTGTCTATCACTTATGTTTTCTTGCGCCGTCAAATTTACGGTAACATTATATTGGGATCCGGAAACCGTAGCTGTAGGCTTAACATCGAACAAAGGATCGTATAGAACTCTTGACATGATTTCTGTAGTGTCGAGAACAGAAGCGCCATAATAATTATAGACATCGGCACCATCGACAATCGTATATGGGACAGAGTTGACTCCGTAATAGTTCTCACGCACTGAATTAACCAACGGATTTGACAAGTTGAACATATCGCCCACCGGATACGACGTGTGATACTGTATGCTTATTGCGTCTTTGGGGGTTGCAAAACGGACACCATCGACAATTGCGTTCGCATTTACGGCCGTTGGCGATTGCGTATTTGTAAAATGTTCGATAAGAACTCGACGTGTACGATTGCTTATAACGACGTTGTCAAATGCGAATCCGTCAAAGTCGGCGCCACCAGCATCAGATGCATAAGCAATCCTGAATCGGACATTCTTTTTATTTTTAACGGCATCCAGATCGTAACGCACATTGAACCAATTTGTGCTGTCGGCTCCAGACCAACCTTGTATGCTACCTCCAGGCGCCGCTGAAACGCCCTGAGAATTATACCAATTAACACCTCCACCTACAGAGCCGACATTTGTCCAAGACTTACCATTGTCAACAGTATATTGAAGCACTGCACCATCGTGGTCCTTTTCGGTCTGGTTGAATACATTCATGCTAATCATCGGTTTGTCAAGTTTTGAGAAATCGAAGCAAGGACTTGTGATGGCAGAAGACTCGTTGTAAATGTGAATAGTTGTGTCTTTCAGGATTTCCTTGCCATTGACCATCCAGCATTTGTCATTGCCGTCAAAATCGGCCCATGTCCATGTTGATTTTTCATCAGGAGAAACCGTCGATTCCCTTTCCCAATAATTTTTGTCTTGTCCTTCAAAATCAGCCACATATAGGTTATTCACTTTCAGAATTTCTGTCGGGCGGACATATATTGTACGTACAATTGAATCCTGGCACTGATCATTGACTGACACTTTCAATTTCACATTTCTGTTTTGAATGCCCACGTATGTGAAACTAGGATTTTGAGACTTGACCATCTCGGCATAGTCCAAATCATCATATTGCATCCTGCTTGTGTTATCATCATCGAACGACCATGTAATGTCAACATCGTTCAATAGATTAGACTTGTTGGTAAAATGGATTACGGTTTCATTTCTGCCACCATGCTCGGCATTGACACTGGCACACTCATTGTCCCAGATGAAGTTTGCCTGAGGCTTATTAACAAACGAATATTGTTCGGTATGAGTCAGTTCACATTCATTGGAATCCTTGACCGTCAATGACACCTTGCGTTTATCAGCTTCAGAATATCTATGGGTTATGCTTAAATCGGAGGAATCTGCACTTACTGTCATTGTTTTACCATCACCGAAATCCCATACCATATATGACATGTTATTACAATATTTTATTTCTGGAGTAAATTCGATTTCATTATTTCCTACCAAGCAAATATTTGATGGGTTGAATGACACATCAGGTTTAGCATAAACCAATACATCTTCGTTATTGGAGTTTTTGCATCCTTTGTTATCAACGTAATTGAAATCCAATCTAATTGTCTTATCGTAGTTGTCTGCAAAATCGACTGCATTAAACATGAACTTTCCTTCATTGTCTGTCACATATTCCTTATAATCATTCTCCACTCCATCCTTAATTTCCGACGCAAAGAACTGACAATTATCAAGAGCGTTACCATTAGCCGTCAACTGTATTTCACTGGATCCATTTGCACAATAAGATGCGACCAAGTTAGATATACTTAATTCCGGCAAAGGGTGAACCGTTACTGTGTCATACAAATTAGATGAACATCCGTTCTCTTTCAAGACGAATGTTATTATATAAGTAGAATCTGTATGATATACAGCATCAAATGCGCCACCATTTTCTGGGCCAAACGAGAATGTATTGCTTTTATCAATTCTCACACTATCATTATTAACAAAGAAAATGCCTTCGCAATCACTATTTGTAGAATTTTCGACAGGCTTAACCTTAAAAACAATAGTATCACCATTACAAAAATCTGCAGAAAGCTCATCCATCTCGATTTTTGGTATGGAATTGATTCTTATAGTCCGTTTGGCAGTATAAAGGCATGAGTTATTTATGCCAGATGTATAACTATATGCTACGGTAACCTCTCCTTCGTAATTTTTGGGAGAGAACATCTGTAAGTTAACATCAACGGTGTCGTTACCTATCACAAATACACTTTCCCCACCATCTTCAGGATATGACAATTCAATTTGCACGTCGTCTGAATTGGCACAATACATTGTGTCCAAATTAAAATCAACCAGTTCTGGCAAATTTTGAATTTTTATTTCTGCAGTATCCTGGCTTAGGCACTTTTCATCATCTGAATATTTTATCCGGCATATGACTGATATAGACTCTCCCCAATCGTAATCGCTGAAATTGATTTCGGTGAGATTTTCGCCTTGCATATTATAGAAAAGCATATTAGAAGCCTCGCCACTATTTACCATATCATTTAGACTGACTGAATAATCACCTTTACACTGATCATTAAATGTGACGTTAATCTTCTGTGGGTCTATTATTTTAAAATCCTTGGAAAGCGAGAACAAAGCAGAGTCTTCTTTGTATTTAAGGAAATAATCGTAACTTAATTTTGCACAATACTTGCCATCTGCTGTTTTTGTCAAGTTCTCTAACAATCTGTCTTCAAATGCTCCATTAAACGATTCACTATTAACAGGTTCCTGATTGTTCAAATAATAGCCTATTCCTTGCAACAATTCTTCGTCTGTCAAAGACTTAGATACGCTAGCCTTGGCATTACTAATATTATCGTAACGGCAATACTCATCTGCCATGATGAAATCACCTTTTGCCTTTTCAAACAATGCAGTATCACAAACAGTTGTCACACAATTATTTGTATCAGTATAGCTATAAGAGACGGCAACCAATTTTCCTGCAAGAGTCTGAATAACATCATTGTCCATTCGTCCATTATGGGCATCGGCAAAAGAATTTGAACTTTCCAAATTGAACAATCCATTTGAAATGTATTCATCCGACACATTTACCCAGTCCATATTATCTGCAATAGATACATATGTCACAAAATCGGGGATTACACTATCGACATTATATATGTCCTTCATTTTGAAAATCAAGTTACGAGGTGTTTTTATACGTATAGACCTGCTCACAGTATCTGTGCACCCATGAGGTGAAACATATATGAATTTCAAATATTGCAGTCCATCTGACAAGCCTTGCGGATCGAACACTGCATATGCGCCAACCGTTTGCAATTTCTCGGCTTCGTTTTCGTCATATCCGCGGAACATAAAGAAATTTGTTGGTACAGTATCGCCAACTGACACAGGGATGTGTATTGTATCGGCATTACTACAGATTCCTGATTCAGGGACCGGAAAATTCAAATCGCCCCATTGGTCTATATTAATGATTTTTGTCAGCCAAAATTCTGCGGTGTCTCCATATGTATATACATATTTCAATGTATCGACACTCGATTTCAAGAAATCAGCCGGATTTAATGTGATTTCTGTCGTATTGGTTCCTATTTCATTTCCATTAAAGAAAAATTTGCCGCTTTTATTATCATGATGTGCGTTATTTACCTCGATAGATATTTTCGTTTCTTCTTCGTTTTTACATAAAACAATTGACTCCGAGTCATATTGTTCTTCATTTACTCTCCATACACCTGAGGCTTCTTCGACAACACATTCCACTAATAAGGTATCGATTGCATTGGAATTATATGTATAAACACACATAAACGTGACATTGCCTAGACATTTATTTGGCGAAAACCTAAAATTCCCATCTATATTATCTATTGCACCAACGATTAAAGTATTTCCACTATAGCAAGATACATCGAGTCTATCTAGTGGAATGTCATTTTTACTATTAACAATTATTTGTGATGTTTTTGCCTCCTTATTATATACGCTCTGAATATTAGTCTGCAAATCAGGTTTTTTACATAATGTAATTATTGTATCTGACTTGCTTATACATCCACTAGCATTATGCTTAAAGGTATGAATAAGCTCAGCCTCCACTTCCGATGAACAAGTTGCGTATGGCCGGATATCGAATCGGGAAACTAACGATGACTTGCTATTGGTTTCGTCAAAGAAAGAGAATGTATGGGAACCCTTGGCATTGTTGCCATTGCTTGTGGCAACAATATAATTCGAGTTGTTTTCGTCGTAATCAGCGACAAACTTGGCCATGTCATCAACGTCGTACAAAGTAAACTCTGTACTAGACTGAGAGGACACTGTGCCATCTACGTCTTCTGAATATGTATCATAGCTTAGCTTCAAATACAACTTGACACTTTTTACTCCATCTTCATAGGTCCAATCCTCGTCTTTAAGCTTTCCAAGAATATTAGGATCATAAGGATTAAAACTCCACATGTCATGATATTGACCAGAACCTGCTCCTGATACGAGAAGGTTTTTTGTGTCTTGATCTTTAAATAAAGAGAAAGAGCTCCTTTCAATAGATGCATTTCCAGGAACAGATGCCCTGACATATATATAGTCATCAATAAGGCATGCATTTTCAAAAACGATATCACCTTCCCTATCATATAGGCTACCTGCATGGTAAAAACTGACAACGGAATTCAACAACCTAGAAGAATCTGAAAAATTACAAGAACATCCTTTATCCGTTGTCAAAACACCTGATATATAATACTGCTTCTCCTCGTTGTTCAAATTGCCAGTTGCCCAAACATAATTACCATTGGATGTTGTAACACCATCACCGCTAAAGGTAACTACGTTTTTGCCATCACCAATAGCCGGTATTAAGTAATTGTTAAGAGTTACTTTTTGACCGAACAACACTGTATCTGGCAAGGTAAAAGTTGGAGTTGGCACTTCATTTATTATCACAGATTTAGATACGGTTTTTGAGCAACCATGAGAATCTGTATAATCATAATTAATGTTTGCCACACCTGGATCTTTTGGCAAAAATGAAGTTTTTCCTTCATTGTCGTTATCTTTTATGCCATTGATAGTGAATTTTCCTTTAACAGGAATACCATATACAGGAACATGTAATGCACTATCTTGGCAATAAGAATCCGCAAGGCCTAAAATGACGGCCACCTCAGGCTTTACGAATTTAAATGTCAATACATTAGATTCATACACATCCGTCTGTTGGAGTTTACTGCCGTTTTTTCCAAAATATTCGTAAGTAAATTGTGTCTCTCGCTTAAACAATAAGTTTTGGGTTGTATCAATATCATTCAAGCTATAATTTTCCAAATTACTACTACTTACATTAAGTTCAGTCCATTCTGTTTCTGTTTCTTTCTTGATGAGCCATACAAATTTCGGAGTCGGATTCTGTATTGGCTTTATGCCAAATTTACTTTTGAAATTGACACCTCCGCCGGCAATATCTATCTTTACAGATTCGTCAGTTTCTTCAACACACAAATAGCCATTGTTATCTGCTGTAATTACACCACCGTCATTAACTGATTTTGAAACTACAAATACCGTATCTAAAGTACAATTGTTCTCGTCGCTAATTTTAAGAGCATATACCCCTTCTTCCAACTTCGACAAACTCAATTTTTTACCATTTTCTGCAGTAACGTTTTCGCTCCAGTTGATTTTATAGCTACCCACGTAATTCTTTATTTCAGATATTTCGATACTTCCATCGTTATTTATATTTTTTCCTGTAACATTAGTAATTGTAGCACTACCTATTGTCAATACACCTGTTCTGGATTCTGGCAATGTGAATTTTCGTGAAACCTGCTTGCCAGCCGCATCTGTAACCGTGACTTCATATTCTCCGGCAGCGATATTCATTATAGATGATGTAACTGCACTATTTATCAGGCTGCCGTTTTTTGTCCACTTAAATGTATATGGTTGCTTTCCGCCAGTCACCTCAACTTTTGCATAGCCATCTTCCTTTCCATAGCAGCTGACTCCATATCCATTATAATTGGATGAATCAGCTTTTGTAATCTGAAGTTTTGTTGTCATAGAATAAGTGGCAGTTGCTGTACATCCGTTTTCGTCAGTAACCGTGGCGCTATATGTACCTGCACCCAAATTCGATGCCGTCAAGCTATTATTATTAATATTGTTACTCCAAGAAACATTATATGAGGTTCCCGCAGCATTTGTAACTTCTGATATTTCTATTTTGCCATCGTTGCCATTAATTGCTTCTGTAATTGTTTCACTGCCAAACTTCAGCTCATCGGTTCTTGTGTCAGTCAAAGTAAATGTCTGATCTACTGTTTTGCCATCCGAATCGGTAACAGCGACCGTATACTTTCCGGCTCCAATGTTGTTTATGGATTGCGTGGTGGCATTAAAACCGCTATCGCCCTCCTTCACCCACTTATATGTATAAGGCGACTTGCCTCCAGAAACGGAAATTCCTGCATAGCCATCTTTCTTGCCATAGCAGCTGACACCATAGCCATTATAATTGGATGAATAACTGCTTTCGATTTTCAACTCGTTTTCGACAATCACAGCATAGATTCCCCATTGTTGGGAACCGCAAGCATCTGTAACAATGGCTGAATAATATCCGGCAGGCAATCCTGAAATCATATTCGTACTTGCTCCGGTATTCCACGAATACGTATATGGCGACTTGCCTCCTGATGGTATCACTTCTATTTTTCCATTGTTGCCGCCAGTGCAATTTGTGATGTCGGAGGCAATTGTCATTTGAGATGGCTCTTCAATATTGAAATCAAAGCTTTTTGACAAACAGCCTTTCACTGCAGACACGCTATATGAACCAGCAGCCAAACCTGTAGCCTCATTGCCACTTACAGACAACGTAACTCCTGCACTGTTTTTCCATGTATAAGATACTGAACCTGAACCACCAACAACCGTAGCCTCACCATTTGCAGCACCTGAACATGTTGGTGTTGTGCTTATGGTTAAGCCCGATAGTTCTGCACTTGCATCCCATGAAATGACCGCATTGCTATTGGCTAAACTTGATTTTTTTACAAACTTGACCACAACATCCGTTTCGTCGTTTACATCAACAGGATTGCTAAAATCTGTCGTTATACCACCATTGATGTATATTTCATAATCGTCATTGATTGCACCAGAGCTAAGGCTCAATCGCACTTTGGTTGATTGTGCCGAAATGGTGAATGTCAAATCATCACCATCATTCAAGGTATACGGACTTGACGCACAAGAAATTGATCCATTATTAATAGTAAAAGCCCCACTACAATCGCTACTACTGCCTGTATATGAATTGGAGAAGCAGTCGTTATGGAACGAAATGATGGCAACTGCCAACGAAAAACGCAATAAAAATTTTTTCATTTGTGTATCAATGAAACATTTATACTAAAAATCATCTTTAATAACGGCAATGACACTATTGTTTTCATAACCGTAAGTGGCACTGATGACAACATGATTGTCGGGGCTCTCATATATGGAACTGCCGACCTCGTCGTCGGTATAGCCAATAACCTTCTCGCCAAGTAGATTGCCTGATGCATCAACCTTGACGACAAGCACGTCAGTGTCGCCTGCCGAAGTCTTGCGAGAGCCAGTCAGCAATATGGTGCCGTCAGACACCATTGCCAGAGCATTGAACACTGTCTGTCCGTTGCCATAGGTTTTATACCAATTGAGCGCATACGACTTCGGATTTATTGACATGAGCAGACCTTGCTTGCCTTCAGTTGTTCCGCAGGCCAGTATTTCGTCGTCTGACATTTGGACGAAATGGACAAGAGTCCCTTCAACTTGAGAGAAAGGGATGGATGCCGAAACTCCGCTTTGCAAATCGGAAAAGACCAGCAGTATTGGCCAATGACGGCTACTCGATGTCTTTGACATGGTAGCCCCCACTCCCACAACAAATTCAGAGCCGTCCAGCTGCGACAATGTTCCTATCAGCTCGCTTTCAGAGCCTCTTGGCATTGGCTCGCGCAGTAGCTCGCCATTTTTGTCCACAATCATAGACAGCTGATAATTGCCTGAACCTGATTTTTGGCTTGTTCCTCCAAGTATGTAATTGCCATTGTCAAGTTCAGCAATGCACTGTGCAGTCTGATTATCGGCAAAGGAATATGTCTTTTCGAATTCCACTTCGCCATCCTGATTCAGCTTCACCATGTAGATATTGTCAGATTCGGCATCATGCTTGGTTGCAATCGCCACAACGGAACCTGATTGGGTCTTGACTATCATTGCCGGAGAGACAGGGACCGAGTCGTTTCCGAAATTGCGTTCCCATAACGAATTTCCATACTCGTCAATTTTGAATACGGACATTGTCTCGCTATTGGCTGACGTTCCAACAGAGCCTAAAACGAAATATTTGTTGTCTATCTGAACTGAATTGCAAGCAGAATTGCGGTAAGGCCCGCCAAGATATTTCACGAAGGACTTCTGCTGTTCGTCGTTTGGCTCATCGCTACTACAACTGGCAAACATCATCAGAGCCGATGCAGAAAGCAAAGCCAAAAGTCTGTATTTATTTATCATTTCCATACTATTTCTTTTTCTTGTGAATATAGATTTCGTAACTATATCCTAAATTGACAGACAATGCCGACAACGCAATGTCGTTATTGACATACCTGTACTTGTAGGCCAATTCGGGATTTGCGTTCAACTCACGGCTGTCAGGATTAGTCACGTTCATCAGCCCCATGTCATAGCGCACTCCAACCGTCACAAAGCCATGACTGACATGCACCTTTGCGCCGACACCTGCCAGGCACGACAGATTCAAAGGTTTCATGATGTCGGCCACATCAATTGCAGCTCCTGTTACATCTGCATTTTCGCGATTGCCGTATTTTCTTGACAGTTCCATGTCACCTGACAAGAATATTCCTGCAGAAATGCCCAGCTCTGCATAAAAAGTCGTATTTCCATGTGTATAAAAATCATACGAAGCCAACACCGGAATATCGATATAAGATAGGTTTGTCGTTCCTTCGATTGTATTGTATCCATTCAATTTTTCGCTAAAGCCAAATGAATATTTTGAAAACGAAGGTTCAATGGTGGCATGCCACAAATTGTTAATGTTGTAAGTGACTGGCACACCCACGGAAAAGCCATTGCCCGATGTGTATTCCGCTTCGGCATCAGCGTAATTGCCATAGGTATATGTCTGCAAACGCCTTGCGAAGTCAAACGTAAATGCGCCACGCAGCCCGACAGAAAATATCGGACGAGTCTGGTATGACTCATACAACCTGACAAACTCAATTGGGTCGAGATTTGGATTGACCTTGTACTCTGGATTTTTCTTCAGCATCTGAACAAAGCTCTCTTCAGCTTTTGCATTTTCATCTTCGAACAGATAGACTAAGGTAAGCAGCCTCAATGCCGTCACCTTATTTTCCCTGTTGAACCCTGACGACAAACAGCCATTCAGCAATTCGGGAATTTTCTCTATCTGCCCATTTTCGTAAAATTTCTGGGCTTCATTTAAATTGATAGTGCATTCGCCTTGTGCCGCAGAATTCTTTGCAAATGCGAAAGACAGCATCAGCAATGCGATAGAAGCGACTTTTCTTAATTTCATTGATTGACTTGTGATAGTTCCTTAATAGTTTTTTGATAATCAATATCTTGAGCAACATATTGGTTCCACTCTTCTGTAGTCATGTTTCTTGATATCTTGCTCCTTATGGCGTTTGCCATTGATTCCATAGGAATAATCCATTTGCGAATTTTTCCATCGTTATAGGCGGCGTAAAGGTTTTCAGATGTTCCATCGAACTTTACATCCAAAACCCATTCGTCGTTGTCGGCCAAAGACAATGGAGACAGCTCGTAATCTACAGTGCTCCAAACCAACACCAAATGGTCGTTGCTGGCCACTGCCAAATATTTTCCGTCGGGGCTGAACTGCATGCTATTGATACGTGCGTTATGGCCATTCAGCTGTTTGACCAATGTCATATCCTCGATATTCCATACATATACATTACCGTTTTTATCACCTGTGGCGATTGTCTTAGAATTTTCGTCATAGGCAAATGCCTTGATTTCCTTGTCAGAATCGACCACCGCCGATTCTTTGTCAATGCCGACCATTGATACGGTTTTTCTGTCTTCAGATGTCTTTACACAAAGGAAGCTTGTTTCAAAATTGTTGTCGACATCGATTATGGCAAGTTTTGAATCCTCGGTAACGGCGTAAACATACTTGCCGATTTTCTGCATGTTCTTCAATGCCATGGTTACCGACAAGCTATCGACATTCGCAGTTGCGACATTAATGCGTTTAAGCGTACCTTTCAGGTCACTGGCCAGTATCTCTTCGTCGGAAATATATGCGACGCCTAGTACCGGTTCGCTGAATTTGGTCAACGTTGCCGACTTGTACGACTTCTCGTTCAAATCATAAGACATCAATGAGCCATCAGACATGCCGACAACAAGAGCTTTTTCATCTTTATCAAGCAGAAGCAGCCTATTGATTCGAGATGAGTTGTCGACCAGCTCGTTGTTATGATCAGCTTCATTCCAGACCAAAATGTTGCCGTCACTACTAGTAGAGAAAAGCTCATGCGACTTGGATGAAACTGCTATAGACTTGACGGAACCGGCATGTCCGTTGTAATCAGTGTATTCATTGGAGTAAAGATAGTTCTGGGCGAAATACAGTCCGTTGTATACATCGGCATTGAACTCGCTTCCGCCAAATTCCTTATTGAATTCATAAGACTGGTAAGCAACCAAAGCCCTCAACATTGTATCAATATTTATCTGCAACGACTTGACCGCCATTGACTGCGATATTGACAGCATACGCAGTTTTTGAGCCTGCTGGCTTGCCTGTTCAGCCACAATCCTCTGCTGTTCGGCAACTTGGGCGCTTTGTTCAGCCTTTTTTCTCTGTTCCGAAGCTTCAATTGACTTTTGGTCGGCAATTTTTTGCTGACGTTTTGCCTCATTGGCGCTTTGTTCTGCCATGACTTTCTGCCTGTCGGCGATTTCCTTCTGCTCCAAAGCTTCGGCTTCTTTCTGCTTTGCTATTTCTGTCTGCTCTTCGGCAATCACCTTTTGTTCATCGGCAAGTTTACGTTGCCTATCGGCCTCAATCTTTTCGTTTTGGGCAATAATGGTCTGTTCCTCGGCTTGTTGCTTCTGGATGAACGCGTTTATAGCCAAATAGATACATACGATAGCGGCCGCGCTTACGCCTATGGCAATTATCTTTGAACGCTTAAGAGCCTTACGTTGCTGGTTAATCTTATTTTCCTCTTCCAGCTGATACTCGTGCTGGCTTGTCTCAAGGAAAACCATAGTCCGCTCAAATGCCGGATTATGACGTTTTGCCCACGTCAGCGTCGGTTTTTGCTTGTTTCGCCAGTTCAGGGCCAGCTGCAAGTCAGGTGGACGCCAAAGAGAAGTCTCACCTATATGATATTTCTCGGCAGAAGCGGCCAACCGCTTATACATTTGGACGGCTTCGTACTCCTCGTTTACCCACAATATCAGCTTATCCCAAATACGCATAAGACTTTCGTGCGAAATGTCAACTACGGTATCTGGAGATAAAGGCGTCGGCATTGCAGGAGACAAGAACGAACGTCCTGCGCAACGGAAATGGTCGACCACATCCATTATCTCCTGAGGAGTCGCCATTGTTATTTCAGCAATTTCGGAAATGGCCGTAGGCCGTCTGACACCCTTGCTGTCGCCACCCTTTTCTGTCAATGTCTTGAACAAACCTTGGCAGATGTCTTTTTGACGCGCATCAAGCTCGTTGTAAGCCTCGTTGGCATGTTCCGACAATGCTTTCTCCAAACGGCCGATATTGTCATAGTCGCGCACATCGATAGGTTCGTCAGTATGGCCTGACTTCACCCACGAATCCCATGTGCGCATCAGTGCATGCTGCAGTGCTGGCAACTGGTCCGGATTATCGCCCAAATCGTTCAGCAACTGCTGGACAAGCAATGGTGTGATGCGACCGCCGCCAACTGCCACAGGACCCTCAATTGCCTGACGGAAATCGTCACGCGTCATTTGGGGAATCAAATAGTGGCTGTCATTGATGAGTTTTGTCAGATCCTGGAATTGCGCACATTCTCCTAAAAAGTCTGAACGCATTGTAATGACGATGTATGACGGGACTTCATCTTGATTCAGCGTCTCAAGAATAAGCTTTATGTAGGCCAGCACCTCGTTTAGCGTTTCCACGCTATTCTTTATGCGCTTGAAACGGAACAGCTCCTCGAACTGGTCAATCAACAGCAATATGTTTTCATCGGACTTGCGCGGTATCTGTTTCAGCACCTCGGTCAAGCCGACAGAGCTCGATGTCAATGTTGAATATATGAAGCTATCCATCAGCTTATTGTTCGAATCATTTTTTTCAAGATGCTCGAACAAGCTGTCAGATAGGTTCTTGATTGGGCTTTGTCCTGGGCGTGTGGTGATTATCTGCCAATTGGCGCCTGCCTTTGCTATGAAGCCACCTTGCAGGAATGGAATGACACCACAATACATCAGTGACGACTTACCGCTACCAGATGTACCAAGCAAAGCGACAAACTTATTGTCGGCAAGGAACTTAAGCACATTCTGGCTCTGACCTTCACGACCAAAGAACAAATGGCTTTCACTCGTAGAGAATGGTCTCAAACCTGGAAACGGATTGAAGAATCGCTTTCCAGCATTTAGCTCCATATTTTTGTTGTTTTCTTTCATCGTATGTTAATCAGATATAATGTTTTTCAATTGTTCGTAATTCAATGTGCCTGTCATTTCGGCAAAATCAGCTTCACCATGAATGGCCTTGGAACACGACTCTGATAATTTTTCGCCGCAAATCACAATGAACTTGAAATTTGTCTGGCGCCCCCATCCTGGAGATTTCACGACGTCATTGATTTTTCGTTTCAGCCACTGCTCATTGCCATCGTTATATATAAGAAGGCCTCTGCACTGTGTCATAACCGCCTCGTGATAACGCAACAAATCCAATTGGTCCAGGTCGACCTGAGACTTATTGTATAGCAATCCATTATTTTCCAACCATTTGCATATGTCGTTCACATTTTTTTCCTTATGTGGCGGGAAAATAAAATATAATGGTTTGATATCGAATGTGACAGATTTTGTCTCAGCTGGAGTAGCCCATTCCATATATCTGGAGATTAGCACATTTTTAAGCCGTTCCAACGGCACCTGCACCAATTCGGCATTGGCCAGATCGAAGCTGTTGTTCTTGAACTCAGCAATATGACGAGACACTTCAGGCGATGTATTTGAATCCTCGGGCGTTATATAGATGATTCGCTTGAGGCTTTCGTGTCCGGGCTGATTGCAGTATTCCGCAACCAAGTGGTTCAACTGCATTGCAGGACATTGTTCCTGAGGATAATGTTCCATCATCTTATGGCTAATGAAATGAATAGCCAATTGACATTTATCAAGCTGGCTGAAAACCAATTGTCTATCAGCAAGCGAATTTTTTCCGCTAGGATTGATTACCTGAGGGTAAACATTGAAGCCTCGGTGCTCCGATTCAAGCAAAACTCCTTGAAAGACTGGCGCAGATTCTGCATCTGGCATTCCCAGGAACAATGAAAAGCCGCTCGGATTGTTTGTGGCGATTGATTTCAAATAGCAAATGACATTATGCGCCATTGCCTCAAGATTTGACTCTGCATTATTGTTCTGCTCCTCTGCCTCGACTGCAGATTGTCGCAAATAAACCTGTGCGTTGCTGAGGCATTCGGGCATTTTTTTGTGAACGAGCTCATCAACTATGGCTATGCAAATGCCACTATGCTGACTGATTGCCTGGACAAATTGCTTGTTGTCTTGAAATGACTTCAAGTTAGCCGAATCCAAATAGACCAAGACCGCGGCATCGTTTGTTATCTGATTAAAAGTTGAAGAACTGACTTCAACCGCATGTCCTGTCATTTTTGCCATGAAGACAAGTGACTGAACCATTCTTTCAGTCATGTCGGCGAACAATTCTTGAAGTACGATGATTTTTGTCATATTACTTGCTAAATTCTTATACCAATTACTATTACGTCATCAAGTTGCGGTGTCTCCCCACGCCAATTCAGATGTTCCTCGTCAAGCAGATTCCTCTGTTCATCCATTGGCTTGTCCGCTATCGACACCAGGAACTCCTTGAAGTGCTTGTACATATACTTGCGACCCTTCTCACCACCAAACTGATCAGCATATCCGTCAGAGAAGATGTAAAGCATATCGCCTTTCTGGACCTCAACCGTATTGCATGTATACTTCTTTTCAGGAGCATCGATAAATGAACCGATTGCAATCTTGTCGGCCTTGTACTCAATCAGTTCTCCATTACGGACAATATATAGCGGGTTATACGCACCGGCAAACTGCACAATGTTCTTACCGTAATCAATCATGCACAGAGCAATGTCCATGCCGTCACGCACTCTTTCGCGACCTGTATCTTCGGCCAAAAGTAAATCCTGACGTAATGTCTCGCTGACACCGCGGTTTAATGAATCGAGGATTTCAGAAGCTGACATGTTAGGATTTTCACGTACCGCCATATTCAATTGATTGCTTCCGACGATAGACATAAACGCACCAGGCACGCCGTGGCCCGTACAATCGACTGCCGCAATTGTCGACAATGAGCCGACAAGGTCGCACCAATAGAAGTCGCCACTGACAATATCCTTAGGCTTGTAAAGGATGAAGTTATTTGGGATAAGGCTGTCGATAAGCACTTGTGGCGGCAATATTGCAGTCTGTATTCGTCGTGCATACACGATACTGTCGGTAATGTGCTTCTTTTGCGTAAGGATTTCCTGATTGGCCTTTTCCAAATTGTCGTTTTTCTCGAACAGCAAATTACGTTGTTCCTCAATGGCATTGCGTTGAGCCTCAATCTCCTCCTTCTGCTCAAGAATTTCTCGCGTCCTGTCTGCAACTTTTTGCTCCAATTCGTTGTAGTAGCTTTCCAACTCGGCAATCATCTTGTTGAATTGAGTGGATAGTGTCGTGATTTCGTTGTTGCCAACCACTTCAGCACGTTCATCCAAGTGTCCGTGAGTAATTCTGGTAACTTTCATCACAAGGTTCTTGATTGGGTCTGTAATGATTTTCGTCTTATAGTAGACAAGTACAACTACAACAATAAGCGTTACCGCAAAAATCAGGACGAACTTTATCAATTCCCAACTCAACTTCTGATAGTCGGCAGTACGATCCGAAATCACCTGAATGACAGAGTTTTTGTACAATTCAGTATTCTTTCTGTCCATATAAATGAATTGGTAGTTCAGGTGCTTGTTTTCAATCACCTCGTTAATTGAAATTGTATCGTGCCCAAAAAAGGCCTTTTCCAAAGATGAAAGATGCCTTTCCTCCAAGCGAGCGTTCTTGTTAAGCGAGAATGGCTTATCCGCACCAATAAACAATTCGACCGACTCGACCGACTCAAACTTTTGCGACATTTGGGATGTGGTGTTCTTTATGAAGTCGATAATCTGGTCGGCTTCAGGAGAATAGACGCCCAACTCGACAATGTACTTTCCGTCGGAAGTTGGCTGATAGCTGTATTTTTTCAGACGTTTTGTGCTGGCTTCTATGGCAAATCTTTCATCCTTGAACCTGCCACTTTTCAGGATACCAAGCAGCATGTTCTTATGCTCCTCACCGAAAGAGAAGAAATCCAGACCCAAATCTGCAGGGAAGGTCGTATTTATGACAATGCCGTTTGTGTCGATGATATAGATATCTTCCATTATAGGGTTCATGCCGATTTGCGACTGCAATTTTTTCAAATCCATATCGACAACGTTTCCCTTATATGCGACAAGGTCCTTGCATATAAGTTCGCTGTAATTATGCATTTGGTCGCTAATTTGGTTTTCGACCAAATCCAACGCTATATCCTGAAATTCAAGAACTTTTGTTATCTCATCGCTTATTATGTAGTTCTTTGCCGTTTGCGAATCCAACAAAATTGTCTTGGTATTCTTGAAGTTGAAATACCCCACCAGCAAAAGAGCCAAAATTGGAGGCAACATGACGTTGATTGTCAATTGCCTGAAAATGGTAGTCTTACGTTGTTGTACTTTTGCTAAATCTATCATGATAACCTATTTATAAGTCCAGTTGAAATTTCAATATTATTTATGCTAATTGGATTAACCATCCGTTTGCGTATTCCGACAAACATTTTTCCTGTCTGCACTTCAACATTGTTGTCAAAGACCTGTTTGTCAATCATAAATGTTGACGGCATATCAGCATTGTCAGGACCGAACGAATCTACGACCAGCAGTGCATAATACTTATCCAAGAATGAGCCGTTTTCATTTCTGACAAATCCCGACTCGACAAAACTAGAAAACTCAACATTGTCGATATTGTCTATTCCTGCCTTGTCTTTGAATACATTTATTGCAGAAACTATGTCAAATGTCTTTTGGCTGTTTTCCTTTACGTATTGTTCAACGATCTTTTTCGACCTGACATCAAGACGAACCAAAGCCTTGCGGTATACATCGATATCCAAGTTGGCCACTACAGAAGCCGCACGCAACTGCAAATCGACGACAGGGCTGAACATCTGAGCCAAAAGATTGTCGGTCACTTCGGTCCAATATTTCGGATATTCCAGCAACGCTATCTGCTTGGTGTATTTTGACATATAGTTTGGATCCCTGTCCAGGATATTCAAGATAAGTTGTGGCACAGAAATCAGCTCGACAGGGAAATGACCTTGCAGTATTTCCATTTTTTCAGCCACTGGCAGTTCGTCGAACACTGACACTACAACAGGCTTTATCTCCTCAGACAGCAACATGTCGAACAATTCCAAAGCGTAGCTTGTTCCTTCGCCTCCCAAATCAAGATTATCCTTTATATTTTTGACTGACTGCGCCTTATATGTAATAGACAGCAAATTGAGCAAATAGCTCATGTGCCTTTTTTGCTCGGCTTCAAGAGCTGGCAATAACGGCGATTGCACTTCTGCCGCTTTAAGCGACTCTATGGCCGCATAGTCCCAACTTATTATCTGGGCAGCTTCCGTGATCGGATGGAAGAATCTTTGCCGTTCTGCATCACTAGCCTGATATGACATTTTACGCAGCAATGACACTGTCTGATAAACAATTTCCGATTTGTGATATGCGAAATTGCTTATTAAGAATTCCTTAGCCGAGTCGGTCTTTACAATTGACATCAAGTCAAGAAGAACCTGCTGAACCAACAGCGTCACATTAGATTTGTAGAACAGCTGTATCAGCTGCTGTGAGAGTTGCTCCTTGCCCTTCTGTTCCGTTACAGATGCAACGGCATTATACATTGCCACAATGGCATCTGAGCTCAAATCCTCAACATCGACAAATTCCGTAAACGTTCCAAGCAATTCCGTATTTCCCAAATAGCCGGAAATTGCCAACGCCAATTTCTGGACATTAGCGTAATGTGACCTTAACAAGGCTATCAATGTCAGAGTTCTGGCTGACATGTCCTGACGTGCCATTGCATTGAACACCTTTGCAATATTCTCGGAACCTCCATTCACAATCATGTCCGAAAATTCCTTTGCCGTATATGACGATTTATCTGCCGAAGCAAGATTCTCATAAAAACGGACCCATTCTGCCGGCAATTTTTTTGCATGATGCAAACCTGCGATATCGACGAGCAGCATGTCTGACTTATCGGCAACCGAAGCCGAAGGTGAATTCTGTTCCACAAATCGGCTTATGGCCGACTGATATCGAGAAGGTGCATTCTTGCGAATATGAAGCAATGACTCAACTGTCAGTTTTTCCGACGACGAATTTTCATTTGCTGAACCAGTTTCTTCATCTTGCCCCAATGCCTGATCAAGGCTATTGCGGTATTCTCGATACAAACGGAATGTTATGTATGCCCACGTTGCCAATATTATGAACGTTGCAACGGAATAGTGAATCAACTTTATAAACGAAAGTGCGCCCAATGCGCTCAACAAAATTCCAGAGAACAATGCAGAAAACTCATTGACAGTACCATCAACCTTTGCCTGAACATCGAAACGGATTTTCTTGCTTATGGATTGGTACAGCAGCTTGAACGCAGGTCCCTCAAGCGCACCCTTGAGCGTTTGGTTGAATAATCGGCTCAACGAAATAAGCATAAAGAAATAGATGAATCCGCCACCTGCCGCAACCGTATATCCCCCGAAAGAGCCAGCCACTATTGCGATGCCGGTGAACAACAGCAAAAGCAACGATGACAGCAGCAAGCATATCTTCAGCCCGTACGACTTCATCAGCTTGCCATAGACGAATGTCTTGACAAGGAACGTGACTATTGTCATTGTTCCGGTAAAGAATCCCAAGAAGCTTGCCAGACTTGCCTCCTCCGGATATTTTTCGTTTGTGACGCACAAGAACGAGAACTGAACGAAAAAAGCGGTGAACATTGAGAATGCGACAAACAGCGCCATATATCTCAGATACGGAGCCTTCATAATGCCGATGAACCCAACTTGGGTCTGCTCAGTTTCTTCTGCCCCAGCTTCCTTGGCATCTGTATCGGTAGAGTCAATTTGATATTTGTGTGTCAAGACCGCTTCAACAACAAGCGCGCCAAAAATGCTCAGTCCGCTGATGAGGAACAGGTTATGCGTTCCGTTCAAAAACTGGAGTATGAATGGAATGGCGTAACTACTCAAGATGATGCCGAAAATCTGTCCGGAATCGACAATGCCAAACAGGCGCTTGCCTTGACGAAGGTTGAATATACGGCCTGCGGTTCCCCAGAATGTCAAGCCAGCGACAATATTCAGTGGGCCCAATAAGATGAACGCCAAGAATACGACCCAATTTTGCGCGCTTATCTGGAAAAGCGTCCACAGCACCAACGTGCAAGCCGAGATGAAGAAGAACGTGAACTTTGACAGAGTAGCAAACTTCATTTTCGACTGCACCTTGGAAAAGGTTGCCGTCATGATTATACCGAGCATGCCGGAAACCACATATCCCTTTGAAATCATTGCTTCAGGGTAGTGCTTCAAGAACAGCGTATGGGCAGTCAAATCGAACGTTCCATAAAAGACACCGATGAATATTGTCTGAAGAATCATCAAGAAGACTGGTGTTGCCTCACCGTCTTCAATGTTTAGGGCTTTATATATAGTCTTTCTACCGAGCATTATTTGGTCACATAAATCACAATTACACGTTACACGGCGCCTAGCTTCATGCTGTCAATCAACAATATACAACCACAAAGCTCAACACACCACAAAACGCTAATATATTGTATTTATTTATGCGTCAACAATGTTATGGCAATTTTTATTAACATTTAATGCGTCAACACAAGCCAAGAGGCGTATGATTTGAAAACGGAATTAAAATGACATATATCAGTCGCACAGGAAAGGAAAGGAAAGGAAAGCATGGCATCAACACCTAATGATGCCATAATCGCTATTTTGAATACTTGAATCCTAAAACCAAGATGTCGTCTGTCTGTTCAGTGCCACCTTGCCAATTCGCAAGATTATCATTCAACCGGGCGAGTTGTTCTCCCATTGGATCCCTGCTGATTTGTGACAACAGCTTCCGGAATGCAGCACTATTAAACTTCAGTGTATCATCGGCATCGAATTGCGACGAATACCCATTTGTAAACATATAGACGATGTCGCCCTCGGCCAATTCAATCACCTTATTGTCAAACACCTCTTCCCGCCTATCAGGACCTGCCCCTTGCAGCATCATGTTGCCACTATAAGTCTGCAGAAGGCCATTGTTTACGATTGACATGCTACCATTCGAACTTGCAAAAGACAACATGTTGTTTTCAAAATCGATGCAGCAAATAGAAACGTCGACATTACAATAACGGCTACATTGACCAGCCTTATCGCCACACATATTGTTCTGTCCTTCATACAAACCAGACAATATCGATTTGGGGTCGACAATTTTTTGCAGTTCAACAATATTCCTTATCATAGTCAAGCTCTGCACAGTAATGATAGAGGCTTGTATATCGTGGCCCGAGCAATCAGAAACCACCACTATGGCTTTGTTGCCTATCTTTCTGAACCAGTAGAAATCGCCACTAACCACATTGCGAGGCCTGAAGAAAATGAACGATTCCGGGAATATCCTTTGTAAATCGTCAGCTGATGGCAATATCGACTGCTGCATGCTGTATGCAAACCCCAAGTCGTCCTCCACCCCGAGACGTTTTTCGTCAACCAATTGCTTCTGGACGCTAAGCAATTCGTGCAACTCGATGATTTTACGTTTGGCTAAGTTTATTTCGTTTGTCTTGTTTTCAATTTCGTTGTTGCGCTCGCATATCATCATGTGCATTTTGTTAAAGTCGGATGTCAATCGCTCGAACGCGTCAACATTGTCCACGGCACTATTTTCCGCCACTATCGGGGACGGATTCGCACTTTTAGATGCATCGTCCACCTTATTGACGAAGGTGTTTAACGACTTATCGACCTTCATGACAGAAAAATACACCAGCACCAAAGAGAAGATAACGATTATAAACACCCAGGCAGTCTGTTGGGTAAACAAGATATTGGCTATTTGCCTGGAATCGGAAAAATCATATTTAACACCTATTATTATCCCTTTGTTGATTCCGTCTGATGAATAGTCCATGTACAAATAAGAATATCTGGTGCCAGAATCGTCTTCATCACTTATTGACACTTCACGCTCATTCTCAATCCTATACAAATATGGATAATGGCTAATCGGGAAAGACTTGCTCAAATCAAACGTTTTGGGCTTTGTCGACAACATAAACTGTGCTATATCCGTCACATGGTAATATTCTGAAATCTTTCGCTGGAAGAAACTTTCAGAGTAAGAATACACCTCATCGGCCAAATGCGAGAACGAGCCCACCTCAATCATGTACTTGCCGTCGTTAGTTGGCATAAGTGCATACTTGCGGTAACGCTTGACCTTGCTGTCGAAAAAGAAACGAGGCGCGCCAAACTCATGGTTACTAAAGCATTTGTTTAAATAAGCAATATGGTTGTCGCCGAAAGTGGCGAAATCCAAGAACAAATCGTTTTTTTCAGTTGAATTGACAATCACGCCATTTCTGTTTATTACATACAAATCAATAGTCGCCGTATCAAGGCCCTCTTCTGCCATAACCTTGTACAAATCGACGTTTTCAATGTCGCTCGTATTGGACAACGCTCCGTCACGAAGCGTTTCACATATCATTCTTATTTTTTCGTTCAATGGGGCTTCTATCACACTCAATGAGAAATACTGAAGTTCCACAAACGAACGCAGCTCAGAATTGATATTCGACTGCATCTTTTCTTGATATTTTTGCCTATTGCTTATCGAGAACAAGACTGACACCACGCAAGCCACTAAAAGCATCAACGAGAATGGTATCAAAATGGTCTTCCACAATTGGCGAAATATGTTTTTATGTGATTTCATCAGTCTTATTCAATTTTCGAATGAGCGAAAAATGGCTATAACGAGTTCACTGCCTGGCGTATAGCCACCAATTTTGTCAATAATTTTTCGAGATATTCCAACTTCAGCATATTTGCGCCATCGGACTTTGCCACGGCTGGATTTGGATGTGTCTCAAGGAAAATGCCATCGGCACCAACGGCAATGCCAGCCTTGGCAACCGTCTCTATCAAATCGGGACGTCCGCCCGTGACGCCCGACGTCTGGTTGGGCTGCTGGAGCGAGTGCGTAATGTCAAGAATGACAGGATAGCCAAACGCTTGCATCTCTGGTATTCCACGATAGTCGATTATCAAGTCCTGATAGCCGAACATTGTTCCGCGGTCGGTGAGCATGACGTTCGGGTTGCCCGAATCGACAACCTTTTGCGCTGCAAACTTCATGGCACCCGGTGCAAGGAACTGCCCTTTCTTTATGTTGACTATCTTCCCTGTCTTGGCCGCAGCCTCGAGCAAATCGGTCTGACGGCAAAGAAACGCCGGAATTTGCAGAATATCGACATACTTGGCAGCCATTTCGGCTTCTTCGGCGCTATGGATATCGGTGACTACCGGCACCTGCAAATCGGCGCGCACACGAGCCAGCATTTCGAGAGCCTCAACATCGCCTATACCGGTAAAACTGTCCAACCGACTGCGGTTCGCTTTCCTGTACGAAGCCTTGAATACAAATGGAATATGGAGTTTCTCGGTTATCTGCTTTATTGTTGTGGCTGTCTGGTAAAGCATTTCCTCACCCTCAACAACGCATGGACCTGCCAGCAAAAAGAAATTGCCTGATGCAGTATCCTTAATAAATGGTAATTTTTCAATCATATCATTGCCATAAAACAAACTTCAAATATAAACTTTTTATTTAGGGGTCCTTTATTTTAAAATTCCCCGATTGAAAATTTTCACTCAACAACTTTCTTTCAATCATTGCTCTCTTCTATTACTTTTGCAGAAAACTAACATCGATGGATTATTCAGACACCATTTGCGCAATATCGACAGCCCCCGGCAATGGAGCCATTGCCTTGGTCAGGTTAAGTGGACCGAAATCGACCGAAATCGCAGGACGGGTATTTTCTGCAAAGCGGAAAAACTTTGACATCAGCAAACAGCCGTCGCACACTGCAACGTTTGGCACAATACACAACTCGCAAGAACCGATTGACGAGGTCCTGCTGACCGTATTCCGCGCCCCACATTCGTTTACGGGCGAAGACATTGTCGAGATAGGTTGCCACGGATCTTCATATATTCAGCAACAGATTCTGCAAACATTGATAGAGAACGGGGCTCGAATGGCAGGTCCTGGCGAATTCACGCAAAGGGCTTTCATGAACGGCAAGATGGACCTTGCCCAAGCCGAAGCCGTAGCCGACCTCATTGCATCAACAGGCAAGGCATCGCACCGCGTGGCACTCAACCAGATGCGTGGCGGAATATCGGGCGAACTGCAACACTTGCGCGACGAACTGCTGAAAACCATATCGCTGGTTGAACTTGAACTTGACTTCAGCGAGGAGGACGTCGAGTTTGCCGACCGCTCACAACTTGACAATCTTCTGAAAAGCATTGAAAGGGAAATTGACCGGCTAACCAACTCATTCAGTCTTGGAAATGCGATAAAGAACGGCGTGCCGGTGGCTATCATTGGCGAGCCAAACGTTGGCAAATCGACATTGCTCAACGCCATACTGAAGGAAGACCGCGCAATTGTTAGCGACATTGCCGGCACTACCCGCGACGCCATTGAGGACACGATAAACATTGACGGCATAACCTACCGTTTTATTGACACGGCCGGCATACGCCAGACCGACGACACCATTGAAAGCCTTGGCATTGAGCGCACTTTCCAGAAGACGAGCCAGGCATCGATTGTGATTGCAATGTTCGATGCCAACGACAGCACCGAAAAAATCGGCAAATCGCTTGACGAGATTGAAAGCCGAATGTCGGACGATGCCACACTTGTTGTGGTGTACAACAAAGCCGACCTGACAAATGGCGCCATTCCAAGACTCAACCGCAACGGCATCCACGCACAGATTGCGCTTTCGGCAAAAAGCGGCAACGTCGCCCAACTGACCGACATCCTGACCGAGAAGATGAGGCTGTCACAACAAAGCGCCGATGAAGTGATTGTAACAAACGTGCGCCACTACAACGCGCTGAAACTGGCAAAAGACGCACTGCTTCGGGCTCAAGAGAAACTGACCAACAACACCGAAACCGACCTTTTGGCCATGGACATACGCGACGTAATAGAAGACCTGAACTCCATTCTCGGTTCCGACATTACGCCTAACGAGGTGCTGGGGAATATTTTTTCTCATTTCTGCATCGGCAAATAGGCTTCAAGATGATGATAAAGCAAGAAAGACCATTGTCACCGAGAGAAAATCAAGTCCATCTCAGGCATTTTACACAAGAAACACAAGTAAAGCAGATAAGTATGATAGCAAGACTTAATGCTCAATTGAACGAGAGTAGCACGTTGTATTCGATTCTGAAGGAGAAGCCTCTATGGTGGACCAGACTTCTGGCCATCAACGGTGTCTATGCTGAAATCCGGAAAGGAGACATAATAGATGTTTATTACGAGGGCGGACGTATGGCAGAACTAAAAGTAGGAAGAGACGGGAAACTAAAAGCGTCCTGTCACCCGAAGTATCTTGGCTCTGATGTCGAAGACTCAGAAGATGTGAAATACGTTGATTGTCTTAATGTCCTTACCTCAAATCCGGAAAGCATGCTCCCCCGTATTGAGAATGCATACAGCCAAAAAGATAGCAAGAAATACAACCCTGAAGAAATCAGTGAAAAGAAGATTCAGGGAGACATGATTTGCAAAAGGTCACCCGTTTATCTTGATTCCGAATTTGCACATAGATATGAAGATGCGCACCGACAATTCAGACGGAGACCCGGATTTTGAGGAAGCATTTTATATTCTGCGTCACTCCCTCTGCCCCGCTGTCTTATCAGAGAACGGCTTCATGACCAATGAGCAGAAATGCCGCTGGCTCCAGACCCGCGCAGCCAAGCAGGCAATCGTAGACCTGCACGTGGAAGGGATTACGGAGTTTCTGGCAAGGTGACAGCAAAAGTATCCTTCGTTCAATCAAACAAATAATCTAAACCTCATACTTCGGCCGCTTTGATTCATTTTTATTTTGAAGCCATTTGTTTGT
>JAZUEN010000007.1:0-7037 GCA_045640185.1 Bacteroidales bacterium
ATGAACAAATAAATAGTTCAAATATCTCATTAGCAACAATTATTGGTATAGCAAATGATTTTCAGAATCAGAAAACCGTGAGAATTGAGTATCCAAATAAACTTTGGAATCATCAATATCAATGGCAAATTACAAAAAACAACTTGATATATTCTGTTATATATCTTGCTGTTAGACATTGTATTCCTCAGTCTTGGGATAACGACCGTGACCAATTTCTATATCCAAACGACGGTTGGAAAACTGACAATGAATTTCAGTCAGATTGCTTGGCATATACATTGTTTCACGGACAAAATAGAATTACTTCACACGAGAGTGTAAACCATTGGATACCATTTACCGAAAGCGAAGTGGAGGCAAGGGAGAGGTTTGAGAGTCACTTTATGGTGGATTTTATGAATGGCAAGATAAAGCCTGAAAATCAGCCACAAGCCGATTTGTTTGCCACCCAAACCGAAACATTCATTCCAACGGAGAAAATGCAGTTTTCGGCAGAAGCGACAGCGGTTTTTGATGCAGGGCGCGAGTTGTGGCGCTATTACCACGCACAGCCAAATGTCAATGTAAATGCCTCGTTATATGATATTAAGGAGTATTTTCAAGGCCGTAACGATAAAGGCAAAATGAACAACAGCAGTTCCGACGAACACTACAACGAACTTGTAAAAGCCTTGCGTGATGCATTGAAGATATTGGCCCGCAAAATTGAACCCAAAGTTTACGAATACGGATTCTTAAAATAGTGGCGCGATTCGGCTTTTATGTTGCAACATTCGGCCTTTCAGTTCGTTAGTCAGGATAGAAAGTTTAAAAGCAGTCCCTTTCCCGATCCCGATAGCCATCGGGACAGATTATTAAATGCCAAATCCTACATCCTAAATAGGTCCGTCCTAAATTTTTTAGGTGGGTTCTATAAATTGATTTCGAGAGATTTTTGAATTTTTATCGAGTAGATTTATGGACGGAAGGAGGATACAGTGCGGGCACTGTTGACGACTGACACCCATAAAGATACCGATAAAAAACAAAAAGCGCCGAAAAGTTTATATTGCCCATTTTGTTATTTTTGTTTTTCAAACGGTGAATTTATAGAACTCACCTTTAGTATGATTGTTGAACCGAAATACCAACTACTATTCCGAAAGTAATCTAATAGTGGCAGGCGAAAAGAACAATGCCGATATGAAATCAGTCGCAAATCGCGACCAGTTGGCAGTACCTATAGAATCGTGTATATTCGCCTGTCGAGGCATACAGGTAATGGTTGACCGTGATTAGGCAATGCTATATTCGGTGGATACTAAAGTTCTTAATTAGGCTGTCAAACGTAACATAGAACGATTCCCAGAGCGTTTCCGCTTTCAACTCACAGATGACGAGAAGAACGAACTAGTCACAAATTGTGACCGCTTACAGCCGTTGAAACACTCATCGGTCAATCACTTGATTATAGGCGGTGTGGACCTTTCCCATATTGGCGCATCGCTTAAAGATTTGGGCAAAAAGTGCTTCGCATTCAATAAAATGGACGATGCAATTGTGCTCATCTCAGTGATACTACGTAATTTGTAGCGGTGGACGACATCGGCATAATGCCAAACACCGAAAGGCAAAAAAAGTCCTTTGATAAAATCTAAATTCCTAAACTAAAACCCGATAACGGGGCTAAATCCTAAATTAATCAAATAAAGTCGCGCCAAAAGGAAGAAGAATAAGATTTTTTTGATGATTTTAGCAATCTGGAACTTTAAGGAAGGCATTAATAGGATGGCATCAACAGACAGGAGAATACTGATGAAAGACACAAATATTAAACTAAAAGATATGGCCGTGGAAACCGAAGATAGTCTCTTCAATCTTGTTTCGCAACTTATTGACGAAAGCCGTAAGCAAGTCGCCAAGGCTGTCAACACAACTATGGTATATACTTACTACGCCGTTGGTCAATACATAGTGGAATATGAGCAAGGTGGTACCGCTCGTGCCGAGTATGGCAAGGGTGTGTTGACACGACTATCAGCACGGCTGACAGACAAGTATGGTAAAGGGTGGTCGGTAGATACGCTGGAAAAAACAAGAAGGTTTTTCCTTCTATATGCAAATTCCGCCACACTGTCGCGGAATTCCGTTCAAATTGAAAAATCCGCTACACTGTCGCGGAAATCAGAAATAGTCCACAATGAGAACCAAATTCACAATTTTCTCCTTCCTTGGTCTCACTATCAAGTCATTATGCGTGAAGACAATCCGCAGGCACGCAGTTTTTATGAGATTGAGGCCTACAACCAGCAGTGGAGTGTACGGCAACTACAGCGTCAGGTGGCAAGTTCACTCTATGAGCGTCTTGCGCTCAGCCGTGACAAGAACGAAGTGATGCGCCTTGCCAATGAAGGACAAGTGATAGAGAAGCCTTCCGATATTATTAAGGATCCTTTGGTCTTGGAATTTGTCGGACTCAAGCCCGATGCCGTTTATTCTGAATCTAGATTGGAAACAGCCATTCTAAGCAAGATGCAACAATTCTTGCTAGAATGTGGAAAGGGCTTCCTCTTTGAGGCCCGTCAGAAACGTTTCACTTTTGATGAAGATAATTTCTATGTCGATTTGGTGCTCTACAATCGTCTGTTGCAATGCTATGTGCTGATAGACTTGAAGGCCGACAGACTGACACACCAGGATCTTGGACAGATGCAGATGTATGTCAATTATTTCGACCGTTATGTAAGGCAGGATTTTGAAAAACCGACAATTGGCATTCTTCTCTGCAAAGACAAGAACGGCGCCCTTGTGGAATTGACGCTTCCAAAAGATGCCAACATCTATGCTCAGCAATATGCCCTATGCTTACCGCAAAAAGAGGAACTGCAAGCAAAACTCAGAGAGTGGATTGATGAGTATAACGACTTTAACGGGCAGAAAGACAACAAATGATGAATCCAAGAATAACGCAAGAAGATTCTTCTGCTTTCAATGACGACATCGACATAAAACCAAATACCGAAAGACAAAAAAGTCCTTTGATAAAATCTAAATTCCTAAACTAAAACCCGATGTCGGAACTACATCCTACATCCTAAATATTAAGCCACGCTGACAACTTCAATTTCAAACGTAAGTGTGGAGTTGCCAGGAATATCGTCGTTAGTCTTGCTTCCGTAGCCAAGTTCGGCAGGAATGTACACAAGCCAGCGGTCGCCAATGTGCATAAACTCCAGGGCAATCTGAAAGCCGACTATCAAGTCTTTCACGCGTAACGCTTCGGGATAGCCTTGTGTAAATGTGTTGTCAAACACGCGTCCGTTGATTAACGAGCCTTTGTAATAGCAACATACAACGTTGTGGGTTGTTATTTTTCCTTCGCCATTGCCCGATTTTATCACTTTGTACAGAATGCCCTTTGTCAGTTCGCTTACGTCGGGTTCTTGCCGTTTAGATATAAGAAAATCAATATTCTGCTGTTTGTATTGTTGCTTGCTCATTGGTTTAAGGTTTAAGGTTGAAAGTTGAATCGTTGAATTGTGAATTGTGAATTGTGAATTTGAGGTTAAAAATCTGTGGAAATCCGTCCAATCCGTTGAATCTGCGTTCAAATCATTAATCCTAATCACGAAAGCGTTATGGACTAATTCTTAAGTCCCAAATTGTACGACAGCCAGCGGTAGAAACTTTCGCGCCAAGTGCCACTAGTGTTGCCGATATCGTCAGGGCCGAACGGGCCTTTGCCGTCGTCGTAGATGTGCAGTTCGGCATTAGCGCCTGCCTTTTTCCAGTCGAGATAAAGCGACAGCAGTCCTGCCGAGACGTTGTGGTGGTCGCCACGCGTGGCAATGAACAGTTTGGGCGCGTTTTCAGGCACAGTTACGTCAATGAGTGAAGGTCCGAAAATGGTGGCCAGAAATGCAGGCCGAAGTCTGCTGTCGGCACGTAGCATAGCGCCAATGGCCACGCCACCGCCAGCCGAAAATCCCAAATAGCCAATCTTTGCGGTGTCGATGTGCCATTCGTTGGCATTGGCACGTGTTATTTCCATTGCGCGGAGAGCGTCGTTTATTGCATTGTCGATGCTCGGGTCGGGATTGCCCGATTGGTCAGGGTTGGTGTTTGAGTTTTTTATCTTCTGAAATTCGGTGATTTCGGCGCTCAACATTGTCGAAGGGTCCATTTTAGGTCTTGGGCCATTTCCGAAAACGCGTGTGCGGTATTTCAGCCCGATGGCCACAATACCGCGTTCGTTAAGCCAATGAGCCATATTGATGACGTCAGAGCCCCACGAGTGAGCCATAAGTCCGCCACCAGCGCAAAGAATCACGGCTGTTCCTGTCGATTTTGCGGAGTCGGGCAGAAAGACAGTCATTGAAGGCTCAACCACGCCCATTATGTTCTGTATGTTGCCTTGCTCGTCGCGTGTTGTTTTCTCGTTGTTCACAACACCCTCACTGCCAGGCGCTGTGCCGTTGTAGAGTTTGATTTCCTGTTGTCCAAATGCCGTGATGCTTGTTGCTAATAGCAATGCCGAAAGTATGTGTTTCATATTTGCGATTTTTAAAGTTTGAAGTCTTTCCTATTTATTTGGCTTTTAGTCTTATGTCTTAGGCCTTATGCCTTCTGTCTTTAGTCTTCAACTAATCTGTCCCCAGTCGAACTCGTATTTCCATCGCCGTTTAATCTCGGAGTCGAGAATGGCGTGTTCAGGAAGCGACAGGCTTGGGTCTTCTTGCAGGATGCGGGAGGCTTCGTCGCGAGCCAGCATAAGTATTTGGTTGTCCTTGCCCAAATCGGCAATCTTCAGGTCGATGGCGATTCCGCTTTGCTGAGTGCCTTCAATATCGCCAGGTCCGCGCAGTTTCAGGTCGGCTTCGGCAATGGCAAAACCGTCGTTGGTCTCAACCATAGTCTGTATGCGTTTGCGTCCGTCCGAAGTCAGTTTGTCGCCAGTCATCAGTATGCAGTACGATTGGTCGGCGCCACGGCCAACACGTCCGCGCAATTGGTGCAGTTGGCTCAATCCGAACCGTTCGGCGTTTTCAATCACCATAACCGATGCGTTAGGCACGTTTACGCCCACTTCAATGACGGTTGTGGCAATCATAATGTTGGTTATCTTCTTTTCAAAAAAGACCATTGACTGTTCCTTTTCGGCAGGCTTCATACGCCCGTGAACCACGCTGATTGCGTAATCGGGCGGAGGAAAGGCGCGTGAGATGCTCTCGACGCCGTCTTCAAGATATTTCAGGTCCGACGATTTTGGTTCGTCGATGAGCGGATAGACGATGTACACCTGCCGTCCCTGTTTCAGTTGCTCGCGCATAAAGCCGAACAGCACAAGCCGTTTCGAGTCGTAATAGTGAATGGTCTTGACAGGCTTTCGGCCAGGAGGCAGTTCGTCGATGACCGACACGTCGAGGTCGCCGTACAGAGTCATAGCGAGTGTGCGCGGGATAGGAGTGGCTGTCATCACGAGCACGTGTGGCGGAATGTAGTTTTTCGACCATAGTTTTGCCCTTTGCGCCACGCCGAATCGGTGCTGTTCGTCGATTACAACCAGTCCGAGACTTGCGAATTTCACGTTGTCTTCGATGAGCGCGTGAGTGCCGATGAGTATTTTCAGTTGGCCGTTTGCAAGGTTTTCGAGCAACTCCGTTCGAGCCGACTGCTTTGTGGAGCCAGTAAGCAGAGCCACATCAATGCCCAGCGGGTAGAGCAGGTCGCAGAAGGTCTTGTAGTGCTGTTGCGCCAGAATTTCGGTTGGCGCCATAAGGCAGGTTTGGTATCCGTTGTCGATAGCCAAAAGCATTGCCATTAGTGCCACCAGAGTCTTTCCGCTACCCACGTCGCCTTGTACAAGCCTGTTCATCTGCAGGCCAGTGTTGGTGTCGTGGCGAATCTCGCGCAGAACGCGTTTCTGCGCGTTGGTCAGTTCAAACGGTATGTGTTCCTTGTAGAAGGTGTTGAAATAGTGCCCGACCTGTTCGAACCTGAGTCCGCCGTTTGCCCGTGCGCGTATCTTCTTCAGCCGTAGCAGTTTAAGTTGAATGTAGAAAAGTTCTTCAAACTTCAGCCTGAACCGTGACCGTTCCAAATCGTTTTGGTTTTTAGGGAAATGGACGGTTTGCAATGCCGTCTTCAGGTTGGGCATATTCAGTTTGTCGAGAAGTGCTTTGGGCAGTGTCTCGGGAAATGCAGTGTTCTTTAGAGCCTCGTAGAGGTTGAGTTGAAGTTGGTGAATGGTCTTTGTGGTGACCATTTTGTTCTTCATCTTTTCCGATGTGTTGTAGAGCGGATGCAACACGAATTCAGGCTTTGCCTGATACTTGCTCAACTCTTCAATCTCAGGATGGACAATGTTCAGTTGGCGGTTGAATTCCGACGGCTTGCCGAAAACAACATACTCTACATTCACCCGCAGGCGCTCCTTTATCCATTTTATGCCCTGAAACCAAAGCAGTGGAACAGAAGCGGTTTCGTCGGCAAACCACGCCACAAACCTTTGGCGACGGCCTTCGCCAACTATCTCAATTTTGGTTATTCGCCCCTTAATCTGCACAAGTCCCATATCCTCGTTCAGCGTGTTGATAGGATAGAAGCGTGTTCGGTCGAGGTAACGATACGGGAAATAGTACAGCAGGTCGCCGTATGTCTTCAGTCCCAACTCGTCGGCAAGCGTCATTGCGCGTTGTGGGCCAACGCCTTTAAGGTACATCAGGTTTTCGTCGAGAATGCTTGACATAATGGTGATTTATCCAGTCCAAACGTAAGAAAAAAAACAGGCAGATGAAATATCGGCGCTTTGAAAAATGATTCCGAATTACAGTTTTGCTGTCAATTTAATCAAGATAAATGCTGAAATGCTGATGATTGCGGAAATAAAATATGAGCAATCGGCAAAATAAGTGGTATTATAATCTGCCGATTGTAGTAAAAATATGAGCAATCGGCAGAATAAGTGATATTATAATCTGCCGATAGTAATAAAAATATGAGCAATCGGCAGAATATGTGGTATTATAATCAGCCGATTATAGTAAAAATATGAG
>JAZUEN010000008.1:0-14045 GCA_045640185.1 Bacteroidales bacterium
TTGTTGACGGCTTGTTGTCCCTGAAATACTGATTGATGACCTGTCGGTCCCAACTCTCCTGCACGCTTCTGCGAGTAGCACGACGCTGTGCAACCGCGAGCATTGGCAACAAAAGCAAAAGAAGCAATATGACCTTTCTGAGTGACATTTTAAATTCCCCTTGGCGCAAAAATAAGCAATTGAGCAACACAGCAATCATAGTAAACAAATGAAGCCGGATATTTTTTACAGGACATTTTTAAATGTATTGTTTTTTTGCGACCGGGATTTTCACCACATTTGGGCATAAAAAAACGTAGGGCAATTATGAAAGTATTTGTATCTGGTTGCTATGACATGTTGCATAGCGGACACGTGGCATTTTTCAAGGAAGCCGCGAAATATGGCGATTTGTATGTCGGCATTGGCTCGGATGAGACAATAAGGCGGCTCAAGGGACGTGAGACCATCAATTCGGAGCAGGAACGCCTATATATGGTCAAATCAATAAGACACGTAAAAGATGCATGGATAAACAGCGGTGACGGCATCCTTGACTTTGTCGACGAACTGAAACAACTCAAACCCGACCGCTACGTGGTAAACGAAGACGGACACTCGCCTGCAAAAGCCGAACTGTGCAACGAACTCGGCATTGAATACATTGTGCTGAAGCGTATTCCGGAAGCAGGTCTGCCACCCCGCTCGACAACGGCGCTCCGCGGAAGCGCAAGTTGTCTTTTGCCATACCGTCTCGACATTGCCGGCACATGGATTGACCAGCCGAACCTTTCGAAAATCAGTCCGGGATGGGCAATCACCATATCGCTCGAACCGATAATTGAATACAACGAACGAAGCGGAATGTCGACATCGACACGCAATGCGGCAAAACACTTGTGGCCTTATCAGTTGCCGCTTGAAAAGCCCGAAAGGCTTGCCGAAATGCTGTTCAGATACGAAAACGAGCCTGGACGCACTATCATTTCCGGCGCACAGGATGCCATAGGCATTTGCGTTCCCGGGCTTGTCCGCCATTACTATAATGGTGTTTATTGGCCCGAAAAGATTGAGCGCGTGAATGACGAAAGCATTCTGTCGTGGCTCGAGGAGCATCTATATTTAGTGACACTGTGGCCACGTCCGGATGGCACCGACCTGCTTTGCAACACTAACATCAATGAACAAAACATTGTGGCATTGACAACGGCAGCCGAGAAATGCTGGAACGCCATAATGGACAAAGACCTTAAAGAATTTGGCAAAGCAGTGACCGAGTCGTTTGACGCTCAAGTGAGGATGTTCCCGAATATGGTGAACAAGAAGATAATCGATGTGATAGACCAATACAAGCCAAATGTGCTTGGATGGAAACTGGCTGGCGCCGGCGGTGGCGGATACTTGGCGCTGGTGTCTGAAAAACCGGTTGAGAATGCGATGAAACTGAAGATTCGCAGATGGATTGAATAACCGCTGTACCTAAAAATATTATAAGGGGATTTCCATAAAACAATAGAAATCCCCCTAAATATTAGAATTTGTACATAAAGCCGACAGTGATAAGACCTGTAGTTGCAATGTTTCCGGCATTACCTGAAAAGCCGAAACTGTTTTCAACTGTCTTGTTGTCGGAATTGTCGGCATCCTTTGTAATCTCAGATGAAGCCACGAATCCGAAGAAATTCAGTTGTGCCTCGAGTTCAATATGCTCGTTCAAGTCGTAAGAGATTAACGGGTAAGCGGCCAACGACAAGTAAGTGATCTTGTCGCCATCAATTTTTTCCTTGCCGTCTTTTTCAGTAGGTATATCCTGACCAAAAGAGGCAGAGGCCTCAACCTTAAGGTTGAATTTGCCGAAAGACGCGAATGAATATTGGGCATAAGGCGAAATTGCATACGAGAATGTCTTGCTCCACACATCCTTATCATTGGCCTTGTCGGCATACGTCTTTTCCGAGCCGAGCGAAATCATACCGCCAACCTCAAGTTTCTCACTCAATTCATACCCTACCACTGGCGACAGCACAAAAGATCTCTCGACAGATTTTGTCTCTATGTTCTTGCCCAATACTTCATAAGTCTGTTTTTTGCTGTCAGACGAAAAGCCAACCCTGCCACCAAGCAGGAACTGTGCATTTGCCGACATTGAAAAGAAGGCCAAAACAGCCATCGACACGAATAATTTTTTCATACTATATCTTTTTAATTAAACATCAGGCACAAAAATATCAAAAAAACACATTTCGATGCCAAATGTGGCAAAGCCCTTGGGTTGTGACCGATATTGACTAACTTTGCAGCTCAAAATTTCAGAAGATGATTACAGTATCCAACTTGTGCGTTCAATTCGGGAAACGCGTTCTTTTTCAAGATGTAAACCTAAAATTCACTCCCGGCAACTGCTACGGAATAATAGGCGCCAACGGTGCAGGAAAGTCGACATTCCTGAAAACCCTATACGGCGCGGTAGATGCAACCAAAGGCACTATCAGCATCGCTCCAGGCGAGCGTCTGTCCGTGCTTAAGCAAAACCACTTTGAATTTGACGACTGCACAGTCTTGAACACCGTGCTTATGGGCCACGCCGAACTCTGGCAGATAATGAACGAGAAGGATGCACTCTACGCAAAGCCCGACTTCAGCGAGGAAGACGGCATAAAGGCATCGGAACTTGAGGAAAAATTTGCCGAGATGGACGGCTGGAACGCCGAAAGCGATGCGGCCACATTGCTTAGCGGCTTAGGCATAAAGGAAGACCTGCACCAAAAATACATGCGCGAGCTGAGTGGCAAGGAAAAGGTGAAAGTGTTGCTTGCGCAAGCATTGTTCGGCAAGCCCGACAACCTGCTACTCGATGAGCCGACCAACGACCTTGACCTTGACACCGTAACCTGGCTCGAAAACTATCTTTCGGAATTTGAGAACACAGTGCTCGTGGTTTCCCACGACCGCCACTTCCTCGACGCCATCTGCACTCACACAGTCGACATCGACTACAACCGCATACAACTGTTTGCAGGCAACTACAGCTTCTGGTACGAATCGAGTCAACTTGCACTGCGTCAGCAACAAATGCAGAACAAGAAGGCCGAAGAGAAGAAAAAGGAACTTGAGGAATTCATCCGTCGATTCAGCGCCAACGTGGCAAAGAGCAAGCAGACGACAAGCCGCAAGAAGATGCTTGAAAAACTCAACATTGAGGAAATCAAGCCATCGAACCGTAAATATCCTGGCATCATCTTCACTCCTGCCCGCGAATGTGGCGACCGCATTCTTGATGTCAAAGACTTATCCAAGACTGTTGACGGCGTAAAATTGTTCAGCAACCTGAACTTTTCGGTAGGCAAGGAAGACAAAATCGTGTTCCTGTCACGAAACCCACGCGCGATGACTGCACTGTTCGAGATACTGAAAGAGCACGACACGCCCGACACCGGCTCGTTCACTTGGGGACAGACCATAACAAAGGCATATCTTCCATTGGACAACGAGAAATTCTTCAAGGACGACATAACGCTTATGGACTGGCTCGCACAATTCTCTGAAGACACAAGCGACCTGTACCTGCGCGGATATCTTGGCAAGATGCTGTTCTCGGGCGAGGAAATCTACAAGAAGGCAAACGTGCTTTCAGGTGGCGAGCGCGTACGATGCATGATTGCGCGGATGATGATACGCAATGCCAACGTGCTTATCCTCGACACTCCAACCAACCACTTGGACCTTGAATCAATTCAGGCATTCAACAATACGCTGGTGAAGTTCAAGGGCAACGTGCTAATGTCGTCGCACGACCACGAGTTCATACAAACCGTGAGCAACCGCATCATCGAAATAGGTCCTAACGGAATGATTGACAAATTGATGGAATACGATGACTACATCAGTGACGACCGTCTAACCGAACAACGCAACAAACTATACGAATAGCACATAAGGCAGAATATGCAGAAACGCCGCAAGATTTTCTCTTGCGGCGTTTTTATTTCTGGCAACATCAATTTTCAGGAAACGTATTCATTTAGCAAAAAAAGCCAGTACCCTAAAGTACTGGCTTCAAACAAAAAAACTAAAACAACTATACGAGAACAAACTCTCATATATCTTTAATGGAAGACGACGTTCTGCCGTCTTCCAATTGAAAATTCATTTACGAAAAGCGCATTTTTGAAAAGCCTTTCGATGCCAAAAATAATTTATTTCGACATAGACTTTTCAAGTCTGTATTTCCATTTTGCGTAAGCATCGGCATACTCCTGACGGGCAGACTGATTTGGTTCAATTACTGCAAGTTTTTCAAGTGTTGCAAATGCTTCGGTATTGGTCTTATAGATGCCGGCACCCATTCCTGCACCCTTGGCTGCGCCAACAGAGCCATCGGTATCATAAAGCTCGATAGTTGCACCTGTCACACCGGCCAATGTGTCGCGGAATATCGGGCTAAGGAACATGTTTGCATGTCCAGCGTGGATCTTGTTAACCTTCATGCCCATAGATTCCATAATGTCGATGCCATACTTGAACGAGAATACGATACCCTCTTGTGCGGCACGCACAATATGATGCTTAGAGTGTACATTGAAATTCAAGCCACGGATTGAGCAGTTGATTTCACGATTGCCAAGCATACGTTCAGCACCGTTGCCAAACGGAAGCACGCTCAAGCCTGCCGAACCTATTGGAGCCTTGGCAGCTATGTCGTTCATCTCGTTGTAGGAGATGCCATCTGGAGCAATATTGCGCTTTACCCACGAGTTCAGAATGCCAGTGCCATTAACGCAAAGCAATACGCCGATGCGAGTCTGGTCTGCAGTATGGTTGACATGTGCAAACGAATTAACGCGTGATTGTGGGTCGTAGTTTGCAGTGCCATTGACACCGTAAACGACACCTGACGTACCGGCTGTTGCGGCTATTTCACCTGGGTTGAGCACGTTCAACGACAATGCGTTGTTTGGCTGGTCGCCGCCACGATATGTGACAGGTGTGCCTTCCTTCAATCCAAGTTCTGAAGCGGCCTTGCTTGTCAGCTTGCCTTGCTCGCTGAAAGTAGGCTTGATTTCCGGAATGAATGAATGGTCGATTCCGTAGTAGTCAAGCAAGAATGTTGCAAGTTTGTTCTCCTTGAAATCCCACATCATGCCCTCAGACAAGCCAGATACTGTTGTGCTGATTTCGTCGGTCATCTTCATGGCGATATAGTCGCCTGGCAACATTATCTTGTAGATTTTTTCATAAAGTGCAGGCTCATTTTCCTTTACCCAAGCCAATTTAGATGCGGTAAAGTTACCTGGAGAGTTCAGCAAGTGGCTAAGGCATTGCTCTGAACCTAGAGTCTTGAACGCCTTCTCGCCATAAGGAACTGCACGAGAATCACACCATATAATAGAAGGGCGAAGCACGTTTTTCTGTTTGTCGACGCAAACAAGACCATGCATCTGGTAAGAGATGCCTATTGCCTTCACTTCGGCAGGATTGGCACCGCTGTCCTTCATAATTGTCTGAACTGAAAGTTTCAGATTTTCCCACCAACTCTCAGGGTCTTGTTCGGCCCATCCTGGATTGACGGCTATAATTTTTGCTTCGGTTTTTGGGAAGAATGTCGTAGCCACGCATTTACCTGTCTCAACATTGACAAGACTTGCCTTCACTGACGAACTTCCAACATCTACTCCTAACGTGTACATAGTTTAAAAATTTAATACCTCAAATCTATATCAGACTACAATTCATATGCTTTAATTTTTAGCCAAAAAATAGAACTTTTGCGCCAATTATACAAGAAGATGAATTGTCGTGTTTTTTACAACTATTTAGCTTACAGCAAAATCAATATTTCACCATTTTTCAACACGCTTCACAATGAAACAATTTTTTACTATTCATGGCCATCCAATGCAAATCTTTTACTGAATGAGCCGAGCTATCTACAGCAACCATCAAACAGGAACTTTGGCAAAGTCTTCAAAACCGCCACAAGCAACAAGCAGCCACTAGCTAGACTGACGGCTTGCTATTTGCCGATGGCTGTATCGAAGAAATCGAAGACACCGGGCAGGACCAATGGCACCATTCCCGGGTGATCGGCCTCAACCTCCTTGTACGAAACGTTGTAGCCTTGACCACGCAACCATTCGTACAGCTTGCGACTTGCGTCCAACGATACGGCCTGCGTGCCTTCGGTAATATAAATAGGCTTGTCTTTCAGCACATTCCATGGATATCCGGTTTCGGTGACAAACGGACCCGACATTGGCGCAATGGCTTTCCAATAAGTATTGTATTTGGCTCCGATGTACCAAGTTCCGCCACTGCCCATTGAATGTCCCATAAGGAACATATTTGTGCGGTCGACAGGATAGTTCTTGAGTACAATCTCTATCACATTTATCACGTCCTTCTCGCTCAGGCGCTGTTCTTGGGCACGCTCGGGCGTAATGGTCGCGCCAAGCATCTTTTCATTTTCAGCGTCTTTGCCAAAACCTGCAGGCAACCGTAGATTGGTTCCGTATGCCCCGTGTCCGCCCAACGGCGAAACAAGTATCATATTGTGCTTGTTGGCAAGCCTAACCATAAGCGTATCGTCCTGGTCAAGGTATGAACTTTCGGTATTCCATGCGCCGTGAAGGAACATGACCATTGGCAACTGGCTCTTGCCGTCCCAATCGGCTGGCAGACATACACGGAACGGCATCTGCTCGCCCATTTCGCCAAAATAATACGAAAGATGCAAATCGGACTTATTGCCATTTGTATTGTTATTCAGCACTTTGACTGTATCGGCAAACTTACGCGAATTTTCGATTTGAACGGCGGCGTCAAGATCGGAGCCAAACACTATCGTTTTTTCATTCGAGGCGAATGATGTGGCACAAGTCTGGAAAAGCAGCATTGACGCCACCACTGTTTTAAAGGCACTTATCATACGTATCTGTCTTTTGATGTGAGCCACTAATTTGGGATTAGTTGCGGTAAATAGCAAAACATTATCGCAAAAAAACAACAATCGGGACACATATTACTCGCCGGTCTCATTTACCACACCTTCCCGACCTTACGACAAAGATTGCAAGCGCACGGAGACCGCCTGACTCACGCAAATAAGTGATTTTCGTAAAAGTCTTGACACTCAAATCGATTTTAGGCAAAATAAGTACTTTCGCAATCGATAAAATGAGAATTATGAAAGAGGTTATTGACACGAAAAGCAAAGAAAAGCAAGTCAAGCGTGGCTGCAAGAAGAATTCGTACTAATACCTTGACAAAAAAGAATTTACAATAAACTAAATATTAAAAGTCGGGGTTTGCAATTCCGACTTTTTCATTTAAAAGGAAAAGAACTATGCAAGTAATGAAATTTGGTGGAACCTCAGTAGGTTCACCTGAACGCATCAGAGAAGTTGCCCGCCTGATTGACGACGGAAAACCAAAAATTGTTGTCCTGTCAGCAATGTCCGGCACCACAAACGCCTTGGTTGAGATTGCCAACTATTTGTACAAGAAGAATTTCGACGGAGCAAACGAGAAGATAAGCCAATTGGAACAGAAATACTTCGGCGTTGTTGATGAACTTTTCACCACATCAGAATACAAGGAACTTGGCAACGAACTCATAAAGAGCCACTTCAGCCACATTCGCTCATTCTGCCGCGATATGTTCACCATGTACGAGGAGAAGGAAATCCTGGCACAAGGCGAATTGATTTCGACTGCACTCATGAACTACCACTTGCTTGAGACTGGTCGCAAATCGAACCTTATTTCGGCTCTCAACTTTATGCGTATCGACAAAAGCAACGAGCCTGACGACTACTACATCCGCGAGAACCTGCAACGCGAACTGAAGCAATGCGGCGACTACTACCTGATTATCACACAGGGATTCATCTGCCGCAACGCAATGGGCAACATCGACAACCTGCAACGTGGCGGTTCCGACTATTCGGCATCAATAATAGGTGCAGCCGTGAATGCTGAAGAAATCATCATCTGGACCGACATTGACGGTATGCACACCAACGACCCACGAATTGTTGAGCACACTCACGCAATTCCTGAGCTGTCGTTCGACGAGGCTGCCGAACTGGCTTACTTTGGCGCAAAAATCCTGCATCCAACCTGCGTGATGCCTGCCAAACTGGCCAACATCCCGGTACGCATCAAGAACACTATGGAACCTTCGGCTCCTGGCACAATAATCAAGAAAGACGTTGCCAAAGTTCCAATCCGCGCCATTGCCGCAAAAGACGGCATCACCGCAATCAAAATCAAGAGCGACCGCATGCTGATGGCTCACGGATTCCTGCGCAAGGTGTTCGAGATCTTTGAAACATACGAGACATCTATCGATATGATTACCACCTCGGAAGTTGGAGTTTCTGTCACTATCGACAACACGAAGAATCTTGACAAGATTGTAAGCGAACTGCACAAATACGGCACCGTAGAGGCTGAAGGCGACTACGTCATCATCTGCGTTGTAGGCGACCTGCATTCAAACTCAAAGGGCTTTGGCGGCACAATCCTGTCTGCATTGAACGACATTCCAATCCGAATGATCTCTTACGGAGGCAGCAACTTCAACGTATCAGTCTTGGTTAAGTCGGAATTCAAGAGTCAAGCGCTAAACGCATTGAGCCACAACATATTCACTGACGAAAACAACTAATCGCCAACGATATGAACTTCGACCTAAAACGATTTGGCGAACTGAAAACGCCATTTTACTGGTACGATACCGAACTGCTCGACTCGACTCTTGCAACTGTAAAGTCGATTGCCGACCGCTACGGCTACAACGTGCACTATGCCGTGAAAGCCAACGGCAACCTAGACATCCTGCGCCACATAAAGAACGCAGGTCTTGGCACCGACTGCGTCAGCGGCAACGAGATTAGGCAAAGCATCGCCGCCGGCATCGACCCACAAAAGATAGCCTTTGCGGGTGTCGGAAAGAGCGACGAGGAGATTTCCATCGGCCTTGAGAACGACATTTTCTGCTTCAACTGCGAGTCGGTTCCTGAAATGGAGGTGATTGACGAGATTGCAGGCAAAATGGGCAAAAAGGCGCACATCGCCTTGCGCATCAACCCGAACGTGCACGCATCGACTCACCACTACATCACGACAGGACTCGAGGAGAACAAGTTCGGCATAAACACTTGGGATTTCGAGAATGTGATTGACGCCCTGGCAAAGCTGAAGAACCTTGAACTTATCGGACTTCATTTTCACATCGGCTCGCAAATTCTTGATATGCAGGATTTCAGAAATCTCTGCGTCCGCGTGAACGAGATTCAGGAATGGTTCTACGCCCGTCACATCATTGTGGACCACATAAACGTTGGTGGCGGTCTGGGCGTAAACTACGAGCAGCCCGACAAAGAGCCTATGCCTGCCTTTGAAGAGTATTTCAAGGTATTCAGCGAGACTCTGAAACTGCGCCCGAAACAGCAGCTGCACTTCGAACTCGGACGTGCCCTTGTAGCACAATGCGGCGCGCTCATCACCAAGGTGCTGTACGTAAAGAAGGGCGTTAACACGAAATTCGCCATTGTCGATGCGGGAATGACCGAACTCATCCGCCCTGCACTTTATCAGGCGGTTCATAAGATTGAGAATTTGAGCAGCAGTGAGGCTTCTGAAAAATACGATGTTGTTGGACCTATCTGCGAATCGTCGGACTGTTTTGCAAAGGCTATGGAAATGGCTGGCACAAAACGTGGCGACTTGCTTGCCATACGCACGGCCGGCGCATACGGCGAGGCTATGGCATCTACCTACAACCTGCGCACAATGGTGAAGGGGTATTTCTCGAAATAGGCTGTCCTTACAAGACAAAAGGCGTTTTCCTATAGGGAAACGCCTTTTTTATTTCGATATTCATCTGACAACCAATTAGACGGGAATATAGACCCACACTACAAAGGCACTGCCGAATACATTTGTGCTCAATAGCCAGCAAATAGTGCAACAACTCATCTACTACTCTACACTGCGCTCATCTGCAGAGCACGAAAAAGCATCATTGGCACTGTCAATGAACCCCCAACCCAAATTTGACAAATTTGATTCTGTCGACATCAACATAATGACATCCGCCTCCATCAATGCTTGTTTAATGTCAATATCACTAACATTTAATGGGCTGTCGTAACTATCAGGATAAACCTGATTATTGTAATACCAAAAACCTCCATAACTCAACGCTTGTCCACCAAAACCAGCATTGAACATTATCCAATAAAAGCTGTCTGATATTACAATTGTTTTAGGCTGCACTGATGATGAATCCTTTTCGAATTTAACTTTTTGGGGGTAACACATTGGAGTTGTTTTCATTTGGAACAACAAATTCATTCCTTTGCCAATATCGTAATCAGTATAATTCAATTCGGAATGCTTAGCAACATTTTCAACTTTCATTTCTGGCAATCTGATGTTTCTTTCTGCCTCTATATAATGTATTATGCTATCGGCAACCAGTAGCGCACCATAGTAACTCCAATGTATTCCATACTGCGGATATATCAGGCATTGGCAAGTATCTTTCATATGCAGAAACCATCTGTTCATGTCAATGTGGTTCACTCCATACTGTTTGAATGAATTAGTGAACTGTTTATAATTGGTACTATCAGTCAATGGCTTGACATATTCATCAGGGAAATATTCTGGATAGAAAGTTGCCTTTCCTGCCGCCAAGCACACAAAAAAAGTTTTGCCATAGGCGCTCAATGTATCTTGCAACCGACGGATAGCCTTTGTTTCTTCGACAATTCGGTTCATGCCCAAATAATCCACACCGTTATAAGCATTAATGTAAGCCCGTTCATATAAGTAGTTATTTTTCCCAACGACGACTCCATTTGCGTGGATGTTATCAAACAAAGAATATTGTACTTGGTTATGTAACCGCACGAAAAAAGGGCGCAATCCTATATTATCATTGATGTATTTCTCATAATCATGCTGATACGACCCATCCAAAAACTTATTTATAGAGAATTCCGGTTTTGATGACAATTTCACATAACCGTCTAATGGTTTTACTTTTATAAAAGTGCAAAAGAAAAATAGCAATGGGAGCGATATTGCAACGACAACCACTATGCCCAAACGTCGATATACACGAGTATCATTATTCATAATCAGAATCTGAAATATATAAACGGATTGAATCCAGATGCGGTAACATATGAAATGCTGACAATCATCAACAAGATGGCCACACTGGCATTTGAAACACAACGCCTCGATGTCATTTGTTCCGAATAAAGCATCTGCTTAAGACGATTACCGAAATTGGAAGCACAAACAAATGCAAACATCGCCCCCAATACAAATGTTGTGACAAATTGTTTATCAATCAATAGTACATTACTTCCACCTTGAAAAGCAAACATTCCTTTTACTATAACAAACGCATCGCTCAAATTATCTACCCTAAACATACACCATCCCACAAGAATTACAATGTATGTGAAAAATATCCTCACATACTTATTGACATAAGCGAAGATTTTATTCAGGAGAAATTTGTCCAAAACAATAAACACGCCATGCCAAAGTCCCCACACCACAAAATTCCAAGCCGCACCATGCCACAATCCTGACACAAAAAAGACAATCATCAGATTTACGGCGACCCTGAATTTACTGTCAACACGACTTCCGCCCAACGGTTTGTATATATAGTTGAACAGCCAATTACCTAACGTAATATGCCAACGGCGCCAAAACTCAGTGATGCTTTGTGATATATATGGGCAATCGAAGTTTTCAGGGAACCGAAACCCCATGACCCGTCCCAAACCTATAGCCATGTCAGAGTAGCCACTAAAATCAAAATATATTTGAAAGGAATATGAAATCATCACCAGCCATAGTGTCAATGTATCTGCCTGCGATATGGAATCATGAAAAATTCCATCAACATATTCGCCAAGAACGTTAGCTATAAGCACCTTCTTTGCCAATCCGACAGAAAAAACATAAATTCCGTATATTCTGTCTGGCCATGTACTTTCACGTTTACCTAAGCTGTCTGCTATAGAATTGTACCTGATTATCGGGCCAGCAATTAGCTGAGGAAACATGAGAATATATAAAAAATAATTCAGCACGCTACCTATAGGTTCATTGTCGCCTCGATAAACATCTATAGTATAAGAGATTGACTGAAATGTAAAGAATGAAATGCCTATCGGCAATACCACATCAACCCATGATACAGGATCTTTCCCTATAGCTGATAAAAAGCAGTTAAGATTAACGACAAAAAAATTTGCATACTTGAAATATGCCAGCAACCCTATATTAATAAACAGTGACAGCGCGAAAAAACTTTTAGCATGTTTTTTACTTTGGTGCATCCACCTCACCACATGAAAATTGACATATAGTATTGTCAACAATAAAACAACAAATTTTGGCGCCCCCCAAGCATAAAACAATATGCTGAAAAGCAGCACCAGCATATTCTCTTTTGCTGTACTATGCATATATGTTTTTGAAACAAGCATATACGACAACAGGAAAACAGGCAGGAATACCAATACAAATAGAACGCTACTAAAAACCATTAAAACACAACAAATTAACGTTTACAAAATCGTGAATCATCTTATGCAAAAGACAAACTACAACATTGGGTTACAATTCTGGCTAATTTAACTACTGACAGATTCCATTTCACATCTACATATACGAAGATATGAAATGCGCATATCGAGAAAATCAAATTTCACTTTATCACTTTTTAACAACAATACGGCCGTAAACATTGCCTACACACATAGTACCGCTATCAATGGCGCCATACAATACCAGATAACTATCATAATCGCCGAGTTTCATTCTTGTGCTTGCTTCCACAGGAACATCGTCGAGGCACTCGCAATAATCCTGCATTCCGCGACCGAAAAAACATACAGTGTCGTTTCGTGGCACACCGTAAACACCATACTCCTTAATGCATTCGCCTTTATCAAGCACAAAGTCGCAAGTGAACGTTTCGCCCGCATCCACGGTATCGGGAATGTCGGCACTGACAATTGGCACATTCACCTCGACAGGGCAATAACTCTTCTTGTCACAACTCGACATTGTGAGAGCGCCCCACAACATCGCAATAACCAAAATCGTATTTTTCTTCATATCAGTTTATAATGAAAGATGATGAACTTTGTCAAACTGCAAGTCGCTGTCGGTGCGTGCAGGTTTCGACTCGGACTTGTAGCCTACCGCCAACACTGCCAATATCTGATGTTCAGGCTTCAGATTCAGCAATGCGCCCAAATTTTGAGTGGCTTGTATGCCATCGTCGGTGCCACGCAAGCGCATCTGCACCCAGCAGGCTCCCAATCCTTGATTTTCGGCCTCAAGCATCATCAGAGTGGTGGCTATTGACGCATCCTCAACCCACACATCGGTCTTAGACGTATCGGCCACGACAACTATCGCCAATGGCGCGCTGTTGAGCATTGACGCGCCGTGTGCCTTTGCCACAGCCAACTGTTTCAAGACGTCGGGTTCGTCAACAACCACGAACTCGCAAGGATATACCGACTTGCCCGACGGTGCCAGCAACCCAGCCTTGAGTATCGCCTTCACCTTTGACAGTTCAACCACATCGGGCAAAAACTTGCGATGACTGCGCCTAACCTTTATCAACTCTGAATATTCCATTGCATCTATTTTTTTGGGGACTTTCCCGATTAAAACCTCCGCAAAAATATGTTAATTATGAATTTAATCCGCTACGGCAGGTTCATTAAAATTTAATGACGTTATGAAAAGGCAATGCTTTTTTCACAAATAACAATGTGGCTTGCTTGCCTTGAAAGCAACCGTCAAATATTCACGATTGTTAATTTTTTTATATGTCAATTGTAAATTGAGTCCCCTATATTTGGGCATCAATAAAAAACTCAAAAAGATGAATAACTGGTACGAATGCAAAGTCAAATATCAAAAAGTTGACGAAGACGGCAAACAGAAGGCCGTAAGTGAGATATACATGGTTGACGCAGTGTCGTTTACCGATGCTGAAAGCCGAATAACAA
>JAZUEN010000009.1:0-17863 GCA_045640185.1 Bacteroidales bacterium
TAAGGCGCAGTATTTCTATAACGTGAAATCATACGATGTTGTCGAGCGCGAATACTCGGCATTGTACGGAAAAATGTCGTGGAACGGACGTTTCATGTACGAGTACGGCCACGCATTGCATAATCTGAAAATGTACGAAAAGTCAAACGAGATACTGTTGGAGGCAGATAGGCTTCTAAACGACCCGATGACTCTCAACGTCATTGGAAAGAATTACCAGATGCTAGGCCAGTACGATTTGGCTGAGCAATATTTTGAAAAATCGTCATATAGGGTGCCCAACCGCATGTATCCGTACTATCTGACGATGAAAATGTATTCCGATTCGGTGAGTTATGATTCCGTTAAGGCACAAAATGCCGCAAAAGTGATACTCAACATGCATGTAAAGGTTGAGTCCGAGGCAACCCGCCAAATGATTGACGAGGCCGAATCATTCATGAAAGGTCTATAAGCCCCCTTTAGTTGTTGGTGTCATACGTATTTCAAAACACGTAATTTGAGACAATTTGTCTTATTCGTTGACAAAAAATGGTTTTTAACGAAAAAGCCATATACTTTTGCCGTCAAAACAGATACTTATGTTCGAAATTGATGGCAAACTAGTATCTCTCGATGTTATAGAGAAGTATTTTTTCTGCAACCTCACAGTGTGCAAAGGCAAATGCTGTGTCGAGGGCTCGTCGGGCGCACCTCTGACCGATGAGGAGACCCGCATTCTTGAGGATATTTTCGATACTGTAAAGCCACGCTTGACTCTAGAGGGGATTCGTGCCATTGAGGAACAGGGCAAGTGGATAGTCGACAAGGACGGCGACAAGGTGACAACGCTTGTCGACAACGGCCCCTGCGCCTATTGTGTCGAGGATGGCGGAATTGTGAAGTGCGCCATTGAAATGGCTTGGCAAGCGGGCGAAGTCGGTTTCCAAAAGCCGATATCGTGTCATCTGTATCCTATACGCATCACACGATGTGGCGAAATGGACGCTCTGAACTATGAGAAGATTCCGTTGTGCTTCGAAGCCACTGAAAAAGGCGAGCGTTTGGGCGTGCCCGTGTATAAATTCCTGCGCGATCCGTTGATTCGCAAGTACGGCCAGGCTTGGTACGATGAACTTTGCCTTGTGGCTTCCGAGTGGCAGAAACAGAAAAGATAGATTGATAGTTCCCGAACAAAAAAAGCCAACTTCAAGGTTGGCTTTTTTTGTGATGCCGTTTTTTGTTACACAGTCAGACGTGCATTGGTGTGGGCCTCCACAACATTTATCACATAGTCGCCAAGTTTCTCGCAGTCACATATTATGTCCATATAGTGGACGCCCATTTGATAGTCGTATTTCTTCTCGTTGATGTCGAACAGATTGTTTTCCTTAAGGCGTGAACGATAATTGTTTATCTCGTTTTCAATGTTGAGCGATTCAATCGGAAGAGTTTTCGATTCGGCATCTTCTATCAGGCTGATCATTTGTTTCAGAGCCTTTTCAGCCAATTCGAACATATGCTCGATGTGGTCGTACTGCTCTTTGGTGAAATCTTCCTTCGAGTCGAACTTGTGTTTTATTACGCGACTGATGTTGTAGTTGCTGTCGCAGATGCTCTCGATTTCCGAAATCTCGCGCAACATTGAGCGGACAGTCGACTTTCCTTCGGGGCTCAATCGGCCTTCGGCAACTTGGTTGAGGTAGTTGGCAATCTCAATTTCCATATTGTCGCTGATGCCTTCGTATTTCTCAATCCTTGAGTACAACTTGGTGAACTCGTTCACATCTTCCATGTGCAAAAGGTTCTTTACAAAACCGAACATCTTCAGTGAGCGTTCGGCATACAGGTTGATTTCCTTGCGTGCTTCAAGAATGGACAGTTCCGATGTTGACATCATTCCGCCAGTGATAAAGCGGAGCCCAATGTTGTCGTCATCTTCTTTCGACTTGATTGCTTTGCTGATGAATTTCTCGAGTGGCTTGACGAACCAAATCAATATTAGCACGTTGCAAATGTTGAATGCGGTGTGGAATCCCGACAGGGCGTAAGTGACGCTGATGGAAGCCTGCTCTATTTCGGCCTCGGTTTGCGGAATGTAGTTCGGGTCGTATCCGACAATGTGGCATACCATATTTACAAATGGATGGAACAAAATCAGAATCCAGATAACGCCGAACAGGTTGAAGCATAAGTGGGCCAATGCGGCGCGTCGGGCCTGAGTGCTTGCGTTGAGCGCGGCAATGTTCGATGTTACGGTTGTGCCGATATTCTCGCCCATGACCAGGGCAATGCCTTGATATATCGGCAACACGCCACTTGAACAAAGAATCAGCGTTATGGCCATTATGGCTGCCGACGATTGTACGCACATTGTCAGGAAACTGCCAAGAATGAGGAATAGCAGGGTGGTGAAGAAGCCCCAATGCCCGCACGATGCGAAGAAGTTTATTATGGTCTCGTTGTGTGACAGGTCCATTTCCACTGCGTTGGCGCGAAGGGTTGTCAATCCTAGGAACATAAACGCAAAGCCGAAGATGAACTCGCCAAACGACTTTGTGCTGCTGTTTTTCATAAATGTCAGCACGATGCCTACTGCAAACAGCGGATAGACAACGGTTGTCATATCAAACTGAAAACCGAAAATTGTCATTATCCACGCAGTCGCCGTCGTGCCTATGTTGGCGCCCATAATAACAGAAATGGCTTGCGTCAAAGTCAGCAAGCCAGCATTTACAAAACTAACGGTAAGTACGGTGGTGGCAGTCGATGACTGCACTGCGGCCGTGATGAATGTGCCGGTGAGCAATCCTGTCACGCGGTTTTTTGTCATCGTGCCTAAAATGTTGCGCAAATGTCCGCCTGTGAGTTTCTGCAAGCCTTCGCTCATAGTCTTCATTCCGAACATGAGCAAGGCAAGGCAACCTAAAAGTTTAAAAATGGTGAGAATCATTACGTAGTCCTAAGTTTTCTATCGTTTTGATTTAGAACTTGGTTTCGTGTATGGTGATGTTTTCGCTGTAAAAGCCCTAAATCGTGGGCAAATATAGGCACATAAAACTCTTGCTGAAACAAAATTGATGTTTGTTGCGTCCAAAAATAGATGAATTTTATCAGTTTTTATTTTTTTGTGAATTTGTTTGACATTTATGATAGATGCCTGTTGCCTGACATTCTTTCGAATAGGATTCTGTAGGCATCGGCTTTCTTCCCGATTGGCAGTGGATAGGCGCGCGATGATGAAGGCATTCTGTAAAAATGGTATTTCTTGCCGTCGATTTCCACCATTTCGCACGAGCCGACTTTTGGCTTTTGACAACCGAATTGTTCCACAATGGTGTCGGTTGCCTTCTCGCCAGTGGTTACAATCGCTTCGCATTGTGGTATTTGAGCCAGCAAATCGGCCAAATCGGTTGGTTTGACTACTTCCAAAAATTTGTCCGATGCATTGCCGTTCAGTCGGTTCACTTCCGATGCGGTGTCATATATGGCCAACCCGATTTCGTTACAGAACGCGATGATTTTTTCGCGGTCGAACTTGCGTTCGGTCTCAATTACGAAATGGTTCTTGTCGGCATAAAATATAATTCCCATTATCCGCCACATATCGTTCTGAAAATTAGGGTAGAAGAAGTCTATCGACCAACGGCTTTTTGGTGGCGGAAAACTGCCAAGCATCAGTATCCTTGCGTTCGGTGGCAGGAACGGAGTTAGCGGGTGTTGTTCAATTTCTTGCATAATGCCAAATATATAACCTATTATTCAACATTTTCATTTTCTTTGCCACCGAAAATCAATTAGTGATATAAATTCTAAAGTGCTATAAATCAATGTTTAGAAAATTCCTTTCAGCATCGTTGCTTTGCATATTGATGCAAAATGCATCGGCACAACTTGATAGCGCAAAATTGTCGCAAGGTTGGTCGTACAAGTTTAGTGGCTTTGTCGACCCTCAGTTTTATATGGATACACGCGAGGTGGTGAGCGCCCGCGAGGAGCAGATGCTGTTCTATCCTTCGCCAAAGGTGTACGACGCCGACAGCAACGACATCAACGCCAAGGCAAGCAACAATATGTTGGCTATCACCGCACGCATCGGACTGAAGATTGATGCGCCAAGCGTGTTCAATGCCAAGGTGTTCGGCTATGTAGAGGGAGATTTTACAGGCGCCACAAACGAGGGCATCAATATGTTGCGCTTGCGTCACGCATATATCAATATGCGTTGGGAAAAGTCGAATTTGCTGTTGGGCCAGTATTGGCACCCAATGGTTGCTCACGAGGTTATGCCAGGCACTCGCCCGTTGAATATGGGAGTGCCGTTCCACCCTTATTCACGTTATGTCCAGGCACGCTATACGCAATATTTCGGCAAGTTTGAGTTGAGCGGAATAGCATCGTTCCAACTCGACAACAAGGCTACAGGCCCAGAGGGCGGAAGCACCGCTTATCTGCGCAACGGGTGCATCCCTGAACTCAATGCCCAACTTTGCTACCGTAGCCAGAACGTCCTGCTTGGCGCAATGTTCAACTATGTGGCGCTTCAGCCTCGCACATTCACTGTCGATAAGGTTGGCGAAAAGCACAAGACCGACAAACTGACCACTTCAACGGCTCTGTCGGTGTTCGCAAAGATAAATACCGACCAGATGAGCATTCGCCTGCAGGGAATCCGTGGCGACAATCTGTTCGAACAGCCAATGCTTGGCGGATATATCGAGAGCGCTCTCAATGACGACAACGAGTACGAATACACCAATTTCGGAACCACAACCATTTGGACCGACATCAGCCGAACCAAGGGACAGTGGCGTCCAGGCGTGTTCGCGGGCTACGGCGTCAACCACGATTTCGGCAAGACTGTCGATGCGGGCGCGACTGTTTACGGACGTGGATTCGATATTGATTACCTGTGGCGCATTCAGCCTCGAATCGGATACTATCCAACTGATTATCTGAACTTTTTCGCGGAAGTTGAGTACACAAATGTATGCTACGGCAAAAAAATGCTGAACGACGATGGCAGTTACCATTACGAGTCGGACTATAATGTCGGCAACAGCCGATTTGTACTTGCCGTGGTGTTCAACTTCTAGAAATATAGGTGTATGAACGGCAAACTGAGTGCAGACGACAAGGCCAAGATTGAGGAACTGATTCGTATCCGTCAGCGTAACAACGACTATGCGTGGATGCTCTGCGACTATCTCGACCAGAATCCTTGCGCCATAACCAAGGAACTGATGGATGAGTCGAACCCAGGCGGAATCCTTCCCGATGAGGTCATTTACACCGCGTTGCTGTCAGGCTTTTGCGGTCTCGATATCGAAAAAAATCCCGACGACAGCATACTTATGAACGACTATTTCCGCCGTTCAGTCAAGAAACTCGACGCCAAGGCTTATGCCGAGGACCCTTACTACAAGAACATCCGCATCCCGAATGTCAAATTCGGCAATTGGGAACTCAAGTACGAGCACTACAAGGCTTACGAGGCGTTTGTCTGCGATGAGATGATTCTTGAGCCTGATTTTAAGGAGATTCAGCGCATTGGCTTTTTCGATGAAGATTTCAGTTATCCTGCCGTAATGGAGGACGGGCACGAGTGGATGGCCATAAAGCCAAACGAGACCGAGACAATCCGCTTTGCCGTCGAGTCGGCGCACGGCAAGGTGGTGACATTCGGCTTGGGTATGGGCTACTATCCGTATCTTGTTCATCTTAAGTCTAATGTCGATAGCATAACAATAGTGGAACGCTCCGAGGATGTGATTGCTCTTTTCAAGACGCACATCTTGCCACAGTTCGCACATCCTGAAAAAGTGCGCATAGTTTGTTCCGATGCGTTTGAGTATGCCGAGAAGCAGATGCCTGTCGAAAACTACGATTATGCCTTTGCCGACACTTGGCGCGATGTCTCTGATGGGTTGGCAATGTATTTGAAAATGAAGAAATTGGAATATTTGAGTCCAAAGACTGAATTTTCATATTGGGTTGAGGAGTCGCTTCTGTCGGGTTATCGTTGGCAGATGTTCGACACCATAATCGACAATGCCACAAGTTACGACGAGGTGTGCAAATGCTTGAGCGACGACGGGTTGCGCAAGTTCGCTTCAACCAGAATCAAATTCGAGAAATAGTAGGATTGGCGTCGATGCGATGACGCTTGTTTATCCATTGTCAATGGGAACTTGCCGTCATTTCTTCATCATCCGTTGTACGTCTTTCACAAGTTCAACCGATGCTTCAATCTCTTCCTTGCGAATGGCTACGCTTTCAATATTGAATCCGACAGGGATGTTCTTGTCGTTGCAGAATCCGTAGATTTCCGTGGCTGTGTTTCGGCACACTTCAACCGATTTTTCCAGAATGTTGGACGAATGTTTCAGTTCGTTGTCGAGCCAATGCGGGACATCTATGCCAAGCCAACCCAAAAAGTCGAGTGATTTGATTGAGCCACACGGCGTTAGAGTAAAGATGATAGGCGCCATTTTGCGGTTTTGCGCTTGCGCTTCGTAGTAGTAGTCCGATAGGAAGTCGAGGCTGTTGTTTACGCTGTACACGCACTGCGATACGAAAAATTGGCATCCGCTATCCATTTTGCTGAAAAGTCGCAAATGCTCGTCGCCCTTTACGCGGTGGCGTTCGGGAATGGTGACACCGCCAAGCGCCATTCCAGGATTTTGCTCGTTCCTAATGGCATAGGCGTCGCGTAGCGACAGGTTTACAGCCTGCTCTTTCGATGGCGAGCCCACAAAGACCGAAATGTCGTTTTCTGCCGTCTGAATCCATTCCGTGAATTCGGCAGGTGTGTATTTCCCGACACTCTTGTATATTATTTTCGGTATGTGCAGGTCGTGCAGATAGTCGCGACTGTAGATGTCGGGCTGTAGGGTTTGCATAAACGGGAACGGGCGCGGATTGCTGTTGCGTGTCGACTCGTCCTGTAAATCGTATAATATAAGTGCGTCAACATTCAAGTCGTTGACACGGCTCATTTGCTTTGAGGCTATCTCGCGTATGCGGTCGTCGGCGGTCGACATCTTTGGCGGTGTCAGGCCGTAGAACAATAGTCCAGATTCACAGTTGACGATTCGGTCTTTCAGCGTGTTTCCCATTTCTTGAAATTTGTCGCAAATATATCTTTATTTATAAAAAAGGCCATTCGTAAAGAACAGCCTTTATTCCGATGATTCCCGATAGGTGTTAGAACGGAAGATCGTCAACAGGGGCCATATCGGCCTGACTGCCTGTATTGTTGCTTGCAGGTGTGGTATTGCTTGCAGGCGCGTTTGTTGCCACATTTGTCTGAGGCGCAACAGGCTGTTGGCTATTGCCTGCTTCGGTGGCTTCGATTCGCCAAGCCGACAGTGTGTTGAATACGCGTACCGTGCCGTCGTTGCCAGTCCAACGGCGTCCTTGAATGTCGAATGTAACCTTGATAGTCTGTCCTACGCTGAAGTTGTCGAGCAGAGCCACGTTGTTGTTCGAAACCTGAAACAAAATGTGGTCGTTCCATTGCGGGTTACGTTGGTTCTCAACTTCCAATACAAATTCCCTGACTGTGAAAGTCGCCGTGCGCTGAATGGCAGGACGTACTTCTTCCAATTTTCCTGTAAGTTCCATATTATTAAATGTTGTGTTTCTATCAGTTTGAACGGCATTTGAAAAGTATTTCCCAGCCGTCGAAATATTTGCTAAAAATAGAAATTCTATTCAAATTGCACGCAAAACAATACATAATAAAATGATTCACGAGACAGAACGCCTTTTGCTTCGCCCTTGGCTTGAATCGGATGCCGAGGAACTGTATCTGTATGCCAAAGACCCGCAGGTGGGCCCGATAGCGGGTTGGCCACCACACAAAAGCGTTGACGACAGCCGTGAGATAATCCGCACAGTGCTCTCAAAACCAGAGACATACGCCATAGTGCTGAAATCGACCAGCAAGCCCATCGGCAGTATCGGCCTTATGTTCAAGGACGACGGTTTCGCACCGATAGGCGACACCGAGGCCGAATTGGGATTTTGGATTGGTGTCCCGCATTGGGGCAACGGCTATGCGCCAGAAGCATCGCGCTGTCTGTTCCGCTACGGGTTTGGGCAACTGAACCTTACAGCCATTTGGTGTGGCTATTATGATGGCAACCTGAAATCGAAGCGTGCGCAGGAGAAATGCGGTTTCGAGTATCAGTTTACGAAGGAAAACTGTCCGACACCAATGTTTGACGAACTTCGGACAATGCATTTCAACCTTTTGACAAAGGAGCGTTGGCTCGAATCGGATTTGCGCTGATACAATTCTGCCTTAATTATGGTTGGATGCTGACCGAGGAATTGACGGCGAGGAATGTTGATTGCAGAACCGACTTTCCGAGGCATTCAACCTTGATGTCCTTTTGTATCTTATCCAACAAGTTATTTCTTTATCGATATAACAACAACGCGAGGCTTTGTATTGCCGTCATCGTCACGTAGCAATGCCGATGCTTCTTCAAGTTCACGAGCAGTCTTGAAGTCTGAGAGGATAAATGCATTCTCACGCAATGCCGACGACAGTTTCTGTCTGCTTCTTTGTTGCCGTCAGGCGTGTCATTAGTCCCTGCAAGACTATCTGAATTTTATTTGCTCTGAATGCAAAACCTATGAAAAAGTCTTTATATTTGCTCAAAGCATTTTTATAAACAATTTTAATTCGTAGAAATATGATAAATCAACCAGTTGTGAAGTTAGGTATCGTAGGCGTTAGCCGCGACTGCTTCCCAATCGCACTTACAAAGAGCCGTCTTGCCGCTCTTATGGCAGAGGTTAAGAAGGCAGGTCTGCCAGAGGTATATGACTGCCCAGTAGTAATAGAGAACGACGTTGACACTTACAAGGCTCTTGACTGGGCTAAGGAAAATGGCATCAACGCTGTTTGCATGTTCCTTGGCAACTTCGGTCCTGAGGGTCCTACAACATTGTTCGTTCAGAAGTTTGGCGGTCCAGCAATGGTAATCGCAGCTAAGGAAGAAGGCAAGGCAAATCTTGCTAACGACCGTGGCGACGCTCTTTGCGGTGTATTGAACTTCTCTTATAGTGTAGGTCTTCGCCGTTTGAAGGTTTACATTCCTGAATATCCAAACGTAACACCAGCAGAGGGTGTTAAGGAACTTGCAGATTTCCGCAACATTGCTCGCGTTGTCAATGGCGTCCGCAACCTTAAGGTTATCGGTTTCGGTCCACGTCCTTGGGACTTCTTGGCCTGCAACGCACCTATCCAGCCTATGTACGATCTTGGTATCGAAGTTCAGGAAAACTCAGAGCTTGACCTTAAGAAGGCATTCGACGAGATTCTTGCAAAGCCAGGCAAGGCAGCTGAGGTTGCTGCAGTGGCAAAAGATATGGAGAAAGAGCTCGGCAAGGGCAACAAGTATCCAGAAATCATCAACAAGATGGCTCAACTTGAGGTTACCCTTATGGACTGGTACAACAACCAAAAGGGCGGCTCTAAGTTCGCTGTATTTGCTAACAAGTGCTGGCCAGCATGGCAGCCAATCTTTGAGTTCGAGCCTTGCTACGTTAACTCACGCTTGACTGGCCGTGGTATTCCAGTAGCTTGCGAGGTTGACCTTTACGGCGCCCTTTCAGAATTTATGGCTGAATGCGCTACTGAAAAACCAGCTACTCTTCTTGATATCAACAACTCGGTTCCTGCTGACGTTCTTCCTGCAGGTGCAAACCTTGCCGGAGCTGACCTTAAGGACCTTTACATGGGCTTCCACTGCGGTAACACATGCTCACAATGCATGAAGAGCTGCGAAATCAAGTATCAGCTCATCCAGGCTCGTTTGATGAGCCCAGATATCACAAAGGGTACTCTCGAAGGCCAAATCATGCCAGGCAAGTCAACAATGTTCCGTATTCAGAGCAACTCTGACTCGAAGCTTGTTTCTTACATTGCACAAGGTGAATTCCTTGATGTCGATCCATGCTCATTTGGCGGCATTGGCATCCACGCTATTCCAGGATTCGCTCGCTTCTACCGTCACGTATTGGTTGGCAAGCGCTTCCCACACCATGGCGCATACGCATTCGAGCACTGCGGCAAGGTATTGTTCGAGGCTCTTAAGATGTTGGGCGTTGAGGATATCAACACTCCATTGCCAGCAGGACAACTTTACCCAGGCGAAAATCCATTCGCTATCTAATTTTGTTTCGACAAATAATGAAAAGCCACCTCGTTTGGGGTGGCTTTTTTTTTGAGTCGTCGCCAACATGAATTGCATATAGGAAACGTGTTTTGCCACTGCGCCCGCACTGTGTCTTCCTTACATAAACATACTCGACAAAAATTCAAAAATCTCTTGAAATCAATTTATAGAGCCCGCCTTGAATTATTGTTTGATTCCCTGATATTTATCCAGATTTTCGTTTTGATTTCGAGCGTCTTTGATGCAATCCTTTTATAAATGCTTCGCAAAAGCGTGGTATTCGAGCGCATTTTCAGTATGGATTTTAGTTAAGGATTTCAAAAATCTCAAACCATAATCATCGCCAAAATGCGTAACGGCTCGTCGCTTTTTTTTGACATCTTTTTTTTTGTTCGTCATACGGGCCCGAAATATCTACAAAAATAGTTTTGAAAATCCTTAACCAATCAGCTTGCGAATTTTGTATCAATCATCAGTTTTGAACTGCCATTTCAGGACTGTTTCCATTAATGCCTTTCTCTTAATTGTGATTTCGAAAACTTTCGGAACTGATTTTTCCCGATAAAAATCCGTTTAGCCAATTTTCACTGCACAAAAAACGATGAGTTCTTTGTGCGAGTTGTAAATGTTTGAAAAGTAGTCGATTATGACTAAATGAGAAAACAAGTGTGACTAAATAGGAAAACAAGTGGCTCCAAAAATTTGCAGTGTTTTTTTATAAAAAAGCCGTTATGGAGAGTCTTTTTGCACACTAAAAGCTGAAGTGTAAACCTTGTAAAATGTTGTTTGACAATGGTTGGACTAAATAGGAAAACAAGTGCGACTAAATGGGAAAACAACAGCCTCAAAACACACCTTTATTTATAGGGGGCGGATTTACTTTGCCGGTGCAATTGTGAAAAAATGCAATGCATAGCCAACTGCAGATGGCCGTTTTTTTAGCTCTGTTTGCGGAAGGCACAAACACAACACACGTGGAAACATATTTTATTGTTTAACTTAAATTAATACATTTTATGAGGAGAAAACTTTTACGGAATTTTTATCGGCGGGTTCTCACGCTGACGGTTTTGCTGCTTTGTTGCCATTGGGCAGGGGCGGCTATTAAAGATGAGGAATATGCGATTATTGATGGGTTCAAGTATGAATACCAACCGGAATATGGCCGGTTTATGTTGGTAATGCCGGTTATTGCTAATCATTATACTGATCCTGCAACTGGTATCTCATATACTGGGCGAGCTCACGGCTTTACCTACCTTCATTGTTATAATGCATCAATACTATCGGTTTTAGTAGATGGATCAGAAAAAGTATTGGTTTTTGATTTAAAGTCTTATGCAGAAGATAAGAAGCCATGGAAATTATGCTACGAAGTGAGCAATGTAGGCACGTTTAAAGGAACATCGGATGGCGACAACCTAAAGGCTGGCAATGTCGGTGCGCCTAACACAGCTAATAGACATTATGCATATAAGAATAGTGATCATCCATATAATTGGTTGGATAACTTGGTATTGTATTGGTACCCGCCAGTAGATATGCTTGGAAAGACTATTCAGTTCAAATGGTCTCCAAGAATAGCTATTTCAAAAGCTTGGGATTCGGAAATAGAACGGGTTTCAACAAGTGCTTATTCTAGTTTATATGAAATGCCCAGTTTGCCATTTTTCTCGGGAAGTACATCGTTGTCAACAAGTTTCACAAGTAATGAAAATGTGGATAATACAGTTGATACTAGGTATTTCCGCAATAAAAACGACAATTGCACCACAAACGTAGTGTTCCAACGTTATGTAACTTATGCAAGTTATGCAGAATTGGATGATTTTATAAAAAGAGGTGGCAAGTTTAGCGTAGATGGCAAACAATATACGCCAGGTGATGTATATCAGTTAAACTATATATATGCTTTGGAAGGTGACAGCAAGAAAGAAACCTCCCCCAAGACAATTGATGGCTATACTTGGCATGTAGAGGCTGATTTTTTTGGTAATAAAAAGAGTTATGATGTACATCCGTCATTTAAAGCCTATGGCATACCATGTATTAATTGGCTGAATTTGAAAAACACAGGCGACGGTTTTGTCGAGTTGTCGTGGAGTTCGGCAGTCGCAAATCAGCCGGTTGAGATTCAACGCTCGTTTGATAATGAGAAATGGGAAACGATTTACAGCGGAAAGTTAGGAAAAAATGTATGTTCATACGTTGACAACGAATTGCCAGTAGCCGCGCAAGCAGCGAATTCATACGATAAGGTGTATTACCGGGCCTCGCTTAAATACCACGATGGCTGGCTATGGAAAGAAGGCAGTTCGTTTGCCACCGAGAGCATTGTGCCGGTTTTCAATCACAAATATGTCACAAGTGTGAAAGCGACAGCAGGTGATGCACAAAATATAGTGACTATAACTATCGATAACGCTACAAATCATATATGGACTGATAATTCGGAAGTGCAATTTGAACGCTATGTCGATAATTCATGGACGTCGCTAAATAGTTATTCTTATGCGAAATACGACAAGGTGCCTACAATTATCGAATACATTGATAATGATGTCACAAACTGCAATGTGTATCAATACAGGGCAAGGGTTGTCCCTAACAATAACAAATTTGGCAATCAGGATTATGTGTTGTCCGACAGGGTTACACCTTCAAACACTAAGGGTTTTGCATCTATTGCGGCATCGAAGGGCTACTACAACAATTATGTGGAGATACAATGGGAGATAGAAGACAGCGCCACATTCAACGAGTTTGAGGTAAAGCGCAAGCTGGCAACGGCAAGTGCCAATGAATGGGTAACCATTGAGAACATGGCCCGCAAGGACGGCTCAACGCAAAAGGTATTCCGCACCACCGACCAGAGCTGCCTGCCAGGTGTGGTATATGACTACAAGGTGACGGGCATAAGCAATTGCGGTACAATTGGCGTGATAGAGCAGTCAACTGACATTGAGACAGGTTTCCGCTCGCCTACAGGAGCATTCACAGGCCGCGTCACATACGGCAGCGGTCAGGCTGTGGATTCGGTATATGTGAGGGCACGAACCAGCGACAACATTGAATCGTACGCAATGTCGTTCGACGGCAATAAGGCAAATTACCTTGCAATAGACGATGCCTCGCTTCTGCAATACACTAACCCTGACATGACACTGCAGGCTTGGGTGAATGCAACTAATAAAGGCGGACAGATAATAAGCAAAGGCTCGATGTTCAAGCTCTATCTGACGAATGGGAAACCATGTTTCGAGTACGGCGGAAACAAAGTTACGGCAAGCGTGTCTGTAACAGGCGAATACAAACATGTCACAGCTGTAGCCGACTACAAAGGCAAGTCAATGGCCATCTATATCGACGGCGAACTGAATGTGTCCGCAAAAATAACCAAGTCAGTAAATCCAGTTAGCGACAAAATAAAGATAGGCTCGGAATTCAAGGGCGAGATAGACGAGGTTCGCATCTGGTCGAAAGCGCTGTCGGCAAACAGCATATCGCAGGACTACATGCGCTACCTGGCTCCGGGCAAGGAGGAAGACGGCCTTGAGGCTTACTACACTTTCAACTTTGTATCTAACGGCAAATTCTACGACTGCTCGTCGAGCGGCAACGGCATATACAATGGCCGTGACGGCTCAATCAATGGCAATGTGGGCAAGTCGGTAAATGTGCCTTCTACCAATCAGCTCAGCTACATGGCCATTACCGACAACGATGGCAAGTACAACATTATCGGAGTGCCATATTTGGGCAACGGTACAACATACACCATCGAGCCTCAGAAGGGAACACACGTGTTCAACCCAAACAACGAGGTGCGTTTCATCAACGAGTCGGCATCTAACCACACCATAAACTTTACCGATGAAAGCTCGTTCACGGTAAGCGGCAATGTTTATTATGAAAACACCACCTATCCGGTGGAAGGCGTAGGGCTGTATGTAGATGGCCTGGCTTGCTCGCTCGACAACGATATAGTGAAGACCAAAGCCGACGGCTCTTTTGAGATATCGGTTCCAATAGGTTCGCATTACATCAGCCTTGAAATGCCTAACCACACATTCGTGAATGGCGGACGTTATCCAGAGGATCCGAACAATGTTGGAACCAAGCATGTCTTTGTAAAGGACATGAGCAATCTGGTGTTTTATGACAATACCTATGTGACGCTTGCCGGCCGTGTTGTGGGAGGCGATGTTGAAAGTGCAAAGAAGATTGGTTTGGGGCAGAGCAAAGCCAACATTGGTAAGGCTACAATCACGTTGAATTTGTCGGGCGGAATTGACTACAATTTGAACACATTGAGTACAAAACGTACATTCGAAAGTGCATCGGAATATGTGAACAGCACTGCGGAATACCAATCAAGTCCAACGTCAATCGTCATAACTACCGACTCGAAAACAGGCGAGTATGCCGTTAAGTTGCCGCCAATTGACTTCACTGTGAATGATGTATCAATCGCCAATAATAAAGACAACATCAATTTGGGCAATTCGTCAACATGGGAGCCTATCAAGCTGAGCGAAATGACAGGCAAAACCACTACCGACACTGCTGTTGTGGATGGCAAGACCGCCACATTTGAGTATAATGATAATTTCAGCGTCACTTATCATGCCACGCCAAAGCTTGAGTTGTCGCAGATGAATGTGGCTTTAAAAGGCGCGTTTGGCGAATCTGAAATATCCTATAAGGATGAAGTCAACGACATCGACACTGTAATAGAGCTTTACAGCAAAGTTGATGAGGAAATCAAGTATGCTTTTAGTTATCCAATATTTACCCAAGACAAGAAGTATGCATTCAAGCTGTATGCCTATGAGGAGTACAACAATTATGACGACGGCGACAATAATGTAGAGACAGACAGGTTGCCGCTCAGCGGAACCGTGATAACCATAGACAATGCGCTTTCGGCCTATGGCGTTGTCGTTGAGCCGGAAACCGATGAATATTCAGTGGGCGACGTGGTGCTGAACAGCAACCAGATACAGCTCGACAGCGCAGGCCGTTACACTTATGTGTTCAAGGCCGGGCTCCCAAACATCAACGGCGACCATACGCTCGGCTTGAACATTTCATACGACTACGACGGCAAAACGTACACATCATGGTCAAATGACGGCGGATGGAACGGCACCGGCATAGTGTTTGGCGGCGTGATGATGGGCAACAACTTTGTGACAGCCGGCCCTGACAACGTACACTTTGTATTGCGCGATCCTCCAGGTTCTGGCTCGTCGGCAAGCCTTGAGGAAGGCACAACCATAACAACTACAAATTCCTACGCACAATCAAGCTCCAGCGCAGGGAACTCTACACTAACCACATCTTTGGGTGTGGATACCGAAATTGCTACAGGCATTGGTGTAATGGTGATAGAAGAGTTGTCAGTCACCGATGATTTTTCAGTTGGAACCGAAACAGAAACGGCAATCAACCAGCGGAATGAGATGACATCGACAATGACACTGACGGAAAGGGTATGCACATCGGGCGAGATGAACTATGTAGGTTCCGCCGGTGACGTGTTTATCGGAAAATCGACAAACATTGTCTATGGCGGCCAGCGCACTGTTGGACTGAAATACGATAGTGATGAAAATAAATACAATGTAGATTTGGGCGAAAACTATGCCGGTAGCGTGGTTTTCGGCACCGAATTCAAATACACCCAAAACTATATTGAGAATGTGTTGATTCCAAACTGGCGCACATTGTCGGCAGATTTGCTTACTCAGCATAGAATCAATGCTTTGCCTGGATTTGTGGTTGTAAATGACGAAAATCGTTACTATAACCCTCGCAATTATTCGGTGTACTACACAGAATTGTCAGAGGATGATCCGGGTTTTGGCACCGACGGCACATACATCTTCCTGCCACCAACCGACGAAACTGGTGCCTATACCGTCAATTGCGTTGACAGCGTGAAATGGTATCAGTCGCAGGCAAGCTATTGGGAAGGCGTATTGGCCGAGAACGAGAAGCAGAAGGTTCTTGCCATTTCATCAGACAAGGATTATAACGAGGCCGAATACGAAATTGCCATTACAAAGTTCAATTATGTACGCGAGGCCTACAAGATGATATCGTCGGGCGTGCATGACTTGGACTACTATCTACATAACAGCTTTAAAGCGCCATTTACTGAAAAAGAGTATAATATGTACGTCGATGTCTTGAAAACCACGAACGAGGCAGATATTCCTTGCACATTGTACTATGATTCAAATAAATATGGTTTCAAGGTGGCCAACTATTCATTCGATTCAGGCACATCGTTTGAAAAAACGGTTGAATACGGCTCGTCAATTGCCTCCGAATACGAACTTGACTATACAATGTCCGTAGTGTTGAGCAACACAATAGGTTTTGAATTCAACGGCGTAGGAGAACAATGGGAGGTAGGCACAACACAAAGCAATGGCTATGTCAACACCAGCAGTTCGTCAACCGAGACAACCACAGCCGTAGGCTTTGAGTTGAGAGAAGACGGCGACGACGATGCAATAACAGTTGACGTGTTCATGGCACCTGACGGCTTCGGTCCAATCTTCTACACACGTGCCGGACAGACAAGCTGCCCTTACGAAGGCGAGGAACTGACCAAGTATTACGAGCCAGGCCAGCACAAGCTTGCCGAGGCTACAATGCAGATTGAAAAACCACGCATTTTTGTTGAAGACAATAAAAAAAGCTTCATCTTGACTGGCATTCCTGCCGGCGATATGGCAAACTTCACCATTGCACTTAACAACGAATCGGAGATCCACGAGGACATCTGGTACCTGCTTATGATTGAGGATGCCACCAACCCTTATGGCGCAAAAGTCACAGTTGACGGCAAGGCGCTTGTAGGCGCTCCGCTTGAGGTTCTTGTGCCTGCTGGCGAAACAGTTTATAAGACACTTTCTGTCGAACAATCTCGTATAGATGTACTTGATTATGAGAATATTGGAATTATTTTAGCATCAAGTTGCCAATACGACGGCACCGACATTTTCGACGTGATTGCCGATACAATACACGTATCTGTCAAGTATGTGCCAAGCTGCTCCGATGTAACATTGCAGATTGAAAATCCAATTGTAAACACCAATTTCAGCAATGCAGAGGACGAAGGCAAACTAAAGGTGGTGATGAAGGACTACAATGTCAATTTCAGCACATTCAAGTATATCCGTCTGCAATACAAGGGCGAAGGCGATGCAAACTGGAATACCGTTAAAGAGTTTAAAAAGGACTCGCTTGATGCCGAAAGCGGTTCTGAAAATTACACAGTTGACATGTCTAACTTCTCCGACCAGAAATATCAGTTCCGTGCAGTTACAGTCTGCCAGTTCGGCAACGAAGAGACATACAACGAGTCGGAGACCATTGAGGTCGTCAAGGACATGAGCAAGCCTGCATCGTTAGGCGCACCAAGCCCTATCAACGGCATACTTACAAACGACAACGAGGTTTATGTGCAATTTAATGAGCAGATACAACCAGGCAAGCTTCATGCCGATTTGCTGAACAGCAACATAGTTGTAGAAGGCGTGCTCAACGGTTATGAACTTGACCATGCAACTGCTTTGAACTTGCAAGGCGATGAGGCTTATACCGAGGCAAGCATCGACTTGTCCGACCGCGACTTTACTTTTGAGATGTGGCTCAACTACACCAAGCCAGGC
>JAZUEN010000010.1:0-2680 GCA_045640185.1 Bacteroidales bacterium
TTTGCTCGAATTTTATCCGTATCTCGATTCGTTGTCACTAACCGATGTCTCGTTTCACGAGGAGAAAAAACTGCTCGAAAACTTTTTTCAGACTCACCGCACAGCGCCTACTCGCTACATACCCGACATGCGTCAGCTTACAGCCGAATACCTAAACCGTAACATAAAAAACGCTTTTCAATTTTACGGGCAAAGCTGGAACTCGCACCTAACGGATTCCGCGTTTTTCGAGTATGTCTTGCCATACCGTATTGGTGACGAGTATCTTGAAGACTGGCGCCAGTTCTTTTTGGACAAGTACGGGTACATACTGGACAGCCTCAAGGCGACAAATGAGGTGATTACCACTCGATTGCTTGCCAATGAGATTCTCAAGGTGCTTAAACTGCGTGAGATTAAGACACTACATACAAACATTTACAGCAAGACACTTCGGCCATCTACATTGGACAAAATCAAGGTTGGCGAGTGTACCGACTACACGGCCTATGTTGACCTTGTGATGCGTGCATTCGGCATACCATGTGCTACCGACGGCCTTCACTATTGGCACTGCTGGAATGCGATAATGACACCCGATTCCACTTTGGATTGCTACGTAGAGTGCACCTTTGAGGACAAGCATCTCGACAATTGGCTGTTCTATGTTGGTTGGAAAAACTTGCCCAAGATTTGGCGTGAGACTTTTTCCGAAAATCCGAATTCGCTGGCCAAGATTCACGGCGATGAGCCGATACCGCCATTTTTCCGCAATGCCTGCATGGTGGATGTGTCAAAAGAGTATTTCAAAGGCTCCGATGTTGATTTTGAGTTGAATGGCAATCCATATAACAGCAACTTCGCATATCTGAAAGTTTGGAACAACGGCTTTGCCTATGTCGATTGGGCAAAAATTGAGAATGGCAAGTGCAAGTTTTTGAATGTCAGCGATTCTGTTGTCTATTTCCCGTCGTTCTACAATGGCCGTGAAGATCCGCTAGTGTCGTATCCGTTTGTAGTCACCACCGAAGGTCGCCACGATTTTGTTCCAAATCGCGAAGAAACTCAGCAAATGGTGCTTTACCGCAAATACTTCATAAAGCGTGCGCACAACGTATTTCTTAAGCGTATGCTCGATGGCTATTTCGTGGGAGCCAACCAACCAGATTTCAGCGACTCGACGCTCATCTGCACCATAAGCGAGATGCCCCAAATGCATTGGAACGAGATAGAACTTAAGTCACAGAAAAAATTCAAATACATCAAGTATGTCTCGCCTATCTGGTCGTGGCTCAACGTGGGCGAGATGGAATTTTACAATTCTCGTGGCGAAAAGTTGTCTGGCGAGATTATAGGCACGCAGAATTTCAGTGCAGAGGAATATTCAACCAAGAACGCCTTCGATGGCGATGTGCTTACATACGTTGACGCCATTGAACCACATCATGCATGGCTTGGGCTTAAGTTCGACAGTCCGCAACAAATAGCGAAAATTCGCTACATACCGCGCAACGATGACAATTTTGTTCAAAAAGGCCAAACCTACGAACTTATGTATGCCGGTTTGAATGGTTGGCACAGCATGGGGCGCAAGGTGGCAAAAGCCGACTCACTTGTTTATGACAATGTGCCTTCGGGTGCAATCTATCTTTTGCGCAACCTGAGCAAAGGCCATGAAGAACGTGTTTTTGAGTACAAAAACGGCAAACAGGTTTGGTGGTAGTTTTTTAGTAGAGACGCATAATATTGCGTCTTTACGGGAAATACATCACATTAATATCTCACGATGAAACGCATACTGAACATACTGTTGTGGTTCGCAATAGTTGCCTTGGTTTTGTGGACAGGGCGGAATTTGCTCAAGACGTACGTATATGTGTCGTACAAGGTGCCAAGCGGGTCAATGCTTCCGACAATAGAGCCGGGCAAACATGTGCTTGTCAACTGCCTGAAGTATGGCGCAAGAGTGTTCGATTGCGGTCCCGATTCGGTGCGTCATGGCAGTATTTCGCGCAAGCCGGGCAAGACTAATCCCGCACGAAACGACATGATGGTGTTCAACAATCCGTACACCACCAATTGGGATACTCTCAGTTTCGACAAGCAACGGTATTTTGTAAAACGTTGCATTGCTCTTCCAGGCGATACTTTTGAAATATGCAATGGCTATTACCGTGTGCGTGGTTTCGATGGCGTTTTGGGCAATATTGAAAATCAGCGTGAGGTGGAACGGATAACAAGTGATTCGTCAGTGTTTTCCAATCCTGAAATAAATTATTGGACAGCGCCGTTTTATCATCCGGTCTATCATTGGAACATACGTGAGATGGGGCCTCTTTATGTCCCGCAGAAAGGCGATGTCATTACTCTTGATACCATAAATGCGCCCATCTACAAAAAACTGATAGAATGGGAAATAAACGATACCATTAATGAAATAGACGGACGTTTTTATGTAAATGGAAATCCATTTATAAGCCATACTATGGAGCAGAATTACTATTTCATGGCCGGCGACAATGTTCTGTACTCTTGTGATTCGCGTTATTGGGGGCTTGTCCCGGAAGAATTCATTGTAGGAAAGGTTGTGCTGGTGTATTAGGCAAAGACTATTTGAAATCTTTTATCAACGAATTAAGCGAATGTCACAAATACGTTTTCCTGTTTCGGATGTTGCAAATGCTCGCAAGCGAGCGACTAA
>JAZUEN010000011.1:0-36297 GCA_045640185.1 Bacteroidales bacterium
AAATTGATAGATGCCAGCTTTGTAGTCGCCCCCAAGCAACGCAACACAAGAGAGGAAAACGCCAAGATAAAAAATGGCGAAGGATATGAACTTTGGAATGACAACAAGCACAAAAAATGTCATAAAGACGTAGATGCCAGATGGGCAAAGAAACGAGGAGAGAATTATTATGGCTACAAGAATCACATCATGGCAGACAAGGTCAGTAAACTCATTGACAGCTATGATGTTACAGATGCAAGTGTGCATGACAGCCAGCGTTCGTCAAGCCTTGTTGACGAGAAATGCGAAGGGCAGCACGTATGGTTAGACGCAGGCTATGTAGGCACCGATGCGGGATTTGCCCAAAAGGGCGCTATGCCCGTCATTTGCGAAAAAGGATTCCGAGGACACCCACTCACGGACTCGCAGAAGAAATCAAACAGGGAGAAGTCCAAAGTGCGTTGCCGGGTGGAACATATATTCGGGGTTATGGAGCAGACAATGAAAGGACTGATTTTTAGAGGTGTGGGTATTGTGCGTGCCAAAGCGAACATAGCACTCACCAATCTTGTTTACAACATGTGCAGGTTTTCGTACCTTGTCAAGCATCCAGTCAAATCTTGAAATATAAATCCACAATACACTATATATTAGATATTTATATGTAAAGGGAGGATGAAAAACGTTAGAAACACGATAGTTTTCACGATTGGTTTTTATAGATTTGCTTGTCGGTTATGAATAATTGACAGCACTTTTCACCTGTTTGATGGGTTCTGATGGGTGAAAGGTTAATTTATAGAACCCACCAAGATATACTTTTACGTCATCAAAAAAAATACTATGGAAACGACAGTACTAAACGCACACAACAAGGAAGAGTTTCCGCCGATGCATACAGGAGAGACTGACGCTTCATCTATAGTAATATACAGGGCCGAGGATAATAGCATCCAACTAGATGTAAAACTGAAAAACGATACCGTATGGCTATCGGCAGAACAAATGGCGATGCTATTTGGAAGAGACAGGACTGTTGTTGGGCGCCACATACGAAACATCTACTCGGAAGGAGAATTGGAGAAAGATACCACATGTGCAAAATTTGCACATATGGGTAGCGACAATGATCAAGAGTATCAAACCCAACTATACAACCTCGATGTCATCATATCTGTTGGATATCGGGTAAAGTCTATCCAAGGCACTCGTTTCCGCCAATGGGCTAACAGTGTGTTGAAGGACTACCTTGTCAAAGGCTATGCCGTCAACCAAAAGATTACCCAACAACGCTATGAAGACCTGAAAGACGTGGTACGCATCATGTCAAGAACATATCATATGCAGAATTCTTTTTCGCACGATGAGACAGATGGGCTTCTGACCATGATAAGCGACTATGTCTATGCCCTCGACACCCTCGACAACTACGACTTCCAACAACTTACGCTCGAAAAGACCACCTCCGAGGAACCATTTCATGCAACCTACGAGAATGCCATGGAAGCCATCAACCTGCTGAAGCCCAAGTTTGGTGGCAACGCATTGTTTGCCAACGAAAAAGACGAGTCATTCAAAAGCAGCATCAACCAGATATACCAAACTTTCGATGGCAAGGAACTCTATCCCAGCGTAGAAGAAAAAGCGGCCACATTGCTATACCTAGTAGTGAAGAACCATTCGTTCAGCGACGGCAATAAACGCCTAGCAGCCATGCTGTTTCTGTGGTTCATGGACCGCAACAAAGTGCTCTATGCCACCGATGGCCATAAACGCATTACCGACAACACTCTCGTGGCTATTACGCTGATGATTGCCGAATCGCGTCCCGAAGAAAAGGATATCATCATCAAGTTGGTAGTAAACCTGATTAACCAGAATAACCAATAATATGGAACAAGAAACAATACTAAACGCACACAACAAGGAAGAGTTTCCGCCGATGCACACAACGGAGCACATTGTCAACCGCGCAATGATAAATCTCTTCGGTTGCAAGCGCGCCTTTGAAGCACACATTGAACGCAAGAAGAGCAAACTCGACTATCGTCTGGAAAAATGTCCGACCGAAGCCGAAGTGGCACAACTCGAGAAAGCCGTAAACGATGTGATTGGCCGAAACCTAGATGTCACAACCGAATTCATAACACAAGCCGAGGCCCAAAACCGCTTCGACCTGACCCGACTTCCCGACGGCGCATCGGAAACCGTGCGCATAGTAAAGGTAGGCGACTACGACGAATGCCTATGCATAGGGCTTCACGTAAGCAACACTGCCGAAATAGGCACTTTCAAGATAATAAGTAGCGACTGGGACGAGGAATCGAAACGCTGGCGGATGAGGTTCAAGTTAGTTGAAAATGTTTGACAACAACCAAATAAATCTTATTTTTGGGCATAAATATTTTTAACACCAAACTACACTATGGATGAAAAAGTAAAGGCCTTTTTGGATGCCAAGACAGCCGAAGAAAAAGCGAATCTTGAAAAAGACAAACAAGACATAATCGTACGTCTCGGAATAGGTGGCTCGAACAAAAAGAAAGTCTATGTCAATGACGAGCAACGTAAAAACATACCCGCCAATGAGCTGTATTGGGATTTAGCCGAAAAGAAATACTACACCATAGAAGTAGAAAACAATGGCATCACCATTACTGATGAAGAATACGAATTGCTGAAGAAATACGACACACAAAAGCCACAAAACCGCAAGCAAGCCATTTATGGCATAATCAGCAAAGGACTGCTAATAGTTGCGATACTTGTGTTCATCATTGGCTTTTTGGATTTCATTTCATCCGTAATAGCAACCTTCCTTGTATCCGCGCAAACAAACAATATAAGCATATTTGTTTCATTTAAGATATTGCTTTTAACCGGTGTAATGGAAGTTGTAATTCTATACGCACGAAAGTGCTTTATGTCAGAAGACAAATAAAGACGACACTCCACATAGAAATCCCGCCACACGTGACGGGATTTTTTATTTACATCCAAGTCGAAAGGCAAGGCTGTTTATTTTGCGATTTATGTTACATTCGCACACTTTTACCTTGCAATATGACATTAAAGTAAACATCTATAATTCTAATATTTATGTCTAAAAAATTCAATCTAAAAAGTTTAGCGCCTTATATTGCGGGCATTGCAATATTCATTGGACTGGCAATGGCATACTGCGCGCCTGTGCTGAATGGGAAAGTCCTTTCGCAATCCGACACAATCAGCGGACAATGCAACGGACACGAAATCAACACCTATGCAAAGGAAACCGGCAACATATCGTATTGGACAAACTCACTGTTCAGCGGAATGCCGACATACCAAATAAATTGCCCGACCACATCTTCAAAAATCATCAAGGGGCTTCGAAGCGTTTACACACTGTTCCTGGGCTCGATATGGGCATGGTTCCTCACCTACCTTTTCGGGTTCTTCATACTGATGCGCGCGTTCAACATTGACAAATGGCTGTCAATTGTCGGCTCCATCGCCGTCACGTTCTCGACATACTTTCTGATAATAATTGTCGCAGGCCACATCTACAAGGTTTTTGCCATTGGCTACATGGCATGTGTCATGGCGGGATTCATCTACATTTTCAAAAAAAGATACTTGCTAGGCGCTTGCCTGACAATGGTATTCACATCGTTTGGAATGGTTCTGCACCCACAAATGGCCTACTACTTTATGCTGATGATAGGAATGTTTTGCATAGCCGAGCTATACATTCACCTGAAAGAGAACCGAATAAAGGATCTGATTGTCGGTGTCGGCGTATTCGTCGCCTCACTTTGCATAGGACTCGGGACATGCTACAGCAACATAAAGTCGAATGCCGAATACGTAAAAGAGACAATGCGTGGCGGACATTCCGAACTTAATGTGCAAGGCAAGCCGTCGAACGGACTCGATTTCGACTACGCAACAAGCTGGAGCTACGGCATTGGCGAGACAATGACGCTTTTGGTGCCGAACTTCAATGGAGGCTCCTCACACTACAACGTCAGCGAGAAATCAGACCTATACAACGGAATGGTAAAGCAAGGCGTACAGAAATCACAAGCGAGACAATTCTGCCAAAGCCTGCCAATGTATTGGGGCGACCAGCCTTTCACCGAAGGCCCAGTCTATGTAGGCGCCATCATCTGCTTCCTGTTTGTTTTAGGCCTATGCCTTGTCAAGGGTCCTTACAAATGGGCACTGCTGGGAGCCACGCTGTTCTCCATCCTATTGTCGTGGGGCCGAAACTTTGAAGGGCTCACGCAATTGTTTTTCAACTATTTCCCAATGTACAACAAGTTCAGGGCCGTATCATCGATTCTGGTAGTGGCCGAAGTTGCCATGCCTCTGCTCGGATTCATGGCAATACAAAAGATAATTGAAGGCAAGGTTGAAAAGCCGGAACTGCTCAAGGGGCTATACATCGCTGGCGGCACAACTGGCGGTCTCTGCCTGATACTTGCACTGTTTGGCGGTTCAATGTTCACATTCACATCGGCAAACGATGCACAGATATTCAAGCAACTGCCCGATTGGATAAACAGCCTGATCATTGGCGAACGCGCAACAATGCTCACTTCCGACGCATTCCGCTCATTCCTGTTCATCGCCATCGGATTTGCCATTGTCTGGCTATTTGCAAACAAGAAGCTGAAAGCCAGCACACTCATCGCAGCCCTCGGATGCTTCATACTAATCGACTTGTGGCCAGTAAACAAGCGCTACTTCAGCAATGACAGCTTCATCAATCCGAAGGAAAAGAACGGATATTTTGCAAAACAGCCATATGAGGAGCAGATTCTGCAAGACAACGACCCTAACTTCAGGGTTCTGAACCTGACAAGCAACACATTCAACGACGCTCGCACATCGTACTACCTGAAATCAATCGGAGGCTACCACGCCGCAAAACTGCGCCGTTACCAAGACTTGATTGAAGAGCACATATCGCGAGGCAACATGAATGTACTGAACATGCTAAACGCCAAGTACATCATCCAAAACACAAAGGACGGCGCCATGCCGATGCTGAACCCCGACGCCATGGGCAACTGCTGGTTTGCCGACTCGCTTGTAGTGGCCAACACGCCGAAAGAGGAATCGGACGCGCTGAACAGCATCGATATAAGAAACACCATTGTGACAGATGCCAAATTCAGCAACCTGACAAGCGGCTTCAACACCACGCACGACTCTACGGCATTCATAAGACTGACCAAATACAGCCCTGACGTACTGGAATACTCGTCAAGCACATCGACAGGCAAGACAGCTGTATTTTCCGAGATATACTATCCTTACGGATGGAATGCCTACATCGACGGCCAGCCTGCCGAGATATTCCGCGCCAACTATGTATTGCGCGCGCTGAACATTCCGGCCGGCAGCCACGACATCAGATTTGAATTCCGCCCCGACTCAATATACAAGGGCGACAAGATTGCCGTCGCATTCATCGTGCTGATGCTTGCCTTTGTAGCCTTCAGCATTGGTTATGGAGGGTACAAAATGGCTTTGGAAAGAAAGCGACATATAGAATAGCATAAAAAAAGACTTCAGCGAAAACTGAAGTCTTTTTTTGACCTATACACCTGATATCTTGAAGCAAGAATGCCCGGCAGGCGCCAACACGTCTATGTCGACTGACATAAACGCCCAATATCATTTTTTCCGACTTATAAAGGTTGCAAATTTGCGTGACTCGGACAACCTAGCCCAGAAATGAAAGCAACCACTTGCTTACACCACTGTCATTGGCGGAGGAAGTAACAAAATCTGCCACTCTTTTAACTTCATCGTCGGCAGTTCCCATGGCTATTCCGCAACCGGCAAATTTCAGCATTTCGACGTCGTTGAAGCCATCACCAAAGGCGATGACGTCTTTGGGGCTGATTCGGCATGCATCCAGTATATTTCTCATTCCAAGCACCTTATCCACCCCATGAACGTTGATGTCGAGATACACATTGCACCATCGGGACGTATCCAATCCTGCCAAGGCGTCTTTGAAAATAAGTTTTTCCTCCTCGGGCGATACAAAAGGGCAAAAGGTATAAATACGATCATTGTCAATGGATTCGAAAACGTCGCCCTCCCTTGGTTCGGGCATATTGATGCTCCGCATGAATTCAAGTGCCTGCGAAGTGAGATTACAGAACAAGGGCCTTTTAGATGTAACTACGGCAGATGGTATATGGTTAGCCATAATTAACCGCGCGATTTCAATTGCCTGACGTTCAGGAATCGGATGGTGGTCTATCAGCTCAAACCTGTCTCTTTCATAAAAATGTGCACAACCTTCCTTTACAATGTAGGACATGGCCCCGTTGTTGCAAACAGCACCGTTGACGGGGAAAGGGATATTGTCAATATCGCTGATATGACGGCCTGTGGCAATGAAGATAAGCGTGCCCTGACCGCACAGGGCCTCGATGGTCTCGCAGTCAGACTGCGAGATACGACGTGTGTCGTACGGCGCCAACGTTCCATCTATATCAAAAAATGCGGCTTTGACCATTCGCTTTAGATTATTCATACGGAAATTGCAAGACGACAAGATTTTGACCATAGACATACTGGTAATCAATATATTTACAAACACCAAGAAGTATCTTGAGTCCCAAACCACGTTTTTCTTCCTTGACAACCAACGGGTTGAATGGGCGTCCATCATCTTTCACGACACCGAGCACCACGTCTCGTTCCATACGGATGATGACATCAAAGCAGTGACCGCCACTTCTTATACCCGCATGTTTATTGATATTCAGAAAAATCTCTTCCATGCACAACACCAGCCTGTTCTTGAGTTCATCGGAGATACACTGCCGCTCAATAAATATGCGGATAGACTTCAGGGCCGTAACCGTGTCCTCCATATTGGCGGGGATGGATAGCTGGAGTTGTTCAATATCCTCATCTGCAACATGCTTCGGTATATGAGTCAACCTACACACCGTGTTGTCGCGGTGGCGGACAATTTCACTGACAAGGTAGACGATGCCGACTGACAGCAAGGCGGATAACGGGAAGGCGTACCACAAAGTCTCCTGTGGCATGAAATGTGGCCATGCAAGCAACCCAACGATTTCAACAACGGAGAAGCTTATTGTAGGCACCGGTATAAGGGTGAGGTTCATCATTGTCTGATAGATGAACATCATCAGAGTCACGAGCATCGAAAAGGGCACTATCCAAATGAAAATCCTCAGAGCTTTTGTACAATAACCTGCCATTTCAGGCGTATCGGCACCGAAAACCTGTACAACAAACCCGGAGATGAACGTCATAACAAGCGAAACGGCAAAACCGGACAGCAGGGTTATTCTTAAAGATCTGGACACAACGTGCCGGAACCCGGCCCAGTCGCGCTGTCCCTTCAGGAAACCGCCCACACTGGCTACCGAACGCCCTGCTCCGATGGCTAGTTCCAGACAGATGTTGAAGAAGATCATGCCTATTGACAGTGCAAACAGGCCGTCAGTCCCGCAACACTTCTGCGTGCTGAAATTGACAACAAAAACGAAAATGGTCGAAAACACGGATGTCATGGACATATTTCCGCCTAATTTCAGAATGCACTTCAGCGCGGATACTGAAAATTGCCGGAATACACTTATGGAGAAGGAACATGACTTTGTTAAGATATGCCTGAAACACAGAAATACGACAGTCGCCACGTATGCCATGAGTGTGGCTATGGCCGAGCCAGCTATGCCTAGTCTGAGTATTACCGTCAGCAAGATATCCAGCGCAATGTTGCACAAAACCGAGAGCACGACGGCTTGTGTTCCTAGCGAAGGCTGTCCGTCGATGTTCACCACTTCGCAGGAAAACTGGGCAAGCAGGAACAGAATCGTCCCGCTTCCGACAATACGGAAATAGGTATGCAGATATGGGGCGACAGCATCATCGTAACAGACCAATGAAACATAGAAATCGGCAAAACAGGATGATGCAACGCTCAAAAGCACCCCCACCGCAACAATCAGCAGAAGAGATGTCGAAATGAGACGGCCTGCCTCCTCGCGATTCCGCTCTCCGATGAAACATGCCGCCTGACTGGTGGCAGAGAAAAGCAAAAGAAGCAGAATTGCCGACAGCGCCATGGAATATGGAGCATACAGATTGACTGCCGACAAGGCATCCGGAGAGACGAACCTGCCGACAATGATGCCATCGACGGCCGTGTTGACCGCCATCGCGCACATCGATAGTATCGATGCGACAAGAAAGCTGTTCATGGCTTTCGTGGTCAATGACATATTCCGCTCCTTCATCATCAGTTTTCCGATATGAACTTCAACGCATGGCTTACGGTAAAATCACACCAACGGTTCTCGAAGTCAAGACAGAAAGCCGTGTGATCGGCGGGAACCTCAACAACGGCCAGCTTCGCCCCCCTCTCCCGATACAATGACGACAAATCGCCAAATTCGGACCCCGTGCATCGGAAAAGCAAGATTTCTGATGATGTCGGTGAAGCATTCCAGTCAGACATGAGACGCAGGACAGCCTGGTAACCTTCGAATACGATTCTTGCCTTGATGTCCGAACCTTGTTTGTCGCGGGAACGCACCAGCCTGACCTCCTCCTCTTCCTGCTCCGGTGTCAGTTCGACATAGTGACCGAATGAAATGGGCGAGTCTCCACAAATCACCTTGCAGGCACGCCCGGTCTGATTGAAGAGCATCCTACTCAGTTCGTATGCGATTGTTCCGCCGAACGAGAACCCCATGAACGCCACTATCCTTCCTTTATCAGGAACCATCAAGTCGATCAGTTCATAGTACAAGCCAACTATATCTTCAAACGCATCTCCTTCCCTGGCCAGATAGACGTAATGCTCCAGAAACGGTTCAACCATCAGTATGTCATAGCGTTCCGACAGGCTATCAATGCGTTGCTCCAATAGATCCGACCCAATTATGCCACACGACATGACCACTGCCGGCCTCTCTCCAGTATATGAATGATGCCGGTAAACCAATGACATTTTGCTTTTGGAAAGATCCCTGACCGTTTTACATACTAGCAGGTCATTCATTTTGATGGTGATGCCCTTTTCGCTTGCCCGATTGACAATTTCGATGGCGGATATGCTGTCCAAACCGAAATCGCTCAGGTTATCCATGACACCCAGTTCATCCGTTTTCATCACGTTACGGGCAATGTCGAGCAATTCAGCCTCACGGTTTGTCTTAGGCACATCGTGGGATTCCGGGCGAAAATTCCTCTTGGGGGCGGTCAGAACCAGACGGTTGACTTTTCCGTTGGCGTTTATGGGGAACGAGTCCATCCTGACATATGCACCCGGATGCATATATCTCGGGATGAACCGGTCAAGATGGGCGCTGAATTCATTACGATCGATTTCTCTTCCAGCAATGTAGAAAGCACACAGATACTGGCTTCCCCTGCCATTGTCGAATCCTTTCACGATGACATCCACCACGTCCGGCATCTTGCGGATGGAGGTCTCCACCTCGCCGGGTTCCACACGCTGGCCGTTCACCTTCACCATCCAGTCCATGCGGTTCTTATAGTATAGCAGTCCGTCGGGGCCTTGCAAGAAGATGTCTCCCGTATGGAGCCACCCGTCAACGAGAAGGTTTCGCGAATGTTCAGGATCGTTATAGTAGCCTTTGCAGAAACAGCCCTTCAGATATAGTTCCCCCTCTTCGCCCATAGGGACATCTTCTCCGTTTTCTCCAACTATCCGGAACTCGATTCCGGGATTGCAAGTGCCGATTGGGACCGGCTCCAAAGGTGACTGCCCCACTTCAAAAGAGGTCACGGTGCCGAATGTCTCTGACAGACCGTAAAGATTGTAAAGCACATAGCCGTTTTTCGAGCATTGCGTCGTCAATCTTTCTCCCGCAGTGATGACTGCTTTCAGCCTAGACGAACGATTGAGAAAGTTAAGCAGGACAACAGGACTGATATGCGAAACGGTGATGCCGTGAGACTGGATATAGGTCTGAAGATTTCTTGCATCAGTTTTGACAATGTCAGAATACAAATGGATTGTTGCTCCGGCGCGCAGCATGTCATACAGGAATACGATGGCCATGAAGTAGAACGGAACGCCATTGCCAAACACCGTTTCCGGAGAAGGCAGCGCCAGCCCGAAGGTGTGGGGATAATTTCTGTCGAAAGGTTCGAAGGTGTGCAGGATGCCCTTGGGGACGCCCGTACTGCCTGATGTATAGACTATCAGTGCATCGTCTTTCGATTCTGGGAGCATAATCTCCACTGTACCGGACATGCTCAGATTCGTTATTTTCAGCATGGATTTCTCATCGATGAGGAGCGCGCTTCCACAATCCTGCACGATGGATTCAACCCGATCTTCCGGGGAATTCATACCGATTGGCACGACCACACACCTTGAAAGCCAGACTCCTAACTCCGCCGCCATGAACTCCATGGTGTCGGGCATACGGATGCATACGTTGGAATGCGGAGCCACACCTTCCTGTCTCAAATACACCGCCACCTTTTGCGCCAGAGCCAACAGCTGTCCGTATGAAGAGGAACGATTGCCGTCCATATCCACAAATGCGACCTTATTCTCAAAACGGGCCGCCGTTTCCAGCAGTTCTTTGATGAATATCGATTCCATGGCTACTTATCTTTGACAATGCATTCTATGGTTCGTCTGATGATATCTTCCGTAGAAACGGTAGGATGCCACCCCGCGACAGTGCAGATATTGCCGATATCGGGAATTCTGTTCGAGCTGTCGGCATAGTTCCTGCCATAAAACGAATCATACGACTGTGTCCTTATGACTGTCCGGCTTGCGGCGTCAGCGGTTTCCGGGAATTCCTTCATCACCGCCAGCAACATTCCGGCAAATTCACGGATAGAGCAGTTGTTCTCCGGATTTCCGATATTGAATATTCTGCCACAAGCGGCATCGCCCGCCTTGATGAGTGCCACCAACGCCCCGATTCCGTCGCCTATCCATGTGAAGCTGCGCCTCTGTGAGCCACCTCCCGCAAGGATAATCTCGTGTCTGTGCAAGGCATCATAAATCATTTGTGTGGCCACTCTGGCCTGATGTCGCTCTGCGTCGGCAAAAGAATCAAGCCTCGGGCCCGTCCAGTTGAACGGCCTGATAATCGTAAACTTCAATCCGCGCTCCTGTCCGAGCGCAAATATGACACGGTCCATCATCTGCTTCGCGTTGCTGTAAATCCATCGAGTCTCACAGACAGGGCCTAGAACCAGATTTGTCTTATCTTCGTTCATAGGTTCACCGCTTCCGATTCCATACGTTTCGGAAGTGGATGGGAATATAAGCCTCACTCCAGCATCGGCACACATTTTCACCATCCGGTAGTTATACTCGAAGTCCAGTTCGAACACCTTCATCGGATGGGTCATGTATTCAGCCGGACGCGCAATGCCGGCAAGGAGGATGGCGATATCGGCACGTGAAAGCAGGCTCCTGAGCATTTCGTCATTCCCGCCTATGTCCATCTTGTAGAATGTGAAACGGCTGTTGCCTGCATATCGGCTGACGTATGAATCGGATATATCTACGCCAACTATCTCCCAATCAGTATTCGCAATAGCATAGTCCAGAAAATGCGAGCCTATGAACCCGTTTATTCCTGTAACAAGTATCTTCATTTCAACACAAATTTCATTTGACGTTCTGCCTGCATATTTCCTTGATTGCTTCGATGCAATATGCCACATCAGCGTCGGTCATTGCCGGGAACAAAGGTATTGACAATATCCTGTCTGAAACGTATTCAGCTTCAGGATAAATGCCTCTTGACACTCCTAGAGCCTTAGAATATCCGCTGAAGAGGTGAATTGCCGTATAGTGCAGGGCAGTGCCGATGTTTCGTTCCTTCATCAGCTGCATGAATGTGTCCCTGTCAATCTTTAGCACGTCAGAGTCAACAAGTATCGGGAAAATGTGACGGCTATGGACGTGTTCATATCTGGCAAGCTGCTGGAAACTGATGCCTGGGCAGCCCGTGAGCTCTCGCTCGTAGATTTCGCATATTTCCCTTCTGCGCTGGTTGAACCCGTCAAGCTGCTTTATCTGTGATAGTCCAATGGCGGCCTGAATGTCCGACATCTGGTATTTGAGTCCAGGCATCGGCACGTCGTAGTGAGTGTTTCCTGAAGATGAATACCTGTTCCATGCGCCTTTGGACATTCCGTTCTGACGGAATACCGAGAGATACTCGGCAATATCTTCATCCTCCGTGCACACTATTCCGCCTTCCGCCGTGGTGATGTTCTTCGTGGGGTGAAAGCTGAATACCGCCACATGGCCTTTTCCCCTGTCCGCGCCCGTCTTCCTGCCCTTATATGATGCTCCCAGTGCGTGCGCCGCATCCTCGATAATCATCAGATTGTACCGCGAGGCTATCTCCTCGATGGCGTCCATATCGCAGGGCATACCCGCAAAATGAACGGGGAAAATCGCCTTCGTGCGCGGAGTGACAGCCTTCTCTAGCCTGTTCACATCTATATTGAGACTATGCCTGTCAATGTCAACGAGGACCGGCTTCGCTCCCGCCATGATGATGGCATTGACCGTGGAAGCGAAAGTCATCGGGGTGGTGATGACCTCATCACCCAGGCCTATGCCCATTGCCATCACCGATGAGTGCAGTCCGGCAGTAGCCGAATTCATTGACACTGCATACTTGGAACCGACGTATTCCGAGATTGCCTTCTCGAATTGAGTCACTTTCGGCCCCATCGCCACCCACCCGCTACGGATGGATTCTGCCACCGACTCGATAGCATCTTCTCCTATCGAAGGGCGCGAAAACGGCAGAAAATCTTTTCTTATTTGCATAACTCTTCTCCTATTTTCATCAGTTTGTCGAAATATGCCTGATTGTCATATCTTTTCACGGCATATTCACGACATTTGTTTATCATATCCTCACTTTTCTTTTCCAACTTGTCCACTACAGCGGCCATCTCATCAAGATTGGTTGGAGTGACAAATGTGGCTATCTCTGGAGGAGCCATCTTCTCGTTGCCATACACCTTCCAACATAGCAGAGGTGTTCCGCAGGCAAGGGCCTCAATACAGGTGTTGGGCATAGTGTCGGCCACAGATGGGAAAATGAACAAATCGCCCAAGGACAGATATTCAGCCACGGTATCGATATCATTGATAAAGCCTTTTGCAATATAGTTCTTCGGCAAGCCTCCTGGGTAATCGGCCACATACGCCACTTGCACGAAAACGAACCTGTCGTCGTTCTCAAACCTTCTTGCCAGTTCAATATAGTATGGCACGCCCTTGCGCTCGTGATGGACTCCGTCATACACAGCCACACACATACAAACAATCTTGTCATCGGGGATGCCCAGTTCTTTGCGAAGTTTTTGCGTGTTCCTCGGATGGAACCTGCGTATGTTGATACATTCGTCGGCTTCAATTAGCACTCTGTCTTTTGTCAGCGAGGAACGCCGCGCCCCTTCAAGCACCATTTCGGGACCAACAAAGACCGTATCGGTACCTTCATAATTGCGTTTCTTACGCAGAAAGACCTTGTGAGGTCCCGATTTCATAAGACAGACGGGGTGTTTCCTGAGGTGCGGACAACCCACGCATTCGCGTTCCACCTCTTTGCAGCCGAAGTTGAAATGACATTTACCGGAAAAGGGATACTCGTCAAGCATTATGTTGACCACGTGGATGCCACGCTTCTTAATGTAATTGAACAGCATCGTTTCATTGATGAAGAATGAATGCAACATCGTGATATATATCGTATCGACGTTGTTCCTGTCGAATTCCCTCAGCAGCTTTCTTGTCGCGAGACGGGAGTAACAGCCGTCCTTGCCCGTGATACGGAAGAGCAGCTTGTGGATTGCCCGGTCGACTTTGTTGCCGAAGGCAAAACCTTCTATGCCTGCATCTCCTTCGGAAAAATACAATTTCGACGAATATCCTTTGCTGTTGAGATATTCGTTCAAGCCCACGGCGATCTTTGTGGGAGACCACGAGATTCTGCCTTGCTTTACTATAACGGCAATATTTTTCATAATTCAATTGTTTTTGCGAAGGCCAAATTCATACCATTTGCCGTCATCTTTCCCCTCTTTGTATAGCAAGTGCATACTCCTGCTCTCTAAATCATAGACGGTTGTATATATGGTAACCGACTGTTTGAGATTCTCCGGTCTTAAGGATTTATCAAAATACCTGCTTTTTTCAAGATTGACGGTTTCAAGGAAGTCCGAATCCTGTTTTGCGTTGCCACGATAAAGTTCCGTCGAAGTAAAATGTCTGCCCGAAGGCGATTCACACCACAGGTAATCGGTGGCAAAGAAATACTTGTCCGATATGTCGCGTCTGTATTTTTCAGACATAGACACCGTTTTGAGTATTCGTTTCACTCCATCAATCGAATCATCCTCCTTGCCATACAAGTCAACCATCTGGTCATACCGTTCATATCCCGACGCTCCATCCTGAATAATTCCTTTTGATAAAAGATAGAGGCTGAAGTTTGTCGTCAGGGTACAAGGCGACGGGTTGTTGATGTCTTCCGTAACCTTGATTTTCATATCGTTGTCGATACATTCGATGACAGCTGATTTTTGAGAATCTGCCACCAGCCATTTCAGCGACCCGGCATTACCGCTCGAAGTGAATCTGTCGGGGTCGAACCAGTTGACAGCCCTGACAAGTTCTATGGCCTCATCCACATTGGCTGCATTATCAAGCACAAGTCTTGTCAGCAGCACCGTATTATAGGTTTTAGCTGCAGATGGATTTGTATATGCCGCACTTTTGCCCCATTCGCGTCCGCCCCAACTCGACCGTTCTTCCGAAGCCTCGCAATTCGGCACCATAAACATCATAACCGAAACCCCTTTTTCGTTGATTCCGTCGCCAGCCAACTGGGGCAGGACGAAGTAAGTATCGTCCTTTTTCTGTTTGGCTATCATATCCGAAAGAGTGGGAATAAAGTATTCTGTCGCAATTCCTATGGACGAATAGCGGGCACATTTGCGGCTGAGATGCATCACAATCACGGTGTCAAAGCCAGCATACACATCGCCGTTCCGTCCGTGGTAGCGCCCCTTTCTGATGCCCGAACACATCGGCCCCCTCGGACGGTATCGCTCATTCGTCATCTCGGCGGCCTTGTCAAAGTCAAAGTCGTCATACTCCACATAGAACAGATTTGGCAACATCTGCTTGAATATTTCTTTCATCTTCTATTCATTCTTTGTTGCCAAATTACAATTGTAAGCCTTTTTTCATGAATTAGCAAACAACGATTTGCTCACGTTCCATCGGAATAGGACCAACATATTGCCACACGCCGGTCTTGCTTCAATGCAATACCACAGCCATAGAAGCAATGTTGCTCCCCATTTTACGAATTCGGATAATCTACGTTTGGCCAAAGCCTTATTGCCAATGCTTTTGCATCTTATTTTTTCGCTCATTCCGACTCCTTCGCCCATTCTTGCCACATAATCGCTACTGGTACGGCTTTGGGGAATTACATGCTCCACAACGACATTCGGGAAGTAATATGTTTTTAAATTCGACTGACCAAGCCGGTAAAAGAAATCCTTCTCTTCGCCAGCCAAAAGATTTTTTTTGTTTCTGCCCAATGAGACATTGAATGTTCCACACATGTCAATCGCATGCTTGCGCACACCCATGTTGGCTCCTATCGGGAAATCCTTGCCACAAAACACATTCACATTATCGCCCCTATCAAGAGCAGACAGCCATGTATATGTCCATTTGCACAACCATTTTGGGATTTCTCCACTTTCAAATTGAGGGATTATCCTACCGCCAAAAGCCATAGCCTCTGGATATTCACGGAACCCATTATCTATATTTACCAGATAATCAGGCTTTACAAACGCGTCATCGTCAAGGAATGCCAAGATATCGCCTTTTGACTCCTTAATGCCTCTATTTCTTGCGAATGACAAACCTTGCTCATATTCAACAAAATACCTAAACTGAACCTGCTGATATTCCGACTTGAATTTATTGCAAAGTTCTTCTGTTGTGTCCGTACTGTTGTTGTTAATCAAGACTATCTCGTAATCATCTGTTGGATAAGCATTTTGAGCCACCTTTTGCAATGTGGCATAAATATATTTATCGCGATTGAACGTACAAATTATTACAGATATCATGATTTATCTAAATAGCAAAGTATACATATATGAAGAAATCTTATTTAGCTCAGAATTAAAGAATTCGAACCAACTTGGCCAACGTTTGCCATGGCGGTGCCAATATTTCATGGCATCAAATCTAACTATTTTATTTTCCGGATACAGCTTGATTGGCCCCCAGTTCAATTGATTGCATATCTTCTGGTAGCCAGATTCGATGCCGCTGAAATGCCCGGCATCGAAATCGCGTCGAGGCATGTCAAACAAGTAGCACTTACATATGACTCGCAGCCTGTTCAAATAGTACTTACTCAAAAATGCCAGCTTTTCTTGCGACAGGCTATCCTTATCATATTTGACATAGAAGTCTATCATTCTATCAGTCACCTTCTCCAACTGCGATATGCTCCGCAACATGACTTTAGGGTCCATTGTCTGGCCTTCTCTTCCTAAATTATATTGATATAAATTAGTATCGAAGAAAATGATGCTGTTTGCGGCGAACACTGGATATGTCGCCCATTCCAAATCAGTATACGAGACCCCTTCTGTTTGCCGGTATCCCATTGCCCGAAGCATCTCTGTCCGATATGTCAATGCATGCATCAAGAAAAAGCGGATGTAGCCATCTCCTAGCACTTTATCTAAAGGATACACCTTGCCATACTCGTATGGCTGTTTTCCATAAACGTTGTATCTAGATATCTCTTTCTTGCCATTTGCCTTAACGACAGTAAAATGAGTGACTATCATATCGGCATCGTTATTTTGCAATTCCGACATGAACTTTAGCAGTGCATCAGAGTCGAACCAATCGTCGCTATCCAATATTTTTATGTATTTGCCCTTAGCTATTGGCAAGGCCGCATTTATTGTTGAGCCGTAGTTCCCGTTAGGCTTGTCAATCACAGTGACCGTCTCCGGATATTGTGACTGATACTTGCTTGCAACCGCAAGAGAATCGTCCTTGCTTCCATCGTTGACAACGATAGCCTCCAGCTGGCCTAAAACATCTGCTTTTGCAAGGAGCGAGTCGAGGCACCTTGGCAGCAAATCGGCCATATTGTATGTGGGAATTATTAAAGACAGTAGTTTGCTCATATTGCCATGTTTAAAACCTTTTCCACAATCTGGTGCATGTCATAGTATTTGTATTCGGCCAAACGCCCGCCAAAAATCACATTTGTTTCCTTTGTCGCCAATTCGGCATATCTGCCATATAGATTATCATTCCGGCTGTTATTGATTGGGTAGTAAGGCTCCGCCCCTTTTTCCCATTTCCGGGAATACTCATACGTAACTACAGTATCCGGCTGTTTGCCGAACTCAAAATGCTTATGCTCAATGACTCTTGTATATGGAGTTTCGGAGTCGGTATAATTGATGACAGCATTGCCCTGATAATCAAGAACCCCTTCAAGCAGCTTGTGTTCAAACCTCAATGAGCGGAAATCCAATTCTCCAAACTGATAATTGTAAAAAGCGTCAATGCTGCCAGTATATACTATTTTGTCGGCCAGGCTGTTAAAATATTGCCTATTTGCAAAATAATCAGTCGAGAGCCTCACGTCCGACTTTTCCAACAGCTTTTCGAATATTTGGGTATAGCCTCCTATAGGTATGCCCTGGTAGGTATCATTGAAATAGTTGTTGTCGTAAGTAAACCTGACAGGCAGTCTTTTTATCACAAAAGCCGGAATATCCTTGGCTTCCATTCCCCATTGCTTTTCTGAATAACCTTTTACCAGTGTTTCGTACACATCACGGCCCACCAGTTTCAAGGCTTGTTCCTCAAGATTTGCCGGGGCTTCAATATCAGCATATTGTGATTTTTGAGATTCGATAATCGACTTTGCCTCTTCTGCTGAAGTCACACCCCACAGTTGGTGAAATGTATTCATATTGAATGGCAAATTATAGCGTTTGCCTTTAAAATCAGCCAACGGGGAGTTTATGAACCCGTTAAATGTGGCAAACTGATTTACGAAGTTCCACACCTTTTCATTTGATGTATGAAAAATATGTGCTCCATATTTGTGCACATTTATGCCAGCTACCGTTTCCGTAAAACAACCGCCACCGATATGGCCTTTTTTCTCCAGCACAAGGCATTTCTTGCCACTTTGCGCGGCACGGTAAGCAAACATGCCGCCGAAAAGCCCGGCACCGACAATCAGGTAATCATAATTCGCCATTTCCTATAGATATCAGTTTGTCAACAATGCGCTTTGAACTAGAAGCGTCTTGATAAAGATGGAATTTGTTGCATGTGGCTTGGCTCACTACATAGTATTTTCTATTTATGATGACATCAAGCACCTCGCCCCAGTTGTATGCCTTCACCCCCTCGATGTGGGTATTGTAGTCGTAATACAAAGACCTTGATTTTTGTGAATAGTCTTCATAATCAAACGGAACCAATATGACCGGCTTTTTCGTAAGCAGGAAATCGAAATATATGCTTGAATAGTCTGTCATTAGCACATCGACGTCCTTAACCAAGTCATACAAGTCCGACTTGATTGTATTGTCAAGGACGATAAAACGCTCGTTATTGCAGATGTTCAGCAATTTACCCTCGGCGTAATGGCCTTTATACATGAAGACAATGTTTTCATCATCAAGCAGATTTGCAAATTTAGCCTCGTCGAACCCGTATCCGCCGAATGGATTAAACGTGCCTGCATTTGCGTCGGTTATGCTATCGCGGAAAGTTGGCATGTACAGGATTTTGAGCGGATTGCCGAATTTCCGGTCGATATCTTCTATTTGTCGGTTTTTCAGTCTACTGAAGAACACGTCGTTTCTTGGATAGCCGGAAACCAATACATTTTTTGCCGGAACCTGAAAAGCGGAAGACATCATTGGGTTAAAAAATGGAGCTGTGCTGATTACCGCAAATGGATTTTTCCGGTTTTGAGGCATATTGTTTCTCAAGAAGTCCTTAAACACGACTTTTTTGCTGATCCAGACCTTCCGGTCATGCTCAATTGTCTTTATTGTCATTCCATGCCAAAGCCATATCTGCCGGCATCCGTTGATGTATCTGTTGTCGACGTCCCTGATGCTGGTTGTGAAAAAAGCGTAGCCTGCCTTTTTGCACCAATACCTGCATTCGGCAGTTTTGCAAATGGCGGCATTTAGATTTTTCCGTTTCAGGCTTTCGTAAACCGATGCGCTGCGTGTTATCCAAACGGCTTTAATATCTTGGCGGTTAGCCGACACATACTCGAAAATAGCCTGGGAATTGTCAGAGTAGACATTTCCAGACATTGCTCCGAATATCCATACATTTTTGTCCCGGCGAGAAAACCGAGACATCCACCATATTGGCAAAGAAAGGATGTCTGCGACAAACTTTAAAGCAAATACATCAAGTTTTCTTTTCATTACAAACGTTTTAGTGCATCCAACGATTCTCTCAGCTGTGTACTGCTTGTCCCTTGTGTATATGGGAAATATATGATTTTCACATTTTTATCGGCAAAGAACCTTTCATATCGATTGAACCGTTCTGTTCCTTTATAATCGCTGCCTACAAACAGCATGTCGTATTTGACAATGCCCTTTATATATACATCATCGTCCTCCGGCTCACTTTGTATGACTTTGTCAACGTATTTTACCGATTTGACAATTTCAAGGCGTTCTTCGTAAGGGATAAATGCGTTTTTCCCCTTATGTGAGGCGTCCTTATGCACGCCAACAACAAGATAGTCGCAATAGTCCTTTGCCCGTTTAAGCATATTCAGGTGTCCGATATGGAATAGGTCGAATGTGCCACTCAAGTACCCTATTTTCAGCTGTGGCGACAGGTTCATTCTGCCACTATCCAGCTTGTACCGATAGCTGTCAAGGCCGAACTGATGCGGATTTGTCCTATACCGTTCCAAGACGCCTTTATATATGTCGTCATAATCAGGAATATACAATTCTTCAGAGCGGAACATTCTGTCGATGATTTCCGTTGCCAGTGCATGGACTAGCGACAAATCGGTAGATGGCGCCCCATAAAAACGTGTCCCTTTTATTGAGCCAGGAGCCACATTCAATATTCTATTGCCGACTCTATTGCCACATAGTTCGGCATTGACACTTTCGACCAGCTTGCATACGGCGGCTTTCGTAGCGCCATAAAGCGCAAGCATTGGAGAGGATATGAGTCCGGCAATGCTTCCCATCACGGCGCAATAAAACGGCTTGCTACTGTTTATTCGTGGGAAAAAGATGCTCAGCACTTTTGTTACCGATGTGGCGTTTACTGCATAACAGTTATCTACTTCTTTTAATTCGAAACTTTCGAATGGCGCAATACGGCCGAACCCTGCCGTTATGACCAATATGTCGTAATCTATATATTGATTAAATATTGAATAATCGGTGTTTAACAAGTTGAATTGCTGAAAAGACATATTGTCATGCAGCGCGTACGTAGGCGCCGACTTATCGACAACTGTCACGACATCTGCGATTTGCGACAACTCCAATGCTATTGACAACCCGATGCCATTGCTTCCACCAACAACTAGAGCTTTTTTCCCGTTCATTAATTGATATTTATGTGTTATTAATCTTTAGGGGACTTCTATAAATTCCCCGATTTTATTTTTTTAATATGGATCATACATGTTCAAAAAACGCTCCAAGCAATATAACAACCATTTTTGGTTGCCTGTCATTTGATTCATATTGATATCATCCAGGAATTCACAACGTTTTGGTCCGTCCCAATTTGCAAAGTAATAGTCGACAGGACGTGGCATTGGTATTTTTTCCGGCACACGCATCTGTGGATATTTATGCCGGAACAGCTCACGAATCAAATATTTTGATTCGCCATTCCTAATTCGGTTCAAATCAAGACATCCATTCAGCAAAAGTCCTTCGTAAGGATCGACGTATGGCATTTCGGCAGAGGCAAACGCATTCTTGTATGATGAATAGCTTTCATCGACAGTCACCTCGCTCATGTACTTCTGGAAATCGATCTTATTCCCCTGCCTATAGCGTTCAAACAGATATGACATGGGACACGGAGACTTTAGCGCACTAGATGGATTCACGTAAATCGCCTTGTTGACAAACTCGTCAAAATCCCAATCTTTTGCCAACAGCTTGTCCATGCCGCCGAATATATAGTCGCTGGCATCCCCTATCACCATCATCGTCACGCCATCAGCCTTTGCCTGCCTTGAGGCCACATATATCTGTGGCTCGATAGAATGCACAGGTGCGCCCTTAGTCCTCATTATGTCATCAAGGCACAAGTCGACAGCTGTCCAATCTATATCGACATAGTGAAGATTCATTTTATATTTTTGGGCATAATACTCGGCTCTTGACAATTCATCTTGATATAGCTTGCCATCCATAAACCGGAACGTATACGCGTCGCAGCCTTGCATATATGAAGCCAAGATTGCGCTATCCATTCCGCCTGACAGCAGTAATCCCAATTTTTCCTTTTTTAAAGCCGAGAATGCCGATTTCAATGCGTCATCAATATCTGCCGATGTCGTCACTAATGTTTTTCTCGAGCTTGGCATTTGTTCATACAACTGATGCCTGACCCCATCGAAAAAATCCTTGTTTCGGTTCTCGACATACCGTAATGCCAAGAACGAGCTCATGCAGTATTCCTTATCTACCATAATCTTATTTATCACGCACCTCATCAAGGGCCTTGTTTATCAATGTTGACGAGACGCCCTTTGTATATGGAAAATAAACAATCCGGATGCCTGCTTCCGCAAAATCCTTTTCGTAATCTTTCCATTTATCGGTTCCGTACCAATCGTCGCCTACAAACAATATTTTGGCGCCCAGTTTTTTGCACATGGTCAGCTTATCCATGTCATATTGAGGAACTGCCGCGTCAACATATTTGATACTGCGAACTATTTCAATTCTATCTTCAAATGGAATCATTGCATGTTTTCCTTTGTATAGGACCAAGTCATCTGTTGTGACGCCAACAATGAGCTTGTCACACATTCCTTTTGCATTTTTCAGCAAATTCAAATGTCCAATATGAAACAAATCATAAACGCCTGCCGTATAGCCTATCAGCATAATAATAATTATTTATCATCCAACAATTTATCTATCAACCTGTGCGTACTGTTACCATCAATGTAATCGTGGAACTTTTCTATAGTCGGTCTCTGTGGCACATAATATGACTTACTTTCTAGGACATCAAACACGTCATTCCAACTATATGCTTTCTTGCCATCGACAATTGAATAATAATCAAAATACAAAGGTCGCGATATTTTAATATATTCTTCATAATCAAATGGCGTTAAAATTACAGGTTTGTTCAATAATAAGAAATCAAAATATATGCTTGAATAATCGGTCAAAAGGATATCGACATCCTTTATAACCGAGTACAGATTATCGTACATGCTATCATCAAGCTTCACGAACCTTTCAGACAAATCCTTATCGAAATCGTTGACTTGCAAATCGTAGAAATGGCCTTTAAACAGGAACACCATATTATTGTCTCTCAAAATCTTATAGAATCTTTCGACATCTATATGAAACTTGTCAAATGAATCAAACGATTTTTTGTCATGGTCCAATGAATAATCGCGGAAAGTTGGCATATACAATAGTATTGTAGGATTTCCGAATCGTTTTTTTATATCGGAGATGATGGATTCCTCTGTGGTTGAGAAGAAATAATCATTTCTAGGCAGCCCGTAATGCAGGATTTTCGCCTCGTCAATATGGAACGCTGATTGAAGTATGCCGTCGAAGAAACGACTTGTTGAAAGGAAATAATATGGTTTTATGTTCTTTCGGTATGGGAATACTGACCTGATTTTATCTTTTAGAGTTGGTTTAGTAAGTTCCAGCGCCTTCAAGTCATAGCCTATTTTTTTCATCGGCATGCCATGCCATACCCAAATCTGCTTAATTCCGTTCAAGCAATGTTCGTTAAAATCAAGCAGGTTGACACTAAGTATTGCGTATTGCGCCCTTAGGCTTATCCAGATGCCACGAGGCGAATTGTACATGGCGACAGGCATTCCTTTCGATTTCAGTTCATTACGTATTTTCTTGCTTTTCGTAATCCAAACTGCATTTATTTCCGGGTGTTCTGCAAGGATAACCTCATATACTCTTTTTGAATTGTCCAAGAAGCCCTTTCCTATCCATGCGCCGAAAATCCAAATATATGGATTTCGTTTAATCGACTTTTGGACTATCCATAATGGCAGCCATATAATATCACATAACAAATGAACGACAAACAAATCCTTGACCTTAACCATTATTATAGATTTTGTCATTAAACATTTTTCTAAAATTGTCAGATAACACTTTCTTGATTTGATCTTGCTCATTTTTTGTCAGTCCGGCAAAATACATTGTCATGCAGGACATTACCAAAGAGCTCATCAAAACGTAAAAGAATTTTGCGATGTTATTCACACATAAATTCATCTCAAGATATGATGGAACAACAGCCGACACTATTGTCACTATCAGCATTGGCATTATCGCCTTGCAAAAATACATTTTTGCCGACAGCCCCACACTCTTGCGGACGAACAGCAACCTTATAAGTATGGCGACAGAACATATTATTATGGAAACTACGAATACAGTCTCTGGCGGGAATCCGAATATCAGGAGCACGTATGAAGCCGGCAAGACCAATAAAGTAAACCCGCCACAAGCTAAATGATAGTTGCGTATCTTGCCATAAGCCTGCATTGCCGTCGCCAATGGGTTCGCCAATGATTCCACCAATGCGTTTATCAATGAAAGACGCGTAAACAGCACGGTATATTCCGGCACATTCTTCAGCCACATGTCAAGCAAGAACGGCGTTTCCAAGAACATGGGCAACGATATGGCAAACATTAAGAAGTACGAGAACTTGGAACTTTGGCACAACAGCTTCAGCATTCCCTCATTGTCGCCTGACGAATACGATTTAATCATCTGCGGACGGACTGCCATAAAAAAATTATCTATAAACTGCTGAACCGTTGCATACACCTTATACGCCATACCGCGCGCCGCATTCACGGCTGGCCCGAAAAACATGTTTAGCAGGATATTGAGGCCGTGGCTTTTACAAAGTCCTGACAATGAGCCAATCATGTTCCATCCGGCAAAACCGAGTATTTCCTTGAACCGCCGTGTATCCCAATAAAAGCTGAATTTGCACTCCTTGTAAAAGACTCGGCAATAGATGATATAAAACATTGACACCGCAAAATTGACAAAAAGCATCAGCACTGAATAGAAAATGAGCCTATCGCCGCCATGCCGCATAATCAACAACGCTATTGCCAAATTCCCGGCAACTTCGATTACGCTCAGGTATGTATACACTTTCATCCGCTCCTTTGCAACAATCATTCCCATGTATGGCGTACGCATGATTGTAAACGCAAACGAAACCACACTACATTGGAACACCCACATTGCCGACGATTCCCGCCCTTCGAATTTCATCTCGCTATTCATCAGCCAAATGCCAAATCCTTCAGCTAGCAATGTTATCACAACAATTATTGCCACAAACACCAACACACACAAGCTGAACGTGCGATGCAACTCGTCAAAGTCACCTCGACCTATTTCGACTGAATAAAACCGTTGGCAAGCCGTCGACATTGTGTTGCTCAAAAACGAGAGCATCATTACAATACCGCCTACAGCATTGTAAATGCCGAAATCCACCTCACCGAGCGCATCAAGCACGACTCGCGATGTGTATAGGCTCACAAGCATAATGAGCCCCATACGAACATACAGAAGCAAGGTATTCTTGGCTATTTTTTTCTGATCAACTGACATATCAACATTTGCCGTAAATGTAGTCTTTTTCAATCAATGCCCCGAAATATATTTGAAAACTATACATTATTAATCTCTCAACTTTTTTCGTTCCTTTGCAAAGCGTTTCACAATACACAAAGAAAAAAAATGATAACGGAATCAATCAAACTGACAAACAAGTTGCTGCTAATTTTTGCGGCAGTGTTGGCTCTTTACATACTTAAAGTACTGTCATTCATTTTCGTGCCATTGGCGTTTGCCTGCTTTCTTTCAATACTCTTTCTGCCATTCACGCGTTGGGCAAACAAGCGCAACATGCCAAAATACGTGTCGATAGTGCTGTCCTTGACGATAATGGCCATTGTGCTTTTCGCCGCTTTCGAAATCATAAAACTGTCGGGAAAGGAAATCCTTGAAGGCCGTGCCGAGATGTATCAACGGCTCGACGAGAAATTCGGCAACGCGGCCGAGCCCGTGGCACAACTGCTCAACATCGACTTTTCGCGCGAAGATGGAATAATAAACGGCATATTGCACAACAGCGACATAAGCAAGGCTTTGGTCAACCAAGTCGGTTCGTGGCTTGGCACCATAAAGGACTTCAGCATGACGCTCTGCACAACCATACTTTTCCTGATACTGATTCTGGCGGGCTCCGTCAACTTCAAGCTAGTTATGCAGGAGACCCTGATAAAACGGCCTCAACAGATATCGGAAGTGTTCTGGCGAATAGAGAAGAGCATTTCGAAATTCGTATGCGTGAAAATTGCCACAAGTTTTCTGACCGGCCTACTATTTGGCATCACGGCGTGGGCATTCGGCATCAGTTTCCCAATCTTGTGGGGCATCTTGGCTTTCAGCCTCAACTTCATTCAGGTACTTGGTTCGATAATTGTGACGGTTGCCGTATCCGTCATGGCCATAATCGACATTACGCATCCTGGAGCAATGCTGGCCACAATAATCCTGTTCATCGCAATTCAAGTTGTAGTCGGCTCGGTTCTGGAACCAATATTGATGGGCAAATCTTTCAAGATAAATATAGTAGCGGTTCTTATAATGCTGATGTTCTGGGGCTTTTTGTGGGGCATTGCAGGAATGGTGCTCGCAATACCAATGGCCGTACTCACAAAAATCCTATGCGAGCAATTTCCACAAACTCAAGGCATTGCACGAATCATGAGCTGACTTACCCAAAAGATGGAATTTAGGCCAACACATCTATCGGCAACGGAATCGACATCTTGGATGCATTATCCGTTGTCCGTCCGTACCAAAACCTCGTAATTTGCGATTCGACATACACTTAATTCAAGGTTCGCCATTTCTCAATTCTAAAAAATACCTATCTTGCGTCAATTTAACAAAAACGCACCATGAAAAACATTTTTGCCATAACGGCCATACTGCTTATCATCACAGCAACAGCAAACAAAGCAATTGCACTTACGGAGCCCGACTCGACACACAGCTATCAATATATCGATCTTATATATCATTCAGACTTTGAAAGGGCAATGACACTCTGTGATGAAGCTGTAGCCATGAACATGATGGAACAATACAAAGCATTGTACATAAAAGGAAAAATCATGTGCAACAATGGTAATTACAAAAAATGTTCAGAGTATTTCAAACAGGCTATTGAAAGCGACGAATGCAAACAGGATTCGGCAATATACATAAACATCATATCCACAATAGGCGAATTATATCGCATAGACGGAAGACTTGAAGATGCGATGCAGATTGCTGTTAATGGACTGGAATTGGCAAGAAAGGCTAATAATATTACATGGGAAGGCAGGTTTCTGACAAATATTGGAATTTGCCTTTTGGAAATGGGCAAAGACGAAGAAGGCTTTGAACATTTGAGAAAGGCTGAAAGCATTCTTGATGCCGAAATTGCAAAAACCAACTCCCTGTCACCAATGAAAGGGCTTTTGACAACGCTATATTACCTGACACAAAGATATGCTATGATTTCAGAAAACGAAGAAGCCCTGCGCACTGGTCTGAAACACGAACAGACTGTGATGAAAATAATGGACACACACCTTGTCGACGATGGCTTCGCCGATGTCAACTTTTCTGATATATATCCCACGATAGCCCAACTATATGAAAGACTCGGCAATCATAAAGAAGCGGAAAAATACTTCAAAAAATGGGAGTCACTCAAAATTCCTAGAAACAGCTATATGGTCAGTGAAATCATCGGCTACCTTGTTGCCTCCGGACAACTAGACAAAGCATTGGCTTACAATAAAAAGCACTTAGACGAGCATGAATTTGGAGATACCATATGCTATGCATACGTGACAGCATTGGCACAATATCGTGAAATTCTCAACAGCATGGGCGACTACAAAAACGCATTCAATGCGCTTATGCGCGAAAAAGTGATTTATGACTCCATCTACAAACGCGAAAAGCACCAGATATCAATTGAAATGGCCACGGCCTACAAGGTGAAGGAGCAGGAAGCTGCCACTGCACTCGCCCAGCAGAAAGTAAAATGGATGTCGTCCGTAATCGTACTTCTGATTATCATAATTGCATCTACAATAGCATACAGCGTCATAACCATCAGGCGAACAAAGGCTCTGGCAAGAAGCATAAAGGAACGCATTGACAATGAAGACTTGCACAATAGCGACAATGATTTCTGCAACACGCCACCAGCCGAAGATGCCAGCTCGGAACCTGACCAAAACAACATCAACCGCAATGACAATTTCAAAGCGCTTTTCAAAAAAATGGACGAACTGGTCAAAAACGAAAAACTTTACCTCAATCCTAACCTGCAACGCGACGACCTGGCCAAAATGGTGAACATATCGAAGAACGATTTTGCAAACTTCATTCAGCAAAACGCGGGTTGCAACACCAACACCTACATCAACAACCTACGACTTGAATATGCTGTGCGCACGCTCGTCCACGAACCCGAATACAAGATCTCGGCCGTTGCCGAACTCTCGGGCATTCCAAACCTGTCGACATTCTACCGCCTCTTCACCGAACGGTACGGAATCACGCCTGTCAAGTTCGCCAAAAACATTGCCTCCAACTGACGGCGATTTTCATATTCTGGTCGTCGACTCTGGTTTTTGCGTCCGATTTTTTATCAATGAAGGCCTCTGACGCATCAATCTGCAATCAGCCACCGGCCAATTACAGCCACAAAAGCTGAAGGCATAACCACTTGATTTAATTCTATTTGTGACTAAACAGGAAAACAATTGTGACTAAATAGGAAAACAACTGCCCCAAAACCGCTCTGTCTTTTTTGATTTTTCGTTCTCTTTGCCAGTGCAATTGAAAATAATCAATGGCAACCATAAAAAACGTGATGGAAACAGAAACGAAACAAGACAGAAATACTCCAACTATTAATTATGTGGTTATCGATGTAAGATTCCCTAGCTTTTACACCTGAATCCAGCTATAGGGAAATCAACTTACACTGGCAAGGCAATCTCCCATCCCACCTCAAACATTATACCCTTGCCTCAAGTCCCGTTTCCCCCATAAAGCGGGACTTTTTTAAACAGAAAAGGGAAATGCGGATATGCATTTCCCTTTTTACTGTCAATCGGGCCGAACTATATTTTGGACCTTTCAATCGATACAGAATACAAGCAGACCACCACAAAGCACAATAGTGGCACGACGTACGAAATGTTGATGTTTGTAGCATCCGACAGCAACCCTTGCAATGGCGTGATGAGCGCACCACCCAAAATCGCCATTATCAAGCCTGAAGCGCCAATTTTTGCATCCTGGCCCACATTTTCCAATGCGATGCCGTAGATAGTCGGGAACATAAGCGACATGAAGAAACTTATGCCGATAAGTGCCATTATGCAAGGCAGGCCTGTACCGTTCAATACTACAACCAATGCGCACAATGCAATATCGACAACCGACGCCCACAACAGCAATTTCGACGGACGCAGCCATTTCATGAGCCATGTGAACAGGAACCTCGCTACGCTAAAGCAGATGATGCTTGCCAGATAGAAACTTGCCGAATCGGCTTCATTTATGCCAAACTCGTCCATCACCAGACGTATTGTAAACGACCACACGCCTATTTGGGCTCCTACATAGAAGAACTGCGCAATGACGCCAAACACATATTTCCGGTTTTTCAGCAAGCGCGAGAACGAATGCCTTATGCTGTCGCGACTGTCATCACCGCCTTCGGGCATCCTTACGAGAAACATCACAAACATTATGGCCAGAAGCACAAAGCCCAAAGTCATGTAAGTGCCGGTAACGGCGCTCAATTCGTGGGCCTGCATGCTTGCAAGGTCGGCATCGCTCATTGACGCCCGCTCGGTTGCCGACGCGCTCGACAATTCCGACAAAATGAAATACTGGCTCAGCAAGATGCCCGTTATGGAGCCAAGCGGATTGAAAGCCTGAGCTATGTTCAACCGGCGCGTAGCCGTTTCAGGAGCGCCCATCGAGAGTATGTATGGATTGGCTGTGGTTTCCAATATGCTGCAACCGCCTGCCAATATGTAAATGGCTAGCAGGTAGAATCCATACGATGCCACTTGCGATGCGGGGAAGAAAAGTATTGCTCCGCCTGCATAAAGTATCAGACCCAAAATGACTCCGCTCTTGTATGAATATTTACGGATAAACAGTGCTGCAGGCAATGCAAAGCAAAAGTAAGACCCGTAAAACGCGAACTGTATGAGCGATGTCTGCGTATCCGACATTGACATGATACGCTTGAAAGCGCTCAAAAGCGTATCAGTCATGTTGTTGGCTATTCCCCACAAAAGGAACAGAACCGTAACAAGGCAAAACGGAACCAGGTGCTTTTTTTCGATTGTCTTCATAAATATTTGGTATTAAGAATTTTTCCAAGAAACCCTAAAATTGTCACCTATAATCTGATGCACCTTCTCAACCACCTCAGGATCGGCAGGCGAACTGATGTACTCAATGTTCTTCAGCACGTTTTGCGGATTGGTTGTCGAGAACAGGTTTGACGCAATGCGACTGTTGCCAACACTATACTGCATGGCTAATTTTTCAATCGGATAGCCAATCTCGTTACAGTATTGAGCAGCCTGTGCGCAAGCCTTGCGCAACCCTTCGGGTGCCGGATGCCAGTCGGGAGCGCCACGCATCGACAGCAATCCCATCGACAGGTTGCTTGCATTGATTACGCCTATGCCCCTTGACTCGAAAAAGTCAAGGAAATCGACAAGTTTGTCGTCGCACAGGCAATAGTGGCAAAAGTTCAGCACCGACTCTACAGTGCCTGACGGAACATGTTCCACCACCCATTTAAGGTTCTCAAGTTGCAAGTCGGTAATTCCGACATGGCCGACTACGCCCTTCTCACGCAGTTCGACAAGTGCGGGCAGTGTCTCGTCGGCGACTTTCTGCAAGCCTCCTGGCAACGATGCCTGAAACTCTATGTCGTGGACATTGATTATATCGATGTAGTCAACACCAAGCCTTTCCATGCTCTCATACACGCTGTCGTGGGCACGCTTGGCTGAATAGTCCCAAGTGTTCACTCCGTCTTTTCCGTAGCGCCCTACTTTGGTCGATAGGATATACTTGTCGCGTGGAATCTCGCGAAGCGCCTTGCCTAGCACCATTTCGGCCTTCAAGTGGCCATAGTATGGCGACACGTCGATAAAGTTGATACCGTTGTCAACAGCCGTGTGTACTGCTTTTATCCCGTCAGCCTCGTTCAGCGAGTGAAACACGCCACCAAGGCTCGAGGCTCCGAAACCCAATGCTGAAAGTTTCAGGCCAGTCTTTCCCAGTTCCCTTAGTTCCATTTTACAAGAATTCTATAAACCTTACCTGGATTTGCGCTCCACTCCTTCAGTGCCTTGTCGGCATCAGCGGGTTCGATGATGTTGCTGATAAATGTATCGACAGGGGCGTCGGCTTTTGTCAGATATTTTATTACAGCCTCAAAATCAGACGGATTGGCATTGCGCGAGCCCATAATGTCGAGTTCCTTCTTGACAAACAGGCTGGTTGTCAAAGGCACATCGTTCTTTGAATAGCCGATGCACACTACACGTCCCGTGAAAGCAACCCTGTTGACGGCCAACTGATATGTAGGAACGGCTCCAACGGCCTCGATGACAACATCGGGCGAAGGCAGATTGTTCCATTCGGTTGCCGTATTGTATGTATATGTGGCACCAAGTTTTTTGGCCAAAGCCAGTTTTTCATCGTCAAGGTCGGCGGCAATGACAGTGGCTCCGCGCAAAACGGAACGCACAACAGCACCCAGGCCAACCATTCCACAGCCTATGACCATTACAATGTCGGTATCGGCAACCCGCCCGCGGTCAACGGCATGGAACCCGACACTCATTGGCTCAATAAGCGCCGCATCGCGCACCGACACGCTCCCGCATGGTATTATCTTCTGCCAAGGGAGACTGATAAACTCCTGCATTGCGCCATTGCGCTGTACTCCGAGCGTCTCATTGTTCTCGCAAGCGTTTACGCGTCCGCGATGACAAGATGCACAATGTCCGCAATTAGTGTACGGATTGACGGTTACTGTTTGTCCGATGCTGAAAGTTCCTGCTGGCACATCGTTGCCTATTTCAACAATTGTTGCGCCAATCTCGTGGCCAGGAATACGCGGGAATGTAACCATTGCATTTCCTCCACGGTATGTGTTCAAGTCGGAACCGCAGAAACCGACATATTCCAGTTTCACCATCACCTCACCTGGTTTCAGTGCTGGCTTTTGAATGTCAACCAAGCAAGCCTTGCCTGGTTCCTGAATCTCAATTGCTTTCATTTTTTTGATATATAGTTGTTAGTGTTGACTTTGGCCTTATGCCTTTGGCCTTTTATTCCGACATATTTTTAATATACGGCAAATCGGGCAGATTGCCGAATCCGTAGAATTTGACGGCATTCTCGCCTAAGAACGCCTCTTTTTCTTTTTGCGACAGCAAGTCCGACTTAAGTACAAAATCGTACGACATACGGTAGGTTATGGCGCAAATAGTGCGCGGATAATCGCTTCCCCACATCAGTTTATCGACGCCCACAGCATCAATGGCCTGCCTGATAGACTTGACAGCGCCCTCGAACGGATAGAACTCGCTGTTGAACAGCCAAGTAATGCCACCCGACTCAATGAATACATTCTTATTTCGGGCCAGCAAAATCTGCTTCATCCAATTGGGCGTTGTCACCATTCCGAAATGGCCTATGGCTACTTTCAGATTCGGACATTCGTCAATGACGGTCTGCATTTCGGCTATCTGCCTCGCATCGTCGGCCAAGCACATCGACAGTATCATATTCTTCGACTCCATATACTTGAAACACGGCATAAGGCTGATTAGCGAGCGCTGTACACGGTGTCCGGGAATGGCTATCGCCGTAAAGCCCAAATCTTTGAGCCACTTTATCTCCTCAAGAATCTGTTCCGGAGTCTGGTTCTCGGCATCTTCCTTCGACGACAATCCCAGGTTCGGCATTCCGCAGACTACGAACCTGTCGGGATATTGCTGTTTCACCTGCAGCAGGTAGTCGTTCTGGAATCCATCGATAACTTCTTGAACCACAACGGCTCCACCCACTTGAGCGTAATCCATGTTCGCAAGAAAGACTTCCGCCGTGTTCCTGTCGTCAATCATAAACGGTGGCAACATCTGGCGTTCTTCGCCAAAAAACATTGAACGGCCACGTCCCATCGAATAGATGGGCTGTCCGTCAACCTTGGTGTTCTGTTTCAGCCACAAATGGCTGTGTGCATCAATTATCGTCATAAAGTTGTACATCTTGTGGCAAAAGCCTTAAATTTATATCATTATCAATAAGATATCATCACAAAGTGACGCCTGTCTTGAAAATGGCTATCTCGCGAAAACCGTTTTTCTCGTTGTTGACAGGTTGTCCGTTGACAACATCGAGTACAAACTCGGTAAACGCTTCGGCCACTGCATCCATTGGCTTGTCCTCGGCTATGGTGCCTGCATTGAAATCGATCCAATTGGGCTTGCGCAATGCCAAACCGCTATTGGTGGAAATCTTCATTGTCGGCACGAAACTGCCGAACGGCGTGCCACGGCCTGTTGTGAAAAGCACTATCTGGCAACCTGCCGACGCAAGTGCCGTGCTTGCCACCAAGTCGTTGCCTGGCGCGCTCAACAGGTTAAGTCCACGCGTCTGCAGACGGTCGCCGTACTTCAGCACATCGCGGACAATGCTCTTGCCACACTTCTGCGTGCAACCGAGCGACTTTTCCTCAAGCGTCGAGATGCCACCTGCCTTGTTTCCTGGCGACGGATTCTCGTATACCGGTTGATTGTTCTGTATGAAATAGTTCTTGAAATCGTTGATCAGGGCCACAGTCTTGTCGAACGTCGGCTTGTCCTGGCAACGGTTCATCAATATTGTCTCCGCCCCGAACATTTCGGGCACCTCGGTCAGCACGGTCGTGCCACCTTGCGCCACAATCCAATCGCTGAACACGCCCAAAAGCGGATTTGCGGTAATTCCCGACAGTCCGTCGGAACCGCCACATTTCAACCCCACACGCAATTCCGACACTGGCACTTCCTCGCGCTCGTCTTTTGAGCAGACATCGAATATGGAGCGCAACAGGTCGAGGCCATACTCAACCTCATCGCCATCAACCTTCTGTGTCTCAAACATTTTTACACGCGATTCATCAACTTCGCCCACCAAATCGCTAAAGGCCGACATCTGGTTGTTCTCGCAACCCAGGCCAATCACAAGCACTCCGCCCGCGTTTGGATGACGGACCATATCGCGAAGCACAAGGCGCGTATTCTGATGGTCGTCGCCAAGTTGCGAGCAACCGTAGTTGTGCGGAAATGCCACAATGGCATCTACACTGCCCATACGTCCACCGACTTCAGCAGTGAACCTGTCGGCAATCTTCTGAGCCACGCCGTTCACGCAACCTACGGTAGGGATAATCCAAATCTGGTTGCGTATGCCCACCTCGCCCGACTGCCGGCGAAATCCGCGGAATGTCCGCCTGACGGCTGGCTTTTCGAGTTCGGCAAGCGACGGCTCATAGGTGTAGTCCGACAATCCTTCAAGATTGGTCTTTATGCAGTTGTGGTCGATGCTGACACCCGCCTCCACCGACTTGGTGACGTGACCTATCGGGAATCCGTACTTTATGACATTGTCGCCGGCATTGAGCGGACACAACGTGACCTTATGGCCAGCCGGAATGTCCTGCATCACCTTAACCTGCGAACCGGCAACATCCAGCACCGTTCCTGCAGCAATGGGCTGTAGAGCCACCGCCACGTTGTCGGCTGGATTTATCTGTATATATTGTCCCATTGCAGAGTTACATTATCGACTCGACAGCGGCACGCATTCCATCGGCCTGAATCTTCTCCAAAAAGGCTGTAAGCATTGCTGTAAGGCCGTTGATGGCATTAAGGTCCTCGTCCCAGATGAATTTTGCGCCCAGAACGCCCTTTGCCACCTCGGCACAACTGCCTTTTGCCCAAAGGTCGCTCAACAACGATGTAATGGCTGGGTCGTCGTTTGGCACAATCTCGTCAGCGCCACGCTTTCCGCCCTTGTAGTAAGTGCAAATGGCGGCAAGACCAAGAACGATGCCCTTCGGCAATTCGCCCTTGCGTTCGAGATAAGTTTTCAATCCTGGCAAGTCGCGAGTCTTGAATTTAGGGAACGAGTTGAGCATAATGCTTGTAACAAAATGCTTTACGTATGGATTGACGAAACGGTCCTTGACATCTTTGGCAAATTTCAGAAGCTCGTCTTCGGGCAGATTGAGCGTAGGCAGAAGTTCGTCGAACATAACCTTGTCGACGAAACGGCCTATCAGGCTATCCTCGCAGCACTCACGCACCGTGTTCAGCCCGCTCAGGTAGCCAACAGGCGAAAGGACCGTATGCGGACCATTGAGCAATGTAACCTTGCGCTCGTGATATGGCGCTTCCGAAGGGACAAAAAGCACGTGAAGCCCAGCCTTGTCGGCAGGGAACTCGTTTGCCACCTCCTTTGGCGCCTCAATAACCCAAAGATGGAATATCTCGGCCTTGTCGAGCAATTTGTCGGCCAGGCCGATGCGCTCGGTCAACTGCGTGGCTGTGTCCTTAGGATAGCCAGGCACGATGCGGTCGACAAGCGTGCAGTAAACGCCACAGGCCTTCTCGAACCAATTTCTGAACTCGGAGCCAAGATTCCACAGTTCGATATATTGCAGGATGCACTCTTTAAGATGCTTGCCATTTAGGAATATGAGTTCGCAAGGGAAGATTATGAAGCCTTTGCTCATATCGCCCTTGAAATACTCGAAACGGTGATACAGCAGTTGCACCAGTTTGCCCGGATATGAGAGCGCAGGCTTGTCGGTGAACTTGCAGTTTGGGTCGAAGGCGATGCCGGCCTCGGTAGTGTTTGAAATGATGAAACGCATCTCGGGCTGTTCGGCGAGTTTCAGGTAATCGCTAAAGTCGCGGTATGGGTTGATGCCACGGCTGATGACGTCTATCAGGTCGATGCTGTCGACAGGCTCGCCGTTGTCGATGCCCTGAAGGTTGAGATGGTACAGGCCGTCCTGCTCGTTAAGCACATCGACCAGCCCCTTCTCGATAGGCTGAACCACCACCACCGATGCGTTGAAATCGGTTTTCTGGTTGGTTTTCCAGATAATCCATTCGATAAATGCCCGTAAGAAATTTCCTTCACCAAATTGTATGACTTTTTCGGTGTAAGTGTTGGCCTTGACGGCCATTCTATTAAGTTGTTCCATTATTAGTGTTGTTTGTTTTGATTCAAAAGTAAATAAATTTCCGTTAACGTTAACGGAATTTAAAGGTATTTTTTACTTTTTTATATTTTGGAGGGTGGCACAAAATTTAGCCCCGATGGTTAACGGGATTAGGCGGTTGGATTTTCTTTTTCCAGAATCAGGCCATTGTGTTTTTTTTTGGCGCATTCCTACGGAATGCATTTTCTGACCTACGGCATTTTTTTCTACCAAGCGGTTTTCCCTACGGGAAATTTACTGATTAACAAACATATTCCATTTTCAACGTGTTTTTCTCCATGGAATTCGGTAATACCGTAGGCATTTGCGCCCGGTAGAAAATATCGATTACGGGGCAACGGCATTCCGTAGGAATGTGCCTAATTGATATATATGCATTCATTTCATATTCTCATTTCTGGACAAAAAATGGAGACGTTGGGATTTTGGCGCATTCCTACGGAATGCATTTTCTGACCTACGGCATTTTTTTCTACCAAGCGGTTTCTTGCTACGGAAAATTCATTGATTTACAATCACATTCCATTTTTAACGGATATTTTCTA
>JAZUEN010000012.1:0-35426 GCA_045640185.1 Bacteroidales bacterium
TGGCAGTTCAATGTCGGCCTTGTCACCGCCTTCGCCTTCGAGTTGTGCTGAGATACCGCCAATTACGACTATTACATCAGCATCTTTAGCCATTTCTTTCTCTTCAGCAAAATCAGCATACTTGCGCTGGCAGAAATCGGCACGTAGCATAGCGAATGGGCCCTTGCCACGTTTGTACTCGATAAGGATGTCGTATGTCTGGCCTTCCTTTACGTCGAATGTCTTGTATTGAACACCACGACGGCCGAAACCGAATCCGAAACCGCCACGTCCCATACCTGGCTTTGCATCCTCGACAACCTTGCCGTTAACCTTGAACAGGTAGCCGTTGTCAGAAGATATGGTGTAACTCATCTGGCCAGAGAATGTAGCCTTATATTGACCAGAAATTCTTACAGACAAAGTGTCGGTGCTGATGCCTTCAGCAAATCCATAGGCGCCGAAAGTGCTGAAATTGATTGTGTTGTAGTCGCCAGTAACGTCAGGATTGCCTTCAAGTTCGTTGTTGTTGAAGAATTCAACCTTCACGCCCTTGCCTTCGTTGAAGTCGCCAAGGTGATAGATGGTATTGTACTCGTCAGTCAGTTCGCAAGCCTTTGAGTAGATTACATTTGCATTAGGGAGTGCATTCTTGATGCCTTCAAGAAGCGAGTGGGTGTGTTCCTTAGTAGGAGTACCGCCATAGTTGCCGTTAAGCATCGACGCGTCGTCGGCATTTGGTCCGAATACGGCAATGTTCTTCAAATCCTTCGACAATGGCAAAACGCCGTTGTTTTTCAAAAGAACCATTGATTCGCGTGCCGATTGAACAGCAAGTGCATCGTTGGCCTCGCTACTGATTACATCTTCGCCCAAGTTAGCCCAAGGCAACATTTCGGCTGGGTCGAACATACCTAGTTCGAAACGGCCACGCAAAGTCTTGCGCAAGTGAGCGTCAAGGTCGGCTTCCGATATCTGGCCTTTTTCCAAAGCCTCGGTCAGGACCATAAACACCTTTCCACATTCCAAATCGGTGCCGTTCAGCACAGCGTCGACTGATGCTGAAAGAGGACCGTCGTGTGTCTCGTGCTGTCCTTTAGTATAGAAGTTGTTGATGGCGTCGCAGTCGGTCAAGATGATTGCGTCATAGCCCCATTTGTCGCGAAGGATTTTCTGCAACAGACGGTCGCTGGCACAGCAAGGAACACCCTCGTAGCGGTTGTATGCGCACATAAACTCGCGTACGTTGGCATCAGTTACAAGATGCTTGAATGCAGGCAGATAGGTTTCCCAAAGGTCGCGCATTGAAACCTTTGCGTCGTAAGTGTGGCGCAATGGCTCTGGACCGCTGTGCACTGCATAGTGCTTAGCGCAGGCGTGAGTCTTGAAATAGTGCTTGTCGTTGCCTTGCATTCCCAATACGGTCTGAACGCCGAGAACGCTTGTCAGGTACGGGTCCTCACCGCAAGTCTCCTGACCACGGCCCCAACGTGGGTCACGGAAGATGTTTACGTTAGGGCACCAGAATGTAAGTTCTGGATTGCCAGGGTAGTAGGTTACGCCCATTGGCACATTGAACAATGCCGAATCCTGGTGATTGGTGCGGTTCCAGTTGGCACGAGCCTCGTCTGAAACTGTTGAGAACACATTGTACATCAGTTCAGGGCTGAATGCTGATGCAAGGCCAATTGGCTGAGGATAGACTGTGTAGCCGTCTTGACGTACGCCGTGGCAAGCCTCGCTCCACCAGTTGTAGGACGGAATCCCAAGTCGGTCGACAGACACTGACTTGTTCATCATTAGACCAACTTTCTCTTCTGGTGTCAAAAGAGAAATGAGATTTTCAACCCTTTCGTCAATCGACAGTTTCGGATTTTGGAAAGGATACTCGTAACTCTGCTTGTTGCAGGATACGAACGTGGCCGACATTGCGACCAACAATAGAGGTTTGAAAAATTTGCTCATCGCAGTTTAATTATTGAATTTAAATGTTAGTTCCTTAAATGGTCGTTGGGGATCGTTTGTGAATATGTTGATGCGGAACGATTTCAGCGACTCTGATTTCGCCGTCAGGCTTATAGAGCCGTCGGGCTTGATTCGGGTGCCGTCGCCAATGTTCACAGTCACACCTTGCGGGACTTCGACTTTATATATCACAAGGTCCGATTTTCCTTTGTTGCTGATGTCGATGCTACCCGACAGTGTGCTTGTGAACCATCCTGCCGAAAGTTCGCCTACAGAAGGGTAGGTCTGCATATTGGGGGCGTTGTCGGAGGCTTCGGCTGTTCCGATGCATATTGCCGATGTCGTTATCGGAAGCCTCGACTTCTTGCCATCGACATAAATCCAGATTGTGTCGGCATACGTCCTGTACAGGTTCCTGTCGTCGGGCATCGAATAAAATATTGTAATGGCCGATTCCTTGCCTGCGTCGAGCGTTTCGGGGCATACGACCCGCAACTCTGGCTTTTGCTGGAATTCGGCTTTCAGCGCAATCCTTTTTGACGATGAATTGGCCATATAGACCACCTTTTGCGCCATCTTGCCTTGATAGACGTAGCCGAACGGAACGTTTATCTTGTTGGTGTACAGCAGGTCGGCAATGTTGTAGAAGTAGCGTTCCTGAATGCTACGATCGGCAGGAACGACATTGGCCTTGGTTGAGAGCGTGCCGAGGCTACGGCCGTCCGAATCCATTATCTCTATGGTGCGGTAGGTGTCGCCGACAGCGCCAGCAGGCGAGTAATAGACATTGACGTCGCCAATCTTGCCTGGAAGGATAGGGCTACTGCTGAAGTCGGCATTGATGCACGAACAGCCTGGTATGGCCCTTGAAATTGTGACTGGCTTTGACGAGTTGTTGAGCAAATGGAATGTGTGGCAGACAGGACCTTCGGCCTCGTCGATAGTGCCAAAGTCGCATTCATACGTGTCGAACGAAGGCACATCAACCTTGTCTTGCGCCATAACTGATACCGACGCAAGCAAAGCGACCAACAAAAAATTTAGTTTTTCCAAGTTGCAATAATTGTTTATGCACAAATTTATTCAAAACTCGACATCTTGAACTTGTCAAATTAAAGAGTTATTAGACGTTTGTCGATAAATTTTGTTAATATCTCGAACGGGATTGGATTTTTACGAAAGTTTTCGAGGTAGGGTTCTAAAAATCGCCTTGTGGCGAATGGGCTCGGACTCATTGGGCTATGTGCCTTGTCGCCTTAATTGCGATTTGAGTGAAAAAAATCAAATCTCGTTGTGTATCAACTTGTATGCAATTGAGCCTGGATTTGGACTGGCTGGGCAATTGTTCCTGTCGAACCATTGGGCGTCGGAAATCTCGTCTTTTTGCAGATTAATTTCTCCGCTTTCATATTCTGCCGTAAATCCGAGCATCAGTTGGTCGGGGAAGGGCCAACTCTGGCTACCGCGGTAACGAATGTTCTTCACCTTGATGCCGATTTCTTCCTGCAGTTCGCGCTCTACGGCGTGTTCGGCCGATTCACCGCCTTCAATGAAACCCGCTATGCAGGCGTAGATGTCCTGATTGCGCTGAACGTGGCGAGCAAGAAGTATTTTGTCGCCTTTGTTCACAAGCACAATAACACAAGGTTCTATGCGCGGAAAATGGATTTTCTTGCAAACGGGGCACTCCCTGGCCGTAAAAACGGTGCTGTCGACAAGCCTTGCGCCACAAGTGCAACAGAAGTGCGTACTCTGGCGCCAATTGACCAGCGCCTTTGCGCGCGAGACAAGAAACACGGTCTTTTCGTCGGTTTCGGCGAAGAATTGGCGAATCGGCTTTACTGCATATTCCGATGACAGTCCGTCCTTTGTATTCAAGCCTAATGTACAAATGCCAAATTCCTCTTCTTCAAACAAATCGGCATTATCATCTAAAGCCTTTATTTTATTCAAATCGGACAGCGTCAGGTCATTTCCATCGGCTCGCAACACTATTTCCTTGCCAACCAAGACGAAGCATTTGCCACCAGTTACTTGTGGATTATCTACAATAGACATAATTCATAATCATTTAAACTCCTCTGCCATAAGTTTGCGCTGGCCAGTGGCAAGCAGAAGGGCCACAAAGGCTATCATAAAGAACACTGACAGCAAGGCTACGCTGTTGCGCATACTTCCCGACAGGTGCTCAATCAATCCGAAACCGAACATTCCAATCACAATGCCAATCTTTTCGGTGATATCGTAGAATGTGAAGTAAGATGCTGTGTCAGTGGTGTTTTCAGGTATCAGCATTGCGTATGTCGAACGGGCCTGCGACTGGATGCCACCCATCACAAAACCGACGCTGACGGCCAGGATGTAGAAGTGGGTGGTAGTCTGCGTAAAATATCCGCCTATGCAAATGGCAATCCATACGGCGAGCATTACCAGCATTGACGTAAAATTACCGCACTTATCTGATACTCTTGCAAATACGAAAGAGCCAAACATTGCCAGGAACTGTATCAGAAGAATGGCAACAATGAGTTCTGTAGTGCCAATGTGGAGTTCGACACTGCCGAACAAAGTGGCAACCAGTATTATTGTCTGCACGCCCATGCTCAGGAACAGGAACGATATCAGGAACAGGTTCATGACCCGTTGACGGAAAAGGTTTTTGGCGACTGCAACCATTTCCTTGAATCCCTGGGAGAGTATCTGTGAATCGATTTTTGTCTTTGCCTTGAATTCCTTCAGACGAACGAACGCAATTAAAGCGATGCCTATCCACCACAGCCCGACCAGCAGGAACGAGAAACGGTACGATGCCTGCTCGCTTTCAAATCCCCAGCATTGCCAGGTATAAATGAGCACTATGCATAACAGGAACAGCACAAGACTGCCCAAGTAGCCCCACGCGAAACCTTTGGCACTCACTTTGTTATGCAGTCGGTTAGTGGCAATTATCGGCAGGAAAGAGTTGTAGTAGACCGTTGCGCCTGCCCAGCCAATAACGGCCAATATGGTCATCAGCAGTCCGAAAGCGATATTGTTGCCTGTAAAGAAGTACAGCCCCGAACAAGCCAAAGAGCCTATCACAGTGAACAGCACCATAAAGCGCTTTCGGTATCCGCCCATATCGGCAATGCCCGACAATAGGGGCGTTATCAGTATGATTATGGCGTATCCCAAGGCAATGGCATAATCGTAAATGACAGTATTCTTGATTGTGAAACCGAACAACTGAACAAACTCGCTTCCAAAGGCCTGAGATGTTACCTGCTCGTAATAAATAGGAAACAATGCCGATGCCACAATCAGGCTATAGACAGAGTTGGCTATATCGTACGAACACCAAGCGTTTATCGTCTTCCGATTATTCTTCTCTATCATTTGCCCTTTAAATTAAAGTCGTTCAGCAAAGTCTGCAGAAATGCCTGACCTTCTGCAATTACCGAATCACTTACAGACGATTGCGAAATCATTTTTCGTGCAGAATTGTCCCAGATGAACTGGCCTTTATCGGTTATGAAACCGAAGCCGTTGTTGTATGCATAATATGCAAAGTGATTTCCGCCAAAAAGAGGGTCGGTGCCGAAATTAAACTCGTCTGATGACAGGTTTAGTTGATTGCAGACCATTGTCGGGATGTCAGACTGGCAACCCAGATAATCGACAACCGTATCGGTAACATTCAATGCGCCTCCAATCCAAATCATAGGTATGTGGAACTTTTCTGGCGCTTGATTTGGTGTATTCTTTCGTTTCTTGTCGTGATTGGCAAACTGCATTTTCAATTTTTTCCACCAGGGTTCCTTTACCTTGCGCAGGCTTCCTGGATATCGGCTTCCGTGGTCGGCAACAAGTATCATCAAAGTGTTTTCCCACCAAGGTTCGGCCGATGCCTTGCGCACAAAATCGCCAATGCAGCTATCGGTGTAGTGCATCGAATTGAGGAAGAGGCTTTCCTCGTCAGACTCGTTGAACTGGCTTGTATGCGGAACCTCGAACGGTTCGTGGCTACTCAACGTGAACAATGTGCTGAAAAACGGTTCTGTTTCATTATTTATATCTGACAACCATCTATTTAGTACTACATGGTCATGTGCACCCCATTTTGAGTTCATGTCGCTCTTGTCAAACTCATTCATGGTAACCAAGCGACCATAAGCGCCCATGTAAAAGTACGATTTCATATTGGCGAACTCGATGTCGCCACCATAGTAGAACGACGAGCCATAGCCTTGCTCATGAAGCTTGTTGCTCAAGTGTGGCAATTTAGAAGCCTTTGGCGTAACCTTGATTATCGATGTGGTAGGTTGGGCCGGATACCCGCTCAAAATGCTGACTATGCCTTTGTCGGAACGGTCGCCATTGGCGTAGAAATTGCTGAACAGCACACCCGTGCGTGCAATGCTGTCAAGATTGGGCGTTACGCCCGGCATGCCTCCAACACAACCGACAGCCTTTGCCGTGAAACTTTCCATGATCATTATCAAGATGTTGGGCTTGTCGGTGTTGAGCAAACGGCTTCCTACGGTATCTCTTTCAAGCATTTTGCATACAATGCTGTCGGCCTCCGTCTGTGGCATATAGGCGACAGTCTGCATATTATTTAGGTAACGCAACGAGTTGCAGAAATTCCATTGGACATTGACTGCCGAATGGTTTGCAAATTGCTGATTGCTGAAATACACACTGCCTGCCTTGTTCGACGCTATTCCAAATCCGCCTCGGATGGGAATGATGCAGACACATGCCGCAAAAAACAATACAGGCAACGTCTTCCACGATGTGGGCTCCATCTGCTTTAGCGATTTGCCGACTATGCGTACGTATGCCTTAATTGTCAGCCAAATAAACGCGGCCATCCATACTATAAAAATGAGAGTTAGCCACAATGGGGTCGATGCCGCGGCTTCTTTTGGCGTCTTCAGATACATTAGCACCGTGCTATCCATGCGGAATCCCCAGTTGCGGTACAATTCGCAATCGCAAATGCCTATTATTGAGAATATCACTATAAAGAATACCGATACCGAACCGATTATGGTTGCCGTCTTGCTAGACTCCAACTTGTACGAAAATGCCAATGCCAATGCGACAAACATGGCCAGGAATCCGGCTATGGAAACGTCGAGACGCAAGCCGTGCCAAAAGGTGAGAAGCACTGTCGAGATTGACAATTCGGCCGTTTGCCCAATATTGTACAGTTCGAAAAACAACCGGCACACGATGAAAAACACAATCCAGAACAAATAGTATTTCAATAAATTAATAAGACGTAAAACCATAATCAAACATTCAACTTGCCAACTTTGGCAATATCCGAAAGATACTGCCAAACATCATATTTTTTATTGTTTTAGGGGCGAAAATAACAAAAGATATTTTATGGCAAGTAACCTGAAAAATTTATGTAATTTTATATCAGCCTTTAGGGTTTTACAATCTATTTATTAATCAATGCTTTTGACTATGGATGCCATTAAATTCGACATTAATGATGCTATAGATTGCAACAATTGGTACACAAATAGCAACCAGCCGATATTCGTGATGAAATGCAACGGTGGCGACATTTCGCTATGCCAGATGAACAAGTCGGCATACGAACTGCTGAAATGCAACATTGACGACTTCAGCAATCTGACGCCACTTAATATCGGACTGTTCCAGTCGAATGACGATATGCAGAAATACATTGACTCGATAATAGGGCCGGAAGGAGTAACATACCTTACTCATATAATACCAAAAACTGAAAATCCGATTTCGTCAGAAATAACACTGTACAGAAATCCGAATTCAGACTATCTTGTTGCATTTCAGCAAAACACAGGAAATACAAGCAAGATGCTCAATGCACTGCGACACAGCGAATACCGTTTCCTGCTTATGGCCGAAAGCATTGCTGACGGCATTGTCATATACGAGAACGGCAAAATGGTGTTCTCAAACACCGCCATGCACAACATAACCGGCTACAGCAAGGAACAAATACGCGACATGGACGAACTGTCATTCGCTTGCGACTACGAGCGCGAACGTGCGGAGCAGTTCATCAGCGAACGCCAGCAGATGAAGCAAAAAGTCTACAATTTCGAATTTTGGATTCGCACGCGCACTGGCCAGGAAAAGTTTGTCCGCAACTCATATACAATTGTCAAATCGCTTGATGGAGACATTGTTACAATGTATTTGATTGTAGATGACCATACATCGCAAAAACTTGCCGAAAGGGCGATGCTCAAAAGCCAGACCGAATTCAAGATGCTGGCCGACAACAGCCCCGACCTGATTACCCGATACAACCGCGACCTCACTTACTCATTCGTCAACAAGACGGTAGAGGAAGTGACTAAGATACCATCGTCAAACATTATTGGGCACAACATCATCGACATCGACATTGACCAGGAGACGGCATCGTTCATTGAGGAAATGCACCTTGAAGTGTTCAGGACCGGACGCAAACTGAAATTCGAATTCAGAATGAATATCGATGGACATCAACACATCTATCAGGCTTGCATGGTGCCCGAACTGTCAAAGGACGGAAGCGTCAACACCGTGCTGAACGTGTCACGCGACATTACACAGATCAAGGACGTTGAAAACGAACTGAACCGGGAGAAACGCAACATCATTGAAAGCAACAACCTGATTGCATCAAACCTGAAACTGCTTGGCGTCAAACTGATTGAAACCTGCCCGGAACTGAAGGGGACAAGCGCAATGTCGTCAGTTTACCGGATTTCAGAATGGATCGGTGTCGACTCCAGACTCATGAAACTTGAGCCAAAGACCATTGACGTATGCCTATTTCTTGACGAATATTACAACCGCCGTTATTCCGACGCCGAATCGAAAGGCATCTCGCTTAAACTTGACAAGCCACAGCCAATATTGAAGATCTACGCCGACACACAAATCATCTCGTTAGTGCTTAACTGCCTTGTCGACAATTCAATGGAGGCCGACGGCGTGTCTCAAATTGACATTGGCTACGGCACAACCGAAAACGATGAAATCGTGTTCTTCGTCAAAGACAACGGCAACGGTATCCCCTCAGATGTCCAGGCAAAGATATTCGAGCCATTCCAGTCATTCGGCAAAAACGGACATTCAGGGCTGGGACTAAGCACCGCAAAGAAATGTGTCGAGCAACTGAAAGGACGCATCTGGTGCTACTCAAATGCCAACGAAGGCTCACAATTCTTCTTCACACAGCCAATTGGCGTACAACAGCCTGAAATAAAGCCCGCCAACACCGACAAGAAACGTTGGGCAAGCAAGAAGATTCACGTTGTTGAAGACACCGACGCAAACTACATGCTGATAGAGGCAATGCTGAAACCGCAAGGCCAGCCACAACTGACACGCTCCGTCAACGGACAGCACGCCATTGATTATGTCCGGAACAACCCTGACATCGACCTAATTCTTATGGACATACAGTTGCCCGACATTAACGGCTACGAGGTGACACAACAGATACGCACATTCAACACCAAAGTGCCAATCATAGCACAGACAGCCTACGCAATGTACGCCGACGTCGTGAAAGCCCTCGACTCAGGTTGCAACGACTTCATAGCAAAACCTATCAAGATAAAGAAGATGATGAGCCTGCTGGAGAAATATCTTGGCTAAGCGGATAGAACATAATCAGTTTGCAAGTATTATTTACATATACGATAATGAATGGTTTGCAAAATATTTTATTATTAAACCATTTAATAAACCTTAATCTTAGGCGTATAGGTCAACAAAAAACAGGGTGTGCCAATGTTTATTGACACACCCTGTTTTTTTGAATGAATTCAACCCGTTACTTACTGCACCGACTTGTTCTGCACAAACTCGTTGAAGATGTCCTTGTACTTGTCGGCGATTGCTATCGGCTGATCGTTGATTATTACGCAGTTGCGCTCGATAGACTTTATCGCGTCAAGGGAGATGATGTAGGAGCGGTGCACACGCATAAACCTGTCGGCAGGTAGCATCTCCTCAAGCGACTTGAGGCTCATAAGAGTCAGGATAGGGCGTGGTCGCGACTTGGTCCAAATCTTGACATAATCCTTAAGGCCCTCAAAATAGTAGATGTCGCTGTAGTCTATCTTAATCTGCTTGTAGTCGGCCTTGACAAACATATACTCGTCGCGGACAAGAGGCTGTTTGTTCATATTCTGCAACGAGAACCATTCCAGCGCCTTGTTTGCGCCAGTAAGGAATTCGTTATAGTCAAACGGCTTAAGAAGATAGTCGAGCGCTTCAACCTTGAAGCCTTCCAATGCATACTTGTCGAATGCGGTAGTGAAAATCACGCGGTTTTTCTTGCGAAGCGATTTTGACAATTCCAGCCCGTTAAGTCCAGGCATCTGTATATCAAGAAAAAGCAAGTCGATTTGCTCCTTAGCCAGAAGGTCGAGCACTTCAAATCCGTTGTTGCACTTGCCACGAAGTTCCAAAAACGGAGTCTTGTTGACATAACTTTCTATCAAGTCCAAAGCCATTGGCTCGTCGTCGGCGATAAGGCAAGTAATTTTCTGTTCCATAGCAAAATATGTTTATTGTTTTGTGTCAATAGATAAATAGGCGTAATATTTTCCGTCCTCAATCCGGGAGTAGAACTCCGACTTGCCTTTATAAAGCAGTTCAAGGCGCTTGCGGATGTTTTCCAGGCCGATGGAAGAACCGCCCGAAAGGTCGGCGCTTGTCTTTTCGACATACGGGTTGAGCGTTGTGAATATAACTTCAGTACCGTTTATGCGCATCTCAAACTTTAGGTCGGACTTTCCCATAGGGTTGATTCCGTGCTTAAACGAATTCTCTATCAATGAAATAAATAGGAGAGGCGCAACCATTATTCCGTTTGTCGTTTCAGGAAATATGTACTCCACGTTGGTGTTGGCGGATGTGCGCAACTTCATCAGTTCAATGTATTTGGTCATAAAGTTGATTTCGCCGTCGAGCGAAACAAGCGAACTGTTAGTCTCGTAAAGCAGGTAGCGCATCAGCTTGCTCAAGTTGTGAATGGTTTCCTTTGCGCGTTCGGGCGATATGTCGACAAGCGAGTAGATGTTGTTGAGCGAGTTGAAGAAGAAGTGAGGCTGAATCTGGTATTCAAGATGCTTGAGTTCAGTCTGCAACTGTACGTTGGCGCTTTCCTGCTTCTCACGTTCCATAATCTCCCAACGTTCGTAAATCTTGAAGGCTATTGCCAGCACCAACGGAAGAATCATTGTCAGGATGTCCATCAACATTCCGTAAACGAAAAACATCGGCCTGTGATGTGGCATCCAAAAATGATGGTGAAACAGGGCGGGCTTTACCGATTGGTTCAAATATGCCAAAAACAGCAAAATAGAAGCATTAATTAAAAAGAAAACCATTTTCTTTTTGTCGAGAAAGACATTTTCTACAAGAAACAGGTAATTGACGTAGAAAATGATGAAATAAAACAGTGTAGGAATCCACCAATGTTCAATAATGCCTAAAAACATAAAATTGTTGTGTAGCGAGAGCAACACTGGCATAATAAGGATAAAAAGCCAGACCGATGTGTGTATCAGCACTTTGTAGGCTTGTGGCTTGTTTGCGATTGTACTATTCATACCTGTAAGCATTATGTTAGACTAAAATACAAAAGTTTCTGAAACAAGATTCCCTATGGCCACAACTAAGGGTAAAATGGTTGCCGCCACTCCAAGCGGCAAACCAACCTTAGCCTGATTTTGTGACAAATACATATCTGTTATCAATTAACGAAGCAAATATGGAAACAATTGGTTTTAGCGAAAATAAATCATAGAAGAACAATCATATTAGGTTATCGAAACTCGATTTTTTTTCGACAACACTATGAATAGGCTTTTTTTACCTATGAAAATGGCCTAAACTTATCTAAAGCAACATTTTGCCCCGATAAATGCCAAAATGTGCATTTTTTTGAAGCTGAATGGAAACGTAAAACCGCAACAATTAGCCGGCTTTTTGTCGGCTAATTATTTGATATGCTTTTCAATGCGCCTGTTTCGGCATCAAATTCGATGGCAAACTTCTGATTGTTCATGTAGTCGGTTGGCAAAGGCACAACAACGCCCTTTTGCGCGATTACAAGCATTTTTGAATAGTGTGCCAGGCCATCGCAGTCAACCGAGATAGAAACAGTGGCTGGCATACGGTAATAGACACCGTACTTGATGCTTGATGTTGTCTTGGCCGATGTCTCGACTTCCTTGATTGACACCTTTGGCGAACTGGTCAGAGTGGTTATCTTCATTGTGACAGGATAGCAGTCGGTGCGCTTGGCATCCTGCTTGGCTGTAAATCCTTGCGACTTTGAAAAATAGCCGACAGTAATCTGCTCAACATTTGAATCGGCGTTAGGAGTGACGCTGACACTCTGCTTGTATGACACCTGAACCTTTTTGCCAATAAACAGGCTCAAATATTCAGCTTCCAATTTATCCAATTCCTTAATCATGGACTTCATAGCCTTGCCGTCAACGGCGTTTGCTTCTCCCGATATGCCGGCAACCAGCTTCAGCCGACGCTTGCGTATCTTGCGTATTACGGCGGCGGCGTCGGCGGCGTTTTCTTCAACTGTCTTTACGACAGTGGTAGGCTGTTTTGGCTTTTTTGCCGAAATGGAGTCGTCTTCGGCTGTTTCCTCTATTTCGTCAAGGAAGAACGGCTTGACACCAAAATCGACAAATGATATTGGCTCTGTCACCGGCTCCGTGCCCGACTGAATTTTTTCCAGCTTATAGCCCTTTGCGCCATTCTTGCTATTGATTGCCAATATTGAGCCATCGGCATTGAGCTGAACCATAGGTAAATAGTCGATGCCGGAATAATTTATGGCATATAGCTGGCTTGTATCGGGACTGCTGAAACGGTCAACCGACAGGCCATCAATCTGATATTCGGTCTTTGTCTCATCAACGATTCCCGTGGTTATGTTCAGGTATTTCTGGGCATATTGTGCGTATGGGCCTTGGGCGTAAACAGTCTTGGTTATGTCGATGCTGACAACAAGGCTATTCTGTGGCAGCGAATAGAACACTTGATGTCCATCGATATTGATTATGTTGCCGACCTTGCTGACAGATAATGATGATTCAACTTCCTTTTGTGCTGATGAAGCCATTGACACGGAAACCAAGGCAATGGCAAAAAGTGATTTCAGGTTATTCATCTTCGTCATTTATTTAGTTTGAGAAAAGCTTTTCCAATATTTGCGACAATGTCACTTGCCGTCAGCCATTGCTGACCGTTCAAGGCAACGCCGATGTCGCCAGCCAATCCGTGCAAATATACACCCAAAATTGCTGATTCGGCAGGAGTGTAGCGTTGCGACAGCAAAGATAGGATTATTCCCGTCAATACATCGCCACTACCAGCCGTAGCCATTCCAGGATTGCCTGTGGAGTTGAAATGCACTTCGCCATCGGGCATCGCTATTGACGTAAACGCACCTTTCAGCACGATTATTACATTATGCCGGCGTGCAAATTCAATTTGCGTCTGCAACCGCTCGTAGCCAGAGCTGTGCTTGTGTGTCAGCCTGTCGAATTCGCCAGGGTGAGGTGTCAGAATTGTATTTGGTTTCAGTAATTTGAGCAAGTCAGGAGTGTCGGCCAATATGTTTATGGCATCGGCATCGATGACCATTGGTACGGTTGCCGACTTGAGCAATGTGGCGAATCCGCTACGCATTTCAGGCTTCAGGCCAATGCCAGGCCCGATTCCGATAGCCGAAAATCGTTGCAGGGCTTCTGGCTTGCAATATTCGCTTTCGGTTTCATCGACATTGACAATTGCCTCTGGCACTGCAGTCTGCATTATGGCATAGCCTATTGGCGGAACATGTACGGTAAGCAATCCGCAGCCGGTATGCAGACAAGCCTTTGCCGACAATACCGACGCACCGCACATCTGGTAGCTTCCGGCCACAAGCAAGGCATTGCCGAATGTGCCTTTATGCGCGAAACGCGGGCGTGGCTTGAGCATGTCGGTGGCCGTGCTTTTTGTCGTATATGAGAAATTCGATTCGGCATCGGCTATGGCTTGTGCGCTGATGCCTATGGGCAGGATATGCCATTGGCCCACATATTGCTCGTTTTCGGCAAACATGAACGGCAGTTTTGGCAACTGAAGGCTTAACGTATATTTTGCCTTGATAATGGCGCCTGCATTCTGGCTGTTGTCCCAGCAAAACAGTCCCGACGGGATGTCGATGGCGACAATCTCGTTGCCCGAATGGTTGATATGCTCGATTATTGTTGCCCAATAGCCATCGACCGGACGATTCAGGCCTGAGCCGAAAATGCCGTCGATGACAACGCTGCCGGAATCTATGGCAGGTAAAGCATCGCCCTTTTCTATTACTGACAGGCGGATGCCTTCGGAGCGTTTCAGCCGTTCAAGGTTCAGCGAGCAATCTGGCGAGAGCCGGCCACCTATATTCAATTGGTAGGCGGTAATCTGGCCTGGCAAACATTTTGACAATATTCTGGTCAATGCCAGCGCATCGCCGCCATTGTTTCCTGAGCCTGCAAAAATTGTGAATGAAGTTCCATCTTGACCATATTTATCCAATAGCCATTGAGCCAGTGCATCCGATGCACGTTCCATCAGGTCGATTGACGCTATAGGCTCGTTTTCGATGGTGAACTTGTCACAAGTCCTAATCTGCGGGGCGTCAAGAATCTTCATGTCTTTGATAGAGTCGGATAGAGGCATTATTTATCGGTATCGCCAAAATCGGCAGTTTCGGCATTGATTTCAATGAGCGAAGTGCTGTCGCATTTGATTATCCGGCCTGGGAATTCCTTGATTAGCGGGTAATCGTGGGTGGCAATGATTACGGCACGTCCGTTGTGGCTGATTTCCGTCAGCAGGGTCATAATGCCACGCGAGGTTTCGGGGTCGAGGTTTCCGGTTGGTTCGTCGGCAAGTATTATTTCAGGGTCATTGAGCAATGCGCGCGCAATTACGACACGCTGCTGTTCGCCACCCGACAGTTCGTTTGGCATCTTGTAGCCTTTCTGCGACAAACCGACCTTATTCAACACATCCTGAATCCGGCTCTCGATTTCGGCCTTGTTTTTCCATCCTGTAGCCTTAAGTACAAAAAGCAGGTTTTCATGGACATTGCGGTCGATCAGCAGTTGGAAATCCTGAAACACGATGCCCAGCTTTCGGCGCAGGTAGGGAATATGTTTCGTGCGCATCTTTTCCAGTTGGAATCCCGCAACCATTCCTGAACCTTTGGCCAGGGGCAATTCGGCATACAGTGTCTTAAGCAGGCTACTTTTGCCGCTTCCTGTCTTGCCTATCAGATAGACAAGTTCACCACTGCATACGTTAAGGTCGATATTGGTAAGAATGACGTTGTCGGGCTGTGATATTGTAGCGCCCCGGAGTTCTATTTTAGTGTCTAGCATACTTTTTGACGATTAAATGTGTTAATGCAAGTGCGGCTTGGCGCATCTACTTTCCGAAATCAAAGGTACTATTTAGTGAAATGCACACATCTAAAAACCATTCATTTAATAAACACTTGATTGTTAATTAAAACATTAAGTTGGCAAAAATTGCGAAAGCAAATCATCTTACTTTGTTGCTGTTTAATAGTTCAAAATTCTTATGCGTAAGACTATCGTAGCCAGTTGTTTGGCAAGCGTCATCTTTTTACTGACACTGAACGCGACAGCACAAAAGTCGCAAATTTACAATGATGAAGACTACAGCTACCGAATAGGGGTCGACCTGTTCAGCAAGCAGAGGTATTCGCAGGCTCAGCAATTCTTTGAGAGTGTGATAAGGCATTACGGTAATGAGTTTACCGACATGAAAGCCGATGCCGAATACTATGCCGCACTTTGCGCGTTGGAACTGTTCAACAACGACGCAGAATACAGGATTGGCAAATTCATAAACGAATATCCGGAAAGCCCACGCACACGCAAGGCATACTTTGAAATGGGCAGGTACCAATACCGGGTAAGCCATTTCAAGGAAGCTTTGGAATACTTTGACATGGTCTGGAAACAAAACCTTAACGATGAGGAACTTGCAGAGCTTTATTTCAAGAAAGGATACAGCCTTTTCAAGTTGGAGCAATATGACAAGGCTTCAAAAATGTTCTACGAACTGATCGACAAGGAAAGCAAGTACAAAAGCCCTGCCGTATACTTCTATGCCCATCTGGCATATACTAATAAAAATTACGAGACAGCGCTGAACAATTTCAGGAAGATTGAAGACGACCCGACATTCGCGCCTATAGTGCCATATTACAATGTGCAGATTTACTTCATACAGGGCAAAGACGACAAAGTCATAGAACTGGGCAAGGCCATGCTCGACCAGTCTGACGGCAAACGCCAAGCCGAAATGTCGCGCATTGTAGGCGAGGCCTTATACAACAAAGGCCTTTACACCGAAGCCGTCCCTTATCTTGAGACATACAAGGCAAAAGCCGAGAACTACACACGCGAGGACATATATCAGCTGGGATACGCCTATTTCAAGACAGGCAACTTCCAGCAGACAGTAAGCACAATGTCAAACGTGACCAACGTCGATGACGAACTTGCACAGAACGCATATTTCCACATTGCCTACGCAAACCTGCAACTCGAGCAAAAGGAACAGGCCCGCATGGCATTCCGTTCGGCCTCAAAAGCCGATTTCAACGACCGCATAAAGGAACAGGCGCTGTTCAACTACGCAAAACTATCGTATGAACTGTCATATTCGCCATTCAACGAGACAATAAATGCATTCAACAGCTACCTTGAGCTTTACCCAAATTCGCTGCACCACGACGAGGCTTACGAATACCTTGTCAAGGCCTACCTGTCGTCAAAAAACTACGAGGCGGCCCTCGAATCGCTGTCGAAAATAGTGAACAAGACTCCAGAAATGCAGTCGGCATGGCAACGTGTCGCATATTTCCGCGGGCTGGAGCTGTTCAACAACCTGAAATTCGCCGAGTCAGTAGCAGCCTTTGACCAGGCAATATCGCTAAAGGCCTACGACAAGGAAATACGCGCATTGGCTTGCTACTGGAAAGCCGAGGCTCTGTACCGTCAGGAAAAATACCAGGAAGCCGCCGACGCCTACAACCAACTGCTGACAACTCCAGGCTCATACTCTCTGCCTGAATACAAAACCTGCTACTACAACATTGGCTACTGCCATTTCAAGACAAAAGAATACATCAAGTCGGCCGACTGGTTCCGCAAATACACTGAAAAGCCTGCCGAAGCCGACACCGCAAAACTTGCCGACAGCTATATCCGTATTGGCGACTGCTTCTTTGTAAGCTCGAAGTTCAGCGATGCCGTGACATTCTATGGAATGGCCGCCGACCTTGACACATTCGACGTTGAATATGCTTTGTTCCAAAAGGGCATCGCCACAGGCCTCGACAAGAATCTGCAAGGCAAAATAGACGCCATGAGCGAACTGCTCTCGAAATTCCCAAATTCGAACTATGCAGCCGACGCGCTGTTCGAACGAGGCAGGGCTTACACGATACTGGACTCTACACAATTGGCAATAACCGACTTCCACAACCTGGCAAAGAACTATCCAAACAGCTCTTACGTTGTAAAGTCGATGCTGCAGACCGGATTGCTATACTATGCCGATGGTCAGAACTATATGGCAATAGACAACTTCAAGGACGTAATAGAGAAATACCCTGGCACATCTGAAGCCGACGAGGCATTGTTCGCCCTGAAGAACGTATATGTGGACATGAACAAGGTTGACGACTACTTTGAATATGCACAGCAACGTGGCAATTTGGGCGACATCGACATGGCCGAACGCGACTCACTTACTTATGCTTCTGCCGAAAAGGTTTACATGTCAGCCAATTGGACAGAAGCCGCAGGCCTGTTTGAAAGCTATATGGACAAATTCCCGACAGGAAAATTCGTACTTAGCGCTACTTACTACAAAGGCGACTGCAACCTAAAGCTGCACAGAAACAGCGAGGCTAAAAACGACTTTTTGGCCGTTGTCGACAAGCCCAAGAACCTCTTTACCGAAGCCGCATTGCTAAGTGCCGCAACTCTTTCCGAAAACGAAAAGGACTACAAGCTAGCCTTCGATCTATACAAACAACTCGAAGAAACAGCCGAAATAAAGTCGAACATCATGATTGCCCGTGAAGGCCAAATGAACAACGCTTTCGCCGACAGCAACTACAACAACGCACTCGAATCGGCCCGCAAACTGCTCATAACCGACAAGGTGTCGGACGAACAAATACGTACGGCTAGGCACATTTTGGCTGTCAGCTACTACCAGACCGGACAACTCGACCCTGCAATAACACAATTCAGAATCCTTGCCCAAGACATGAACAGCAAGGAGGGAGCCGAGGCTCAATATATGGTTGCCAGAATGCTTGCGGAACAAAACGAACTGCAAAAATCTGAAGACGAAATCAACACCCTTATTGCATCTGGCACACCACACATATATTGGATTGCAAAATCATTCTTCCTGCTTTCCGACATCTGCCTGAAACGTGATGACCGATTCCAGGCAAAAGCCAATCTGCAAAGCGTAATTGACAACTATGGCGATGAAAGCGACGGAATAATAGCAGAAGCCAACTCGAAACTGAAACTGATTGTTGATGAGGAAAACCAAAAGTTTGTTGACGACAATTCGACACAGAACATTGAAATCGACATCAATCCTGCGAACAACGCCACCGAAAAACAACCTATAGATACAGTCAGCCACTCAGCGATAGAATCGATTGAGCCACAACCGGCTGAAAATGCAAACGTCGAGGCTACCGTTCCTGCCGAAAGCAACACCCAGCAAGAAGACTCCGCAAATGCCACTGACGAATCCAAGGCACAGGAGAATGAGGCATCAGCAGAAGACAACAGCGATGAAGCAACTGACGTAAAACAAGATTCTGCAGAGACCACACCTACAGCAGAACCTGAAATACAAGAAAATGCCGAATCGGCAGAAACCGAAGCCACCGATGAGTCGGAAAAAACAGAACAAGAATAAGTCTAAATCAATATGCACAAGATGATACAGAACAGAAAAAACATATTGGCTTTCATACTATTAGGCTCATTTACCGCCTTTGGACAAAACAACAACCTCAATCAAGAGGTCAAGGTTGTCAAGCCATACGAACCTGTCATCAACGATGCCTACAAAATAAGTTCGTTGCCTAAGATAGTCGATACAATAAAGATAACGCCAACCTTTGAATACGATGACGACGCTCTTGAAATATACAAGACAAAATATCAGCCCAAACAGATAAAGCCAGCCAAGTTGGTCGCCGAGCCATTGCCAAAACTGTACTACGGCTACTTGAAAACCGGCTTTGGCTCATACGCATCGCCATTACTCAACTTGTACACAGGAAGCCAACGCTCCGAAAATTGGAACTGGAACGCAAACATCAACTACAATTCAAGCAACGGCAAGGTCAAGAACGAAGACGACAAGCGCGTATATGCGGGACTGTCAAACTTTGACGCAAACGGACAAGTACGCCGATTCTTCAAGAACGACATAGTTGCCACAATAGGTGCCGATTACGGATACCGCTCAAACTACTACTATGGCTACCAGACAGAACTGAACTTGCCTGACTCTCTCATTCCTCTAAAGAAGAACGACATAGAGAAGCAAAGCCTTAACTACTACTCATTTGAAGCCTCACTTGCATCAAACAACCTTGACTCAAGCAGTCTGGACTATAGCATTGCCTTAGGCTACAAGAGCATCAATACAAAAGACGACAAAGGCGACAAAATCATACACTTCAACGGATACCTGAGCTACTTACTCGACAAGGAATTCCTTGGCCTGAAATGCACTATCGACAACTACAACACCAGTGGACTGAACATAGCCAACAAGGGCGACATCAATTCAGCTGTCATCAACTTCAACCCTTGGGTCGGCGCATACGGTCGCAAATGGCGCGTAAAGATAGGAGTGAGCACATTCTACGACCAACGTGACCAAAAATACTCGTTCTTCCCTGACATCAGCATGCAGTACAACATAATAGACTACTTCCTGTTGCCTTACATAGAAGTAAACGGCAACTATCAAGTCAACACTTACAAGGATGTCTATTCAGAAAACCCATTCGTACTGTCTGGCATCAACATTCTGCCGACAAAGACCCGGCTGAACCTGACGGCTGGATTCCGTGGCAACATCAGTTCAAAAGTGGCTTTCAACGTTAAGGTTGATTACTCAAAAATCGACAACCAATACTTCTACGTTAACGACACCACAACTGAATTGCGCAACAAGTTCATGGTTGTTTATGACGACATTATGCAGACTCACTTCCTTGGCGAAATATCGTACAAGACAAGCGACAAGTTCAAAATCGGGCTGAAAGGCAATTTCTTCGTATATGATATGTCGAAGGAAATTGAGGCTTGGCATCTGCCAACCTACACAATAAGCCTCGATGCCCGCTACAGTCTCGATAACAAGATAATTGCGACAGCCAACATCTACGCAATGAGCAAGCGCAAAGCCTGCCTGTACGAAATTGGCGACGACGGACAGACAATGCCGATAGCCAAAGACCTTGACGGCGCCATCGATGTCAACCTTGGGCTCGAATACCGCTTTACAAAGCGCTTCTCGACATTCCTCGACCTAAACAACATAACCGGTGCCAGCTACTATCAGTGGAACCAATATGCCAACCAACGCTTCAACTTCATGCTTGGCCTGACATACTCATTCTAATTAACCGACAACAACCACTAAACATTATGATACTCAAGATATTTTCAAAAAAAATCAAAAGTGAGGAACTGATATCTTCACTTAAAAACACAACAAATACGGATAAGGCACGCCAGATTAGTCTGGCAGAAATAGGCATTTTCTCAAACGTTGACGAACTTTATACAAAGGCAAAATCATTGAAAGCCGTCAAAAACTAGAATACATTCAGCACTATCCGAAATACAAAATGCGTTTCAACACAAAAGCCGACCAGCAATCAGCCTTTTGTTGAATTCGTGTTAACAAATCAGCAAATTTTGGCAAGCCCATAACATAGGCCAAAATCTTGTTTTGCTATATTTGTTTGTTTTGGCGAGAATTGATTTTGCCAATTAAATAATTGAAACACAAATATTTAAAATATGAGCGAAGTAGAAGAGACTAAACCACAGAACGCCGATTACGGTGCCAATAGCATTCAGGTGCTCGAAGGTTTGGAGGCTGTCCGCAAACGCCCTGCCATGTACATTGGCGACATCAGCGAAAAAGGCCTTCACCATCTTGTATATGAAACAGTAGACAACTCCATAGACGAGGCACTTGCTGGATTCTGCACACATATCGAAGTGACAATAGGCGAGGACAACTCAATCACCGTTGTCGATAATGGCCGTGGCATTCCAGTAGATATGCACCCAAAAGAACACAAGTCAGCCCTTGAGGTTGTAATGACAGTTTTGCACGCAGGTGGCAAGTTCGATAAAGGCTCATACAAAGTGTCAGGCGGTCTGCACGGCGTAGGTGTATCCTGCGTCAACGCATTGTCAAAGCATATGACCTCGCAAGTCTACCGCAACGGCAAAATCTATCAGCAGGAATACGAGAAAGGCAAGCCACTATACGCCGTAAAGGAAATCGGGACAACCGACAAGACTGGTACTCGCCAACAATTCTGGCCTGATGACACCATCTTCACCACGACAATCTACAAATACGAGATACTTGCAAACCGTATGCGCGAATTGGCATTCCTGAATGCAGGCATAACCATCACGCTTACCGACTTGCGCCCCGACGAGGAAGGCAAGACCCGCCAAGAAGTGTTCTACTCAAAAGACGGCCTCCGCGAGTTTGTCCGCTACGTCGACGGCAACCGCAACCACCTTTTCGACGACGTAATCTACATCAACACCGAAAAACAAGGCACGCCAATTGAAATCGCCATAATGTACAACGATGGATATACTGAAAATATCCACTCGTATGTGAACAACATCAATACAATAGAAGGCGGTACGCACTTGCAAGGCTTCAGAATGGCATTGACCCGCACACTAAAAAAATATGCCGACGACAACTGCAAGCGCGACCTTGAGAAACTTGACAAGAACCATATCGAGATATCTGGCGAAGACTTCCGCGAAGGCCTTACCGCTGTCATCTCAATTAAAGTGGCCGAACCACAGTTTGAAGGACAGACAAAGACCAAACTCGGAAATAGCGAGGTCGCCGGTGCCGTTCAGCAAGCCGTAGGCGAGGCTTTGGCTTACTATCTTGAAGAACATCCGGCTGAAGCACAAAAGGTTGTTGGAAAGGTCATATTGGCCGCCACTGCCCGTGTAGCCGCCCGCAAGGCACGTGAGACCGTTCAGCGCAAATCGCCACTTTCAGGAGGCGGACTTCCTGGCAAACTGGCCGACTGCTCAAGCAAGGACCCTGCCGAAAGCGAGTTGTTCCTTGTCGAGGGTGACTCAGCAGGCGGTTCGGCAAAGCAAGGCCGCGACCGTAAGTTCCAAGCAATCCTGCCTTTGCGCGGTAAAATCCTTAACGTTGAAAAAGTAATGCAACACCGAGTATATGAGAGTGATGCAATCAAGGACATCTACACTGCGCTCGGCGTTACAATTGGCACAAAGGAGGATTCAAACGCACTTAACACATCAGGACTTCGTTATCACAAAATAATAATAATGACCGATGCCGATGTCGATGGAAGCCACATCGACACTCTGATCATGACATTCTTCTTCCGCTTTATGCGCGAAGTTATCGAAAACGGCTACCTGTACATTGCCACACCGCCATTGTACCTGGTGAAGAAGGGCTCTCAACAGCAATACTGCTGGACAGAACAGCAACGCCAGCAACTCATTGACGAATGGGGCAACGGCAACGAAAGCTCAGTTCACGTTCAGCGATACAAAGGTTTGGGTGAAATGAATCCTGAACAGTTGTGGGAAACGACAATGAACCCTGAAAACCGTACACTGCGCCAGGTGACAATCGAAAATGCCGCCGCCGCCGACTACATATTCTCAATGCTTATGGGCGACGACGTTCCACCTCGCCGCGAGTTCATCGAAAAGAATGCGAAATACGCAAACATCGACGCCTAATTACGGTATTTACTTGATATTGAAAAGCCTTGCATCGCAAACGATGCAGGGCTTTTTCTTTATCACAATCTAAATAACACACACAATCAATTGAATATTCGACAATTGGAACCGATGAAAATGGCAATCATATAATGATGAAATAGTATTTTAGTACTTTTGAAAACCCAAAAAACGATTTATGAAAAAATTCACTCTTATCATCATTTTTGCCATTATCGGCAATATGCTAATGGCCCAAGAGCAAGCAGGTAAAAACATTAGATATAGAGGCGTGGCATCTATGGGTATGGCTATTGACCTGAAAAACAATGACACCGACGCCATAATGGTTTCAACAACACACGGCGCCTGCATCGACAACAAGACATTCTATGGAGGTGGGTTAGGCCTGAAATACCTTGTCACAAACAGAGACTACGAAGATTTCGATTATGACAAATTGCAATACCGTACAAAATACTTGTTATCAGTTTATTTCGATTTGGGACACGACTTTGGACAAATAGGCAAATTTGTTCCGTACACAGAAGTGAAGTGCGGCTACGATTTCAACATTTACGAAGATGACGATAGTTATAACTATGACAACCTATACGTAGGTGGCATGTCAGTAATGCCTATGGTTGGAATAAGATTTTCACATTCAAGTATTTGGGCTGGATACAATTTCGTAGATGCAAAATATTCAATGACCGAAGAACAAAAAAACTGCGAAGAATATCTTCACTATTTAGCATTTGGCATATCAATGAACTTCGGCAGATAATTATCATTAAAAACAAATTTAACATCATCAAAAAATGAAAAAGATATTAATCATCATCGCAAGCATAGCATTGAGCATAAACACTTTTGCACAAGAATCAAAATTTAAATATCCGACAGAAGGCTATCGTGGATTTGCCGGCATCAACATCTTCAACGGCATAGAAAAATTCCAATTCGACAGATTTGCAATATCAACAACTCACGGGTTCCAAAGCGACAACATATATGTAGGTATGGGAACATCACTGCAATTCACTCTTGGCGATTACTACTACTATGACGATGACGACAATGAGATTATCGTCGATTTTATGATGCCATTCTATATTGACTTAAACTACGAACTGCTTTCATCGAAAGCATTGGCTCCTTTTGCCGATGTCAAGTTAGGATATGCAGTAGGAGATGCCAATGGTCTGTATGTATTGCCGTCAGTAGGCTTAAGACTTGCCCACATAAACATTTGGGCTGGCTACAACTTTATACAAGACAAGTACACCCAACAGACCTATAATGGTGAACTGAAAAAACAGCATTATTTCCACTCAATCGCTTTTGGCGTATTCTTTGACTGGGGCGCAAGAAACGATTAAGAGATAGTGAACGATTTCATCGCGATAACGCATCAACGGCAAGCCATTATGTCGCCACTCTGCGGCTTTGATTGATGGAGCGACTTTTAACCTAAACCTTTCCCAATACTTGTCCGCCAAAACGGTCGTTGTAAACTTTTTGGAGTTCGAACATTTCGTCACGCAGGCGTGCCGCTTCCATAAAGTCGAGTTTGTCGGCGGCCCGTTCCATTTGCTTCTTGGTCTTGTCGATGCTCTTGAGCAACGCTTCCTTGCTCATATAAGCCACAACAGGTTCGGCAGCCAACCCGACTTTATCAGGTTCCTGGTAATAAGGCTTCGAAGTATCCATTTCGTCGGCATTGACAGGACGGCGTTTCGCCTTGACAATCTGCGTAGGAGTGATGCCGTTCTCCTCATTGTACCGCAACTGTTTCTCACGTCGGCGGTTGGTTTCGTCAATGGTGCGTTGCATCGACTCTGTTATCTGGTCGGCGTACATAATGACAAAGCCGTTTACATTACGTGCGGCACGGCCTGCAGTCTGCGTAAGCGAGCGCTCGTTACGCAAGAATCCTTCCTTGTCGGCATCGAGAATGGCAACAAGCGACACTTCGGGCAAATCAAGACCTTCGCGCAGAAGATTGACACCTACAAGCACGTCGAAAAGGCCGTTGCGCAAGTCGTCGAGAATCTTGACACGCTCAAGGGTATCGACATCGCTGTGTATGTAGTTGGAACGGATTCCCATTCGGGTAAGATATTTCTGCAACTCCTCGGCCATTCGTTTGGTAAGCGTGGTTACAAGCACACGCTCGTCTTTTGCCGCGCGCTTGTTTATTTCGCCAACAAGGTCGTCAATCTGGTTAAGGCTCGGACGCACCTCTATCTGCGGATCGAGCAGGCCCGTCGGGCGTATTACCTGGTCGACAATCACACCTCCACATTTGGCCAATTCATAATCGGCAGGAGTGGCGCTAACATATACCGTCTGGCCTGTCATTGTCTCAAACTCGTCGAACTTAAGCGGACGGTTGTCCAATGCGGCTGGCAGGCGGAATCCATATTCGACAAGATTTTCCTTACGCGAGCGGTCGCCACCAAACATTGCGTGTATCTGCGGAACCGTAACGTGGCTCTCATCGATGACCGTTATGAAATCTTTCGGGAAATAATCGAGCAGGCAGAATGGCCTTGTCCCTGCCGAACGCCCGTCGAAATAGCGCGAATAGTTCTCGATGCCTGGACAATGGCCCAATTCGCGTATCATTTCAAGGTCGTAGTTGACACGCTCGTCAAGACGCTTGGCCTCAAGGTGCTTGCCGATGCTCTTGAAATATTCAACCTGCGCAACAAGGTCGTCCTGAATCATTCTTATAGCCTTGTGAATGCGGTCTTGAGTAGTCACAAAAATATTTGCGGGATAAATCGACACAACGCTCGGCTTGTCGATGATGCTGTTGTTGATTGGATCAAACACTTGTATTTCATCAACCTCATCGCCCCAAAACATTATTCGGTATGCCGAATCGCCGTAGGCAAGATAGACATCGACGGTGTCGCCCTTGACGCGGAACGTTCCACGGCTGAAATCGGCCTCGTTGCGCGAATAAAGGGCATCTACCAAACGTCGGAGAAACTGATTTCTGCCGACAGTCTCGCCAACCTTGACAGTTATGCTGTTGCTATAGAAATCTTCGGGATTGCCAATGCCGTACAAACACGAGACAGACGATACCACAATGACATCGCGTCTGCCAGAAAGGAGCGAGGATGTGGTGTGAAGGCGCAGTTTCTCGATCTCGTCGTTGATGCTCAAATCCTTCTCAATGTACGTGTCGGTGACAGGTATGTAGGCTTCAGGCTGATAATAGTCGTAGTACGAGACAAAATACTCAACCGCATTGTTCGGGAAGAATTCCTTGAACTCGCTGTAAAGTTGCGCGGCAAGCGTCTTGTTGTGGCTAAGGATCAATGCAGGACGTTGGGCGCGCTCGAGCATATTGGCAATTGTGAACGTTTTGCCTGAACCTGTCACGCCCAACAATGTCTGATATTGCTGACCGCTGTTCAGGCCTTCGACAAGTTCCTTAATGGCCTGCGGTTGGTCGCCTGTAGGCTTGTATGGCGATTTTATCTCGAGTTTCATCTGCTATTTCTTGTAAAAAACCATATATACAGGATAGTGGTCGCTGAATCCGCCAGTATAATAGTTTCCGCTATATGAACGCGATGGCATTACATTGCCCTTCTTGTCAGTGTAGCTGATGAAATTTGGGCTGAAGATGAATCCAGTGTCACCATAAAGGCGGAATCCTTTAGTGCGACGTACAAGGTTGCCACTGACAATCAGGTTGTCGAGCATCGAATATTCGCCATTGTAGAAATAGGTGCCACGCCCTGCGGCCTTCATCGCATAATTGACGTTATACAGTTGGCTGAACCGGCTTAACTCCGAAGCCCCCAAAATGGAGTAGACACTCTCGTCGGTAGGTTCGTCATTCATGTCGCCCATTATCAATATGTTACAATCATTATTAGCTTTGTACAGCGAATCGGTCAGCTGGCGAAGCAAATCGGCACACTGAGCACGCTTTGACGCAGTCTCGTCCTTTCCGCCAACTCTTGAAGGCCAATGATTGACAAACACGTGCAATGTATCTTTGCCGACAAGCCCCTTTACGTAAAGCATGTCGCGCGTACGCTTGTTGCTTGGCTTCAGCCTTACGTTTATTGCCTTATGCGAGACATAGCGGAAGGTGTTCGGATTGTACATCAAAGCACAATCGATTCCGCGCGGATCGGGACCTTCCTCCAAAATGCACTGATATCCTGCACCTTTGATTGGCTCCTGTTCCGACAGGTCAACCAGCACCTGCCTGGTCTCAACTTCGACAAGTGCCACAATATCTGGCAAGCAATTTGGATTGACAGAATCGATAGCCTGGGCGATATGGCTGAGCTTCTCATAGTATCGGCTTGAATTCCAATTCTTTTTTCCCGACGGAGTGAACTCGACATCGTTCTTTCCTTCGGTTCTGACCGTATCGAACAGATTCTCGACATTGTAGCTCATCACTGTAAAGAACTTTTTCTGCGTCCATTTTGCCGGCTGCCCGCTTGCCACAAAGCTTGACAACGCAAACAATACTATTACAAATCGTTTCATAGCATAAAAAATATCTGCAAATATAGGGGAGTTCCATAAATTGCTTACGATGATTTTGAAAGTTTTGTCAGACCGACTGATGTTATGCACACAATGTTGAATACTTGCCATTTATCGACAAAAAAAAATTAGGTTATTTGATTGCATTTACCTTTTTTTGTAAGACAAAAAATCAACACTTATGAATTTAAAACTGATTTGCGTCGCAATGGGCTTGGCTATTGGCTTCAGTTCATTTGCGCAAGTTAAGGGCGGACACGATGCCAAATTGGCAAAGATGTACACATCAGGCAAATATGAGATATGCCTGTTCAAGGCCGAAGATATATGCGACGATCCGGAAGGCAGCCACGAGGCCGAGCCGCACCTGTATGCGGCCATGTGCTATATGAAACTTTACGAATCGCCAGACCCTGAGATTGCCGCCGACTACAAGGATGGCGTACGCAAGGCCATTCAATACACCCAAAAATTCATACGTAAGGACGCTGAAGGCGAGCTGTACGCACAAAACACCGACTTCATCGACATGCTGAAAAAACGCATAAAGGATGACATAAAGACGAATTTCGATAAGGAAAACTACACAAAGGCCGCAACAGCATCGCGCAACTACGAAAAGATGAGCCGCGAGACCGACTACGCATTTCTTTACTATTCAGGCATCGTAAAATGCCTTGCAGGCAATTCAGTACAAGGTGAACACGACATGTCGGAAGCCCGCACAAAACTGGCCGACCAGATAATCAACGGCTCAGTCAAGATTGACCCAATAGTAAAAAGCCTGATGGTTGACGGAATACTGAAATATACGCAAACGCTCATCAGCGAAAAGCGCAACAAGGATGCCGAATCTGTTATCACATTGGCCAACAAGCTGTTTCCCGACAATGGCTACATTACCGTACAATACAATATGATTGTAGGAAAGAAATGAGGCTTATACGCAAAATAGACTGAAGCGGAACGCTTGTTCCGCTTTTTTTATGCCAATGCAAAAAAGACAAGCGGCCTTCGATTGGGAGTCGAAGACCGCTTAGTGTGTGAAAAATCGCGGATTGGGAGTCCGCATTAGCAACTATTACAAAAAAAACCTCATTATGAAAAAAACCTTGTTCCTTTCTTTTTGGAACGATACAAAAGTATGTAAGGCAACTATTCAAGCTAGTTAAGGCTTGGTTAAAAACCGTTAACGAAAAGTTAAAAAACAAATATGCTATAATCCTTATCTTATTTTTGTGTCGCTCAATATGTATTAACTTTGAACCGACAAAACACAACAAACGTGAAAAGACAACGATTTTCGGGCATTCTGGCACTTATGATCATATCCCTGTTCGGAATAATAGCCGTACAGATTTTCTGGGTGCGCAAAGCCATATCCGTACGTGACGAACAATTTGCCCAACACGTCAACCATGCCTTGCTCAATGCAGCCTACCGAATTGAACGAAACCAAAACGCATTCTTCATATCGAACTTCATGGCCGATATGGCAAGCAAGGCCCGCAACAGGCAAGAGGAATCGCTGATAATGTCGCTGAGCGACTTCAGCAACCCGCGCCAGCAGGACGGACACACAATCGACCTATCGAAAGTGAAGGAACAGCAAAACGGCAACACGCAGACGCTGACTTACCAAATCGACACCCTGCTCGACAACGGCAACATATCGTTTCAAGCATATTCTTCAGTAACGCGCGACATCGACGGCAAATCGCAACGCGAATTCTTCGGGCAGCAGTTCAGCAACCTGATGGAACAAATGCTGTACGAATTCAATCTGAAAGACAGGCCAATTGAGGACCGTGTCGATTTCTCGACAATCAAGCCGACTCTGGCCTACGAACTGCGCAACGTCGGCATTGACCTGCCTTTCGAATTTGCAGTCACCGACAGCAAAGGCGTGCCGTTCAAGCAACTATCGTCGAAAGGGTACAAGAGCCAAAAGCACATTTTCAGGACAAGCCTGTTCCCAAACGACCTGAGACAGCACGACGAAAAGCTGTCAGTCTATTTTCCCGACCGCCGGAACATCATATACAGCTCGGTCATGCTGCCAATATGGGGTTCGATAATATTTACGGCCATCATACTTATAACATTTTGGGTAACCATTAGGACAATGGTCAGCCAGAAACGCACGTCGGAAGTCAAGACCGACTTTGTCAACAACATGACACACGAATTCAAGACACCTCTAGCCACAATCCAACTTGCCGCCGATTCCATAGCATCGCCACACGTCATCAGCGACCCTGAAAAAATACAGCGTTTCATCGGCATCATAAAGGAGGAAAACAGACGGATGAACCGTCAGGTTGAGACAGTGCTGCAAATGTCGATGCTCGACAAGAAGGACTTCAACCTTAACCTGCAGCCAACCCACATTCAGCCAATAATAGAAAAGGCCGTGAGCAACATCAGCCTGCAGGTTGAGCACAAAAACGGGACAATCAGGTTTGTCAACAATGCCAGCAACGATTTTGCCAATGTCGACCAGGCACACTTCATAAACGTTATCTACAACCTGCTCGACAACGCAAACAAATACTCGATAGACACACCGCCCGACATTACCGTGACGACACGCAACATAGGCACCGACTTGCTGATATCGGTCAGCGACAAGGGCGTTGGCATGGACAAGGAGACTCAGGAAAAAGTGTTCGAGAAGTTCTACCGGCACCCAATGGGCAACATCCACACCGTTAAAGGCTTCGGACTTGGATTGAGCTACGTGAAGGCAATTGTGCTTTCATGCAAAGGCGAGATAAAGGTATCGAGCCAGAAAGGCGAGGGAAGCACCTTCGAAATATGGCTTCCGACAATTGACGAAAATCCTGAATCATAAATACAATGGCAAAACAACGCATTCTACTGGTTGAAGACGACGTGAACTTTGGTTCAGTCCTTCGCTCATTCCTTGAAATGAACGACTTGATAGTTGATTTGGTCGATGACGGGCAAAACGCCATAGCCACATTCAGCGGCAATTCATACGACATGTGCATTCTCGATGTAATGCTTCCTCACGTTGACGGATTTACGATAGGCGCTGAAATAAAGCGCCTGAAGCCTGCCACGCCAATCATATACCTGACGGCCAAGAACATGAAAGAGGACATGGTTAAAGGCTACCAGATTGGCGCAGACGACTACGTGACCAAGCCATTCGATTCGGAACTGCTCATATACAAGATAAAGGCCATACTGAAACGAAGCCCTATCGCGCCAGCCGACAGCACCAACGCTGAAACATTGCAGATAGGCCGGTACTCATTCAACGTAAAGAACCGCTCACTGACATTTGACGACGATGGCTCGGTAACGAAACTGTCGCCCAAGGAGGCTGAACTGCTTCTGTTCCTTCACCAAAACGTCAACAACGTAGTCGACCGCAACCTGACACTTGAAAAAATCTGGGGTGAAACCGGCTATTTTACAGCCCGCAGCATGGACGTGTTCATCACTAAACTCCGGAAATACCTTAAGGGCGATTCTTCAATTGAAATAATTAACGTGCACGGCACAGGCTACATCCTTCAAATAAGATAGACAGCGGATAGGTGACTCCTGCTAATTATCGTACCAGCTGCGGCTCTTGTTGTACTTAAGGTCATGCAGTATGGATGAATTGACTGCAATGTTGAAACTGTAGCTTTGGCGCGGACCAAAAGGGACCAAGTTGAGTGAAGCCGACCAGCAATGCAGGCTGCGCGACAATGAGAATGTTGTGTAAGTGAACTTTTTGGTATCGAAGTCAAATCCTGACGAAAAATCTATTTTCCATTTCGGTGTCAAACTGAAATTGCCATTGAAACTAAGTGTCTGCGAGAATGTGCCAACATTCTTCGGCTTATTGTACGACAAGCTATAGCTCAGACTCAAGCTCCAAGGGATATCGAAATAGTCATACTCCGACAAATTGCTGTTGATGGCTATTTCCTCCTCATCATCAACATTTTTGCTTGGATTGTCGGCATTATCAGCACCCTTTTTGCCAAAAGTCTTCGAATCAATGCTGTAGCCTGTCGACAAAGTGGCACTTGTTATTCTGAACAATTTTCCGGAATGGTCATATTCAAACTCGTTAATTTTCTTGCCGACCGAGTCGATGGCATAGAAACATCCTCTGGCGCTGAAATTCAAGCCTAAAGTCTTGAATAGCGTTGTCTTTCCTGAAATAGACAAATCGCTCCAGTTAAATTCTTCTGCCAACATATTGTACGACGTACTGAAATTCAATGATTCCAGCAAAGCCACCTTGCGTTCTTGCTTGACAGTGTCGCTTGCATCCTTGACCTTCATTTCCAGCTTGTTGCCAAGCGAAAAACTTATTGAGCCGCTTTTTCCGCTAGAAGGAACGCCATATATGCCATGCTGGTAAGGTGAATACTTTTTTATTCCTGTCGTATCGCGTGGGTCAATAAAATAAAAACCGTATTTATCTTCAGAAAAGTCAGGCCTCCAGCTGTAACTTACCGATGGTGTAATCACGTGGCGCAAAGCCTTGACCGGACCACCCTTGAACTGGTACATGCCATACAGTGTGGTGCTCAATCCTGCGCCGAAGCTATATTCATACAATCTGTAGAAGCCACGTTCTTCGCGTTCTTTATAGTTCTTGTTTGAAATAGGAGTGGTGTCATTTATTTGTTCGATGAAATGACGCCTGAAGTACCAGCGTTCACCATAAGTGACACTTGGCGACAAATTGAAATACTTCAGTATCTTGAACGACTTGCTGATAGAAGGGCTATGTTTCACTCCATATTCAAACATGTCAAGCGTCTCACTGTAGAAAAGACTGTCAATGTGAGTCTTCACCTTGTTTTGGAATGAACCGGTATAGCTTATTCCAATATCCTCGTACCACCGAGCCTGGCCAACCTGAACCTTACGTTTCAATGGCTGTATTCGGCTGAGCGTCAGTGTCATGTTTGGCAAAGTCAGCACTATGCTTGAGTCACGAGTGCTCTGCGTATGCTGAATGTTCATGGATAAGCTCACTGGCGAGTTCAGTATCCTGCTCATTTGGTATGATATGCTTGACGATGTGGTGTTTTCAAGGTATTGTTGCGAAGATGTTGTCTGGTACTTGTTGAAGTTTCCCGACTTGAAATCGACACTCGCGCTCAAGGTGCTGTTAGGCCTTGCCTTTGAATCCTGCGAATGTGTCCACGTGATGCTGTATTGGTCTTCGTTTTTGTAGTCGCTCAGGCCTTTTTCGCTGAAAATGAGTTTTGCATAAGTCACTCCGACGTTTCCCGAAAATTTATAGCGCTTCTTGTATCTTGTAGAGCCGGTTAGCGACCACGAGCCCTTTGAGTAGATGCTGCCTTTGACAGTGAAATCGACATAGTCGTTGCCTGCGAAATAGTAGCCACCGTCCGACAGGAAGAAACCTCGGTTGTTTTCCTCACCGACACGTGGCATGATGAATCCTGAAGTTTTTTTCTTCGTTATCGGGAAATAGCCGAAAGGCAATGCCAATGGCAAGGGAATGTCCGCCAGGACCATATATGACGGTCCCGCAATGATTGCCTTGTCTGGTATGAACTTGCCTTTTGTAAGTTCAAGATAGAAGTGAGGGTTGTCCAATTCGCAGGTGGTAAATTTGCCATGCAGCATGTTGATTGAGTTGTCAGCCTCTTTCTTCGTCAGCTCGCTATGCAGATAGCCTTCAGACTGTTCGGTATACAGACGCTCAATGTAACCGCGCTTGGTGTTTATGTTGTAGGTCAGGTTAGAGGCCTTCATTTCATCGCCGCCCTGCTTGAACACAGGCTGGCCTGTCATGTTGCCCAACGAGTCTGGCAATCCTTCAGCATAGACGATGCCTTGTTCCATGTCAGCCTCAATATAGGCCGCAGTCAGTTCAATATCCTCAAACTTGATGGAAGCGTCGCCAAAAAGGAATACTTTTTTTCCGTCGAGTGAGAATATGGTGGAATCATTGGCGCTAGTCTTGACATCGGAAGTCAGCAATTGCTTCTTGGATTTTGGCTTTACGGCTTCAAGAGAATCTGGCGATAAGACGGAATCAGAAACCGCAACCGACACGCCATCAGCTGGCGAAGCATCAACTATATCGTTTGCCACGACCTGATTAATGGAATCATTTTCAACAGATTGCGCGTTAACTGTTAAACCAATGATTAAATGTATCAATAATGTCGCAAGAAGACCTTTTGTTTTCAAATCAAATAGAAAAATATGCTATTTTTGTTACGCAATTATATATATAAATATTGCGTGCCAAAACTAATCAATTTTAAAGTGCCAATAAAGGATGAGCAAAAAAATTGTAATAGCGACAATGTTAATATCGGCACTGGGTTTTAACGCCCATACGGCCAACGCACAAAAAGCACAAAGCAACACTCACATAGTAGTCCTGGATGCTGGCCATGGAGGCCACGACACAGGCGCAATAGGCAAACACTCGAAAGAAAAGGACATTGTCCTTTCAATAACAAAGAAGGTTGGCGAATACATCAATGCCAACATACCTGGCACAAAAGTCATATACACGCGCGACGACGATTTTTTCGTCCCATTGGACCAACGGGCAGCCATAGCCAACAAGAACAATGCGGACCTGTTCGTATCGATACACGCAAACTCCAACAAGAACAGCAAGCCATACGGGACCGAGACCTACGCAATGGGCTTGCACAAATCGCAAGGCAACCTCGACGTAGCCCAAAAGGAAAACTCGGTAATTGTGCTGGAGCAAGACTATAACACCAAGTACGAAGGTTTTGACCCATCATCCGCCGAATCGTACATCATATTCTCACTTATGCAGAACGTGTACCTCGACAAGAGCCTAAAACTGGCCTCAATGGTGCAGGACGAATTCCGCGATAAGGCAAAACGCTACGACCGCGGTGTCAAGCAAGCCGGATTCCTTGTGCTTTGGCATACAAAGATGCCGAGCATACTAATCGAGACAGGCTTCATATCAAATGAAGAAGAAGAGAAGTACCTAATGTCGAAAGACGGTCAGGATTATCTGGCTTCGGCCATATACAGAGCCGTCAAAGGCTACATAGCGGCACTGAGCGAAGAGGAGCAAAACGTCATGGAAACGGTGGCAATCGCCAAGGAGCCTGAAGCAAAAAAGGCAAATGACGAATTATGGTACCGCCTACAAGTAGCCACAACATCGGCTCCAGTAAGTTCTCCTACCGACAAATTCAAAGGCAAGCCTGACGTGTTTGAATTCAAGGATGGCAACAAGTACAAATACACCATTGGGAAATTTGCGACCCTGACGGAAGCAAAACAGTATAAGGAGTCACTCAAGAATGAGTACCCCGATTCGTTCATTGTACCATTCATCAACGGAAAGAAAGCGACAATGAAGGACGCCCAGAATTTGGAAAATGGCAAATAGGGGGCGATGTGCATCCCTATGCAAAAAAGCGCACAATCCAAGCACTTTTTTTTAACAGGCCCACTTTCCTTACTGCCACAAAAACCGCCAATCGTTTATGCCTTTAACTCAAAACGATTCATTTTCACCACATTCGCCTAAAACAAAACTGGCGGGAATTTATCAACAGAAACAGCCTCATTTTTGTTTAACAAAAAACATTGTTTTTTTGACGAAAATCGTCAAAAAAAAATGAAAAAAATCCACTTAAACTAAACCCGAAATAATAGCGAACTAATTTTCAGTTAGTTATGGTTGTTACTTATAGTTAACTGATTATCAATTATTTGAAAATATTTTTATCTTTTCTGAAAAAATTTCCAACTGATTTATAGCGCAATATCAATATTCCAAAAAAACAATAGGCAAACTGATTT
>JAZUEN010000013.1:0-2885 GCA_045640185.1 Bacteroidales bacterium
TGACATCTAGTTGCCTGCCTATCGTCAATACACTTTGCCCGATTTTGTACAATTCTATTGCCTGAATCTTTTTCGCTAAATCATAATATTTTGCCATATATCCCAAAAGTTTTTGTCCAACTTTTGGGGTTCACCTCAAACGCACCGTCTATTTTGCGTGCACCGTCCATTTTGCTTAATTTCAAATTTCACATTTCAAATTTGTAATTTGTCCAACCGCCAACGGCCAAAATCCTACTCCCGATAACTATCGGGCCAAAATCCTAAATCCTAAATCCAACGTCTTCCCCCTTATCCTCAAAATACACAGAAAAAACTCTATAACCATCTGTGCCATATCACGTTGCGCCAAAAGTCGTATTCTCGAGGGCCCCATACCGTGACGTCAGGCGCCCAATATCGGGTAGTCCGTATAAATGCAAAACGCTATTGCCAAATCGGTTAACATTGACTATTTTTCGACGAACAAAAAAAACTACAACAATGAAAAAAACAATCTTGCTGACGGCTGTCATAGCCACAGCGCTGTCGGCGTGCGAAAGCAAACAGGTGACATCGGTCAAGAGCACCGACAGCGAAGTGACAGTAGAGACATCTTCGGGCACATTTCGCCTTAAGCCAATCAGCGACAACGCCTTGCGCGTTCAATTCGGCACAAGCGCGCAACAATCGTTGCCCGAATGGATTTACGAAGGCGACCTACAGCCTGTAGATTTCAATGTCAGCGAAAACAGCGACAATGTCGGCATCAAACTGAAAAATATGTCGGCAACAATAGACAAGGCCAACGGCACAATCCGTTTTTTTGATGCCGACAGCAATCTGATTCTCGAAGAATTAAGCCGTAGCATCACTGCCGACTCCATTCAGGGCCGTTCAACATTCAACGTTACCGAGACCTTCGCCTCGCCCGACGACGAGCGTCTGTACGGATTGGGGCAATTTCAGGACGGATATCTCGACATTCGCGGATTATCGCGCAGACTGACTCAAGTCAACACGCAGATTTCCATTCCGTTTATGCTGTCGAGCAAAGGCTACGCAATACTTTGGAACAACTACGGACTGACCTGTTTCAATCCTGCCGACCAAAGCATCGAACTGCAAAAGAAAAATGCCGAAGGCGAAAAGACTGAAGTTGACGTCACGTCAACCGAAGGCAACAGGCGTGAAATGCGCGAAAACAACATTTTCGAGGCATCGCTGAACATAAGCAAAAGTGGCAAATACGCCTTGCTTCTCGATGTCGGACAGCAAATGGCCCGCCGACACAATTTGCAGATTGACGGACAGACCGTTATGGAAATGCGGAACGTGTGGCTACCGCCAACATCATCAGCCATTGTGGAACTAACTGCAGGCCAACACAATATCAAAGCCGAACTTACTGGCAACGACAAGCCCACGGTCTACTACCGACTGGTTGAGCCAACCTCAACATTCAACTCGCCCGTGGCCGACGGCATCGACTACACGGTCTTTGCAGGCACTGCCGACGAGGTGATTGGCGCCTACCGCAACGCCACAGGCAACGCTCCGCTTATGCCACGGTGGGCACTCGGATACATTCACTGCCGTGAACGGTTCCACTCTCAAGATGAGATAATTGCAAATGCCAATGAATTCCGTTCACGGAAAATCCCGATGGACGTGATGGTGCAAGACTGGCAATATTGGGGCAAATACGGATGGAACGCTATGCGCTTCGACGAAGAATTCTACCCCGACCCCAAGAAACTTGTCGACGATTTGCACAAAATAGGCGCACGGCTTATGATTTCGGTATGGTCGAAAATCGACGAGAATTCGGAAGTCGGCAAATTGGCATCTGAAAAAGGGTTTTACATAAAAAACACTTCGTGGATTGACTTTTTCAATGACGATGCCACAAAATTCTACTGGGAAAACTTCAGCAACCGACTGTTTAAGCCGTACGGAATTGACGCCTGGTGGCAAGATGCCACTGAACCCGAAAACGACGACCTTGTAGGCCGAATGGTGAACAACAACACCATTCCTGGCGAAATGGTGCGCAACATCTACCCTAATATGGTGAACAAAACCGTTTACGAAGGACTCTGCAACGACGACCCCGACCGCCGTCCACTCATATTGACACGAAGCGGTTTTGCTGGCATTCAGCGCTACGGCTCGGCTCTTTGGTCGGGCGATGTGGGCAACGATTGGGAAACGCTTCGCCGTCAGATAATTGGCGGGCTCGGACTTATGGCATCAGGGCATCCTTGGTGGACATACGACGCAGGCGGATTCTTCCGTCCTTTCGACCAACACAAAAACGCAGATTATCAAGAATGTATGCTACGCTGGCTACAAACCGCCACATTCTTGCCGATGATGCGCGTGCACGGATATATGAGCGACACCGAAATATGGCGCTACGGCAAAGAGACCGAACGCATTGCCACAAACTCTATCAATTTAAGATACAAGATGTTACCATACATCTACTCGCTTGCATCGAGCGTATCGGCACAAGGCGGAACCATAATGCGCCCACTTGTAATGGATTTTGCCGATGACAAAGATGCTCTTTCCCAACAAACCGAATATATGTTCGGCCCTGCATTGCTCGTTTGCCCAATCATAGAGCCAAAATGCACAAGCACGAATATTTATCTTCCAAAAAACGATGGCGGATGGTTCAACTTTCACACGCTTGAACATACCGACGGCGGGAAATACATAAACGTGCCCGTCTGCATCGAGAACATACCCGTGTTTGTCAAAGCAGGTAGCATAATACCGCAAGGCAAGGCCATTCAATCTACCGACTATTACGATGCCTCCGAACTCGACATAGTCATTTTCCCGAATGCCGATGCGGAATTCGTGCTATACGAGGACGAGGGCGACAATAACAACTA
>JAZUEN010000014.1:0-13369 GCA_045640185.1 Bacteroidales bacterium
CCCATTCTTCCGCACCATTGGTCGTTTTGATGGTTTCAAGCAGGAGAGCTTAGTCATGCAGCAACGTCAAGGGTATTCGCAAGTCTATCGCTATTGGCTCATGCTTCAGAATGGACTTGACTTGATTGATGGCAACACGTCTGTTAGTGTTCAGCCAATATGGAAACTCTATGAGCTATGGTGCTTCTTGAAGGTAAAGAACACTTTATGCGACATCATGGGTATCGACATTCACAAAGCCGATGACCAAAAGTATATCCAAAAGCACGAGTCGGACAGCTACGATCCTTTCAATGGTGGAGACTTGACAGGAAGTGTAGATTTGCACTATAAGGACAACGAAGATGACTATGTAGAAGTTGGCTACCAGTATATCTTTGACAGAAAGAAGCAGAGAATTAACAACGCTACGTCTGTCACTGTCGAGCAAAAGCCAGATATTGTTGTCAATATACATCGCAAGAGCAGAAACTTTGTGATGACCTACCTCTTTGACGCAAAGTATAGGGTCAATGGCGATGATGACAACACCAACAATAGTGCAGTGGATGAACCTGTGCCAGACACTCTCAATCAGATGCACCGCTACCGCGATGCAATATATTACGGTCAGAAGAGCGAAGGCAATTTCGCCAAGGAAGTCATAGGAGCATACATTCTGTTTCCAGGTCGCCTGAACGAGGAAGGTTGCATAAATGGCGAAGTGAACAAGCCATATTATCTAAAGTCTATTGACGAGGTAAATATCGGTGCGTTTCCTTTGCTACCAAACGACAAGAGCGGATTGCTATTGAGAGAACATCTGAAGCAGATTATCATAGGCGACAATGTGATAGACACTCTTGTGGATGAGAGTGTGCCGCAGAAAGGACTGAAGTACACGACTCCTAATAGTAAAGTTCTCTGGGGTTATTCAAAGAAACTGGATTGGGTGCGAACAAACAAACAATACCCAATACCTCAGAATGTCTACAATTCTCATTTCCGCAACATTCAGGAGTGCCTACAACTGATTGTTTCCGATGGCAATCAAGCCATACAAATACCTTTAGCTACTAGCCGAACAGAAATCATCACGAAAGCACAGTTAGTTAGTCGCGGCTACCCGAGCCCGTCCAACGATGTGTATGTAGTAGTTCATGGCAGGGAGAATAAGGACTGGGAAGTCTGCAACGCCACAATCCCAGGAAATCTAAGGGGAGAAGGTGTGATTGTTATGAGTTTGCAAAACTCAAATACAGACAATCATATTGAAATGGAAAGTACGTACTTGAAAGAGCTCTAGAATTATGAATTGCATGAGTTAAAAAGATATACTCTCTATTTCAATCTTTAATTTATCCACCTAACCACAGTCTCCCCCTTCCAGCCCTTCTGCCACACAAACCACGCATACAACGCCGCGCTACCTTTAGTACCCTCGAAGTCCCCATTCATAGCGTACTTGATGCGTGAGGTGGCAACATATACAGTCTGCGGTGGGTACTCGTTGAAGAACTTACGATGTGCTTTGCCTTCAAGGAACTGAATGCGCAGGAACATCGCGACCTTACGCCCATCAGGAATAAGCTCTAGCGACTTCTGCACAAACTCCAAGGCGTAGCGAAACGGTGGATTGGTGACTATATCGCCGTTATGGCGATGACTACTCTGCAAGAAATCAACATTTGGCTTGCCGTAGCCTCGGTCCAGTGCCACTATATCTCCCTTTGCATATTGCGCAGGTTGAAGCATGAAACTGTCGTTTGCAGCGACAGATGTGAACTTGATGTCAGACGGCACTCCCTCATTGGCATGTATGATTGTGTGAGCCTTGATGCCACCCTTCTTTTTACCTGTTTTCGGGTGTCTGCCGACTCCTTTGAAGACGAGGTTGGAAAACAGCGAGATGGTCGTCGAGTCTATAATCTGCAGCTTGTCGAACCATTTGGGGGTCTGCCTTTTTCGACTGTCCGATGAAAGCTCGTCCTTGTAGGTCTGATACAGGTCTCTGTTGACCCTTTCGAAGACCTTTTCGGACCTTCTGGCGTTGGCATCCGATAATGTGCTGCGTCTTGGCAATGAAGTCAGCCCTATGTGTGCCAGCTTATTGGCTTCGGGATACATTGATGCTGATATTTCTCGCAGAGAATCCAGTTTCTTGATCACGGCATAAAGCATGACAAGAAGATGTTGCTATGCGTCAAAGCTTTTTACATACCTTTCCGAACCTATAGTTATGCTAAAATCAAGAACTTTTCGCTTGTCTAGCAAATCTATTAGTTGACCATACATTGGCTGTCCGCTAAAATGTGAACTTTTGCTCATCGTTAATATGTTTTGGTGGCAAAAAACAAATAAACGAAAAGGCTGAATCTTCATCATGAGGATACAGCCTGTTTTTATATCGCTTGGAAAAACTTTAGCGGACAGCAATTGTTTGGAATCAAGGCGTCTTGGCTGGGATATGGCAATATATAGGAAGTAAGAGGCCTAAGCGATTGAAATTAGGAGTGTAGGCAAAAAAAAGGCATCCTAAAGAATGCCTTTTTTTGAATTTTATTTCTTATTAAGATACCATTGAACGGTTTTTTGAATTCCGCTTTCAAAGTTTTCGTCGGCACGCCAGCCAAGTTCTCGTTCTATTTTTGTGGCATCAATTGCATATCTGCGGTCATGTCCGGCGCGGTCTTGTACAAATGTTATCTGCTCTTTGTATGATTTGCTGTCGGAGCGAGGACGAGCCTCGTCAAGAATTGAGCATATTGTATCGACAATTTGCAGGTTGGTGCGTTCGTTCCTTCCACCAATGTTGTATGTCTGTCCAGCTTTGCCATGGTGGTATATCAAGTCGATTCCAGAGCAGTGGTCAATTACGTACAACCAGTCTCTGATGTTTTTCCCATCGCCATATATTGGAATGTTTTCTCCGGAAAGGGCCTTGCGTATGATTGTAGGAATCAGTTTCTCGTTGTGTTGTTTTGGCCCGTAATTGTTTGAACAGTTACTTGTTGTTACATTCATTCCGTATGTATGGAAGTAAGCGCGGACAATAAGGTCAGAACTTGCTTTGGCTGCGGAATACGGGCTGTTTGGCGCGTATGGAGTCGTCTCCGAGAAAAATCCAGTTTCACCCAGAGTCCCATATACTTCATCGGTTGATATGTGATGGAATCGGCAACCTTCATAGCCATTCTTGTATTTGAATGGAGACTCCATCCAATATTTGCGGGCAACGTCAAGAAGGGTGAATGTTCCGTTGATGTTTGTCTTTATGAAAATTTCAGGACCGTTTATTGAATTGTCAACATGAGATTCGGCAGCAAAATGTATTACACCGCGAATATCATATTGGCGAAATAGATATTCCACTAATTCTCGATTGCATATGTCGCCTTGCACAAAGGTGTATCGGTCGTTTTGTTCTATTTCGGAAAGGTTTGACAAATTACCGGCATATGTGAGTTTATCAAGGTTGATGATATGATAATCTGAATGCTTGTCGATAAAATAAGGTATGAAATTGGATCCTATGAATCCGGCTCCACCTGTTACTAAAATACTCTCACTCATATAATTTATCTGAAAAGTTAAACAAATCTGCGTTTTTTAGGCTTGAGGCTGCCAAGTCTTTTTCTGAAAGGTTCAGTTCAAAGTTGACCTTGGGCCATTGTATGTTCAAGTCGGAATCGTTGAATTTAATGCCACGTTCACTCGCCTTGTTGTAGTAATTGTCGCATTTATACACAAAAGTGGCATGCTCGCTCAGAACCAGGAACCCATGGGCGAAGCCTCTAGGAATGAAGAATTGGCGTTTGTTTTCGGCTGATAGTACAACTCCGACGTATTTGCCAAAAGTTGGAGAGCCTTTACGTATGTCAACAGCCACATCATATACTTCGCCTTCAATTACGCGAACAAGTTTCGATTGCGAATATGGATGCATTTGGTAGTGCAATCCGCGTAAAACACCTCCAGTAGATGACGATTCGTTGTCTTGAATGAAATGAGTGTTGCAGACATTTTCAATGAACTGGTTCTCGCGGAATGTTTCGCAAAAATACCCACGGTGGTCACCAAAGATTTGAGGTTCAAGAATAACCACGCCTGGTATGTCGGTTTTTATGAAATTCATGTTTTTAGTCTTTTGCAAGTTTCATGAGATATTGGCCATAATCATTCTTCATAAGAGGCTTCGCCAATTCTGCAAGTTGTTCTTTGCTGATAAATCCACGTTTGTAAGCAATCTCTTCCGGACAACTTACCATTAGTCCAGTGCGTTTCTGTAGGGTTTCAACGAAGTTGCTGGCTTCAATAAGACTGCTATATGTGCCGGTGTCAAGCCAAGCGTATCCACGTCCCATTATTTCGACTTGTAGGTTTTCTTGTTCAAGAAAGACTTGATTTACTGTGGTTATTTCCAGCTCGCCACGTGCCGATGGCTTGATTGCCTTGGCTACTTTTACAACTTCGTTAGGGTAAAAATAAAGACCAACAACAGCGTAGTTCGATTTTGGATTCTGAGGTTTTTCTTCTATCGAAATCACTTTTCCTGTAGAGTCAAATTCTGCAACACCGTAACGTTCCGGGTCATTGACATAATACCCGAAAACTGTTGCCTTGCCTTGTTGCTCAACATTTTTGCGGGCATCGGCCAATTGCTCAGGCAATCCATGACCGTAAAAAATATTATCGCCAAGAACGAGGCAAACTGAGTCGGAACCTATGAATTGTTCGCCAATTATGAATGCTTGCGCAAGTCCGTCAGGTGATGGCTGTTCTGCATATTCAAGCTTGAGCCCCCAATCTTTTCCGTCGCCTAATAGCCTTTTGAATCCAGGCAAGTCGTGAGGGGTGGAGATTATCAAAATGTCTTTTATCCCAGCCAACATCAACACGGACAAAGGATAGTAAATCATTGGCTTGTCGTAAATTGGCAATAGTTGTTTTGATACACCTTTAGTTATTGGGAATAAGCGGGTTCCGCTACCTCCTGCTAGTATTATGCCTTTCATGTGCTATGTTTTTGCAATATGGTTAATGTTTTCTTTTTAGCAAGTCTGGATGGTAATCGCCAACTAGACCTATGGGCTGCGAGTTCCTGATTTGGTATGCTATTTCTATTGATGTTCGTGCATCGTCAAGGCCGAAGCCGTTGCCTGCTAGAATATTTTTGTATGTCTCTGTATGCAGTTCGGTAAATCCTTCGCTGAATTCGAATTCTTCACCATCAATAAGTATTGTGCGGAATGTACGTTTTCCTAAAGCCTTGATTTCATCAGGAATATCATTGTAGTCGATGCTTAGAAACCAGCGTACACGTGCATTTTTTAGACGTAGGAAACCTGCGGCGTGCATTGCATCTTTTTCGTGAACAATAATTTCCTGCACTGGGCCAAAGATCCACGCCAGCATATCGAAGAAGTGTATGCCAATGTTTGTTGCGACTCCTCCTGACTTGCTGACGTCACCTTTCCACGAATAGTGATACCATTTGCCACGGCTTGTGAAATAGCGTAGGTCAATGTCATATATTTTATTAGGGTCGCCTGATTCAATTTTCTTCTTAAGCTCTACAATTGACTTGTGCAATCTCAGCTGAAGTATGTTGTATATTCTTTTCCCTGTTTCCTTTTCATAGTCCTTTAGAGCATCTACATTCCAAGGGTTAAGAACAAGTGGCTTTTCGCATATGGCGTCGGCACCTTGTCTTAATGCAAAGCGAATGTGCGAATCGTGTAGATAGTTTGGTGTGCAGATGCTGACATAATCAATCGGAGTTCCTTCTCGTTTTAGCTTGTAGATATGTCGGTCGAATCTTTCGAACTCGGTAAAGAAATCTGCATCAGGAAAATAACTGTCCATTATGCCTACACTGTCGAATTTGTCGAGTGCTGCTACCAAATTATTGTTGGTGTCTTTTATTGCCTTTAAGTGTCTTACGGCAATGTATCCAGCGGCTCCTATTAGTGCGAAGTGTTTCATTTGAAATACTTTTTGCGTGTGGCGAAGATACGTAAAAATGCCATGTGTTGTGTGTTGTTTCTCAATTGAAAATCAAGTTTAGTCATTTTTGGAAACAATTCCATTTGCCAGTTTGTATAGTTGCTTGCTTTCTGGACAAACGGCTATGCCTTCATCGTTGAATTTCAGCTTGTGGCCATATTCGCTGACCCAGCCTGTCTGTCGGGCAGGATTGCCAATGACAAGTGCATAAGGTTTCACATCTTTGGTTACGACTGCACCAGCGCCAATCATGGCATACTCGCCAATGGTATGCCCGCAAACAATTGTTGCATTTGCTCCGATTGAAGCCCCTTTCTTGACAATGGTCGTTTTATATTGGTCTTTCCGGACTATTGCGCTACGAGGATTTATCACATTTGTGAATACCATTGATGGACCAAGGAAGACATCGTCTTCACACGTGACGCCGGTATATATTGAAACGTTGTTCTGCACTTTGACGTTGTTGCCAAGTGTGACTTGTGGTGACACTACCACGTTTTGCCCGATATTGCATCTTTCTCCAATTACACAGTCTTGCATAATATGTGAAAAATGCCAAATCTTTGTGCCATTGCCAATTGTGCATCCTTCATCTATAATGGCGGTAGGGTGTATGGTGCAATTGTTCATTTCTGAAAGTATTTTTTTATGGCCGAAGTTATATATTCTATTTGTTCGTCAGATAGTTCAGTGTGCATTGGCAGAGACAAAACTTCGTTGCACAGGGAATCCGATACAGTAAACTTGCGTTGATTGTGCTTCTCGTATGGCTCAAATGCCTTCTGGCTATTGATAGGGATAGGGTAGTATATCATATTCGGAATGCCTATTTCGTCAAGATGCTTTTTCAACGCATCTCGTAACCCATTTTTCACTCGAATTGTGTATTGGTGAAATATATGATTAGTGAATTCGGCAATCTCAGGAGTCCCTATTTGGCTGATGCCAGTAAGCATTGCTGTGTATTTGGCGGCGGAGTCACGACGAGAACGGTTGTACTCTTCAAGATGCTTTAGCTTGATGCGAAGAATGGCTGCCTGGATAGAATCCAGACGAGAGTTTACTCCAATCATATCGTGGTGATAACGGACTTTCATGCCATGGTTCGTTATGTATCTGATCTGTTCTGCAAGAGTGTCGTCATTCGTGAAAAGAGCACCGCCGTCACCATAGCAGCCTAGGTTCTTGCTAGGGAAGAACGATGTGCATCCAATAGTTCCAATGGTTCCGGCCTTTTGTCTTTTTCCTGATTTGAAAATGTAGTCGGCGCCAAGAGCTTGGGCAGTATCTTCTACAATGTGCAATTTGTGCTTGTCGGCAATGTGAAGCAATGCTTCCATATTAGCGCATTGTCCAAAAAGGTGGACAGGCATAATGGCTTTCGTCTTTGGCGTGATGGCATTCTCCACTTGTGTGGGGTCGATGTTGAATGTCACAGGATCAACATCAACCAAGACAGGAGTCAGACCAAGTAGGGCGATGACTTCAACAGTCGCAATGAAAGTGAAGTTTGTGGTTATGATTTCGTCGCCATTTTTTAGACCTAAAGACATGAGTGCCACTTGCAAGGCGTCGGTGCCGTTTCCGCAGGCAATTACGTGCTTGACGTTCAGATATTGTGCAAGTTCTTCTTCAAAGGCTTTTACTTCAGGACCTTTGACGAACTGGCAATTGTCAATTACATTTTGAATGGCATTGTCAATTTCGGGCTTTATCTTTAGGTATTGACTTTTTAGGTCAACCATACATAATTGCTTCATGATGTGGTCTAAAAAATAAGAGCCGATTTTATAATCGGCTCTGTTGTGCTCATTTATTGGATTTTTTATTTAGCATAACTTACAGCGCGAGTCTCACGGATGACCGTAATCCTTATTTGTCCAGGGTAAGTCATCTCGTCTTGAATCTTCTTTGCTATGTCAAATGACAACGATTCTGCATCAGCATCGCTGACTTTTTCGCTGCCTACAATGACACGAAGTTCACGTCCGGCTTGGATTGCGTAAGTCTTCAATACGCCAGGGTAAGAAAGTGCAAGATCTTCAAGCTCTTTCAAACGCTTGATGTATGACTCGACAACTTCGCGGCGTGCACCAGGACGGGCACCTGAAATGGCGTCGCAGATCTGAACGATAGGAGCGATTAGCGTCTGCATCTCAACTTCGTCGTGGTGTGCACCAATGGCATTGCAGATATCAGGTTTCTCCTTGTATTTCTCGGCAAGGTTCATGCCCAAAATTGCGTGTGGCAATTCTGGCTCGTCGTCAGGCACTTTGCCTATATCGTGGAGCAGGCCGGCTCGTTTTGCGGCTTTCGGGTTCAGTCCGAGTTCTGACGCCATGATTGCTGCCAGGTTTGCTACTTCGCGTGAGTGCTGAAGCAGGTTCTGCCCATAAGACGAGCGGTATTTCATCTTGCCTATCAGTCGAATCAGTTCTGGGTGTAGGCCATGTATTCCCAAATCGATGGCAGTGCGCTTGCCTGTTTCAATCATCTCTTCTTCTACCATTTTTTGTGTCTTTGCCACAATCTCCTCAATGCGTGCAGGGTGGATGCGACCGTCAGTGACAAGTTGGTGAAGAGCCAGGCGGGCAACTTCGCGGCGGACAGGGTCGAATGCGGAAAGTATGATTGCTTCAGGCGTGTCATCGACAATTATCTCAACTCCAGTTGCCGCTTCCAATGCACGGATGTTGCGTCCTTCACGTCCGATGATGCGTCCTTTTATGTCGTCGTTTTCTATGTGGAATACGGTTACTGAGTTTTCAATGGCTTGTTCTGAAGCAACGCGTTGAATGGTTTGCAGAATTATGCGTTTTGCTTCTTTGTTTGCCGACAGGCGGGCCTCGTCCATTATCTCGTTTATTTCTGACATTGCTTGAGTGCGGGCTTCAGCCTTTAGCGAGTCCATAAGCTGATTTTTAGCCTCTTCTACTGAAATGCCTGAAATGGAGACAAGTTGTTCTACTTGTTGTTTGTGAACCTTGTCAAGTTCTTCGTTCTTTTTTTCGGCAAGTTCAAGTTGCGCAGTTAAGCTGTCCTTAATGGTGTCAACTTCCTTTTTCTTGCGATTGTACTCTTCAATCTGATGGTTGATACCAGCTTCTTTTTGCTTTAGCTTGTTCTCTGCCGCTGCAACTTTGTTGTTTCGTTCATTGATGATCTTCTCATGTTCGGCTTTCAATTGCAGAAATTTTTCCTTTGCTTGCAAGGCCTTTTCCTTCTTTATCATTTCGGCCTCGGCCTCGGCTTCTTGAACCAATCGTGTCGTTTTTTTCTTCAATGCAATCTTCAGTATCACAAATGCTAGTACAAAGCCGACAATGAGTGATGCGATTGCAATTACTAATAATTGTTTATCCATATGATTTTAAGTGTTTATAAATAAAAAACCGCACCGGAAAGTATTTGTGAAAACTCCTATAAGAATATAGGCGGAGTTGCGGCAACTGTTTCTTACTTCCACTGAACCATAAGGTTCCGTCTTGCGACGGTGAGGCCTGTCTTACGCAATAATAAACGCAACCCCTAAAATTTTTAGTGTTGAGTTTCCCAAACTATTCCAAACCGGTGCGGTATTTATTCGGTTTATATTTAAAAGAACTCGTTGTTATTCTATGTCATTCAACAAATTTGACAGTTTCTCATCAAGTTTGCTTAATTCATCGATAACAGGCAGAATCTCGTAGTGTTCTTCGCTTTCAACAACGTGTGTTGCAAATTGAAGAGCGACCATTGCTAAAAAATCCTGACCATCTTTATTGTTGTACAATTGCTTATATTGAGCAATCGTATCATTTATTTTTTTTGCAGCCTTCCTTATTTTCTCCTCTTCGTTACGATCTATTTTGATTGGATAGGTCCTATCACAAATATTGACGTTTATTGTAAATTCTGTATCCATAGTCGTTCTATCGGTTCAATAGGGCGATGCAATTGTCAATCTCCCGCACTATTCTATTTATCTTGTTTTTGGCTTCTTGCGGATTGTTGCCACTTGCTGCCAAAAATGTATTTGCTAACTGTTTTGTATCTTGTTCCTTTTTGTTGTCTGATAATTCCTTTTCTTTTTCGGCTAATTTCTGTTTTAGGTTGGTGTTTTCTTCTGACAACTTCGCATTTTCCACCTTAAGAGATTTGTATTTCTCTACAAGTGTCTCAAACTTAAGTTTGAAGCCGTCAATCAATGCACCCGTTTCCATTAGCAAAAATTTTCACAAATTTAGCATACCTTTTAATTTATGCAAATGAAATTGACGATGTCGGCCACTATTTTTGCCTAGGGTTGTTGAGTTGCAACGAAATAAAAATTTTTTAAATAGATGTTGAAAACTTGAACGAATCTTATGGTTATGTTTTTCTATATTTGTCGGCACTTGACAAGTCAATATGAGCGAATTTATAGTATCGGCGAGAAAGTATAGACCAATAACATTTGACAGTGTTGTCGGTCAATCGTCAATTACCACCACCTTGAAAAATGCCATACGTAACAAGCATTTGGCACAAGCCTACTTGTTTTGTGGCCCTCGAGGTGTCGGAAAGACTACTTGCGCACGTATCTTCGCAAAGACAATCAACTGCCTTAATCCAACAGCAGACTTGGAGCCTTGTAACGAGTGTGAATCGTGTAAGGCATTTAACGAGGACCGTTCATACAATATACATGAGCTGGATGCCGCTTCCAACAACTCGGTTGAAGATATCCGTACAATCATCGATCAGGTTCGCATACCGCCACAGATAGGCAGTTACAGCGTGTATATCATCGATGAGGTGCATATGTTGTCTCAGGCGGCGTTCAATGCTTTTCTAAAGACATTGGAAGAACCGCCCAAGCATGCCATTTTCATACTTGCAACAACGGAGAAGCATAAAGTGTTGCCGACAATCTTGTCACGTTGTCAGGTGTACAACTTCAGCCGGATAACAGTTGAAGATGCGGCTAAGCAATTGGCCCATGTCGCAGAAAATGAAGGCATAACAGTTCAGCCTGAAGCATTGACAATTATAGCCCAAAAGGCTGATGGCGCAATGCGTGACGCTTTGTCGATATTTGACCAGATTGTGAGTTTTTCGGGCAATGAGGTCACATACGAAAAAGCTGTCGCCAACCTTAATGTATTGGATTACGATTATTTTTTCAGGTTAGTGGATGCGTTCCTTGACAAGGATATCGCAACAAGCCTTACTATATATGACGACATATTGGACAAAGGGTTCGAAGGTCAGCATTTCCTGTCGGGCTTAAGTAAGCATTTTAGGGATTTGCTTGTCGCCAGCAATGAGAAGACTGTGCAATTGCTTGATGTTGGCGGTGCCATAAAGACGCATTATTTGGAGCAGTCGAAGAAATGCCAGGCGTGGTATATGTTTGACGCATTGACTGTTTTGTCGTCGGCCGAAGTGAATTACCGTACTAGTCAGAACAAACGGTTGGCTGTCGAATTTGCGTTAATGCGTCTTTGCAATCTTGAGGAGGAAAAAAAAAACGAGAACTGAAACGGCTTAAGAAGAAAAATAAGCCGGAACAGAATGTCTTTTCGACTCAGCCATCAACACCGACTGCCAATAAAACCGTTGAAACATCGGATAAATATCCAAAATACAAAGAATATCCAAAGAATATATTGTTGCACGACGTGAAGTCGTCGGCTGCAGGTGGCAAGGTAATGTCAAAAATCGAGTCGGAGGAGTTCACTCATGAGCAATTCACTGAGGTGTGGCAAGACTTTGCACAGTCAGAGAAGCTACAACGGCCAAGGCTGAGCGCAATTTTGCTTGAACAGATTCCGTCGATGCCGGAGAAAGGCTTTGACTTTACGTTTAGTGTGACTAGCCAAGTGGTGAGAGACTTCCTTTATAAAAACATTCATGACAAACTGGAACAATATCTGCAAGAGCATTTGCATAATTCGAACGTGCGATTGAGCTTCAATATGGAAGGCGAAGTCCAGAAACCGCAAGAAACGGCACCATACACAACATTGGAAAAATACAGGTATATGCTGGAGAAAAATCCAGCACTGGCTGATTTGCAAAAATTGTTTGACCTTCAGTCGGATTGAAACAATGCGACAATAAAAAAGCGGATTTTTAAAATCCGCTTTTTTATTGTGTCGCGTTACAAGAATTAATCTATGTTTTTCTTGTCGATTCGCCAACCTTCGCGTTGGGCTACGCCACAAGGTTCGCCCTTGAACATTTTTGAAGCTTCGTCATCGGCTTTCAATTGCCATTTCAGCCATGCTGTTGCGACAATTGCGAACTCGCCGCCATGAGGCTGTGCGTATGTTCCGCCGTGGCCAACAGGTAGGTTGCAGGCTGCAATAGGCAAGTGATTGATGTGGGCATAGTCATCCATGCCGTTAACGTAGGCAATATCGGTTGTGTCGCCTAGAAGATATAGAACAGGAACCTTTATTTCCTGCAGTTTGTCTTTTGTCGGCATTGGCATGCCTGGAATTGCGGTGTTTGGGTCGATGAACGAGCCACTGTTGCAAATCATGATTGTTTTCAGACGAGCATCGGTTGCATTGTTAAGTGTTTGCAGTCCACCGCACGACATTCCTGCTGCAGCTACGTTGTCAGCGTCAAGTTTCTTGAAATATGGACTGTTTTTGTCTTCGTTCTGCAACAGCGCCCAGTCAAGTCCTTCAAGTTGTTGCTCAGCCTTTGACATAGGGCCGCGGTATGGCACTGTGTCTGGGAAATTGCCAATGGCTACAACCATAAATCCGTGTGACGCAATCTCGTTCAGGAAGTTGACATGTTCCCAAGGAGAGTTTGAACAGGCGCCATTTCCCCATACAAGGATTGGCAACGGATTGTTCTCGTTGAACGGAGTCAAGTCTTGTGGACGGAAAATAGTGTGTTCAGCTAGCGACGGTTCTGTAACCATGATTGCCTTGTATTGTCCAGAACCTCCGTCTTCTACAACCTTCGATTGGTTGTAGGTCTCAGGAACCTGACTGCTGCACGATGTGCTGACAACGGCCAAGCAAGCAGTTGCCATAAGTAAATGCATTCTTTTCATAATCATTGTTTTTAGTTAGAAACATAACAAATATAACAACTTGCTTTTAGTTGGACAAGTCGGTTTTTACGACAAAAAAAAGCGGACCATGATGGTCCGCTTTTTAGTATTGGTAAGTTCTGATTACAATTTGTCGTTTGAACCAAGAACGTTTACAATCTTGTGGATGTACATCTTCTTCATGTTCTCACGTGCAGGTTTCAGATATTGACGTGGGTCGAAGTGGCTTGGGTTTTCTGCCAAGTATTTGCGGATAGCGGCAGTCATAGCCAAGCGAGAGTCAGAGTCGATGTTGATTTTGCAAACAGCTGACTTAGATGCTTCGCGCAATTGCTCTTCTGGAAT
>JAZUEN010000015.1:0-10742 GCA_045640185.1 Bacteroidales bacterium
TCAGAAAGGTCATATTGCTTCTTTTGCTTTTGTTGCCAATGCTCGCGGTTGCACAGCGTCGTGCTACTCGCAGAAGCGTGCAGGAGAGTTGGGACCGACAGGTCATCAATCAGTATTTCAGGGACAACAAGCCGTCAACAATAGTCGATTCGGCTTTTTTTGATGCCTACCGGTATCTGAATTACCAGTTGGCTTCCGACACTTCAAACCTGACTATGTCGAAACTGATGTCGGTTGTAGAGGATAACCGTCCTGCTATTGAATTGGCTTGGCTTCGTACGTTCTACGATTCTGTCAGGGTGCGAAACGAGCGGTTTTCTGAAAACATGACCGACGTGCGTGTCAAGTGGCACTTGAAACGTGCGTTGGATACAATGGACATATCAAGTGTCGATTCTACATTCAACGACATCTTGGACTTGCTCGACGACGGCATAAACTACGATAGCCTTGTGTCTGTCACTACGCCTTATGCCGACACATTGGTGAAGGCATTGAGAAAGAATGTGCAGGATGTGTCCAACTTGCCGGTTTTCGCCCAAATGCGCAAATTGCGAAACGACACCACATCGTTTTATCTGGTAAACCTGAATGGAGATTCTTTAAGGTTCAGGTTGTACGATGGTAGCCCGAGCCTGATACGCACCTCCATCAAAGACCTTTCCGGAAACGACCTGCCGGTGCTCATCCGCGACATCCAGCGCAACTCGTTCAGGATACTTGTTAACCAGTCTGACGAATTTGAAGCCGATGACATGACGAAGACAAGGCAATATTTTTACAACCTTTTGGCCGAAACGCAAAAACATGACTTGGTAAGGCGTGAATTGGTCCAGATCGAAAACCCAAAACACTGGGTCATGGGCGGAAAAGTCGCCCTCGATGTCACTCAAATGGCAGTCAGCAACTGGGTCAAGGGTGGCGAAAACACAATCACCCTTTTATCTACCTTGGAACTGTATGCCAATTATTCAAAGGGGCATCATTTGTGGGAGAGCAAGGGCGTGTTCAAGTATGGGGCAATCCGCCAGGGCGAGAAGTCGATACGTACCAACGAGGACAAAATCGACATCACGTCGAGTTATGGCTATAAGGCGTTCACGAAATTCTATTACAGCGCTCAGTTGAACTTCAAGTCGCAGTTTGCGCCAATCTATTCATACAATGAAAACACAAAGACTGCGTTATTGTCGAAATTCATGGCGCCTGCCACGCTGACTGTCGGTGCCGGCTTCGACTACCGCCCAAATGAGCGAAATGTCTTGTCGGTGTCGCCGTTGTCGTCGAAAAACACATTCGTTGTCAGCGACACTGTCAGCCACAGCAAGTACAATGTCGACGATGACAGGTACATGCGTAGTGAGACCGGCTTGAATGTGAAGTGGACATATAAGAACAAGATCTGGAAAGACATCGAGGTCAATTCCGTGGCCGAGTTCTTCTCAAACTATTTCGTGAAACCGCAGAATGTCGATATAGACTGGAACCTCGAAATTGTGCTTCCGATCAACTATTACGTACGTGCGACGGTGTCAACCGAAATGATATACGATGACGACCAGGAAATACCCGTCAAGGACGATGCCGGCAACCAGATAGGCGTAACCAAAAAGTTGCAGTTCAAGGAACTGATGAAACTGGGCGTGGTGTTTAGTTTCTAGAGCGTGAACCAGTTATTGGCGAATTATCAATTTTGTATGCGGAAATGATTGTCGCTTTTTTTTTGATGAAAAGAGTGCTATCCATTTTTATTGGAAGAAAGAATCATGCCGACAGTTATAGCAAAGGCTATGACTCCAATTATGACACTTAACACAACTGATGCAATCGTTGGAAGGTCATAGGCTTTGTCAAACACGTTAAAGAAAAAACAGATTGCAAAGCATGTGGCCCCTATGGAGAAAATCCAACCGAAAAATCCGATTTTATAATTTTTTTTGTCTTTGGTTTCAGTAAGCTCATCCTTTTCGGGACATGTTTTAGAAGCCGTTTCTGGTGGCAGATTGTGGCTTATGTAATCGGCAATGCTTCTAAAAGTGGTCATTTCCCGCAGTTCTTCTGATGGTATGTTCTTGATTCCGAATCCACATTCAATCGAGCATATCAATATGGCAATGTCCATATCTTCAAGTTTGTCCGTGTCGAGCGGGGTGTCCAGCGTCAAGTCGTATTTCTTTTTCTTGAATTCGTAAAATTGTTTGAACACGTCCATCATGCATTCGTCAATTTCCTTCCTGTCTTGTGGGTTGAATGTGCCGTCGGAACTGACGCTGATCGAAGGTCGCCATTCCAAAACCTTTATTAATCTTTCAGTATCCATGGTGTGCCATTTTTGAATTTCGAATATACACAATTCTGATTATAGATTGAGTATGGCATGCTTTTCCGGAAATTAGGCAGTAAGCAACAAAGTGTCTATGTTGGAAAGTTGTGCAATATCCAGTTGAAAATCAACAGGAGACATAGAGAAAAACTTGGTTTTTCCTCACCTGTTGTTGAGTTCTACAAAAATGTAGCCTAATTTTGAAAAATTAATTGCACTTGGTTGTTTACTCTATGTTAATGAAAACCCGCAAAATATTTATCAAAAAGTTGCAGAAAAATTTGGAAGCCTGTTTTTTTTTTTTTTTGATTTGGTGCGCAAAATCAACGTGCGCACCGGTTTTGTAAAACATTATTATTACTAACTTAAATTTTTACAAAATGAAACTTAAAAAAACAATTTTAGGCTTGGCCGTTGTGGCTGTTGCAGGAGTGAATGTGCTCAATGCAAATGAAGAAATTCAACGCACATTTGATGTCTCTCTTGAAAATGTTGAAGCTGAAGCATGTTGCATTGTGGAAATAACTAGTACAGGTTATATAGAATGGTGTTATTGTGGTTGTAACCAAAGGTGCCCTTGTGCTGATGGTTGGGGGATAGGAAGATCGTATTATCAAAAAGCGTAGTCTCTCCTATACACCAACAATTTTTAACATATGGGGTTGGTGCCATTAGCATACAATCCCATGGTTTTCAATAACGATATTGTTACATGAAAAATAAATCAATGATACAGAAAAGATTGCCTCTGTTTCTTGTCTTTTTTGTCTGCATAGGTTGTGACAGAGACAACAATGTTTTGGAAACATTCAAAACTGAAACAACACTTGCCATACAACGTGAGGTGACAATTAATCATCAGCTAAACCCAAAACAGATATATCTGATGAATGATGTTATTGTGCTACAAAACGATGATACTGATGAATTTAGGTTTAGCATAATTGATACGGTGAATTTTGAGCTGATGGCCCGTTTCGGTCGGCAAGGGAGTGGTCCGGATGAAATAGGTGCCGTATGTGGTATCAATAAAATCAATGGAGATACCATAATCGTAAGTGATGTTGATATGGAATATTATCTTTTTTCTATTAAAAAAGTCTTGTCAGGAAAATCGAACCCAATAAAAACTTTTTCTCCTTTTAATGAAAATGGAAAAGTAATATGCGGAGGTGTTACAATTGTCGGACAATTTGGCTTTATTGTGAGCACGGGTATGTTTGCAAAAGGTAGATATGGGGTGTTGGATACCATAGGAAGAATTTTCGGATATTATGTTGATTACCCTGATTTAGGCAATATAGACAATACCAATAATGATAGCCTGTTGCAAGCAATTGCTTTTCCATCAGTGTTATGCAACCGAAATAAAAACAACATGTTTGCGAGCATGTCAGATGGAATAATTGATGTTGCAGAGTGCAACCCTTCTGGTGAAATAGTTTTGAACAATAGGATAATGTTCTATGATACAGAAAAGAAACATACTCGGAACGTCAATATAGACGGGGTTAGCATTCCTGTTGTATCAACATATGCAAAGGCAATGGTCGGTTTTGATGGATGGCACTTTCAAGGAACCCCCAACTCAATATATTGTTTGTTCTCGCCAAGGGCGTTTGAAGAATTTTTTGGGCACGGAACAAGGATTGTTTACTCCGATTTGCTTTCGTTTGATTGGAACGGGAGACAACAAATACATTATTCAATAGGGCGAGATGTTGTTGGATGTGCAGTATCAGACAACGACAGTGTTGTGTATTTCCTCGCCTTTAACGAAAATGAAGAACCGGTTATATTAAAATCATGCCTAAAGTGATAAAAATGCGTTTTTTGCTATTAGTTCCATTGGTGATGCTTTTTTTTAGTTGCAATTTGTGCGATTCAACAAAAGAAAAGGGTTGTGCAAAATCTATTTCTGAAGAAACTTTTTCAGTGATAAATAATGCCTATGTGGATTGTGACTATTCAAATGGACTCGTTATTACCTTTGTCAATGGTGATTGCTCTTATTGCACGAATAGAATACCTGAACATCGATTTTTCGCAGAAAAGGCAAAGTTGCAGGATTGGAATTTCATGATTTTGATTTATTCGGAAAACAATTTTTGTCTGAAAGATACAAGTTCATTGCGCAAGTCGTATGATGATCTTCCATTGGTATTTGACGCTCACAATTTGTTTCAAATAAAAAACAAATTGCCTCAAAAACCAGAAGAATACTCTATATACATAAACGAAAATGGAATTGTTGAAAAAATAGGAACACCGGCAGACTTATACAAAGAATTTGATGTTCAATAGACTTTTCTGTTCAGGACTTAAACAAAGATTGGCCCGGCCATAAATGTTAAAGCTTAGTTTACTAAACTTCTGCTTACTTTTTTTCTGCTCTTTTAAATAACAAAAGAGGATGCTCGAAAAAGAAACATCCTCTTTTCCTGTTTCGGTAGCGTGTAGCTAATTCAGCACCATCTCAACAGTTCCAATGCTGTTTGTGTGTTTGGCCTTGTGAGCCTTTGCAAACGCCATTATGTTCTTTATTGCGTTGTCCGACGGACTGTATTTCTCGTTTACGCAATTGTCTAAAAATGATTCGGTTTCGTTGCCGACTTGTACCTTGTTGAGTTTTAAAATAATAGTAGAACGTTTCGCCATAGGCAGTAAGATTTATAATAGTTGCATTTAGCAAACGCAATAAATATTCCGAATATTTTGTCGACGCAAAAAAATATTCAGTCTATTTTTGGGCCAGTCAAAAAATGATATCGACATGGAGGAAAAAGAAACGCTGGCAATGCAGATAGGCCGAAAATTGCTGTCGGAAGGCAAGACAATGGCGACAGCCGAAAGTTGCACAGGCGGAAACATAGCCCATTTGCTGACGTTGACACCTGGCAGTTCGGCTTGGTTCAATGGGGGAGTGGTGTCGTACACCAACCAAGTGAAAATGAAAGTGCTTGGCGTGCCACCAGTTTTCATCAAGCAATACACTGAAGTCAGCGCGCAAGTGGCTGAAGCCATGGCCGAAGGCGCCAGACGCATAACCGGTGCCGATTATGCCATTTCAACAACCGGCATTGCTGGTCCGACAGGCGGAACGGCTGACAATCCGGTCGGAACTGTATTTGTCGGTTTGGCGACACCGGACAAAATATTGTCAGAAAAAATCGTGTTTGGAACAGATCGAGCAAGCAATATTGAGAAGTTTTCGGACGAGGCGTTGTCGTTCCTGCTTCGCAATATATGATTTTATGGTTGATTTATAGCGAAATACGATTGATGAACGCTTCTATTTGATGGCGGATAAAAACATGCTTTTATTAATGAAAAAATCATTCAAAAATATTTGCTAAATTGAATTAAAAGCACGTATTTTGCCATCCGATTTTTGAAAGAAAACCATTAAGTATATGTCACAAGTTTGTCAAGTAACAGGAAAACGAAGCATGGTAGGTAATAATGTTGGTCACTCAAACCTTAAGACCAAGAGAAGATTCCATGCAAATTTGTTCAACAAAAAGTTCTACTATCCAGAAGAGGATCGTTGGATTACGTTGAAAGTGTCAGCAAGCGGTTTGCGCGATATCAATAAAAAAGGTTTGCACACTATGCTGAAAGAAGCCAAGGCTGCTGGTTTAATCAATAACATCTAAAATTATTCGAGATGGCAAAGAAAGCAAAAGGCAATAGAGTTCAAGTGATATTGGAATGCACTGAACAAAAGGAAAGCGGTGTTCCAGGAATGTCGAGATACATTACCACCAAGAACCGCAAGAACACTCCTGAGCGCATGGAATTGCGTAAGTACAATCCATTCCTCAAGAAAGTAACCGTACACAAGGAAATTAAATAATAAGTAGATATGGCAAAGAAAGTAGTTGCAACACTTAAGACAGGCGACGCTAAGAGCTTCGTAAAGTGTATCAAGATGGTGAAGTCACCAAAGACTGGCGCATATCAATTCAAGGAAGAAGTTGTCAACGCTGAACACGCAAAGGATTTCTTCAAGAAGTAATTGTCAATTCATAATAGAAGAGGCTTCCTTCGTTTTTCGTAGGAGGCCTTTTTTATTTATGTCGATAAGGTTTTTTAATATGATTCCTTATCTTTAACATTTCTAAATGACTTGATTTATGGGTTTGTTTTCCATTTTCCAAAAAGAAACACTCGATAAAGGATTGTCCAAAACCAAGGAGAGTGTGTTCAAAAAGATTTCTCGAGCCATTGTCGGCAAGACTGTTGTCGATGACGAGGTGCTCGATAATCTTGAGGAGGTGCTTATCACTTCCGATGTCGGCGTCGATACTACACTGAAGATTATTGAACGTATACAGGATCGTGTAAAGACTGACAAATATCTGAACACCAACGAACTTAACGTGCTGTTGCGCGATGAAATATCGGCATTGCTGGCCGAAAATGTAGTCAATTCACAGAGCAACGCCATAGAGAAAAACGGAAATGGCCCATATGTGATAATGGTTGTCGGCGTCAATGGCGCAGGAAAGACAACAACCATCGGAAAACTCGCCAACAAGTTCAAGCAACAAGGCAAGAAGGTTGTCATAGGCGCGGCCGATACGTTCCGTGCCGCCGCTATCGACCAGCTTGAGGTTTGGGCGAATAGGGTGGGCGTAACTATGATCAAGCAGCAAATGGGGTCCGACCCGGCATCTGTGGCTTACGACACGCTGGAATCCGCGACAAAGAGTGGCGCCGACGTGGTGATTATCGATACTGCCGGACGTCTTCACAACAAGGTTAATCTGATGAACGAACTGACCAAGATTCGCAGGGTCATGCAGAAAATCAACCCTCAGGCGCCACACGATGTGATGCTCGTGCTTGACGGCTCTACAGGCCAGAACGCATTTGAACAGGCCAAACAGTTCACGCTAGCGACCGAAGTGTCGTCGCTGGCAATCACAAAACTCGATGGAACGGCCAAGGGTGGCGTTGTGATAGGCATCTCCGACCAGTTCAAGATTCCTGTCCGCTATATTGGTGTAGGCGAGGGAATTGACGATTTGCAAGACTTCGTTCCTTCCGAGTTCGTCGATTCGCTATTCTCTTAATTCGTAATTGTATTTTCTGACGATGCGCAAAAAAATAAATCTGCTGACGATGGGGTGCTCCAAAAACCGCGTGGACACCGAAATACTCATGCGTCAACTTGAGGCCAACGGCTTCGATGTCTATTATGAAGCCGAAAAGGGCAAGTTCGATTTTGTCGTGATAAACACTTGCGGTTTCATAAACGACGCCAAAGAGGAATCAATCAATATAATTCTTGATTATGCCGAACAGAAAAAGCGTCATCGTGTCGGCAAGATAGTCGTGTTTGGCTGTTTGAGCCAACGCTACCGTGCCGACCTTGAAAAGGAAATTCCCGAGGTTGACGCCTGGTTCGGAAAGTTCGAATTGAGGCCGATGCTCGAATACTTCAAGTCGGAGTATTTCTGCAATTTGCAACCACAACGCATCGTGACGACACCTTCGCATTATGCCTATGTTAAGATTGCCGAAGGTTGTAACCGCACTTGCTCGTTCTGCGCTATACCGCAAATAACAGGAGCGTACAAGTCGCGCACAAAGGAAGATGTCTTGCAAGAGTGCGAGGCGCTTGTCGAGACAGGCGTGAAGGAGATAATACTCATTGCCCAGGATTTGTCGTTTTACGGCGTCGACATATACAAAAAGCAGTGTCTTGCCGAACTGATGGAATCCATCGCCAACATAAAAGGCTTGCATTGGCTTCGCATACACTATACCTATCCTGCACATTTCCCGACCGACGTGCTCGACGTAATGGCCCGTCACGACAACATCTGCAAGTATCTCGACATAGCGTTGCAACACATTAGCGACCATATGCTTACGCAGATGCGCCGTAACATCAGCAAGCAGGAGACATACGATTTGGTCGCAAGATTCCGTGAACGCGTGCCTGGGCTGGTATTGCGCACTACATTGCTTGTGGGACATCCTGATGAGACAGATGAGGATTTCGCCGAATTGGTCGAGTTTGTAAAGAAAGTCCGTTTCGACCGTTTGGGCGTATTCACATATTCAAATGAGGAGGATACATTTGCCTATAAGAACTATGCCGACAATGTGCCAGAGAACGTCAAGCAAAGCCGGATGGAGAAGATAATGGAGATTCAGCAACAGATATCGCTCGAAATAAACGAGGAAAAGATCGGCTCCGCCATCGACGTGCTGATTGACCGTCAGGAAGGCGAATTCTATGTGGGAAGAAGCCAGGGCGACTCGCCTGAAGTTGACGGCGAGGTGCTTGTGTCGGCAGATGAATTGCCAGTTGGCGAATTTGTAAAGGTGCGCGTAACCGATGCCGACGAATTCGACCTTTACGCGGAGTTGGCGTGAAGTAACCACGGAACACACGGAAATCACGCTGAAAGCGCAACTTATAATAGCCTATGGCAAAGCGAAGTGGCGCCATAGGAAAAAGGGGCAGTCCTAGTCAGCGCCCTGAAAGGGCAACTTAAAAAAAGCTATTTTCGCAAAAAAATAATTATCAAGAAAATGGCACAATCACTGTCGCAACTATTTGTCCATATCACATTCCACGTGAAAAGCACAAGCTGTCAAATAAAAGACGAAGATTCTCAATCACTATATGCCTACATTGGCTCGATTCTCAACGATTTGGAATCCAAACCAATAATTATCAATGGAATGCCTGATCATATTCATATTTTCTGTTCGCTTTCGAAAAACATTGCCGCAGCGAAACTTATTGAAGATGTTAAAAGGCACAGTAGCAGATGGATAAAACACCTTTCTGACTATTACAAGAATTTTGCCTGGCAAAGCGGATATGGTATTTTTTCAGTCAGTCCGTCGCTGTACGACAAAACCTTCAATTACATTCAGAATCAGAAGAATCACCACAAAAAGGCTTCGTTTAAAGAAGAGTTGCTGTTGTTTTTGAAGCAATATAACATTGATTATGACGAGCGGTATTTGTGGACAGATTGAGTTGCGCTTTCAGCGCGCCAATTACACTTCCGCCTGTAACCCAACGTGCCGTGCACTCATTCTTCGTGCACTTTGCGTTGGGCTGTCTTGATTTGCGCTTTCAGCGCGTTTCCATATTTGTCACCATTTAAATTGTTGATTTAACAACAATATTGCCCTAAAAAGGCAACTGATAATAGTCAAAGGCAAAGCGAAGCGGCGCCACAGGAAAATGTTACAATCACCGAAAGCGCCCTGTAAGGGCAACTAATAAAACTCTTTGCTCTGAAAAATTGGGGCTATTTTTGTTTTCCGATTCCAATTTCTCGGCCGTTGCTGTAAAATCAGATATTCTTTTGTAAGTTTGTGCAAACCCGAACTGCAATTATTGGTGCGGATTTGATTGTATAAAACGTATAAACAATAGTGAATGAAGTAAAAGATTGATTTAACATATTATAAATAGCGATTAGAGACTATTCTTGGCACTAAATCTTCCACAATTGTCATTTTGACACGCTTTCAAGAATAAGTTTCCATACAGCCATTGTTGTATGGCGTGGAATACTTGTCGGAAAGCGTGGGGTGTGGAAGCCCGAGTGTCAGGCAGGTAGTTAATTCCACGCTTTTTTATTGTAAACCGATAACGCAATGGCCACGGAACAGAATCTTCACATTGGGCAACTAATTAAATCCGTTTTCGACGAGAGCGGGTTGAGTGTGGCTGAATTTGCGCGACGCATAAATTGCGGGCGTCCAAATGTCTATTCCATTTTCGAGCGTAGCACCATTGATGTTAAGCAACTCGTTGCCGTTTGCAAAGCCATGAATCATAATTTTTTAAACGATATTGAAATTCTCTGCGACATAAAGCAGGATTCCCCTTTGCAATCAATCAACATAAATTTGAATATCACAGATTTAGATAGCGGCAAAGCCGCTAAAGTTGCCCGTTTCCTTAATGAATTAAACGACTTAGACCGTCAGTAACTTTGACGCAAGCCGTCATTGATTTTGACGGTAAGGTGTTAAGGCTGTGGTGGCGATGTGAGTAGTTTTATGGATGTGTTTAAGGGATGTTCTATAAATAATTGGTTAAAACAAAGTGAGTTAACCTTGACAATTGTCGAAAAATGCCGTATTTTTGAAAAAAAACACATGGCAAAATATCACCAGAACCAAGGCAGAAGCATATTTGAAGAAGAATGCACCAAACAGGCATTGACAGAAATGGGCAATCCGTTGGATATATTATCTCAAGTTATTGATTTTGAAATTTTTAGAAAAGACTTAGAAACGACAGTCTTTCCAATTGAAAGAAAATCCAACGCAGGAAGACCGCCAAAGGATCCAGTTTTCATGTTCAAAGTACTTGTGCTTCAAAGGTTGTACGGACTTCAAGACGGGCAAACGGAGTATCAAATAAAGGACAGAA
>JAZUEN010000016.1:0-16576 GCA_045640185.1 Bacteroidales bacterium
CAAAGCAGGTAGCATAATACCGCAAGGCAAGGCCATTCAATCTACCGACTATTACGATGCCTCCGAACTCGACATAGTCATTTTCCCGAATGCCGATGCGGAATTCGTGCTATACGAGGACGAGGGCGACAATAACAACTACAAGCAAGGCGAATTTTCCAAAATAGGATTCTCGTGGGACGACTCCTCTAAAACCCTGACCATTGGCAAACGCGACGGACAATTCCGCGGAATGTTGGATAATCGCGCCTTTAACATCGTATTGGCCGACAGCAAGACTCAAAAACGCATCGAATACAATGGCGAGGAACTGACAGTAAGATTCTGAAACGGTGCTCGCACCAACATAAAACACGGGCAAACTGGATTTGCCCAATTGCACAGGACGTTTGCCATTAGGCAACGTCCTTTTTTCGGAATCTTGCCAATCTTCATAAACTTCGCAAATACAAAACGCGCAACCAAAACAAGAAATTCCAAGCACCGTCTTTCACAGCCAACTTGGTGAATAAAATACGTCCAACTTGATGAATGAAATACATCCAACTTGGTGAATGAAATACGTCCAACTTGGTGAATAAAATGCGTCCAACTTGGTGAATGAAATTATTTTATTTGCTAAATAATAATAAGTTATATACATTTGCAACCAATAATAAAACAAAGCAAAAATGGAATACAAAAACAGGATTGCAGACACACAAATAAAAGAGCAATTAAGTTGTATGGGAGCAGTACTCATCGAAGGCACAAAATGGTGCGGAAAAACGACTTCTGCCGAACAACACGCTGGAAGCATATTGTATATGAACGACCCTGAGCAAGAGGCATTCAATCTGCAAATGGCCGACTCGCAACCCTCGTTTCTGCTTGAAGGTGACACGCCACGCCTTGTTGACGAATGGCAAATGGCGCCAAAACTATGGGATGTTGCTCGTTTCATTGTCGACCGACGCAAACAAGTAGGCCAATTCATATTCACTGGCTCGGCGGTGCCTGCAGACACATCAAACATATACCATTCAGGCGCAGGAAGATTCGCCTGGGTAAAGATGAGGCCAATGTCGCTGTGGGAATCAGGCGATTCCAACGGCGCCATAAGCATAAAGGCCCTATTTGACGGTTCCGCACCCGATGTAAGCCATTCCATCCCAACCGACCTCCAACGGATAGCCTACCTAGTGTGCCGTGGAGGTTGGCCTGGAGCATTGAAATTATCGGAAAAACTGGCAAGAAAAATACCATACAACTACATCGACGCGGTTTGCAACACCGACATCAGCAAAGTCGACGGCATAAAGCGAGATGCCTCTTTCACCCGCAGGCTACTGCGCAGTTACGCGCGAAACCAAGGAACGCAAGTCAGCATCTCCGCAATATACCAAGACTTGGTTGAAAACGAGGGTGCATCGCTCAGCGAAGACACCATAGCATCATACATAAATGCACTGAAAAAAATATTTCTCATTGAGGATGTTGCATCTTGGAATCCGAACATAAGAAGCAAAACCGCAATCAGGTCAAGCGACACCCGCTATTTCGTAGACCCGTCGATTGCAACGGCCTCTCTCGGACTTGGGCCAAACGACCTTATGGGCGACCTGAAGACATTTGGGTTCCTGTTTGAAACAATGTGCATCCGCGACTTGAAAGTTTTTGCAGAAGCATTGAACGGAAATGTCTACCACTATCGCGACAAGACTGGGCTGGAAACTGATGCCGTCATTCACCTCGACAACGGGCAGTACGGGCTAATTGAAATCAAGATCGGCGGTGAGACACTGATTAACGAAGGTGCTAAAAACCTTCTTTCGCTTGCTTCCAAAATCGACACCACAAAGATGAAAAAGCCGTCGTTCCTTATGGTTCTTACCGCCATCGGCGACTACGCGCTCAAACGTCCTGATGGCGTAATGGTTGTACCTGTGAGTTGCCTTAAAGACTAAAAAAAACATACTAGCCGTCAAGCAACCGCGCAATGCGCATTGCCGAATTGCATGCAACGCCCAGTTTGTTCAAACATTGCCGAGCCCAAGAAAGAATCGCGAAGCAAATCAGCCAGATGACAACAAAAATCCAAGAGGATGAAGAATATCATTATTTGATTTTTTATTTGTCGGGGAATGTATAAAGCCCATAATAAAGTATCCGATACTTATTTATATTTGCATATTATGCACAACAAAAAAAGCATTACATATTAAACCTTAACAAACAAGATGAACAACCTAATCAAGACCTTGCAACTATTGCCTGCATTGGCACTATGCGCAACTGCAGTGGCACAGACACCAGCCACAACAAACATTCAGGGTAGCAAATATCCTGCAATTTACCCCGACAACACTATTGAATTCCAACTCAGAGCGCCTGAAGCCAGCAAAGTACAGGTTGATATCTGCGGAAAGAAATACGATATGACAAAAGACGACAATGGCGTATGGTCGGGCAAGACCGAGCGCATTGTAAGTGGCATCCAATACTACAGCCTGATTGTCGATGGCGTATCAGTAAACGACCCAGGAAGCGAGACATTCTTTGGTTGCGGACGAATGATGAGTTGCGTTGAAGTGCCTTACCTTGAAGGCGGAGAGCAATACCAGATAAAAGATGTTCCTCACGGTTGCGTGCGCACAGAAAACTACTTTTCTAACGTCACCAAGAGTTGGCGCACAATGTACGTCTACACACCTGCAGGCTACGACCAGAATATCGACAAGAAATATCCTGTATTCTACATCATCCACGGTGGTGGTGAGGATTGCAGAGGCTGGGTCAACCAAGGACGCGGAAACATCATTCTCGACAACCTTTCGGCTGAAGGCAAAGCCGTGCCTATGATTCTTGTCAGCCTCGACGCAAACGTCGGCGGATATGACGACATCGAAAAAGAGATTATGGACAACATTGTTCCTTTCGTTGAGAAGAACTACCGTGTCGATGCACGCCCTGAGATGCGCGCCTTGGCTGGACTTTCAATGGGCGGACTCTACACAATGCACGTAGGAATGCCACACAACGACTTCTTCTCATATCTTGGCGTATTCAGTTCAGGCTGGTTCGCAAACAGTGGCAACAATCCAAACGATCCTGGATCAAAATGCTATGCCTACCTTGAGGCAAACAAAGACAAGTTCAACAGCAACATCAAACTATTGTGGCTTGCACAAGGCAGTTCAACCGACATTGCATACAACAACTGCAAGGTAATGATGGAGAAACTCGACAAGATGGGCATCAAGTACGAATTCTACGACTCAAAAGAAGGCGGACACACTTGGCCTGTATGGCGCGAAGACTTGTTCCTCTTTGCACAAAGACTTTTCAAATAACGGCAAAACATTTACCATATGAAACATATTGGGTACACTGTGTTTATCCTTGCAACATTTCTTTATGCCTGCAACAGCACACCACAAAGCAACGACACACTCACGCTGAACCTCGATGAGGCGAATCTGACATGGCGATGCACATACGACTCTATCAATCACAAAGTAAGCTACACAAGCAACTGGTCTGGCTGTGGCTGGTCATTTGGCAACGACAGCACCAAGACTTCTGCCGATTTCAGCCAATACAGCCAGTTGGTGGCCACCATCGAGAACATCTCAACCGACACCACCACATTATTTCTTAATGCAAGGTACTCCACCACAGAGGTCATCACTTCAGCCTCAGCACCAATAATCAACGGCAAGACAACTCTACGCATCACTCTTGACCCTAACGAGAAGTCGCACGTCATGGAGATATACGTAATGAGCAAACGTCCTTGCGAGATAACACTTGCCGACATCTCATTCCACAAGGAATTGCAATATGGCGAAGAAAAAGAGCTGAAAGTAAACGATAGTTTCATTGACGCATCCGAATTCGATGGATACAGCGACGATGCAATCATTTCATTCAACTACGAGGCCAAAGGCGAAATGACGTTTGTAAACGACACTGGCGCCGTTGTTGTAATGAACAACTGGGGCATTGGCGCCATTTGTTCTTCAGCCGACGTCATTGAAGCCGTATGCCCAGGACAGCAGATAATGCTCGAAAAGCTCGGAAAGCAATCGTTCACGTGCCGATTGGGCGATATCAGATATATGCTTGAACTGAAAGACGACGACGGCGAATGTGGTCTATATTGGGTTGTATGGGCCGGAGGCAACCTTACTGAAGTCAACGCGCTGAACGCCACAATCAAAGATGTTCTTTAGCTCTTGACAAAAACGCAACACAAAACGCAGATGTCAATAATTTGGCATCTGCGTTTTTCATGAACGGCAAAACGAGCGCTATACAACAAAATAAATTGCCGACACCATAGCTCAACAGCCATTAAAGCCAAACATGATTTGTTTTTTTATCAGAAAAAAGAAAAAAAAACAAAAAAACGAAAACAAAAAAGGCTTTGACTCGTATAATATGTATCAGAAAATAAAAAACATCATGAAAAATCCCAAAATCTACTGTTTGCTACTATTAGCCAGTTCCATAGTAATCTCATGCAACAAACAAGAGCCAAAGACAGACTCTCTACCAATGAATCTCGATGAAGCCAATTTGACATGGAGAAGCCATTACGACTCAATAGCGCACAAAGTATACTATACTGGAGAATGGGCAGGATGGGGCTGGCAATATGGAGATGACAGCATAAAACCTTCGGCCGACTTCAGCGCCTACGACCAATTGGTTGTCACACTTGACAGTGTAGTGTGCGACTCAACCACGCTATTTCTAAACGCACGATACACAAACAACGACGTCATAACGTCATCTTCAGCGCCTGTCGTCGACGGCAAGTCAACTCTACGCATCGACCTTGATTCCGTAGGAAAATCACATTTGCTGGAATTCTACGTCATGAGCAAACTGCCTTGCGAACTGGTCATAACAAGCGTCACTTTCAAAAAAGCAATTAAATATGGCGAAAAGCACAAGATAAAAGTTGATGACGGATTTATCGATGCGAAGGAATTCGAAAGCTATAGCGACGATGCGCTGATATCGTTCAACTACTACGCCGAAGGAGAAATGACTTACGTTTCCGATTCCGGCACAATAGAGCGAATGGACAACTGGGGCATCGGAATCATCTGTTCTTCTGTTGACGTCATAGAAGCCATTTGCCCCGGTCAACGGCTAATCCTGAAAAATCTTGGAGAGCAATCGTTCACCTGCCGTTTAGGCGACATCAAATACATGCTCGAGCTCAAGGATGACGATGGCGAGCAGGGCCTTTACTGGGTTGTTTGGACGGGCGGACACCTTACCGACGTTCACTTACTTGACGCCACCATCCAGGAAGCCATACAATAAAGCATTCCATGACATATCTATAGAAACGCGAGCCTAACTGAACTGATGGCCCGCGTTTTTTTCTTGTGCAGGAAACGGTCTCTATCGGCAAACCTCATTTCAAAAAAATCTACGAACTACAATATGGATGGCACGAACTAACACTTTTTCAATATTGCGCACAATTGACATGAAAAAGCATTTTACTATGTTTGCAACAATGAATGTTAAACTTAAAAACAACATAAAATGACAAAGATTCTTTTAGCAATTGCCCTTGCCTTTCCTTTTTTGGCAATGGCGCAAGACAACGATGCCTTCAGCAACATTGATGAACTGATGAAAAACACGCAGGCCGCTACGACAAACATTCCTGGAGCAGAATTTCCACGTATTGACAGCCACAATCGCGTATATTTCAGATTCCACTCGCCAAACACTTCTGCCCTGACAGTTGACATTTGCAGCAAGAAATTTGAAATGAAGAAAGATGCCGAGGGGAACTTCTGCGTAGTCACCGACTCCCTGCCTGTTGGCTTCCACTACTATTTTCTGATTGCAGACGGCATATCAGTGATTGACCCTCAAACAACCACTTACTTTGGTTGTAGTCGTGCCGCCGGTGGCATCGAAATTCCAGAAGGCAAAGAAGGCGACTATTACCGTCCTTCGCAAGTGCCACACGGCCAAGTCCGCTCAGTCACCTACTACTCTGAATCGCAAAAGCAGTTCCGTCGCGCAATGGTTTACACTCCAGCTGAATACGAGACATCTGGCGACAAGCGCTACCCTGTTCTTTACTTGCAACATGGCATGGGCGAAGACGAAACAGGCTGGTCAACACAAGGTTTCATGCAGAACATAATGGACAACCACATTGCCGACGGCACTGTAGTTCCCATGATTGTTGTCATGGACAATGGCGACGTTGCCGCAGGATTCAATCCCCGCAATGGTTCCATGGACCAATTTGGAGCAACATTCTACGAAGTCATCATTAAAGACTTGATTCCTATGATTGATGCCACTTTCCGCACAAAAACCGATCGTGACAACCGTGCAATGGCAGGTCTTTCATGGGGTGGTTTCCAAACATTCAACACCGTGTTTAAGAATATGGACAAGTTCTCTTATGCAGGTGCATTCAGTGGCGCAATCTTCGGTCTTGACGTCAAGACTGCCTATGACGGTGTCTTTACCGACAAAGACTTCAACAACAAGATCCACTACTTCTTCCTTGGTTGCGGAAGCGAAGAAAATTTCGGCACAGAGAACCTGGTAAAATCATTGCGTGAATGTGGAGCAAATGCCGAGTTCTATTTGTCGGAAGGCACCGCTCACGAATGGCTGACTTGGCGACGTTGCTTCAACCAGTTCATCCCTCATCTATTTAAATAGCAAATACACAATACCATACAAGCGAATGGCCATTCAATCGTCGGATGGCCATTTATTTTTGCAAGCCACAATTGTTACATAAACAAAGTTTTGTGTTTCACATATACTCAATTTTTTCGGCAAAAATTGCAATTTTTGTAAGACACAACAAAGCTTTATGAAAAAGACATTCTTCTTTGCAATTGCATTACTTGCGGCAGCTTGTTCATCTTCGCCCAAGAGCCAAGACGTAACCATTTACGGAAGCAATCCTATAATCCGGAACAAGTTCACCGCAGACCCTGCACCAATGGTACACAACGGGAAGCTTTACCTGTATGTTGGCCACGATGAATATTACGACGGCCAAGACAGTGCTTCCGGAGGCAAGGAATTCAACATAACCGAATGGCTATGCTATTCCACTTCCGACATGAAGACATGGACCGACCATGGCGCCATATTGCGACCAGGCAATTTCGCATGGGCCGACACCATCACACCCGGAGTCGGGACCGCTTGGGCATCTCAAGCAATTGAGAGTAACGGCAAATTCTACTACTACGTCACTCTGCAAGGTCAAAAGCCATACTCTGGATACAATATCGCAGTTGCCGTTGGCGACACTCCCACTGGACCATTCGTCGACGCCATTGGCAAGCCACTTGTATGCGATACAATGACAAGCAACGGCACTCGTGGCTGGTGGAACGACATCGACCCGACAGTCTATATCGACGAAAAACATGATGCTTGGCTTTGCTGGGGAAATGGCACTTGCTTCATTGCCAAACTGAAGCCGAACATGACCGAAATTGATGGTGAGATAAGCACAATAAGCCTGCCTCGCTACATTGAAGGGCCTTGGCTTACCAAGCACAACAACACATGCTACCTGATATACGCATCAATGGGAAATGGGCAAGAAGCCATCGACTACGCCACCGCGCCATCATTTGAAGGCCCCTGGACACACCAAGGACAAGTTACAGGCAGCGCCGAAAACAGTTTCACAATTCATCCTGGAGCCATAGAATTTGAAGGGACCTGGTACCTGTTCTACCACAATGCCACCCTCACAATTGATGGAATAAAGGGGGCCATAGGGCGCCGTTCGGTATGTGTTGACAAGATGGAATTCTCCCCAAACGAGACAATCAAGTTCGTTGAACAAACAAAACAATAAAACAACTAACAACTAATAATCATTTATCATGAAGAACCGTTCACTAATAATCTGTGCAATATGCTGCGTCATAATTGCAATAACTTGCCTAATAGTCGCATTGTTAGGCGCATCAAGTGCCGCTGACGGCAAATTTGATAAAAAACTTGGTCTGACTTCACCTAACGGGAAAATCAGGTTCCAATGCGAGCTGAACGTTGACGAAATTCCGACTCTCAACATCTATTATCTGCAAGGAAAGGACTGGACAAAAGCCTTGGAAATGCCTCAATTCGGATTTTTGGAAAGCGAATCGGAACGTTTATTCTATGGATCTGCGTCAAAAATAGCCGAAATTACCGACGACTACACAATGCTTACTGGCAAGCGTATCCACTGCACAAATCATGCGACAGAGCGCACATTCAGTTTCACTGACCACGATGGGCGCACACAAAACCTTATTGTCCGCGTATACAACGACGGCGTGGCATTCCGTTTTGCACTTGCCGATGGATACAAAGATTGCACTTCGCTTTGCGAGCAAACCACCTACAAATTCAGTGCTGACGCAAAACGCTGGCTACAACGGTTCGATGTATCGTATGAACAATTCTTCCCGCTGAACCCGAATGAGAAACCTGGTTGCCGCTGGGCTTATCCTTCGCTTTTCGAGGTTTCCGACAGTCTTTTTGCATTAATGACTGAAGCCGACATGTCGGCCACAAACAGTGGCTCAAGCCTGACATCGCTCGGCGAATCAGCCTATAAACTAACAAACGACGAAAACTGCCTTAAACTCAGCGATGGATGGCAATCACCTTGGCGCGTGGCGATCATGGGCTCATTGTCTGACGTTGTAGAATCCACATTAGTCACCGATGTCTGCACACCCAACAAGCTGGACGACACAAGCTGGATAAAGCCAGGAGTCGTTTCTTGGATTTACTGGGCATACAACCACGGCTCAAACGACTATCAAATTGTAAAGCAATACATTGACATGGCATCTAAGCTCAAATTGCCATATATGCTTATCGATGCCGAATGGGATGAAATGCGCAACGGAGGCGACATTAACGATGCCATTGCTTACGCCAAAGAGAAAAACGTCAAACTTCTTATTTGGTACAATTCCACCACCAACTGGATCGATTGGGCTCCTACGCCGAAATTCAGGCTCAACAAACCTGAAGATCGTGAAAAGGAATTCCAATGGCTTCAGGACAACGGCATCGCTGGCGTTAAAATAGACTTCTTTGAAGGCGACAAGCAACGCGCGAATCAATACTGCATAGACTTGCTTGAAAGTGCCGCAAAGCACCATTTACTCATAAACTTCCACGGCGCCACAATGCCACGCGGATGGCAACGCACCTATCCTAACCTGATGAGCACCGAAGCCGTGATGGGTGCCGAATGGTACAACAACGCTCCTTTCCTTACTGAAAGAGCCGCAGCACACAATGCAACACTACCATTCACTCGAGGCGTTGTAGGCTCAATGGACTACACTCCTTGCACATTCACCGACTCGCAGTTTCCACACATAACTTCAAATGCACATGAATTGGCATTAACCGTATTATTCGAATCAGGATTGCTTCATCTTGCTGATAGACCGACAAGTTACCTATCGCAACCTGGCGAAGTGCAAAAATTCTTCAGCAACTTGCCAACCGTATGGGACGACACAAAACTTGTTTGCGGATATCCTGGAGAATATGTCGTAATGGCCCGCAAATGTGCCGGCAAATGGTACATCGCAGGCATAAACGGCTCTGACAACGAGCGCGACATCGACATTGACCTTGATTTCATTGGCAATGGAGACTTCACATTGTTCGAAGACAGCGGCAACGCAGATTCACCTTGGAAAATATCGACAATCAAGGCCAACGAATTGCCAGACACAATAAAATGCATGGCTCGTGGCGGATTTGTAATAGCACAGCAGTAACCACTTAAAACATCTAAACATAATAAAATGAAAAAATTATTAGCAATCATTTGTCTTGTTGCATGCTTCACCGCATCAGCCAAAGACAAAAAGGAAATGCAGATTTATCTCTGCTTTGGTCAGTCAAACATGGAAGGCAACGCCAAAATTGAAGACTGCGACCGTGAAGGCATCGACTCTCGCTATTTGATGATGGCAGCCGTCGATTTCAAGAATATGGGACGTAAAATGGGCCAAATGTACCCTGCTGTTCCGCCTTTGTGCCGTGAAAATACAGGCCTCACTCCTGTCGATTACTTCGGGCGCACCATGGTTGAAAACTTGCCAGAGAACGTAAGCATCTGCGTAATCAACGTGGCAATTGGCGGTTGCGACATAAAGGCATTCATGAAAGACAGCATTGCAAGTTACTGCACCAAATGCCCCGAATGGATGGTAAGCATGCTGAAGGAATACGACAACAACCCATACCAACGTTTGGTTGACATGGCAAAAATAGCACAAAAGAAAGGCGGAGTCATCAAAGGCATCCTGCTTCATCAAGGAGAGACCAACACGGGTCAGGAAACTTGGCTAGGAATGGTAAAATCTGTTTATGACGACTTGATGAAAGACCTCAACCTTAACCCAGACGAAGTTCCATTGCTGGCTGGCGAGGTTGTAAACTCCGACCGTGGTGGCACCTGCGCCGGTCACAATCCAGTAATCAACCGTTTGCCAGAAGTAATAAAGAACTCATACGCAATCAGCTCAAGCGGTTGCCCCGAGAACTTCGACCAACTTCACTTTAACGCAGAAGGATACAGAATGCTTGGCCGTCGTTATGCTGTCAAGATGCTTGAACTTCAAGGCATAAAGGCGAAAGACCTTTCAAACCCACGCGCCAATGACCTGGTTTCACCTGTATTGCACATGATGAAGTTCCGTTTCGACAGGGAAAAGAACCAATTGGTTGAAGACGAGACTGCAGCAAAACTCCGCTCGGCAACATTCAACGTATATGCCCCAAATGCGCAAAAAGTTGAGTTCTCGAGCCAATTCACCGACGGGAACCAACCAATGGTCAAGAACTCAAAAGGCATCTGGTCAATAACACTGACGCCAAAGACTCCGGACATCTATCCATACAACTTCATTGTTGATGGCGTGTCAATTTCCGACCCTGCCAACATGAACGTGTTCCCTAACGAGAATTTCAAGGCATCACTTTTTGAAGTTCCTGACTATAACATGCCTTACACCATTAAAGACGTACCTCACGGTCGCGTCACATACATGACATACAAGTCAGATGAACTAAAAGTGAACCGTCCACTCATTGTGTACACTCCTGCCGAATACGAACAAAATCCTGACAAGAAATACCCTGTATTCTACTTGGTAAGTGGCACTACCGACACCGAAGAGACTTGGTTCAAGGTTGGCAAATTCAACACCATTCTTGACAACCTGATAGCAGAAGGCAAGGCCGTTCCAATGATTGTCGTTCTGCCTTACGGCAATATGCTACACGGCACACCTAATCCTGCAAACATGCAGGCTGCAAGCATGTACGAGCAGTTCTCAAGAGTTCTTGTAAATGAGATAATGCCGTTTGTGGAAAGCAACTTCCGTACAATCAACGACCGTGAAAGCCGTGCCATTGCAGGATTCTCACGCGGTGGCGGACAATCGCAGTTTACAGCATTCACCAATCCTGACAAGTTCGCAAATATGGCGTCATACAGCGCATACCTGATCCCCGAACTTATGGACAAATACTTCGCCGACCTTATGACTCCCGAGAATATGAAGGCAAAATTCAAGGTTCTTTGGTATGGCGTAGGTAGCGACGATTTCCTATATGAACACGTCAAGACCCACCGCGAATACTTCGACCAAAAAGGCATCGAATATAAGTACAAGGAAACCGCAGGTGGCCACACTTGGATGAACGCACGCGACTATCTAACTGAAACACTGCAACTATTCTTCAAATAACATATACTTCAAAAAAAGTCTTGATGTAAAGCATCAAGACTTTTTTTATTCCAAATCATAAATACCATGAAACACTTACTTTTATTAACCACCATAGTGGCCACAATGCTGACATCGTGCCACAAGGCTGAGACAACCATTGATTTCAACCTTACAGATTTGGAAGAAGGCTCGGTAATCGTGATATACAAAATGGACGGGAATAGCGGTGTATGCGTTTATAGCGACACCATAACAGACGGAACTTTCCGCCATGTATACAACTGCGATTCTCTTACAGGAGCAAATAGATACTCTATTATTTGCAAAATTGGCAATATGTACAGTTCACGAAACTTATATGTAAAAGCAAATTGCGAATCGACAGTTTCTGGCTCCGGCATCTATACCAACAACTGGTCATTTGATAGCAAAAACCCCCGCCAGCAGTTCGACAACAAAATCAACGATGCAACAAAAGATATATTAATTGAATTAACCAAGATAAGCGCCGAACGAAACAATAACAATTTATCACAGGAAGAACGTAAAGCCCTTTCAGATAAAATGGATTCATTGTACACTGTAGGCGATGAAAAACGGCTATTGTTTTTGGAAACAAGCAATGTAGATGAATACTGGATAGAGGAATTCGCAAAGATGACAGGCGAAATCAATTACAAAGGAACCGAGAGCCCTAACTACCCAAAACTGACCGAACTATACCAAAAACTATCTGATGCAGACAAGACTACACCAACTGGAAAACGTATAACAATGGACCTTTTCGGCAAAGCACCCGCAATTGGCGACAAGATAATAGATTACGACTTATTCGATATCAACGGCAACATTCATCATTTGGCTGATTATCAAGGCAAATGGACACTTATTGACTTCAGTACTTACTATTGTGGTCCGTGCCGAATGTTTGCACCTGCTGTCAAATACTTCTACGAAAGAGGCTTTAATGAAAAAATTAATATAGTGACGGTCACTCTCGACTCTCAAAGTCAGTTCAAGGAGATGGCTGAAACCGAGAAGTACATCAGTCCGCTATTGAACGACCACGATGGGCAAAACGGCATCTTCGCGCTTTACAAAATTCCAGGATACCCCACATTCTATGTCGTCAACCCCGAAGGAACCATTACTGACAGTTGGTTCGGACTCGATATGGGCAGAATAATAAAAACCGTAAAAGACAACGACGCGTTTCCAAATGCCACATACCAAACCGAAAACGGCACAACCACCATTACAAATCCGAATTTTGCAGATTTGAATGGTGGCTTGCTTATCGATGAAATAATAATTAGCAACGATTCCACCGTTCTCGACTGCACATTTCCAATGTCTGGCGGATATTCTATAAACTCATCGACAGCCCTTTACATAAACGGCAAAATGGTAAGCAAAATTATTGGCTCAAGCATTGGATTTGATGGGTTCGCGCAAATCCCTTTTGGAGAAATAGGACACTGTCGCCTGACCTTCGAACCCCTGCCTAAAAATGCGACAGAATTCGATTTCATTGAAGGCGATTGCGAAGGTTGCTTCCGCGTAATGGGAATAAAGGTCAAGGAATAAATGCAGTTCATACAAACACAAAAAGCACGGATACATCCGTGCTTTTTGTGTTTTATTGAGTCCGATAACACTTACGACAAATTAAAAGTATAAAATACTTTTTATTAAAAAATTAATTATATTTGTGTAATTGATTTATTAAAAATAAAGCAACTATACGTATAACTATTTCAACATCAATTTTTAAGAATATGAGAAAAATCTTTTTAAGTATGATTCTTTGCAGTTGCGTGATTGGTCTTTCAGCAACAGAGAAGCAAATCACAAGTCCTGACGGACAAATTACCGTCACTGTATCGGACGAAAACGGCAACCCAACCTACAACGTGGCACTCGGTGGCGTTACATTTATCGAAAACTCGCCACTTGGCCTTGTACTCAATCTTGGCGACTACTCTAAAGACATGGCAATTGCTGACAGCAAGACTGGCACATACCACGACGAGTACTCGTTGCCAAACATCAAGCAAAGCAAGATTGAAGTAAATGCAACCAACGGTGTTGTGACTTTTGCGCAAAACGGCAAAAACATTTACGAAGTTGAATTCAATGTCAGCAATAGCGACATTGCATTCCGCTACAACCTGCTCTCGCAGGGACCAACACTCTGTTGCGTTGTAAAGGAAGAAGCCAGCGGATTCAAATTGCCTGCAGGCGCCACAACATTCCTTTGCCCGCAAATGTTGCCTATGACAGGCTTTGCACGCACTGCCCCAAGTTATGAGACAGGCTATGTTGCCGACGACCAAATGGGCAAGAACGGCTGGGGCGAAGGCTACACCTTCCCTTGCTTATTCAGGAACGCCGACAAAGGATGGGTGCTGATTTCCGAAACTGGAGTCAACGGCCGTTACTGCGGTTGCCGACTGATTGGCAAGGAAGATGGACTATACAGCATCGGCCTGCCCGTTGAAGGCGAAATGAACGGACTTGCATCGTCAACTCCTGGCATGGCCCTGCCTTCATCAACCCCATGGCGTACAATAACAATCGGAAAAACATTGGCTCCAATTGTTGAAACGACAGTTGCATTTGACTATGTAAAACCTCTTTATGAGGCTTCACAAGAATATAAATATGGACGTGGTTCTTGGTCGTGGATTATTGGCATGGATGGCAACACCACCTACGATATGCAGAAAAAGTACATCGATTTCTCTGCTGAAATGAAATTCGAGACTGTATTGGTAGATGCCCTTTGGGACACACAAATAGGTCGCGACAAAATCAAGGAACTAGCCGAATATGGCGCAACAAAGAACGTAGCACTCTTCTTGTGGTACAACTCAAACGGTTACTGGAACGATGCTCCACAAGGTCCTAGAAACATCATGGACAACATTATCACCCGCCGTAAGGAAATGAAGTGGATGCAAAGCATTGGTATTCGTGGCATAAAAGTCGACTTCTTCGGAAGCGACAAACAACAGATGATGCAACTATACGAAGATATTCTTGCTGATGCCAACGATTTTGGATTGCTTGTGATATTCCACGGTTGCACACTTCCACGTGGCTGGGAACGCATGTATCCTAACTTCGCCGCATGCGAGGCCGTTCGTGCAAGCGAGAACCTTGCATTCGGTCAAAACGAATGCGATCAAGAGGCATATTGCGCCACATTGCACCCATTCATCCGCAACACTGTAGGAAGTATGGACTGGGGTGGCAGTACACTCAACAAGCACTACGGCTTTGACAACATTCACGGCAACACACGCCGTACTTCCGACGTTTTCGCATTGTCAATCGCAGTAATGTTCCAAACTGCCGTAAACCACTTTGCAATGGCTCCGAACAACCTTACCGACGCTCCCGCCTGGGCTATCGACTTTATGAAAAATGTTCCTACCACTTGGGATGAAGTGAAGTTCATTGACGGATACCCTGGCAAATATGTAATCTTGGCTCGCCGACACGCCGACAAATGGTTTGTTGTGGGCATCAATGCACAAAAGGAAACGCTAAAGGTCAACATCAACGTACCAATGTTTGATGCAAACTCAACCGTTAAATTCTATAGCGACGACGAGCAACTTAACGGAAGCGTGAAAGACCTTAAAATCAACAAAAAGCAACAAGTTTCACTCACAATACCTTGCAATGGCGGTGTTGTGATTACGAAATAACTTACGCCACATAACAGAAAAGTGTACAACAAAATGTTGTACACTTTTTTTATGCGCGATAATGAAACGCTAGAAACAAGGCTATTACATTAATCAATCGCAAATCTCTTCCAAATCGCGGTATTTTACCCCACATTTGGAAGACATTGTGCGAATTTCTTCCAAATCAAGGTTAATTACACCACATTTGGAAGAAATCGCTATTCTGTGAACAATTCCTTTGTCGTGATTTGACTATGAACCAATTTGTTATGACTACTATCGGACAAGCCCGCTGGTGTGATAAACGTATAAACCACACCTCGAGCAATATCAGTCTTTTCCATAAACAAACGCCTGCGCTCCGACAATTTCTTCTCGTACTCCTTAGTTATAAGATACTTGTTTTCAGAGAATTTCAGTTCACACAAATGAACAATTTTGTCAACGCGTTTTATTATCAAATCAATCTGGAACCCATTGTTGCCTTTCTCCGACGGAACATAATTCCACGACGACGACTCCGTTGCTATTCCCGAGATTCCAAGTCCTTTTTTTATTTGGTCAAGATGTAGCAAGCCAACCATTTCAAACGAATATCCTTCCCAAGCGAGCACTCCCGAATCATTGAAATGGTGGCTCCAATACTGCTCGTCGTAGGTTTTTGAACTTTCGACGAACTTGAAATAAAACCGTGTATAAAAATCTGACAGTCTGTAAATTGTATTTTTCACTTTTGAGCCAAACTGCAAATATGAAATGACAAAATCGCACCTTTCCAAGTTGTTGAGAATGGTAGTCAAGCCTCCGCCCGAATAGCCTGTCTCCTTCATAATATCTTTTTTTGTCAGGCCTTCCTTGCGTTCGGAAAGCAAACGCACAATCTTGATATACTTGTCGGCTTTTCCATAGAGCGCGTTATATAGTTCAGTGAACTCGTCGTTCAGCGATGCTCCACGTTTAAAGAAAAGATTGTCAATATTTTGTTGCAGGCTCAATTGATGCAAAAGCAAACTCAAATAATACGGCACGCCCCCAAAAATCATATAGCACTGGATTATCTGATAACGGTCCCAATCGAAACCCGCCTTCTGCAAATAAAGTTCACACTCGTGAAGG
>JAZUEN010000017.1:0-13073 GCA_045640185.1 Bacteroidales bacterium
AACTATGCGTTTGCATCAGCTTCAGGCACTAAAAATGCGAGCATTACAGCTAAGACACTCACTGTCAGCATCGACAAAGCCGACAACAAGGTATATGACGGCACAACAACCGCAACTGGCACAATATCAACATCGGGCATCGTGTCTGGCGACATTGTCAATGTAAGCTACAGCGCAAATTTTGCCGACAAGAATGTTGGCGAAAACAAGACCGCTACATTCAACTTCACCAAGAATGGTACAGATGCTGGCAACTATGTATTTGCATCAACTTCAGGCACTAAAAATGCAAGCATTTCAGCTAAGACACTCACTGTCAGCATTGACAAAGCCGACAACAAGGTATATGACGGCACAACCACCGCAACTGGCACAATATCAACATCGGGCATCGTGTCTGGCGACATTGTCAATGTAAGCTACAGCGCCAATTTTGCCGACAAGAATGCTGGAAATGGCAAAAACGTCACATTCAACTTTGCCAAGAATGGTGCAGATGCAGACAATTATGTATTTGCATCAGCTTCAGGCACTAAAAATGCAAGCATCAGCAAGCGCGACATTGCCTTGAGCAACTTCAAAGCCGACAGCAAGACTTACGATGGAAATGCAACCGCAACTGGCTCATTCGCCGATAACCACATTGGAAATGATGCAGTTACATACAACTACACAGCCAACTTTGACAACAAGAATATTGGCACACAAAAGACTGTCAACTTCAGCAATATCGCAATCAACGGTAGTGCCGATGCAGGCAACTACAACCTGACAACAATTTCAGGCACTGCAAAAGCTGACATTTCGGCAAAGGCACTCACTGTCAGCATTGACAAAGCCGACAACAAGGTATATGACGGCACAACAACTGCAACTGGCACAATATCAACATCGGGCATCGTGTCTGGCGACGATGTCAATATTAGCTACAATGCTAACTTTGACAACCAAAACGCTGGCACTGGCAAAACCGTCACATTCAACTTTGCCAAGAGCGGTTCCGATGCTGGCAACTACAACCTGAAAACAACATCAGCCACTGCAAAAGCCGACATCAACGCAGTTACGGAAGAAGTTGTAGTTACTATTGCGCTGAAAGACAAGACCGTTATGTACAACGGCGCAGAGCAGACATATAAATATGAAGAGTCGCTCGAGACGGCATCAAGCAACAGCCTGTATGCAGTAAGCTTCGACAACATTTCGGCAACAGCCCAGCCTGAAGTCAAGGGTACAAATGCAGGCGAGTACGCATTTGGCTGGAAATCAACCGACTTCAGCAACGTCAACGCCAACTTCAGCAACGTACGTTTCGACGTCACCGATGCCAAGCTGACAATCAAGCCATACATCTACGCCGAGGTTTATGTTGTAGAAAACAGCCAAACGGTAGTTTACGACAGCACCGAGCATGTTGTTTCAGGCTACATGCTTGCCATTGCCGACACAACAGGCATGCTGGCCGAGAGCGACATCACGTTCAGCGGTGACAGCATTGTAAAGGCTACAGCGGCAGGCGTTTACGACATGAACGTTCTGGCAAGTGACTTTGCAAACACCAACACCAACTTCAGCAACGTCAAGTTCAACATTGTTGACGGCCAGCTGACAATCAGCAAGGCTGCAGAGCCAAGCACAATGCCGGAGTCTTCAATGGAAACATACTATCTAAAGACACACTTCATTGGTTTGCCAGCCAATTGGGCATGGGCAGAGGATGCCGACCTTAACATTGGCAGCAACAGCGCCGTAGCCAACTACGTGGGCGCCGATGCAGGCAACTACGTGAAGGAGAGCCAGACAGTGAGCATCAACCGCGTGGCATGTCCACACAGCGAGGGCAGCGTGGTTTACGACTCGCTACCTGCAACATGCACACACAGAGGCTACACCGGCAACCTGAGCTGCAAGCTTTGCGGTGAGATTTATGAGAAGGGCGACAGCACCGAGATGCTTCCACACACACCAGTTACAGATGCAGCCGTAGCAGCCACATGCCACTCAACCGGCCTGAGCGAAGGCTCGCACTGCTCAGTATGCGGCACAGTGCTGGTTGCACAGGTTGAAACAGCCAAGATAGCACACACCATAGTTGTCGATACTGCCATTGCAGCAACCTGCACTACCGAAGGCCTAACTGAAGGCAAGCACTGCTCAGTATGCGACTCAGTATTGGTTGCACAGGTTGAGTTGCCAGCCTTAGGACACGATACCGTTGCCATTGCCAGTGTTTTGCCAACCTGCACTGAATTTGGCCTAACCGAAGGGGTGCGCTGTTCAGTATGTGGCGAAGTTATCAAGGTACAGGATACAATACCTGCACTTGGACACACAGTAGTTGCAGATGCAGCCGTTGCAGCAACCTGCACCGAGGACGGCTTGACAGAAGGCTCGCACTGCTCAGTATGCGGCGAGGTGATAAAGGCACAAGAGACAATTCCTGCACACGGCCATTCGTTCACTAACTATATCTACAACAACGATGCTACATACGAAGCCGATGGCACCGAGACTGCAGAATGCGACCATGGATGTGGCGAGACACATACTCGTACAGCTGAAGGCAGCAAGCTTGAAACGGTAATCAGCGACGATGCTGCCAACGAGGTTGTCATCTACGCACACCACAATGTGATAGTTGTAGAGAACGCCGTTTCTGAAATCCGCATCTACGACGTAACAGGCCGTTGCGTGGCAATCTGCGGCAACGAAAAGATAGACAAGGTCCGCACCGAGATAGCAATGGAAGGCCAAGGCTTGTACATTGTAAAATGTGCTGACAAAGCGAAGAGAGTTGTTTTGAAATAAAGTGAAATGCTTCAAAGTCCGCCACTTTAAATGGCGGACTTAAAAAAACAACCATATAAGTTTGATTAACGAGAAATCGTTAATATATGTCCTCATAGATTGGCCCAGAGCGAAAGTTCTGGGCTTTTTCTTGTCATAACGCCAAGTGGGCAACTGCAAATCTAGTTTTTGTTTTGTTGTGAACAATTATTGTTTTCGCCGCCACCATCATTCCTGACTGCTGGCGGAAAGCCGCGCCGAGCACCATCGCCACCGATGAGCCCTTCAGCCCTTTCAGCGATATCACCTCAGGCGTTTCCGACCGTAATAATCTCACTAGCGATTTTACGCCTTTCAAATCGTCAAATGCCGATGACAACTGTGTCGCTTCCAATGTGATTCAGATTTTTGCATAATAAAGAAAAGTGACGATGGAGTTGCTTCCTTTTTTGCATTTGACAAACACCTGAAAAAAAATTACTTTTCGAAAAAAACAGCATTATGGACCATAGCATCAGCCATCTATTGTGGCTTTACGAACAATTCCGCCCCTCTGCCATGATATCACTTGAAGACCTATCGCATAGATGGGAAAATGCATTGTTCAACGACGACCACAAGCCTTTGCCACGCAGCACCTTCAACAAATACCGCAACGATGTGGAAAACATTTTCCACGTCAGCATCAAATGCTACAAGCCAACCAACGAATACTACATGGAAGGAAAATCGAGCCTAAACGCCGAAAAAGCAGAGATGCTCAATTCACTTTACGTCATTGATACAATACAAAATAGCAATAAACTGCGAGACCGGATTGTACTTGAAAACATCCCCAAGGGCACTGACTACATGACCATTGTATTGGACGCCATCCGAAACAATCTGCAACTAGATGTCACTTACAAATGTATGTATGCCGACAATCCTGTATCAGGGCGCCTCAAAACATACTGCCTGAAAGTATTCAAGCAAAGATGGTACATCATAGGTGTCGCCTCCTGGGACGAGGACCAACTCATCCAATGCTATTCACTAGACCGGATACTTGACATAAAACTATCGAATGAGCCATTCACTCTGCCCGAAGACTTCAACTCCAAAGATTATTTTGCACATAGTTACGGCGTACTTGTAGAGCCATGGGACTATGATGTCGAAAAAATCCAAGTCAAGGTTTACGACACCAACCACAAGCGGGAATACATTCGCCTGCTTCCTCTTCATAGCAAACAGAAAGAAATTGAGACCGGCCCCGACTATTCCATATTCGAATACGAAGTGTACCCCTCGTACGATTTTCTGCAAGAACTGTTTTCACACAAATACGAACTTGAGGTCATCTCGCCCAAATGGGTACGCGATGAAATGCGCAAGGCCATCGACAGAATGTACGAACTTTACCATAAGGACGATAAATGAGTCTTTGTCGGTTGTCTTTTAAATCCGATTTCGGATTCCACAAATAGCAACTGGCAACATTGGGCAAAATAAATTCTGAAAAAAACAACATTTCCGCATAACTGTACACGATTTCTGGACAGTTGCAATCTTATTTCGCTTACGTTTTACAAAAGCAGTTGCGCCAGAATATGGAAAAAGTTGCACAGAAACGGAAAATGTTGCTACATTTACACGGCGTTGTCTCGCACAGCGCAATGTATTGCGACGTTTGGTACGTCTATCTGATCGGAAAAATCTGGAAAATTTTACGTGTAATCAGAGAGGACATATCAATTGCTTCTGCATCCCATAGGGCGCGGACTGCTTTTGTTTGTTTTCTGATTACGGGTTTTCCAGAACCTTTCCGACGAAATGAATAAATGCCGATTCGCGCTTTTTTGCGTCTTGTTGGCTATAGTTGATTGAATAACAATACTCAAACATTAACCCAAAATGTCACAACAAATACACATAGGCGAAATGGTCAAGGCACAATTCCAAAAGCGTGGCTGTACCGTTTCATGGCTTGCTCGGCAACTACACTGCGACAGAGCCAATATCTACAATATATTCAAACGAGAGAGTTTGGACACTCATCGCCTATACGAACTATGCGACATTCTCGAAACCAATTTTTTCCAGTTGTTGTCCGATGCCTACGGCAACAAAAACGATAGTGTGAAATAAAATCCACAATAGTGTAAAAATATATTCACACATGACACTCGGCAACAGTCGGAGCATTTAGATAAATTGCAAACGCTTTTTACATATAAAAATGGACTCTATGTGCAAAAAGTCAAAATTCTGAGCCCTAACTTTAAAATGAATAAATCTATGAAAACACTAACACGTTCTATTTTGTCACTAATATTATGCTTTTTCTGTTTGGCCAACTTCACCAGTTGCAAAAACGAAGCAGAAAAAAGAAGCACGATTACTAAAATCATTGAGAATAGGACAGCCAAAGACCTGCTAAACGATTTATACATTGGAAGCGATGGAAATGTTGAAGAAATTGCAAGAATGCTTAAGGTCACACCATCCTCAATAGAACGCATCCGTACAGGAGCAACATTGCCAACCGAGGATTTTGATCAAAGAATCAAGGACATTTCTATATATTATGCACTGAACAACCATTCATACCAAAAACTACGCCATGCAATCGATGACGAATGGGGTTGGTATGATACTGTTTTGCGAATTTGGCCCCGCCATTGGCTTTTTTGGGTTATCAATATCCTTATTATTATTTTGGTTATAGTCTCAACAACAATAGAAGCAGCCTTGCCCATCGTGGCAGAAATGTTGGTGTTTCTCATTGCATGGATTGCTCTCCTTATCTGTAGTCCCAAACCAATGGAAGACCGATATGTCGACTCCATTAATCCTGTTATTGAACAATTGCTATGACACGGTCATTAAAGGTTATATTACTTTGTATCATTACACTGATATTTAGTTCTTGTGTTGACAAGAAAGGAAGGGAACTTAAGTCAAAAATAGATACCTCAATATCTATAACATCTACAAAAGGCAAACTATCACAAGCAACAGTTATGCAGTATCGCGAGACGGAACTGCAATTCAACCAACGCTATGTTGACGAATTAAAAAAAATATTGGATAATAGTTTTGAAAAACAATTAGACAGATTCGACAATGACGAACTCGGTTTTTTTTCAACATATGGAAATATGTTCCGTCAAATATTTTGGAGCAAACAAAAGTTGGAAGATAGATGCAAACTTTTATCAACCAAATACTTCAATACTCTAGATGTAGAAAAAGAAACCTTATCTTGCTACGAGAATTATATCAAGGACATCTCTTCAATAAGAAATCATTTCCAACAAAGAAAAAATGGAATTGCCTTGCCGGATATGGTTAAACTTGAATTGCCAAGGCAAGACATTTACCTTGGAGACCTCCAAAAACACGCGCGCAATAATCTGGTGATTGAATTAATCAGCTCCAATCTAGTGATTTGGCTCATTATTCTATTATTCCTACAGTTATTGTCACTCATATTTGCCGTGCCAACAAATGGTTTGTCTGCTATTGCATTTGTACTTAGTATCATTTTATCAGTGTGTCTGTCAATGAGAAATGATAAGAAGTTGCTTAATACATTACGCGAACAAAATTCAGTTATAATGCAAGCTGACTATTCTTCAATTTTGAATAACCTCAATGAAAACACATATAAGTTCTATGAGAAATAGACATATTTATTTACGAGCAGTTCTACTAATTCTTGTAGCCACGTGCATATGTTCTTGCAAGGACGTCGCCAAGAAAATGGCAAAAGAATCTACAGAAGAAGTTTCCGAAACACTTGCAAAGAAGGGGGGCAAGGTCGTTGCAAAAAAAGCGAAAAAAAATCTTGTTAGAAATTTGAAATGGAACGATTTGATTAAAATACTTCAGAAAGAGAATCCCAATCTTGCTCGTATCATAAAACATACTAGACGCCCATTTAAAAGAAAAATCGTTAATGCTGTTACAATAGATGAGCGGTTTCTTGCATCACTAAAATCATCTCGGACAATAATGGATGATTATACTGTATTTGCAGAGCAAGCCCCAAAAATTGTTGATAATATCGATTTTTTCAGATTGTTTGCCAAGTCGGACTACGCTGAAAAAATACTCGGAAAGACAAATATTCTAAAAAATGTTATTGCAAAAGAAGAAAAAGGACTAATACGACTGTTTGACAAAAAAACAGGTAACATAATTGCAGATTATTCCGATGGCATACTTCGGTTTTCAAATATAGAGCGTATTATTCCGGACAATAATTTGGTAAAAGGGGAGTTACTTCCGAATGCATTATATAAGATGAAAGGAGCCAATGGTCTTGAATACTCTTTTCAGGTCGATGAATTAGGTCGAATTTTTCAAGTTGAAGCAAAAAATGTCTCACCAGACGAGTTAGTCACCAATGTTCTGCGACGAGACGGATACATTGACCTTGGACCAGATTGGAATACATCTTTTAGAAAACTAAAACAATCCTCAAAAGGAAATGATGTTTCTGCAACTCTGACCTTCAAATATGCTGATGATGGTGTCACACCCCAATATGCAAGAATTGATGCATCAACATCTGGAAAAAACCGAGTTGCCCAATCCTTCTCCAATGTAAGCAAAGTTGCACAAAATGAAGCTACGGTAAAACGTGTTGCAAAAACACTTGGGATGTCTTCAGAAAAGCAGAATGCCCTGCTTATGGAAATGTCTTCAGATGTGGAACTGGAAAAACTCATCATCGCTAATCCCGAATTCAATATTCAACGATGGCTAAATACTCGTAACCATGTTGATGTCAGTTTACTTGCAGTTACACCGAAAGGAGAATTTCCTAAGAATGCAAAAGTATATGCCGGAAATACATATTACTTAAACCCACATCTAAATTCAGGACTAAAAGCAAGATTAGCCAGAGGAGGCAATACTGTAGACCTCAGAGGGATGAAGACACTTACTGCTGAAGATTTGATTGAACTTGACAAAAAATATCCTGGTGGCATACCATTTTCTAAAGAAGGATTCCCTGATTTTTCCAATGTCGCCGCCAAGGGCGCTGACGGGAAACCGATAATTATGGACATTGGTGAACTTTCAGGAGATAGCAAAAAGGATATTGCCGCTGCTGAGACAATGTTTCAGAAACTTGGCAACAAATGGGAAGCTGGCTATACATGGCATCATGTTGAAGGCACTACAACTTTAATGAGAGTACCAACTGATATACATCAGTTGGTAGACCACACAGGTGGCATGAGCATGTCAGGCCTAAAATAAGTCACACTTTGTTTGGCTAATTTATTGGCTATTGAAAAACAAAAACAATGAATTGTAATACAATACATTTTAATTATGGAAAAAAGAACATACTACTGGCTGACGACAAACTACCAAGGACATTTTGATTCATTAAAAATCAATAGTCAAATTCCAACTAATAAAAAAGACTTGAGCAGCTATTTGTGGTTTGAAAATAAGGAACAAGCAGAAAAATTCTTAAATGATATAAAAAAACAATTTAAAGATTTATATTACAACAAATATCAACTTAAAGATAGAGCATTATGGATGAAAGATTGGTAACAAAGGAATCTTTCGTCACTGCATCATTTGTCTAAAAAATAACACTCCAACGCAGACTGTACTCATTTTTTGTACAGTCTGCGTTTTCTTTTGTCAAAAAAAGAAAGGAAAGAAAAACCATGACACCTGACACAAACAAGATAGACATGAAGGCGCTCTTTGCCGAATCGACAGAAGATGTTGCCACCAACGAGGAAGCCATAAAAAACATCACCGAGATGGAACGCGTGCTAATGCCACAATTGGAGCAAATTGCCAATGAAATAGACGGCAGTTACACTCAAGTTGCCAATATGGCATTCGACGTAGCCAAATTTGCGCTAAGCAAGAAAGTGCTGTCATCAAAGAACCCAAACATAGTCAAAGGCGGAATGGCAGTTGGCGTAGCAACCGCCGTTATTGGCGGAGCAATCAAAATGGCAGGACGGATACGGTCGGTAAGGGAATACAATGCCAAACTTGACGAACTGCTCGAGATAAAAAAGATGTACGCCAAAGAAAAAATAGCGTCGATAAAAGACATGCTTCCTTTGGCCGACAAGACTTTGGAGAAACAAGAGCAGATTCTCAGTAAATATATGGAAGCAAATTTAGACTACTCAAAAGTCCTAAATGACGACAAAACGTTCAATGCTCTTTCAAAAAGAAATCTGTCGGCGCTTGAAATATACAGAAGGGCAAAATACTGCTCGCTCATGGCCCATCACGTCTATACGGAATATAACACATGGATTAGTGGCAGGCACAGGTCACAAAGCGTATTGCCAGGGTTCGACACAGTAAACCAAGAAATAAACAAGAAATTCTACGCTGGCAAGATAGAACAGGCATTTGAAAAGGCCATAGCCAAGAATGATTCAGAAATCAACTCAAAGGACTTTTACCTAATGACCGACATGCACCTGACCGCCTTGGCACTCGATTATGAGCCAATGAGACCATTTGACACACAACCAACATTGTATTTTCCTGTACCGCAAAGCGATGCAATAAATGACACCCTTTCAAAGAACAAGGTTTACCAAGACTATATGTCATCACGCGTATCCATTCATAAATCTTATAACCAACGCCAATGGATACGCCGAATCGGCAACATCTGCACAGTCCTCGCCGTACTGGCATGGATAATCAAGGTTCACTCATGGCTTTGGATAACAAACCATGGATTTTGGGCATTTGTTGCATGGATACTTGGAAGTGCCGCAGTTGGAATTGCTTGCTACACGGTAACAAATATCATCGAAAGCGCTAAAACACGCAAAATGGTTAACTCTGACAACGACGAAAACCAAAAACTGAAAGATGCATACGGATATTTTGAACGTGAAGAAATCGACTTTAGCAAGCAAAGTGTTCTTGAAAACCTTTTTTAAGACATCTATAAAATACTGCGATTATGAATTTTATTAAAAAATAATCAAGCATCATTTGACATGAAAGAATTAACCGATGGAACAGAATTTGGCAACAACAAGCCTATAAAAATCACTGGGAACAAAGAACTCGACTCTTGCCTGACAACAATTGACAACGACCTGAAAATATTGGACAACAATTTTGACAAGGCCTGCTCAGTAGTAAACAAAATAACAGATGCGGTTGTCACCATTAAAACTATGGAATACCACATTGAGTTGCTCGACAAGCAATTGGAATTCTACAAGGCACAAATGGGCACTAGTTTGGAAAAGTTTAAAATAGGAGTAAAAGTAATTGAAAGCCAATTGGACAGCACCTCAAAAACAATGGACAAAATTGTTGACAAGATACTTGACTTGGATGATTCAAATATTGATGCAAATTATTTGAAGTACCAAAGCCATTTGCTTGAAACGCTTAACGTTTTCTCTTCAAAATTCGATAATATGTTAATGAAGTTATGTTGCTAATATTCTGGATACGTACAAGTAAGGAATGCCACATTACAGCAAGACAATGGAAATAATCAGTCATGACAACAATTTTCAGCCTGGCGATATAATATATGTCAACCGCCAAGGAGGATTGTACAAACACTTCGGTGTATATATAGGCAATGGCAATGTCGCACATTTTGCACCAGACAACGCAGACGAACTCAACGCTCAAACTGCCGATGTCAGGATTGCAACTCTTACTGCATTTTCTTCTGGCGACAACATCCACATTGATACAATTGGCAAGCCACAATATGCACGCGAAGAAATTGTTCACAGGGCGTTGAGTAAAATAGGACAGTTGCAAGGACGGTACAACATCATTTTCAACAATTGCGAACATTTTGCACGCTGGTGCCAAACTGGCCATTCTGAATCACGCCAGGTAAACAATGCCATAACTTGTATGTTTGACATATTCAAGTCATTCAAACTTATTTAGATAATGAATGGGTATGGGCACCATACATACAGTAAAATGACTTACATTAGCAATGATGCTATGAATAAAAAAATCAAGAATCTATGAATACAATTAAGTTTCTTCCTTTTGTAGGTGAAAACTACTCCAAAGGTGGCATATTCGGCAAACGCATCATGGTACTTGGAGATAGCCATTATTGTGCAAATGAGTCTGATGCGATACCGACACTTACACAAGATGTAATAAAATGTTACCTCGACCCACTATCAGAAAATGAGAATTGGATGCAGACCTACCGCAAATTCGAACGTTCACTCGTCGGGCATGAAACCACCAAGAGAGAAAGTGTAGACATTTGGCAATCGCTTCTATTCTACAACTACCTCCAAATTCCACTTTGTGGGCCACGCGTGGCAGGAACCAAAGAACAGTATGCCGATTCGTCAAGTCCCTTCTACGAAATACTTGCCAAGTACAGTCCTGAGATTATCATTGTCTGGGGGAAGCGTTTGTGGGAAAACCTGCCGTCACAAAATTGGATAGACGCGACAAATGCGATTTTTGACAATTATGCCATAGAAAACGGGCACTATGCTATACACGGCAATAATATTATGGCATTTTGCATATACCACCCTTCAGTAGGATATTCTTGGGATTGGTGGTATAAAGTAATGCACAAGTTCATATAAAAGTAAGATGCATAATTAAGTTTTTTCATACGCTACCTTAAATATTTCAAAAAACACGCCGACTGTATATGCTTTTTGTACAGTCGGCGTTTTTTTTGCGTCATAATAAAAAAGGAGTAACCGAAAAGCCTGATAAATGAGTAGGAAAATTAAAACGTTACGCAAATGGAAAACGAAATTGATTTTCAAAAAGCAATCGATGATGCTGAAAAGGAATTAGGAAAAGTAAACATACTGATTGCAGGCAAAACTGGAGTTGGAAAAAGTACATTGATCAACGCTATTTTTGGGGAAGAATTGGCAAAAACCGGCATCGGCAAACCAGTTACACAAGACATGAAAGAATATTGCAATGAAGATTCCCCTATACACTTGTTCGACACAAAGGGATTTGAACTTGGCAACTACAAGGAAATGGCAAAAAATCTAAAAGAGTACATTCATGGAAGACAAACAGTTAATGCTGAAGACCACATACACATTGCTTGGTATTGTGTAAGTAGCATAGGCAATAGATTTGAACCTGAAGAAGCTGAATTTATCAAGGAACTTCAGACTGAAATACCCGTAGTACTAATATTCACACAAACATTGGGAGAAAACAAATGTGAGCTTTACAAAGATATTTACGAAAAGTATTACAATGAAATAACCAATATGGTTACAGTTCTGGCAGAACCGTATGAAATAAACGATTATGTTGTAATTGAAGAATTCGGATTGGAAGAATTGACAGATATTACATATAAATTACTGCCAGAAGCAGCACAAAGAGCATTTGCAATGGCCCAAAAAGTGAACGAGGAATTGCGCGTAAAATCCATTACAAAGATAATCAAGACAGCTGCAGCTGCAGCAGGTGCAGCCGCAGCAATACCACTGCCATTCTCAGACGCCATTGCTTTAGCTCCGATTCAAATAGGAATGATAGCAAAAATCTCAAGAACATTTGGGCTGAGTCCTGACGTTGCATTTCTAAAGACACTAGTCGCTTCAACTATAGGAGTACTAGGAGCAACATTAATCGGCAGAACAATAGTATCAGGCATACTAAAACTGATACCAGGTATTGGAAGTGTAGCAGGAGGCGCAATTAGCGCTACAACGGCGGCTACCATAACAACCATTATGGGGAAAGCGTATTATGCCGCACTAAATTATTTAGCAGACAACTATGAAGAGATTAGCCCAGAGCTTCTTGCAGATACGTTTAAGGAGCAATTGTTAAACACTAATAGTAATTAAAAGACACAATGGTAAGAGGAATAATAAAATTTGAGTGCCCTAAATGTGGGAAAATATTCAAATCATTGGACCTAGAACAAAACTGCACAGTTTATTCTATGCCAATGCCATGCCCTAAGTGTGGCACACTTTCAGAACCTGCAACATTAATTTCTTATTTCCGTCATATTTTTCTAAGTAAGAGATAACAGCGCAATTGATAGGGCGCAAAAGAGGTATGCTTCCATGCATGCCTCTTTTCGTTTTTACGATGGCATATAGCCAGTAAGAAACAAATGTCGGAGTGGAATCGGGTACAAACACAAACAAGAAAGCCCCGACTCCAAAAGGAATCGGGGCTTCTCGAAGGTAGGCGGCGTCCTACTCTCCCACTGTACGCAGTACCATCGGCGCTGAAGGGCTTAACTTCTGTGTTCGGGATGGGAACAGGTGGATCCCCTTCGC
>JAZUEN010000018.1:0-11254 GCA_045640185.1 Bacteroidales bacterium
ACAAAGTGATAGCCAGTGTTTGCAGTGGCCTTGATTTCATACTTCTTATTGTACTCACCCAAACCATTTTCGGCAGTGCCGTTTTCTGCAGTAAGAGTCACCTTGAAAAGGATTTTCCCGCTGAAGTTAGGCACGGTGTCGGTCGAAGTGTTTTGTCCCCAAATTTCACCATTAACATTGTATTCATCTATTTCGTCATTATCGTAATTATGTAATAAAAGGGCTACTGTACCATCTGCAAATTGTTCGGCAGTTTTACCGTATACGCCATCTCCATCGCCAGTGTCAGTGTCGGATAGGTAATAGCAATTGGTTACGGTTGCCCAATTATCATCATAACCTCCGCACACTTCGCCGACTACAAATGAACCACTAACAGCACCAGTATTGTAGCAATTTTCTATTTTGCCTTCAAAATTAAATCCGCTCACACCACCAATGTTATTATTACCTCTAACTGTACTAGTATTATAACAATTGGAAATGGTACCTTTATTATTATTTCCACACACTCCGCCAACACATTGATACCCATAAAAATACGAATCAACAACGCCTACGTTTCGAATGGTTCCATCATTATTTGCAAACAAACCAACATAAAATTCCTCTGAATCATTAAAATAAAGTCCGCTGATGGTATGACCATTGCCGTCGAATATGCCTTGATAAGGATAATTATAATCATATCCTATCGGAGTCCATTCTTTATAATCTTTATTTTCAGTATCAATTTCGCCATCTTTAGACACTAATGTATTTACCACAATATTATTGGTCAATATTGCATTGGCTTTGGCATTATCGCCACCTTGGTGGTTTACAAAGTCAGCAAACCAATAAAGTTCGCCGGCGTTTGATATTTGATAAACGCCGTTTTCGTCTTGTATAGGTTGTACATAATTGCCACAAACGCAAAATCCATTTTCGTATGAGTAGTGTATGTGATTGTCCTTTAGTATAGGATATTCCTTACCTTGAAGCCAAACGGCAGGAGATTGGCCAGTGTTTAATAAATCGGTTACCGTGCCGTTGGCGAATTCGTCAGCAGATTTCGGGGTGCCGCCAAGTTCGTCACTCACGCCCCCTGTAGCAAGGAAGAAACTGTTCAAAACGTTCAATGTTCCATCTTCATTAACCCCCACAAGACCGCCAGCATTATCATCAGATGCAGTCACAGTGCCTACGTTGTAACTGTTTGATACTTTCAATGTACCAAATACATTTCCTCCCACAAGGCCACCGGCAATCCCTGCAGGCGCATTCACGGAACCTTCGTTGTAACTGTTCGAAACGTTCAAAAAAGCATCTTCATTAGCCCCCACAAGGCCGCCGACAGCACTATTTCCACTCGCGGTGCCTGCATTGTAGCTGTTCTCGATGGTTAAAATAGCATAAGTATAGTTATCCCCAACAAGACCGCCGACAATAATCCCTGCGCCGCTCACGGCACCCGCGTTGTAGCTATTCGTGATGGTCAAACTAGCGTAATTATTGTTTTCCCCCACAAGACCACCAACAATCCCTGAAGATGCGTTCACGGAGCTTTCGTTATAACTGTTCTCAATATTCAATTCGGCATTACCATTTTCATTTAAACCGACAAAGCCACCAACATAAGTTTCTCCTTCCACGTAGCCCGCACTAAAACAGTTTTTGATATTCAATTTGCCCGTAACTTGTCCGGCAAGGCTACCGACCTCACCATTCCCGTTAACATAAAAATCCACAACACCCAAGTTGCTGATAGTGACATTTCCAATCACTTGTCCAAAAAGCCCCTGCTGTGAGGATGTTTTATTGATGTATAGCCCGCTGATAGTACGACCATTACCGTCGAACGTCAACGTCACATTCGATGAAACATTCATCGGGGTCCACTGTTGGAAACTTTCAGGCGAAAGCTCGTCCTTCGCTTCAAGTTCGGCAACCTGCTCTAACAAAGACTTTTCGCCTTCACCGCAAGCGTTCACGCAGATGTTTGCCATCAATTTTGCGTTGAGTCCAGTAGCGCCGCCATTCACGAGTTTAGCGAACTTGAACAAATCGTCAGCATTGGCAATTTCGCAATAGTCTTTTCCATCGGAACCTTTTTGGACATTGAAAAGCACCACTTCCGGCTGCGAGTTAAAAATCTTGAGTCCTGGGAGTTTGCACACCAGTTTGCCATTGCTTACAACAGGCTGCTCTCCGGACCCAACTTTCCAAACATCACCGGAGAATCCCACAGGTAGCGTTGTCCTGGCAAGTTCGGCAGTCGTCTTACCTTCAGCATAAAAAACCGTCGTTTCATTTGCATTTATACCAATAGCATTCCCTGTATAAAAATCCGTATTGTAATAAGCGATTTCGACGATGCCTCCATTATGCCCGACCACGCCGCCGACTCTGTCTGTTCCACTCACCGCGCCAGTGTTGTAAACATTTCTGACGGTGCCACCATTCTCTCCGACCACGCCACCGACGAACCCATCTCCACTCACCGCACCAGTGTTGTAAACGTTGCTGATGGTGCCACCCTCATTTATTCCGACCACGCCGCCGACCCAGTTTTCTCCACTCACCGCGCCAGTGTTATAAACCATGCTGACGTAGTCACTCCAATTTTCTCCGACCACGCCACCGACGAACCCATCTCCACTCACCGCGCCAGTGTTGTAAACGTTGCTGATGGTGCTATAATTATATCCACACACACCGCCAACTTCGGTAATACCACTAACCTCTCCAGTATTGTAGCAATTTGTGATGGTGCCATCATTCTCTCCACACACACCGCCGATATACCATTCACCACGAACCTCTCCAGTATTGTAGCAATTTGTGATGGTGCCATAATTATATCCACACACACCGCCGACTTTATCTTTCCCTTTAAAATACGAATCAACTACGCCTACATTTTTTATGGTTCCTTCATTACTTCCAAACAAACCTACATAATCTTGATCTGATTTTTTATAAAGTCCGCTGATAGTTTTTCCATTGCCATCGAATGTGCCTTGAAAACTGTTGTTATCATCTCCAATCGGTGTCCATTGGATATCTTCATTATAATCACATTCAATATTATCAGTCAGTTTTATAAACTTGCCTTCGTAGGAAATTCCACTATTAACATTATTAGCAAAAATTTCTAAATCTGATTGAGTCGAAATTAGATAAGGTTCTGATTCTGTTCCACTACCAGTTAAATTTTGTGCATTGCACACGCTGGTTGCCATCATTATGCAACATAATACAGATAATTTCCAATAATTAATAAAAAAATTTTTCATACTTATTTTTTTTAAACAGTGCAAACATATATCAAACATCGAAAAGCAAGTTTGCAAATTGACAATTTTTAGTTTGCAAAATAGCAAAATACTATGGAATAAGGAGTTAGGGAACTATAAATCTTGAATTTGAAACCAATTCCAAAAAGGATTAAATCCTAATCTCGAAAACCAACGGGGCAAAAAGGAATAAATCCAACGAAAAAAACGACATTTCAAATCCGTAATTCCAAATTTGTAATTTCAAATTTGTAATTACTTAGTACCTTTGCACATTAAAAGTAAAAGCAAATGGTCATTTTGGGAATAATACCCGCTCGCTACGCCTCATCGCGGTTTCCGGGCAAGCCACTGGCCGACATCAACGGCAAATATATGGTGCAACGCGTGTTTGAACAAGCATCAAAAGCCCTCGACAACGTGGTTGTGGCAACCGACGACCAACGCATCTACGATGCCGTGCTGTCGTTCGGAGGCAAGGTTGTGATGACATCGGACAAGCACCCAAGCGGCACCGACCGTTGCGCCGAAGCCGTAAGGAACTACGAGAAAACCTACGGGCAGAATATCGACGTGGTGATAAACATCCAAGGCGACGAGCCCTTCATTGCCGAAAAGCAGATCAACCTGCTGGCGGGACTGTTTACCAATCCTAAAGTGCAGATTGCCACACTTGTAAAGCCTGTCGACGACGAGCAGACACTCTTCAACCCCAACAAGCCAAAAGTGGTGGTTGACAAAAACGGCAAGGCATTGCTATTCAGCCGACAGACAATTCCCCACATCCGCGGATGCGAGCAGAAAGACTGGTTGCAAAAGCACAACTTCCTGCAACACATTGGAATGTACGGATACCGGAAAGACATCCTTCTTGAAATAACAAAACTCAGCAAGAGCAGCCTTGAAACGGCTGAATCGCTCGAACAACTGCGCTGGCTCGAGAACGGCTACGACATTCAGACAGCCGTAACCACCGACGAGGGCTTGTCAGTTGACACGCCTGAAGACCTTGAACAGATTCTTAAACTATTTAAAAAATAACCTGATGAACGTAATGATTATCGGCTCTGGCGGCCGCGAGCACGCAATTGCGTGGAAAGTTTCACAAAGTCCAAAACTCAAACACCTGTTCATTGCTCCTGGCAATGCAGGCACAGCAACAGTCGGAATCAACGTGCCAATCAAGGTTACCGATTTTGACGCGATAAAGGATTTTGCCAAATTCAACAACATCGACCTGCTTGTCGTAGGCCCCGAAGAGCCTCTTGTAAAAGGCATCACCGACTCGTTCAAAAACGACCCGACAACATCAGGCATACGCATAGTTGGCGCATCGGCCGAAGGCGCACAACTCGAAGGCAGCAAGGAATATGCAAAGAAATTCATGCAGAAATACGGAATACCGACAGCCGCATATCAGAGTTTCACGAAAGAGACTCTTGCCGAAGGAAAGAAATTCCTTGAAACACTGAAGGCTCCTTACGTTCTGAAGGCCGACGGACTGGCTGCCGGCAAGGGCGTGCTTATCATCAACGACCTGAAGGAAGCGCAAGACAACCTCGAGACAATGCTTAACGGACAGTTCGGCGACGCATCGGCAAAGGTCGTGATTGAGGAATTCCTGTCGGGAATAGAGTGCTCGTTCTTCGTGCTGACCGACGGCAAGGACTACGTCCTTCTGCCCGAAGCCAAGGACTACAAGCGCATTGGCGAGCACGACAGCGGCCTGAACACTGGCGGAATGGGCGCCGTATCGCCTGTACCGTTCTGCACTCCTGAATTCAAGCAGAAAATCATCAGCCGAATAATAGAGCCTACAATAAAAGGTCTGCAAAGCGAGAAAATCGACTACCGCGGATTCATCTTCTTCGGCCTCATCAAGTGTGGCAACGACCCGTACGTCATTGAATACAACGTACGCATGGGCGACCCTGAAACCGAGGTCGTGATCCCGCGCCTCGACAGCGACCTGCTCGACCTGCTCACCGCAACAGCCGAGCAACGGCTTGCAGGCATGGAAGCCAAGCAAAAGGCAGAGACAGCCATCACCGTGGTAATGGTTTCGGGCGGATATCCTGAAAGTTACAAGAAAGGCTTTGAGATAACCGGACTGGCAAATGTTGAAGGCAGCACCGTATTCCACGCCGGCACCAAACTCGGCGACAAAAAAGTGCTTACCGACGGAGGCCGCGTGCTTGCCGTAACATCACTCGGCAGCACCATTCAAGGCGCACTCGACAAATCGTACGCAAACATCGGAAATATCAAATTCGACGGAGCATATTTCCGCAGAGACATTGGCCAAGACGTTCAAAAACTGTAAGACATGCTATTCAATCTTTACAAAAGCAACTCGCCCGTAATGCACGTGCTGACGGTATTGATTGCCGTCGCGCTATGGTTGCCCATATTCGGCAATCCGCAATGGACCCCATCCATAACTGAAGGCTCGGTCTTTTACAACGACGTCATCTGCGGCATATTTTCAAGCGTATGGGGCACACAACTGGTTGCTTTTGCACTAATGTTGATTGAAGCGTTTCTGCTGTTGCGCATCGACTTGAAATTCATCATTGTAGAGAACAAGACAATCCTGCCGCCACTATTCTTCGTGCTGGTTGTCAGTTCGCTGGCACGCAACTACAATCTGTTGCCCGTGCTTTCAGCCAATTTTTTCTTCATGTGGGCAATGACCAAGATTCTGGACAGCGAACACATGTACGAGATGCCCAAGCAATACTTTGAGAGTGGACTGCTGATTGGCATCGGCTCGCTGTTCTACCCGCCATTGGTGGCCACAATGCTTTTTGTGTTTGCGACACAGTTCGTCATCAGGTTCTTCAGCATACGCGAGTTCATGGCATCAGTGCTGGGCTACATCATGCCGTTCATATTCTACCTGTTCGGAATGTTCATGACCGACCGCACATCCGACTTCTTCGACAGGATGTCGCAAATAACCATGACGCAGGAATTCACAGTCAGCATAAGCATAGTACAGTATGGAGCAATCTGCTACTCGGCCCTGATAATACTGCTTGCGCTGTTCACCATGTCGCAATGCATAAGGATGTACAAAGTGACCACACGCAAATACTTCAGCCTCTTCTTCTGGCTGATACTGCTGTCCGTAGCGGCCTTCTTCGCCATCCCGTGTTCAGGAATGACGCTTCTGGTATTTGTCGCCATTGCGCTGTCATTCATAGCGTCTCTCTATTTTATGGAGATACGCCACAATGCACTGGCTGAGATATTGTTTTTGCTGATAATTGTCAGCGCCTTTTTAATAGTCTATTTTCAATGATTAGTGTAACTTTGCGGAGGTAAATAATCAATATGAACAATTCAGAAAGATACAATCTGCGAGGTGTTTCGGCATCAAAAGAAGATGTGCACAACGCCATAAAGAACATTGACAAAGGCCTTTACCCAAAAGCCTTCTGCAAGATAATCCCCGACATACTGGGCGGCGACCCCGACTACTGCAACATAATGCACGCCGACGGCGCAGGCACCAAATCGAGTCTGGCCTACCTCTACTGGAAGGAGACTGGCGACCTGAGCGTGTGGAAAGGCATTGCCCAAGACGCGCTAATAATGAACATTGACGACCTGCTCTGCGTGGGCGCCGTCGACAACATTCTGGTGTCAAGCACCATAGGGCGCAACAAGATGCTTGTCCCTGGCGAAGTCATATCTGCAATAATCAACGGCACTGATGAACTGCTTGCCGAGCTGCGCGATATGGGCGTGGGCGTCTATGCCACTGGTGGCGAGACTGCCGATGTTGGCGACCTGGTGCGCACCATAATCGTCGACAGCACCGTAACCTGCCGAATGAAACGCGCCGACGTCATCAATAACGCAAACATTCGCCCCGGCGATGTAATTGTCGGCCTCGCATCATACGGACAAGCCACATACGAGAAGGAATACAACGGCGGAATGGGCTCAAACGGCCTCACAAGCGCCCGCCACGACGTCTTTGCAAAATATCTGGCACAGAAATATCCTGAGAGTTTCGACGCCGCCGTTCCAGACGAATTGGTATATTCAGGCAAACTGAAACTCACCGACAGCGTTGAAGGCTCGCCTGTAAATGCAGGCAAACTTGTGCTGTCGCCTACTCGCACTTACGCGCCTGTTGTCAAGAAACTGCTCGACGAGATGCGTGCCGACATCCACGGAATGGTGCACTGCTCTGGCGGTGCACAGACCAAAGTGCTTCACTTTGTCGAGAACGTACACGTCATAAAGGACAATCTGTTCCCTGTTCCTCCATTGTTCCGCACCATAAAGGAGCAAAGCGGCACCGACTGGAAAGAGATGTACAAGGTCTTCAATATGGGGCACCGTCTTGAAGTCTACCTTGACCCTGCCAACGCACAAAAGGTAATCGAGATATCGAAATCGTTCAACATTGATGCCCAAATAATCGGCCGCATCGAAAAGAGCGACAATACATCATTGACCATAAATAGCGAGTTCGGTACATTCGAATACTAGATGCCAAACTTATAGAAGGACAACCTGCGAGTACATTTTTTGCAGATTGTCCTTTTTTTATTAACAAAATGATTGACTGATTTTTACATAAGCATATCTGAATCGCAGGCTATGGATTTAAGATTTCTCATAGGGGAAACTACTGAGTACGACAAAAAACTTGCACTTGAAGCCAAAAAGCCCAAAAGTTGGTGTAAGAGTGTGAGCGCTTTTGCTAACAGTGTGGGCGGTTCGTTAATTTTCGGAATATCAGCCAACGATGAAATAATAGGCATAAACGACCCCGAAGAAGATGCAGAAACAATAAGCGAAACCATAAAGACAAAACTTGACCCTATACCTGAGTTCAATTTGCATTTTTACCAAACCGACGACAATAAGACACTAATAATTCTTGATGTTGCAAAAGGAGACGAAACACCATACTATTATTCAGGCGACGGAATAATGGAAGCCTATACTCGCATCGGCAACGAAAGTGTAAAAGTTTCGTCAATAGAGTTAAAAAGACTTGTGCTACGAGGCAAAAACCTATCGTACGACTCACAAAACACCACTTCCAAAACCGACGATTTCGCATTCACAAAACTAAAAGCAAGGCATAAAGCGTGGACTGGCATCAGTTTTGATGAAAAGGATTTGTTTTCATTTGGCATAACAAATGAAAACGGTTTTCTGACAAATGCAGGAGCCTTGCTTGCAGACAATAGCCCTGTAAAACATTCCCGACTTTTTTGCACACGATGGAATGGGTTAGACCGAAGTGGAGATGCCATTGATGATGCAGAATACACTGGCAGTTTGATTTCACTTATTGAAGACGGAGAGTCTTTCATAAAAAGAAACACAAAAATGATGTGGCATAAAACTCAAAATTCAAGAGTTGAAATGCCCGAATATGTTGAACGCAGTTATCACGAAGCATTGATAAACGGTTTGGCACACAGAGATTACTTGATAAATGGCAGTGAAGTACATATTGATATATACGATGACCGTTTAGAAATATATTCGCCTGGTGGAATGCCCGACGGTTCATTAATTCAGGAAAGGGACCCACTCACTGTCCCTTCTACCCGACGCAACCCTATCTTGGCCGACATTTTAAATCGATTGGGATATATGGAACGCAAAGGCAGTGGGTTTGGGAAAATAATAAATGCATATAAGCAACAAATCAATTACAACGAAAAGAAAAAACCATATTTCAAGTCTGACAGATACCAATTTACGGTTGTCCTACCAAATTTAAACTATGGCATCCAAGATGTCCAAAAAAATGTCCTTCAGAGTGTCCCACAAAATGTCCTTCAAGACAGATTAGGCAAACAGATAGTGGAATTGATTTCGGCAAATGAAAACATTTCGGCAAAAGAAATCGCCAACGCATTAAAGGTCAGCACAAAAACAATCAGTCGCCATATAGCGAACATAGGTGGGATAACATTTGTAGGACGGGGCAAAAACGGGCATTGGCAGATAGACGAAAAATTAGGTGTCTCCCTAAATGTCCCTTGCGACAATTCAAACAATAAAAACAAATATAAAACGATACAATAATGGCATCAGAAAACACATTACTCGACAAATTGGAGGCGATACGCATCCGCTTTGAGGAAACGTCACAGCAGATAACCGACCCCGAAGTGATTGCCGACGTCAAGCGATTCGTAAAACTCAACAAGGAATACAAGCACCTTGAGCCAATAGTCGATGTCTACAAGGCATACAAGACCCTAGTATCAAACATTGACGAAGCACGCGAAATCCTCAACACCGAGAAGGACGAAGAGATGCGCGAAATGGCAAAAATGGAACTCGACGAAAACGAGCCGAAAGTTGCCCCTATGGAGGAAGAAATAAAGTTGCTGCTTCTGCCATCGGACCCTGAAGACGACAAGAACGCCATTCTGGAAATACGTGGCGGAACGGGTGGCGACGAGGCCGCACTGTTTGCCGGCGACCTGTTCCGAATGTACACCAAGTACTGCGAGACCAAGGGCTGGAAACTTGAAATATCAAGTTGCAGCGAGGGCGCCGCTGGCGGATACAAGGAAATTGTGGCCCGCGTGAGCGGCACTGGCGTATATGGAACCCTGAAATACGAATCGGGGGTTCACCGCGTACAGCGAGTGCCGGCGACCGAGACACAAGGCCGCGTGCACACATCGGCCGCAACAGTAGCCATACTGCCTGAAGCCGACGAATTCGACGTGCAAATCAACGAGGGCGAGATAAAATGGGATACATTCCGCTCAAGTGGTGCTGGCGGACAGAACGTAAACAAGGTTGAATCGGGCGTGCGTCTGCGCTACAACTGGAAAAACCCAATCACCGGAACTGTCGACGAGATACTTATCGAGTGTACCGAAACCCGCGACCAACCAAAGAACAAGGAACGCGCCCTGAGCCGCCTGCGTACGTTCATCTACGACAAGGAGCACCAAAAGTACATCGACGACATAGCATCGCGCCGTAAGACAATGGTCAGCACTGGCGACCGCTCGGCCAAGATACGCACCTACAACTATCCGCAAGGGCGCATCACCGACCACCGCATCAACTACACAATCTACAACCTCGACGCATTTGTGAATGGCGACATACAGGACTGCATCGACCACCTGATTGTGGCTGAAAACGCCGAACGACTGAAAGAAGCCGACCTATAGGCAACGGCTATTGTAAAATGTATCAAATAAAGACTTTAAGAATTATGACACGTACCGAACTTTTCGAAAACATAAAGCGCAAGAAATCATTTCTTTGCGTTGGTCTCGACACCGATTTAAAGAAAATCCCGCAACATCTTTTGACCAACGAGGACCCTGTATTTGCATTCAACAAGGCCATCATTGACGCGACAGCCGACTACTGCATAGCCTACAAGCCAAACCTCGCATTCTACGAGAGTATGGGAGTAAAAGGCTGGATATCATTTGAAAAGACCATCAAATACCTGAAAGCCAACTACCCCGACCAATTCATAATAGCCGATGCAAAACGTGGCGACATAGGCAACACAAGCGCAATGTACGCCCGCTCATTCTTTGAGGAACTCGACATCGACTCGGTGACCGTTGCGCCATATATGGGCGAGGACAGCGTAAGTCCGTTCCTTTCGTACGAGGGGAAATGGGTCATTCTGCTTGCGCTGACAAGCAACAAAGGCTCACACGACTTTCAACTGACTCAGGACACCTACGGCGAACGCCTGTTTGAGAAAGTCCTGCGCACTTCACAGAATTGGGCAAATGCCGACAATATGATGTACGTGGTAGGTGCAACCCAAGGCCGTCTGTTTGAGGACATCCGCAAGATTGCGCCCGACCACTTCCTGCTTGTGCCTGGCATTGGCGCACAAGGCGGCTCGCTCGAGGAAGTATGCAAATACGGGATGAACAGAAATTGCGGACTGATTGTCAATTCAAGCCGCGCCATCATCTATGCCGACAACACCGAGAACTTTG
>JAZUEN010000019.1:0-16021 GCA_045640185.1 Bacteroidales bacterium
AAAATTATGTGAGTTGGTAGATGGTAATGATGTCTCATTGTGGAATAATACTTGGTTGAAAGATGATTTAGCCAATGAGTTAAAGAAGGTTCCAATTGTAAATATGGAATTGATGAAAGACCTATCGATGGTGATAGAACCTAATGAAGTATTGACTTTCAATGTGTATTGATAGTTTATTAAGAATGGAAACTCTTCAAAGTTTATACGGGCTTCAAGACGGGCAAACAGAGTATCAAATCTTGTAAATCTCTCCATTCAGCGCCAATGCCACCATTGTTGCAAGATGCCATTCGCGCTTGTTTCTAAATCTCAATTTTCAGTCCGTCATATGCGGGCATAACGTTGGCGGGCAATAACTTTACAAGTTCGTCATACACAGGTATTTTGTGGCTTATGTGTGTCAGAAATGCGCGCTTGGGGTTCAGTTTCTCTATCACTTGCAAGGCTTCGCCAAGACTGAAGTGTGCATTGTGGCATTCTATTCTCAACGAATTGATTACCAGAGTGTCCAGACCTTCAAGTTTCGCCATCTCGTCATCGGGGATAGTCTTGGCGTCGGTTATGTATGCAAAATCCTTGATGCGGAAAGCCGAAGTCGGTAGCGAACCGTGGTAAACCATTATGGGAGTTACTGTTACGCCGTTTATTTCAAAATCCTTGTTGTCAATAGGATGCAGGTCTATTTCGGGTGCCCCAGGATAATGCGGTTCCTTGAAAGCGTATGCATATTCGAGCCTTATGGTGTCGGTTATGCGTTGCTGTGCATAGAACGGAATATGGCGTTTCATAATGTAGTTGAACGTGCGAATGTCGTCAATTCCTGCCGTATGGTCCTTGTGCTCGTGGGTTATCAGCACCGCGTCAATCTGCGTGATGCCTTCACGCAATGCCGATTGGCGAAGGTCGGGCCCAGGGTCGACCAGAATGTGCAATCCGTCAACTTCAATATATATTGAACTGCGCAGACGTTTGTCTTTCGGATTATTTGATTGACATACAGTGCAATTACATCCGATTATCGGAATTCCGTGCGATGCTCCTGTGCCTAAAAACGTGACTTTCATCTTTACTTTGAAATATAATGCTAAAGTAACTGCATTATTGCAAAATGAGGCTTGTTTGCCGAAATCTTTTCTATTTTTAGACCGCCAAAAAAAGGCCGTTCACTATCGCCTGCATTCGCAAAAAGCAGGTCTGATATTCAATAATCGTAAACCGATAAGTAATTAAGAATGAAGGGTAATCTATATCTGATACCGACAACGTTGGGAGAGCAGGCGCCTGCCGACGTTATTCCTGCCAAGGTGCTTGGCATTGCATCGCAGTTGAGGCATTTCATTGTTGAAAACACGCGCACGGCACGTCGCTTTTTGCGCGCCGTCGATTCCGCTTTCCCCATCGACGACTGCGATTTCTCCGAACTGAACGAGCACACTGACCTTACAGCCATAGGCCAGTATCTCGATGCCTGCGAGCAAGGCGAGCATATCGGGCTGATGTCGGAAGCGGGAGTGCCAGCCGTTGCCGACCCAGGCAATGCAGTTGTGGCTATGGCTCATGCCAAAGGCATCAAGGTTGTTCCCTTGTCGGGGCCGTCGTCAATCATCTTGGCAATGATGGCATCAGGGCTTAACGGCCAGAATTTCGCGTTCAACGGCTATCTGCCAGTAAAGCCAGCCGAGCGTTCTAAGGCGATACGCAACTACGAACGCCGTTCGCAAACCGAGCATCAGACACAATTGTTCATTGAGGCGCCATACCGCAATATGGCCCTTTTCGACGATTTCCTGAAGATGCTGTCGCCCGAAACCCGACTTTGCATCGCTGTCGACATCACACTCGAAACAGAGTCGATTTTGACACTGAAAGTCAAGGATTGGTCAAAACACAGGCCCGAATTGCACAAGCGTCCTGCAATTTTTGCTATATTGGCATAATTACGTTAGAAATAAGATTATGGAACTTACACGCGAATTTGTCCAAAGCCTGCCAAAGGCCGAACTGCATTGCCACCTCGACGGGTCAATGCGTTTGTCAACAATTATGGAACTTGCCAAAGAGCAGAATGTCAAGTTGCCAACTGACGACCCAGCAAAACTTGAGTCGATGCTCAAGGTTGGTATGGATTGCCCAAGTTTGGAGGCTTACCTAAAGGCGTTCGACATAACTTGTTCAGTATTGCAGACTTACGACTCGCTTGTGCGCGCCACGTACGAGTTGGCCGAAGACTGCGCCAACGAGAACATTTGGTATCTTGAGATTCGATTCTCGCCAATTTTGCACGTCAACAAGGGGCTGAAACTGACTCAAGTCATTGATGCCGTGCTTGATGGCAAGGCCAAGGCCGAACGGGCATTCAACATACGAGTCGGAATCATTGTCTGCGGATTGCGCCATTCTACGCCTGAAATATCGCTTTTGCTTGCCGAACTTGCTGTGGCATACAAAAACAGGGGCGTAGTCGGGTTCGATTTGGCAGGCGCCGAAGACGGTTTCCCAGCAAAGGACCACAAGGAGGCTTTCGACTTGATTATCAACAACAATATCAATACCACGGTTCACGCGGGTGAGGCTTACGGGCCCGAGTCCATTCACCAGGCTTTGCATATGGTCAGCGCCAACCGTATCGGCCACGGAACCCGTCTGCGCGAGGATGGCGACCTGCTCAACTATGTCAACGACCACCGCATCCCGCTTGAGATGTGCGTTAAGTCCAATTTGCAGACAAAGGCTGTCGATTGCATTGAAAAACACCCAATTAAGTTCTATTTCGATCTCGGCATACGTGTTACGGTGAACACCGATAACCGACTTGTTTCCGATACAACTCTTACTGACGAGTATATGCTTGTTATTGATAAGTTCCATTTTACCGAGAGCGAACTCAAGTATCTTATAATCAATGGATTCAAATCGTCGTTCCTGCCACTTAAGGAAAAGGTCGATATGATTCAGAAGGTGACAGGCGTTTTGGAGGAAAAAGGATTGATAATTCGTCGTGATTATATCTGATTATGAATCTGATAAGAAAAATAGTCGCATCGTTGGCCTGCGTTGCGCTTGTTGTCGGCCTTTATGCGCAGAATCAGCCATTGACAACTACAAATTCGTCGAGAGCCAAAAACTGCTATTATAAGGCAAAGGCATTTTACAATAACCGTGATTTTGCAAATGCCGAAATTGAGTTAAACAAGGCTGTGGATATCGACCCGAATTTTCTTGAAGCATATCTGCTGATGGCCGAATTGTACGATCAGGGCTCAATTGCCGAAGGTGTCATTGATGCGCTTATGACTGCCAGAGCCATTGACTCGACATTTTTCCCTTATCTCGACTACAATTTGGCGGGCGCCTATCTCGATAATGGACAATATAGTGAGGCAAAGCATTATTATTCAGTCTTTTTGCTAAACGACAAGGTAAAGGAAAATACGAAAGCCTATGCCCGTGAATGCATTGCCAAATGCGATTTTGGTATCAAAATGGTCAATAATCCTGTTGAGTTTGAACCGAAGTCGTTGGGCGCCGACCTAGAGTTGCCTTACGAACAATATTGGCCGTCGCTTTCGCTCGATGGCAAGACGTTGGTATTCACAATGTTGATGCCAGATAGTCTGCATTACAGGCCCGATGGAAGCATTATGCAACAAGAGGATTTTTATGTCACACGCAACATTGACGGCAAATGGCAACCTGCCGTGCCAATAGGCTCGCCAATCAACACTTTAGGCAACGAGGGCGCACAGCAGATATCTGCCGACGGCAATACATTGGTATTCACAGGCTGTAACCGTCGTGACGGATACGGCAAGTGCGACATCTATTTCGCCAAAAAAGACATTTACGGTCAGTGGGGAAAGCCGTTTAATGCGGGACCAGTAGTCAACGGCCCGTCAGCCGACAAACAGCCGAGCCTTTCGCCCGATGGTCGGTTCCTTTATTTCTCGTCGGACAGGGCAGGAGGCTTGGGCAAGATGGACATTTGGGTGTCTGAACTCGATGAAAACGGACGTTGGGGCAAGCCTAAAAATCTTGGCGCGCCAGTCAATACGCCAGGTGATGACATCTGTCCGTTCATTCATCCTGACAATCAGACACTTTACTTCAGTTCCGATGGCCATCAAGGTTTGGGAAGGAAGGATATTTTTATGTCAAGGCGCGATAGTACAGGCAATTGGTCGGAACCCATAAATATTGGATATCCTATCAATACTCATCGTGATGAAATCGGACTAGTTGTTGACAATACAGGAAAAACGGCCTATTTCTCAAGTAATATCAATAGTGATACCAAAAACATATATACGTTTGAAATGCCCGAATCGGCAAGACCATTGCCCGTTTCCTATGTGAGCGGTTTAGTGGTTGATGCACAGACACTTCGCCCGCTCAAGTCGCAAGTGCAACTGCTCGATTTGCAGTCGGGCGATACGGTTATGTCAGTGGCGTCGGAGGCCGAGAGTGGCGATTTTCTTGTCAGCCTGCCAGTTGGTCGGCAATATGCGATGCTTGCTACTAGTCCAGGCTATCTGTTCAATTCGATGCACTTCAACCTTACGGGCAACTACAACGCGTCCAAGCCATTTTTGGTGACCATAAAGTTGGAAAAACCGCAAGTCGGCGCAAATACTATTTTGAACAATATCTTCTTTAAATTCAACTCGTTTGAATTGTTGCCACAGTCATTTGTCGAACTTGACCGAATGGCATCTTTCATCAACGGAAGCGCTAGCATTAAGTTCGAGATAGGCGGACATACCGACAATGTTGGCGAAACGGCTTACAATCAGCAACTATCTGAGAAGCGTGCAAAGTCGGTGTACGACTATCTTGTGTCGCACGGTGTTGATGCAACCCGATTGTCGTATAAAGGATATGGTGAGTCGTTGCCTATAGGCGACAATTCAACAGCCGAAGGGCGGGAAACAAACCGCCGTACTGAATTGAAGGTGGTGGAAATGTAGCCAACAGCAGATCTGTCCGGTCAAGCTATAGGCTCATCTTGAATGTGAAAATCAATCCTCTTGGAATTGTAAGACACATGTTTGGTCCTCGGCCGTCGGTGTAAGGTTCTGGAAAGCAGAATTCATTGAGCACGTTGCCGTAGTCCCAAATGTTGTAGCATTGTGCGTAGAGGCTCATGTCGCGCTCCGCCATGCGCCATTGTATGCGTGCATGTAGGTCGAAGTTGAATATGGCGCTTTCCCGACAGCCGAAGTTGCCGTCGGTGGGATTGGTTCCGCGCGATACGATTGGTGTAACTGCCATGCCGTTGCTGCCGTTCCCGTCGGTGCGCAATTCAGTGTGGTAGAACGTGAATGGCTGACCGTCGGTCCAGTTGCCGGCGCATCCGAATTGAATGTGGTCGTTTATGTTGTAGGCAAAATATACGCGAGCGATGTAGGCTTTGTCTTGGTCATAGCGACCGCTGGCCTGGTATTTGCCGTTCGGGTTCCTGATTGTGCGATGCGTGTTCGGGTTGGCGGTCGTTTCCGACAGCGTTCCGATATTGTTGGCCACAGGTCCATTTCCTAAGGCACATGGGCCTGCACCTTGAATTGATTGCCAAGATGCGCTGAACATCACCTTCTGCCCGCGATATGTGTAGCGTGTCTGCTGCGATACGTAGTAGGGCGTGTTGTATAGGAACCCGTTGCCACAGAGCGAGTGGGGCAGATAGCCGACTTCATATTCGTGGTCTCCGGCATTGAGCCAGTAGGTTCCGTCGGCGCCAAATGTGCCGTTTGCTTCAGGTCCGCCGGCATAGCTTGTATGCCAGACATGGTAGAATTTCTTGTAAGTCTGCAGCAATGCAAGTTCGTGGTTGCCGTAAGTCAGGCGGATAGGTATGTAAAGGCTGATGTACGATGGTTGCCAGGTGCCATTCTTGAAAGAGTGGTATGCACCGCCTGTCTGCGAGATTTTCCCGTTGGTGCCCATAATGTCGCCGTTGAGATAGCTCGACGACATATAGTGCACTGTCTCAATGTTATAACCCATTCGGCAATGCTGAAATTGAATCCCTATCTGTAGCCATTTCAGCGGACGACAGTCGAATGCAAATCCAGCCTCGAAATTAGGAGTTATGTGGGTGTTGTCCTTGATAACCATGCCATCGATGGTGATGCCGGCGTTGGCGCTAAAGTCGGTTTTTGTCGACAGACGGCGGTTGAAATCAAATGCCACCTTGTTTTCAAGCAGTCCTGCCGTGAATCCCGAACTTGTCCAATCGTAGCGGTATAGCTGAATGGCCTCGTTTGTGCCCATTGGCTTGTAATACAGGTTGTTCGACCACGTTCTTTCCGACGGGGAGAATGCAATGAGCGAGTTGTATGCTTCCACATTCAGTGTCAGCGACGGACGAATCTTGTTGCTGTAGTTGGCGTTGAACGAGAATTCGTGATGAATCCCGTCAGGCATCCAAGGCTCAAGGCTCTCGCCGTCTTGGTCTATCAGGTTGCGGTCAAATTCGATGTTGTCGTGGTGCGATGTGTGCATTGTCCAGGTCACTCCAGCGGTCAGTTTTTTCCGTTTCCCGTAAAGCGAGAGGCTGTAGTCGTTGATTTTCGGTTGTTCGGCACGGTTGTAGTAGAATTCCGACAGTCCGTCTTCCTTGCCCGATATGTTCATCAGATATCCAACTCGTTGAAACAGTCCGTTTGGCCGTACGGGCAGTTGCCCGTCGAGTTGAACCTTGTAGTAGGTGGCGCTGTAGAGCGGATTGTCGTGCAACAGTCCATTTTCATCGTATTGTGGCAACTTACGGTTGCCGGCTGTGGCGTAAATGTGTTGGTTGCATGATTGCCCGTTGGCGCAGTGCAGTGTGTAAGTGGCGTCGATGGTGCCGGCAAGCCGGATGTGCTGGCGGTTGTAGATGCTGACCGAGTCATAGACATCTTCAGAGCCGGTTCCGTGAAACAGGTGTACAATTGGCACAGTCGATTCGTTTATGCCTCCAATGCCTCCGAAATTACCCGAAATCCATACGTGGTCGGCGTTTCCGTTTGCCCGATAGGTGCTGTCGGCCGAGAATCGCATTTCTGCGTTGTGTACATTTATGCCGAGGTCGTATTGCTCCATGTCAGGGACATAGTACGTGTCGCCAGTCCGCAGACGGCTATTTGTGCGGAATCCGTCAATGTAGTATTTGTTTTCGCGAAATGAATTGCCACCGATAGAGAAGATGAGCTGTGTCGCTTGGCTCCATTGGCCTTGGTGGAGTCCTTGCATGACAGTGTTGTCGCTTGTGGCTTGCAGGTATCCCATTATGTCGGGTGAGTGCAGCCAGTCGCGGAACATGCTGGCTCGTGCCGTGTCTTGAATTGTTTGTGCCACAATGGGCAACGATGCCAGTATTGACAATATGCAAAATAAGAGTCGTCTCATTAGTTTAGTTCTTTGGGCTTAAGACATCAAGGTCCCAAGCAAGTCCAATAGCTATTTGCTGGTATGGATAGTCTCTGATGCCGTATTGGTAGTTTGCAATTATATCTATGCATCCGGCATGGATGCATAGTCTGGTCTTTAGGCTTAATGGCTGGTCGTGAGCCGATTCCCCGCCATTTGTTATGCTGTTTTCCCAACCGTTGTATCCTCCGAACGACTCGCTGATATTGAATGCTTTAGTGAGTAGCTTCGCTTGAATTCCGAACATAATGGCGTCGTTTTGGCGTCCGTTGTCGGTTTGCCAGCAAAGGAATCCGGCACTGACAGCGCATCGTAGGCCTTTGAAAAATCGGTCTTCACCTTGTAGCGGAAATGTCTTGCCAACCGTTGCATCGAAAAAATAACCAGGGCTGTCGTAGAAACGGGCGGTGCAGTAGTCGTCGTCGCTCGATGCAGTCTTTAGTGCGGCCCTGATTGCCACGGCTGGCTTCAGGTCGCCTTCGCGCAGCAGTTGAATGTCGGTGCTGATGAACAGGTCACCGACGCCATGCCCCTTGCGGATGCGCGGGTTTGACCCTTCTTTATCTGAAAGGTGGCAGGCTTCGATGTTTTCGTCCGAATTGCGCCAGGTTTCAACCACCGGCATCCACGCCGACAGGTTGACGCGGTCGGTAAATAGTGGAATGTTGATTTTCAGCGATGCGTCGGTCGTGTGGTCGCCTCTTTTGCCGATGAAGTGGTCCATGGCAATTTCTGCATGTAGCGTGCGTGACACGTTTCCGTCGAGCATGTCGGGTATGGCAAATGCGTTCGGTCCGAAATAGTAGGGTGAAATGTATGTGACCTTATGTCTGTCGGGATGTTCGACAGGAGTCTGCGCCGACAGCGAGCCACAGAGCAATGTGATTATCAGATATGTGATGCTGCGCTTCTTCATGGCGAATGTCGGATGTGTCGTTTGTATCGATTCCTGCCGATAGCTACATTGTGGATTTGTTCGAAAATATGCCGATTCTCTTTGTTTTTTTCTCTTCAGTGCCGGTTATCGCTCAATCTCCTGATTAGTCCTGTATAGGCCAACTTTAGCGGTGGCCAGGCGTTCGCCGGCATCGTTGTGGACGTCAACGTTGCAAGTGCATAATTTGTTTGTCGCGGAAAGAACGGTCGCTTCGGCAATTATGGTCCCAGTGTTGCAACTCTTGAAATATGAAATGTCGGCGTTTATCGTCAGCACAACGCGTCCGAGCGAGAAGCCGGCGACAGCACCTGTGAAATCGGCTATGGTATAAAGCAGTCCGCCTTGTGCAGTGTTGGCTCCGTTTATGTGCATTGGCGCGATTTTCACTTCGCAACGGGCATAACCTTCTCGGCATTCTGTTATTTCAATGCCACATGCCCTGACAAAGTTGTCGGCCGCAAAATACTTTTGGCTTGCTTCCAGTAGGTTCATCAGTCAACGTTGTAAACCTGATTCAACTCCACAAGTTGCATCTTGTTTGCCTGCAATACGTTTACCAAGCGCTCGTTAGAGTCGCTACGGATAACGACTTTGGCAGTTCCGCCGTCGGCAAATGCGTACATATATTCAATGTTGATGCCGTTCGACGATATTATTTTCAGAGCCTTGTGCAGTCCGCCCGATTCGTGAGGAACAACCATGCAAACCACGTCGGTAAGGCGGACGGTGTAGTTGTTCTCCTTCAGAATGTTGTATGCCAATTCGGGCCTTCCTACAATGAAACGTACAATGCCGTAGTCTGATGAGTCGGCAACGCAGAATGCCGACATATTGATGCCGTGTTCCGATAGCACTTGCAACATTGTGGCAAGGCTATTGGCCTTGTTCTCTAAAAAAACCGAAAGTTGTTTCACTACCATAGTCGTATAGTTTACAGTGTCAGTTATGCTCTAAGATAAAACATTTTTGGCACATTATTGGAATTTTCGCTTGTCGAGTACGCGTTTCGCCTTGCCTTGGCTGCGCTCAATGCCGCCAGGTGCAACAGGCTTGATGTTTGGCTGTATGCCTACAACGCTTTGTATGGCGTGGGCAATCTTCTTACGTACCTTTTCCATTTCGCTTACAACGTCGGAGAAGTAGGCTTCCTTTATTTCAACATCGATGTCGAACGTGTCGGTGTTGTTGACGCGGTCCACTGTAATGAAGAATTGAGGTTCAACTTCCTGCAATGTGCAAAGCACGGCTTCAACCTGTGACGGGAATACGTTTACGCCACGTATGATGAGCATATCGTCGGAGCGGCCAAGTATTCTGCCTATTTTCACAAGCGTACGTCCGCACGAGCAAGGTTCGTGTGTGATGAAGGTAAGGTCGTGCGTGCGGAAGCGTATCATTGGCATGCCCTCCTTGCACAATGTCGTGAATACAAGTTCGCCAATTTCGCCGTCGGGCAGAGGTTCGCCTGTCTCAGGGTTCACAATTTCAGGATAGAACAGGTCTTCGCTTATGTGAGTGCCGTTTTGGCATTCGCATTCAAAGCCGACGCCAGGACCTGAGATTTCTGTCAGTCCGTAGATGTCATAGGCTTTTATGCCCAGACGGTATTGTATCTCCTTGCGCATCTCTTCGGTCCAAGGTTCTGCTCCGAATATGCCGGTTTTCAGTTTTATTTCGCTGCGCGGAATGCCCGATTTCTCAAGCGATTCGGCCAGATAAAGCGCGTATGAAGGAGTGCAGGCCAAGGCCGTTGTGCCGAGGTCGTGCATCAGCAACAGTTGTTTCTCGGTGTTGCCTGCCGATGTTGGAACAGTAGTGGCGCCAATGTTTATTGAGGCGTCGTGTGCGCCCAATCCGCCAGTAAACAGGCCGTATCCGTATGAAATCTGCAGCACGTCGTCTTTGGTGAGTCCGTAGGCGGTGTAGCAGCGCGATGTGGCTTCAGCCCAGTTCGCAATGTCGTTGCGGGTGTAGCCTACCACAATAGGCTTGCCTGTCGTTCCGCTTGATGCGTGTATTTTCACAATTTCCGATTGAGGTACGCAGAGCAGTCCGAATGGATAGTGGTCGCGCAAATCCTTTTTCGATGTGAATGGCAGTTTTGTGATGTCGTCGATTGACTGAATGTCGGCAGGAACAATGCCAGCCTCTTGCATACGCTCGCGATATGGCAGGCAGTTGTGGTAAACGTGGTCGACAATGCGTTTCAGTCGCTCGCTTTGCAACTGCCGCATCGACTCGCGGTCCATACATTCAATCTTCTTGTTCCAATATTTCATCTTGTTAGATCAATTTGTTCTGATAAATCGAGCCGTTATTTGTTCATTGCGTAGAATGCCTTGATGTTCAGGTCGACAACTTCCTGGCCCTTTGAGCCAAACAGGTGGTTGATGGCCCATTCGAATTCCTCGTTTTTGATGCCAAGGAATTTCGCTGCGGCGCCAAGCATTACAATGTTGTATGACTTAGGGTTGCCCAATTCGTTGGCTATTTTGGTCGCTTCGACAAATACGACATTTTCTGCACTTTTCTTTACTGTGCTGATTACCTCGTTTTCGTCAGGGTAGTTAGGTATGTTCTTGAAAGGCTCGTCTGAAGTCACTATTGCTCCGTTTGGCTTCAGGTAAGGTAGATAGCGCAGCGCCTCAAGTGGCTCAACTGACAGTATCAAGTCAGTTTGTCCCATAGGAATCAGGTCGGAGAAAATTTCGCCGTCTGATATGCGAAGGTGTGTCTGCACTTCACCGCCACGTTGGCTCATTCCGTGTACTTCGGCTTGTTTTATGTTCAGACCTGCGTGCATAGCCGCCAAGTCAAGTATTGTTGCAATTGTCAGGATACCTTGTCCGCCAACGCCTGCTATTATTATGTTCTTTTCCATTTCGTTTCGTTTTTTTTACTGATGAATGCCTGATATTTACTGCTTTGCTGCTTTCTTCTTGCGTGCCAAGGTTTGCATACATTCGCGGCAAGCCATAATTACGGAAACGCCTTTATAGTCGATTTCCTTTTTCAGTATTTCGATGTTTTGTTCCAGACGGTTCTTCACAGGAACTATTGTCACAATGTGTTCAGGATCGACGCCCAAGCCAGTGCAGATGTTTACCAGTTTGTTCGTTCCAGCCGAATCTTGACCGCCAGTCATTGCGGTTGTCGAGTTGTCTGAAATTATTATCGTAACCTGTACATTGTCGTTGACGCAGTCGAGCAGGCCTGTCATTCCCGAATGGGTGAACGTTGAGTCGCCAATTATGGCAATTGCAGGATGCACGCCTGCTTCAGCTGCACCTTTGGCCATTGTTATTGATGCGCCCATGTCAACGCAAGTGTTGATTGCTGAATATGGAGGCAGTGCGCCAAGTGTGTAGCATCCTATGTCGCCAAATACAGCCTTGTTTGGATAGTTCTGAAGAACGGTGTTCAGTTCCTCGTACATGTCGCGGTGGCTGCATCCTACGCATAGTGCAGGCGGACGGTTTACCATAATGGCAGGAATGTCGCGTGTCTGCACGGCGCTTACGCCAAGGGCTGGTGCTACGGCGTCTGGCGACAATTCCCCAGTGCGTGGCAGCGCGCCGTCGAGACGGCCGTGGAATTTCCCGCAATCAGGAATTCCTCGCAAAAGTTCCTCATATACTGGATAGCCTTCTTCTACAACCAATACCTCGTCGTATTTTGCAATGAACTCTTCAACTTTCTGCTTTGGCAAAGGATATTGCGAAATCTTCATTACAGGCAATTGCAGGTTGTTGGTCTTGCAGACTTCCATAACGTAGTTGTAGCCAATGCCGAATGCAATTACGCCTTTCTTTCCATTGCCTTCAACTACCTTGTTGAATGGCGATTGAGCCGCGTCTTGTTCCAGTACAGGCTGTTTTTCGACAAGGCTGACATTGTTCTTGCGGGCAATGGCAGGTAGCAGAATCCAGCGACGGTTGTTAGTGTCTGGGTTCAGCGGGTTCATGTCGCGCATCGGACGGCGTGTAATTATGGCGCGTGAGTGCGATATGCGTGTTGTCATACGTATGATGACAGGCAGTTTTACTCGTTCCGAGAGTTCAAATGCATAGTGCACTATTTCGTATGCTTCTTGTTGGTTCGATGGCTCAAACAATGGCAGCATTGCAAATCGGCCGTAAACGCGAGAGTCTTGCTCGTCTTGTGACGAGTGCATCGATGGGTCGTCGGCGACAATCAGTATCATGCCTCCGTTTACGCCTGTCATGGCTGAGTTCATGAATGCGTCGGCGCATGCGTTTAGTCCGACATGCTTCATGCAGACAATGGCGCGCTTACCTGCAAACGACATGCCAAGTGCGGCTTCGTATGCCGTCTTCTCGTTTGCCGCCCATTTTGAGCGAATGTTGCGCTCGCGTGCCTCTTTCGATTTCTGAATGTACTCTGTGATTTCTGTTGACGGGGTGCCTGGATAGGCAAAAACACCCGAAATGCCTGCATCAATTGCACCAACTGCAAGTGCTTCGGCACCTAATAGTAATTGTTTGTCCATTTTATTGTATTTCAGTTTATTGTATTTCGATTTCAAAGCGTTTCGGAAGCAAGTCCCGGCACATGGGATTGCTATATACCAAAACACGCGAAATTAATCTATTTTTCGTTTGTTGCGACACGTTGCCCTTTTTACGTGATTTACGGAAGTGGACACGACGCTGATGTTGTATTGTGCTGATAATGTTGACTGCTTGGATGAAAAATTGGCCGTTTCCCGCATTTTTTTTCATTAAAAACAAAACTCTTGTGCCAAATTGAACAAACATATATGTATAATTGTGGCAGTCAAACAGGCTCGTATGAAATTCGTCTTGTCGTTTTTTGCGTTGATCTTTTTTGCCGAAACGTCTTTACTTGCAGGTGAGGCGCCAGATGTCTCCGCTTCCGATAGCGCGGTGTCGTGTGTCAGTATCGGTGACACGCCTTACAGTTTCAAGGCAAAACGCTTCATTGTGCCTGTAGCATTGATGGCTACGGGCATTGCTGCCGTTGAGAGCGATTGGGCAAAGGACCTCAATCACGATATTCGCGACAATCTGCAGGACATTGTTGGCAGTCACGTCCGCATCGACGACTATATGCAGTATTCGCCAGTTGCGGCAATGTACGCGTTGCACTTGTTCCGTGTCGATAGCAAGCACGATTTCATCGACCAGACAATATTGTTTGCCACATCGCACGCCATAATGACCTCGTCGGCAAGGTGCATGAAAATTGTCTGGGACGAAGAACGGCCGTCGTCGCACGCCACCAATTCATTCCCTTCGGGACATACCGCCACGGCGTTCATGTGTGCGCATCTGCTGGCTCGCGAGTATTGGGACGTCTCGCCGTGGATTGGCATTGGCGGATACACTGTCGCGGCGGGAGTCGGTTTCCTGCGGATGTACAACGACCGTCATTGGCTTACCGATGTGGTTGGTGGCGCCGGATTGGGCATCATGTCGGTTGAGGTTGCGCATTTGCTCTATCCATTTTTGGCAAAGCACATTTTCAAGGGCCGCAAGAACCACAATATCTATCTTCTGCCTTATTACCAAACAGAAACGCAGGCTGTAGGAATGACCTGCAACCTGCGTTTCTGATAGCCATATCGGGGTTGTCCCGAATAGTGGATTGTCATTTCACCCAGCCGTTCATCCGCATCCACCTTGTGCAGTCTTCGCGCCAGAACGACTGTGTGTCAAGCGGATTTTTCACCTGAAGGCCGTGGTCGCCTTTTGAGTAAAGGTGCAGTTCGCATTGAACATCGTTTTGACGCAAGGCGTTGGTGTATGATATGCTGTTTGCGTAAGGGACAAGTTTGTCGTCGAGGGCGTGGGCCAAAAAAGCGGGAGGCGTATCCTTAGTAACCTGTTTCTCGCTCGAAAAGCGGTCAGTCAGTTCCTGATTGGCGTCAAGCCCGATAAGCGCCTCGCGGGTTCCCGAATGGGTGTATGAAGGGTCGAGGGTTATTACGGGATAGATGAGTATCGAGAAGTCGGGCCTTGCGCTTGCGTTGATGGTTGGGGCATATACATTGTCGTTGTAGTGGGTCGATGCAACAGAGGCTAGATGTCCGCCAGCCGAGAACCCGATTACGCCGATGTGTGTCGGGTCGATGCCGAATTCTTCAGCGTGTCCGCGTACGTAGCGAATGGCTTGCTGAACGTCTTGCAGAGGCCCGATGCTACGGTCCTTCATAATCTTGTCGTTAGGCAGGCGATATTTGAGCACGAATGCCGAAATGCCTATCGAGTTGAGCCATAGCGCGGTTTCGGTGCCTTCGAACTTGTAGGTCAGGCCGGCGTAGCCACCGCCAGGACATACCACGACGGCTGTCTTTGTGTCGTTTTGCGTGGCAGGATAGTAGGCCATTGACGGAGTGGTTACGGCGGAAATCCAGAACTGATTTTGCCTTGATGCAAGTTCGTTCATTTCTGCGTTGTCGATGGCGCCAGGTATTTGGCCGTCCCAAAGTTCAATTGTCTTAGGTTCGGCAGGTGCCGTATTCTCGTCGCCGGCATAAACGCCGTACGACAGCATACAGGCAATTAATGATAAAGATAATGCACTGATTTTCATTTGTCTATATGTTTTGTTAATAGTTATTCAGCATTTTCCTTAATTGCTTTCGCAATCAATCCTGCCATATATTCGGCGCCAGCCTCGTCGGGGTGGATGCCGTCAACGGCGAACGCCTTTTCCTGACATTTCAGGCCTTCGTGCAGGTCGATGATTGTCAGGTTGTTGGCTTTTGCAATCTCGCTGACAATGGGAATGACGCCATTTACAATGATGGAGTCGTTGATTCCCCAGCCGTGGCTGAAAGCGGGAGCGGGGGTGCAGGCAAATATCCTTGGATTTCTGTCGCCAGACCTCAATGTGTCGATGAGAGCCTGATAGTCCTTTCTGAATCGGTCGGCATTCCAGTTCTGCGGTTTTGTGTCGTTTGTTCCCAGCTTAATGACAATGATATCGGCATCAAGCGCCAATGCGTTAGAAAATTCCTTGCAAATCCAGTACGGATAGTCGGCTTCCTTTTGCAGCGTGGTGCCGCTCTTGCCGCAATTCTGCACGCTGTAATTGTCGCCCAGAAGTTTGTTCAGGACAACAGGGTAGCCCGACTCGCTTTGGATTTTTATCCCGTGTCCTTCGGTAATGCTGTCGCCTATGCAGGCAACCCTTATCTGCTCGCTATTTGAGCACGATGCAAGTGCGGCAACGGCAATTGCAGCAATGATGATATTCCTTTTCATTTTCATTTGTTTTTGTATTACGTACCAAATATAGGGAGTTATATAGATTGCTTTGCCACAATTCGTGAAAAATTGTCGGGCAGTTAACACCGCTTTTTGCGATTATAGAGTAAACAACCAAGTGCAATTATTTTGTCAAAATTAAGAAGCGTTTTTGTAAAACTCCACAACAGGCGAAGAAAAATCAAGTTTTTCCCTAGGTCTTCTGTTGATTTTCAACTGAATATTGTGCAGTGCCTTATTCGACACGGAACTCAAGTCGGTACATTTCGGCAAGTATTGGCGAATGAGTTTGTTTGCATTCTCGACGGCACCTTTTTGCCAAGAAGAATATGAATCGCCGAACCGCTTGCCGTTAGCCTCCACGGGTCGTTCGTGTATGCTAACCCGATTCTTTATGTTCGTAGCCTTTGTCTGTCTTTTC
>JAZUEN010000020.1:0-199515 GCA_045640185.1 Bacteroidales bacterium
CTTATTTTCGGAAAAGTCGAAATTGTATAACGCATTGCGCTCTTCAATTGTCAAATAATAAGGTGTTCCATAGATACATTCGCCAATAGTGTATTTATCCCGCCCAAATGGATTTGTAGTGGTATAATTGTTGTTATTTGCCCAAATAATGAAAGCGCGAACCTTTTTCAGTATGTCGATGATTGTATTGCGCCCGCGGGGAATTGGTTTCCTTGTATCTGCAACACTTGTATAAATAGTCTTGTATTGTGGCAATTCATACAACAAATGTTCATTTGATAAAAACTCTTCGAACTCGCGAATAAAATCCGATGTGAATGATTCAAATGATATTGGATTATCAATGAATAATTCAAAACGTTTTAGGCATCGCATCACAACGTTATAATGTGCGCGCCTATTATTCGACACATCAACATTTGCGATGAATGTTTCAAGTATTTCAAAAAATGTTTTTGGCGATTCTTCCTGGTCTTTCTCCGATTGTCCCTCAACACTATCATTATCTTCTACAATTGGATTGTGATATTTATCAATGGTGTTTTGCAACCAATTTGGGTCAATCATCACATTCTTTTGTTTCTCGATGTCTGTCTGAAATGTGTCTTGAACGTAGTTACATAGTTTGGTCAAATCGTTATTCAAAAGAACAACGTTCCTTTTCTCTTCTGTCCAAACCCTAAAATCCGTCTTGATGCCGGCCGGAATTAAAATCTTTCTTTTGCCATCTTCAAAAACGGCCTCTTGCCAATATTCTTCTTTGATTCTAAAACCCGTGTCTGCTCTTTGGCAAATGTTTTGCCCGTGGGAAAAGCGAATCAATATTTTGTGTAGATGTGTTTGGTTATCCGATTTTGGGGATAATCGTAGCGAAATTGTTGCCATAATGTCAAATATCTAAAGTGTCAATACAAAGATAACATTCGTACAGAAACTTCACACATTTCTGTCGAGTTTCTGTCGAGTTTCTGTCGAGTTAATTGAAAATTACTGAAATTAGATGAAATTCACTGAAATTAAAATCAAATCACAAATATTTGTATATCATTGCATTTATTACATAAAATCATTGATTTTTACATATTTTTTTGGATTCAGCAAATTACATTTTATAGTCCCCTGGCGGGTCACTAAAAAGGAAATCAGAAATGGTTTCCTTTTTTTTTGTTACAACAAAGCGGCATTGCCCTTCAAAAACGGCATCGCCTAAAAACAAAAAAGCACCCTAAAAAGGCGCTTTGTGGAGCTGCCGAGATTCGAACTCGGGTCCAAACAAGGAAACAATGAGCTTTCTACACGCTTAGCTCTGACTTGATTTTCGTGCATTGGCTGGATCAAAGCCACCTACCAACACCTTATCCCCTAAGTCTCACCAACGGCACGAGGCTACCGTCAGCCAGTTCCAAATTGCTGCACATCCAATTCGACGAGCCTCAGAACAAGGGCTTTCGGGATGCGTCTTGTCTCAGCTCCTTGAGCCGAGATTAAGCCAATCTACTATGCTTCGATTAGGCAGCAAGAGCGTAAGAATTTTCGCCAGTTATAAGTTTATGTCCGGGATTTACGGGCCGGCTTCACTGCGCCCGACGTGCTTACACATTACTTCATCTTGCTGTCAAAACCAATCAACCCCAAAATGACATGCAAAGATAATGGTAAAAATCTAAAATCAGCAAACGTATTTTTTTACCAAACAATGGCAAAAAGTGCATATATTGTATAACATTATCGAACTATAGAATTATGTTGGAAAAAATCAAAGAGGAGAACATTCTCTTTATCGACATTGAAACAGTTGGGCAAAGCAAGTCATTCGATTTGTTGACAGAACAAGAGAAGATTCTTTGGGAGAAAAAGACTCTTTGGCTATCGGAAAAAGAAAACAAGACAGCTGAAGAACTATATGAAAAGGCAGGGATATGGGCTGAATTTGGCAAAATAGTCTGCATCTCTGCCGGATTCATTGTCACCGAAGATGGTGAACGGCATTTTAGGGTAAAATCATACTGTGGAGATGATGAAAGAAAAATCCTAACAACATTCAGTGGATTGTTGGCAAAGCACTTCAACAAGGATAAACATATATTATGCGCACATAACGGCAAGGAATTTGACTTTCCCTATATATGTCGGCGCCTGCTGATTAATGGCTTGCCAATCCCCAAAATACTGAATTGCTCCGACAAAAAGCCTTGGGAAATAACCAATATAGACACATTGGACTTATGGCGATTCGGAGATTATAAACACTACACGTCGCTTGAGCTACTGGCCAACATATTCGGGTTGCCATCGCCAAAAGAAGACATGAACGGGAGCCAAGTTGGAAAAGTCTATTGGGAAGATAGAAACATTGAACGGATAAGCGAATATTGCATCAACGATGTAGTGACAATATGCCAGCTACTATTAAAATATAAAGGGTTGCCGACAATACCGGAAACCAACATTGACATTATTGAAGCCTACAACACCAATGATTATGAGGAAGATGGTGGACAATAATTTAATTCACGAAAACAAAAAAGGCCGCAAATGCGGCCTTTTTTGTTGATTATAATCAAAAGATCATTCTGCATTTTCTGTTGACTCTGTTGCTGGAGCGTCCTCCTTAACTTCAACTGCATCAGCTACAACCTCTGCTGCGTCAACTTTTTTCTTAGGAGCACGACGACGACGAGTAGTAGCCTTTTGTGCAGTCGCATTAGATTCTTGAGTATAGTTTGCATTGAAATCAACTAACTCAATAATGCACATTTCTGCGCTATCACCAACACGAGTGCCAGTCTTTAATATTCTAGTATAACCGCCTGGACGATTGGCAACTTTTGTGGCAACTTCACGGAATAGTTCAGTAACACCATCCTTGTTTTGGAGATAACTGAAAACAACTCGACGTGAATGAGTTGAATCAACTTTTGATTTTGTGATCAATGGTTCTACATACATCTTAAGGGCCTTAGCCTTTGCTACTGTAGTAGAAATGCGTTTGTGCAGAATCAAAGAGTTGGCCATATTAGACAACATTGCATCTCTGTGGCCTTCTTGTCTGCCTAAGTGATTAAAACCTTTATTGTGTCTCATCGCTATTAATCTTTCTCAAGTTTATACTTACTGATGTCCATCCCGAAAGTAAGATTCATTGAATCAAGCAAATCTTCCAACTCAGTCAACGACTTTTTACCGAAGTTCCTGAACTTCAACAAATCGTTTTTATTATATGTGCAAAGATCACCCAAAGTCTCGACATCTGCAGCCTTCAAGCAGTTGAGAGCTCGAACTGACAAATCCATGTCAATGAGTTTGGTCTTCAACAATTGACGCATATGCAATACTTCTTCATCAAACTCTTCTGTCTGATACTTCTCACCGGCATCGAGAGTAATCTTCTCATCAGAGAACAACATAAAGTGATATATAAGTATTTTTGCTGCTTCGTTCAATGCATCCTTAGGTAGGATTGAACCATCTGTTTTAATTTCTAACACCAACTTTTCATAGTCGGTCTTTTGTTCAACACGATAATTTTCAACCGCATACTTGACATTCTTAATAGGAGTATGGATTGAATCTATGGCAATAACGCCAAATTCTGCATCAACAGGCATATTCTCATCAGATGGAATATAACCACGGCCCTTATTGATAGTAAGTTCCATTTGAAGTTTTACAGAAGGATCAAGACGACAAATTACCAAATCAGGATTCAATACTTCAAAACCGCTAAGGAAGCGTGAAATATCACCTGCAGTGAAATTTTCCTGTCCAGAAATCGAGATTGACACCTTTTCGTGGTCAATATCTGCAATTTGCTGTTTAAATCTCACTTGTTTCAGATTTAGGACAATTTCTGTCACATCTTCCATTACACCAGGAATGGTTGAAAATTCGTGATCAACACCTGCAATTTTTACAGTGGTGATGGCGAAACCTTCAAGTGAAGACAACAATATTCTGCGAAGTGCATTACCTATTGTTTGTCCATAACCTGGCTCCAATGGTCGGAACTCGAACTTGCCGAAATGGTCGTCCTGTTCCAACATTATAACTTTGTCGGGCTTTTGAAAAGCTAAAATTGCCATAATTAAATTATTACTTAGAGTAAAGTTCAACAATCAATTGTTCCTCGATGTGCTCTGGGATGTCTGCTCTTTCTGGAACATTCAGGAATTTTCCAGCTACATTCGAATTATCCCATTCCAACCAAGGGAATTTGCTATGGTTTGTGCCTGCCAATGAGTTTGCTATAACCTCTAGGGATTTTGACTTCTCGCGAACGCCAACTACCTGACCTGCCTTCACCAAATAAGATGGAATGTTAACCACCTCACCGTCAACTACAATGTGCTTGTGTGACACCAATTGACGAGCTGCAGCTCTTGTTGGAGCAATACCCAAACGATATACAACGTTGTCCAACCTAGACTCCAATAATTGCAACAATACTTCACCAGTAATACCCTTGCTGCGTTGAGCTTTAACAAACAAGTTTGCGAATTGACGCTCTAACACGCCATAAGTGTATTTGACTTTTTGTTTCTCTTGCAACTGAGTACCATACTCAGAAGATTTTTTCCTTTTTTTGTTAAGACCATGTTGACCTGGAGGGAAATTCTTACGATCCAAGTACTTATCAGAACCATAAATAGGTTCTCCGAATTTCCTGGCAATCTTTGATTTTGGTCCAATGTATCTAGCCATTTGTTTTCTATTTATTCAATTATTAGACTAATTAAACACGACGTCTCTTTGGAGGACGGCACCCATTATGTGGAAGTGGAGTTACATCGACAATCTCTGTAACCTCAATTCCAAGATTGTGTATCGATCTGATAGCAGATTCTCTACCGGTACCTGGTCCTTTGACATATACTTTAGCTTTGCGGATACCTGCATCGAAAGCTACCTTTCCACAATCCTCGGCTGCAACTTGTGCGGCATATGGAGTATTCTTCTTTGAACCCCTGAAACCATTTTTGCCAGCGGACGACCATGAAATCACCTGTCCTTCGCTATTCGTTATCGAAATAATAATGTTGTTAAACGAAGAATGAATGTGAACTTCGCCCGTAGTTTCAACCTTTACGATTCTTTTCTTAGTAGTTTTTGACTTCTGTGCCATAATTAATTACCTATTATTTAGTGGCTTTCTTTTTGTTAGCGACAGTTTTCTTGCGGCCCTTGCGGGTACGTGCGTTATTACGAGTGTTTTGACCTCGAACGGGTAAACCCAAACGATGGCGAACACCTCTATAACAACCAACATCCATTAGTCGCTTAATGTTCAATTGTATTTCTGAACGCAATTCACCTTCTAGCTTAAACTCGCTAAGGATCTTGCGTAGCGATGCAACTTCTGCATCTGTCCAATCATCCACTTTGGTATCGTAGCTAATACCAGCCTTGTCAAGTATTAACCTTGCGCTGCTACGACCGATACCGAAAATGTATGTTAGGCCTATTTCTCCTCTTTTGTTTTTTGGTAAATCTACACCAGCAAGACGTGCCATAATTACATTTTAAAATTTTGAGTTGCAAACTTATTAAATTATCCTTGACGTTGTTTGAATTTCGGATTTTTTTTATTAATCACATACAAACGTCCTTTACGGCGCACGATTTTGCAATCAGCACTGCGCTTTTTAATTGATGCTCTTACTTTCATCTTATTAGTCTTTTATTTGTACCTAAATGCGATACGTCCCTTAGTCAAATCGTAAGGAGACATCTCCACTTTAACTTTATCACCAGGCAAAATCTTTATGTAATGCATTCTCATCTTTCCCGAAATATGGGCTGTAATTACTAACCCGTTTTCGAGCTCGACACGAAACATTGCATTCGACAATGCCTCAATGATTGTACCATCCTGTTCTATAGAAGCCTGCTTGGCCATAATCTCTTGAATTGTTTTTTTCAATTACTCTCGAAGCCTTTACTTAAATTGTTAATTGACCGACAATTCCTTTCGGACGTCTCGTTGAATTCTTTTACTGTGCGCACAATTAAGAAATCAATAATTAACTAGAGCTTAGGTAGAACTTGTTTCTAACTACATATTAATGCTCGAACGCCCCTTAATACGACCTGACTTCATCAAGCCGTCATAGTGACGCATCAACAAGTGGCTCTCGATTTGTTGCAATGTATCAAGAACTACACCAACCATAATCAGCAAAGATGTTCCACCATAGAAATAAGCGAAACTGCTTTGTACTCCTGCCATCATAGCAAATGCCGGCATAATTGCTACTAATGCAAGGAATATTGATCCTGGCAATGTGATTCGTGACATAACAGTATCAAGATACTCGACTGTTTTTCGACCAGGTTTGACACCAGGAATAAATCCGCCATTTTTCTTCATATCATCAGCCATCTGAGTTGGATTAATGATAATGGCTGTATAGAAATATGTGAACAAAATGATCAGAACGCCTACAGTCAGATTATACCAAAAACCTGTTGGATTCGATAATGCCGCTGCAATTCCTGTTGCTGACTCTGCGTTAGAAAAACCGATTAAGACAATAGGCAAGAACATGATCGCCTGAGCGAAAATTATTGGCATAACACCAGCTGCATTTACCTTAAGAGGTATATATTGGCGAACGCCACCATATTGTTTATTGCCTACTATTCTTTTAGCATACTGTACAGGAATTTTGCGTGTACCTTGCACCAAAAGAATAGTCAACAATATAACAACACCTAACGCTATTGCTTCTATTAGGAACATAACCAAGCCACCGCCTGACTCGTTCAAACGTGAAATGAATTCCACCCAAAGAGCTGACGGGAGACGGGCAATGATACCAATCATAATGATTAAAGAGATTCCATTACCTAATCCTCTATCTGTGATTCTTTCGCCTAACCACATGACAAACATGGTACCTGCCGTAAGAATGAACATAGAAGATATAGTAAAGTAGGCTCCCTTAAGGATAAATGCTGATTCTGGAAGTTGTGAATGAAGGTTAGCCAAATAACCAGGACCCTGCACAAGCAAAATGGCAACAGTAAGAATTCTCGTAATTTGATTAATCTTACGGCGACCACTTTCGCCTTCACGCTGTAATCTCTGGAAATAAGGAACCGCCATTCCTAACAATTGTATGACAATTGATGCTGAGATATAAGGCATAATGCCTAATGCGAAAATTGAGGCATTCGAAAATGCACCACCAGAGAACATATCCAACAAACCTAAGATACCGGTTGCAGTCTGATTCTTTAGGGCTGCAAGTTGAGTTGGATCTATGCCTGGAAGCACAACCATGGTACCTAGTCGGTACACAAGAATAAGCAACAATGTGTTGAGTATTCTTGTTCTCAAATCATCAATTTTCCAAATATTCCTTAAGGTTTCAATAAATCTCTTCATCAAAGTAAGTATTACAATGTTACAACTTTGCCGTTTTGACCTTCAATGGCTGCGATTGCAGACTTAGAGAAAGCATGGGCTTCTACTTCCAATTGTAGGCTTAACTTGCCGTTACCCAATATCTTGACTTTGTCATTGGCAGAAACCAAGCCATTAGCCAACAAAACATCAACGTCAATCTTTGTCAGACCCTTAGCTTCTGCTAACTTCTGCAAATCGCCGACATTGACAGCCTTGTATTCTACTCGATTGATATTCTTAAAACCAAATTTAGGCATACGACGTTGCAAAGGCATTTGTCCACCTTCGAAACCTACTTTCTTCGAATATCCAGAGCGTGATTTGGCACCTTTATGACCACGAGTAGAAGTTCCACCCTTGCCCGACCCGGCACCTCGACCTACTCTCTTCGAAGATTTTACTGAGCCAGCAGCTGGCTTCAAATTGCTTAAATCCATAATGTCTATTATTTTATTTCTTCAAAAGAAACTAAATGTTTAACTGCATTTATCATACCTAGTATCTCTGGTCTTGCATCATGCTCAACAACTTGGTTAAGTTTGCGCAAACCTAGAGCTTCTAATGTTGCTACTTGACGCTTGTCGCAGTCAATCTTGCTCCTAATCTGTTTAATACGATATTTTGCCATGATGATTAACCTTTAAATACTTTTTCAATTGAAATGCCACGCTCAAATGCAACATCCTTAGCATCACGCATTTGTGCCAATGCTTCCATTGTTGCCTTCACTACATTGTGAGGGTTTGACGAGCCTTTTGACTTTGCAAGGCAATCCTTTACGCCGACACTTTCCAATACTGCACGCATAGCGCCACCGGCTTTAACACCGGTACCATGAGATGCTGGAGAAATATAAACTTTCGCTCCGCCATAAATTGCATATTGGTCGTGTGGAAGTGTGCCTTTTAGTACAGGAACTTTAATGAGGTTCTTCTTTGCATCCTCTATTCCTTTAGTAATGGCAGTAGTTACTTCATTGGCCTTACCCAAACCGTAACCTACGACGCCATCCTCGTTGCCTACAACAACAATTGCAGAGAAAGTAAAGGTACGACCACCTTTGGTTACTTTGGTAACACGATTTATAGCTACCAAACGATCTTTCAGTTCAAGATCTGTTGTTTTTATTCTTCTAACGTTTGACATAACCTTCTAAAATTTAAGTCCACCTTTACGAGCTGCGTCGGCTAATGCCTTTACTCTACCATGATACAAAAAGCCATTTCTGTCAAATACAACCTGGCTTATACCTTTATCCAAGGCAACCTTGGCTATTTGTTCGCCAACTTTTTCTGCCTTTTGGATTTTAGTCTCCTTTACTCCTGCGATTTCCTTTATCATTGAAGAAGCTGAAGCAAGAGTAACACCTGCCACATCATCAATAATTTGAACGGAGATTTGTTTGTTGCTACGGAAAACACTCATACGTGGTTTTTCTGCTGTACCGCTTACATTGCGACGAATGCTTGCCTTAATCTTATTGCGTCTTTCTAATTTAATCGATGCCATAATTCATTAATTTAAAGATTATTTACCAGCAGATTTGCCAACTTTTCTACGAATTTCCTCACCAATAAACTTGATACCCTTGCCCTTATATGGTTCAGGCATGCGCATAGAACGAATCTTTGCTGCGACTTGGCCGATAAGTTGCTTGTCGCAACTTTCAAGTTTAAGAATTGGGTTGCTACGTTTGTCTGTCTTTGCGTCAACCTTGATTTCAGCTGGCAATTCAAACATAATGCTGTGTGAATAGCCCAGGCTCATTTCAAGCATTTGTCCGTTAGACTCTGCACGGTAACCTACACCAACAAATTCCATCTCTAATTTGAACCCTTCAGAAACGCCAACCACCATGTTGTGAATCAACGCACGATACAGACCATGCATTGACTTGTGAGCAATCTCATCATCTGGACGCTCCAACTTAACAGCTGTTGGTTCTACAATGACCTTAATGTCAGGATTGACTTTTTGTGTCAATGTTCCTTTGGGCCCTTTTACTACTACCACATTGTCGTTGTCAACTGTGACTGTTACGCCAGCGGGTATAGCTACAGGTAATTTTCCAATACGTGACATGTTATGATTTTAGATTAATAAATGTAACACAAAACTTCGCCGCCCAGATTCTTGGCGCGGGCTTCCTTGTCTGATAGCACGCCTTGAGAAGTGGAAATAATAGCTATACCCAATCCATTCAGCACTCGTGGCATATTTTCTGCACTAGTGTACTTTCTCAAACCGGGACGGCTAATTCTTTCAAGCTTCTTGATAACAGGTTGCTTTGTCTGCAAGTTATATTTCAAAGCAATTTTGATGATACCATTGTCTTTCTCATCATCAAACTTGTAATTAAGAATGTAACCATTTTCATAAAGGATCTTGGTTATACTCTTCTTCATATTTGAAGCAGGGATTTCAACAACTCTGCTTCTAGCCATTTGAGCATTCCTTATTCTTGTAAGGAAATCTGCTATTGGATCTGTCATTTTCTTTGAACTTTAAGGTTACCAACTTGCTTTTTTTACACCTGGAATCAATCCTTTAAGTGCCATTTCCCTAAACTGGATTCTGCTGATGCCAAATTGACGAATGTATCCCTTTGGTCTACCAGTAAGAGTGCACCTGTTGTGCATGCGGATTGGAGAGGCATTCTTTGGTAGCTTTTGCAATTCTACGTAGTCACCTTCAGCAATCAACTTTGCACGTTTCTCAGCGTATTTTTGAACTAATTTAGCCCTCTTTACTTCGCGGGCCTTCATTGACTCTTTTGCCATGGATTAATTCTTTTTAAGATTTTTAAATGGAATGCCGAATTCTCTCAATAGAGCATAACCCTCTTCATCGGTATTGGCAGATGTAACAAATGTTATATCCATACCCAACAAAGTAGTGATCTTATCTATATCGATTTCTGGGAAGATGATTTGCTCTGTAATGCCAAGAGTATAGTTGCCTTTACCATCAAGCTTGCTGTTAACACCCTTGAAGTCACGTATACGTGGCAGAGCGACAACAATCAATCTTTCCAAGAATTCGTACATACGATCCTTTCTCAAGGTAACTTTAACACCGATAGGCATCTTCCTTCTCAACTTGAAGTTTGAGATATCCATGCGAGACAAAGTCTTCATCGCTTTTTGTCCTGTAATGGATGTCAACTCCTCAGCTGCGGTGTCAATGATTTTCTTATCTGCGATAGCCTTTCCAACACCTTGATTGATGACAATCTTCTCAAGTCTTGGAACTTGCATAGGAGTAGAATAGTTAAATTCCTTAATCAAAGCAGGAACAATAACTTCTTTATACTTTTTGCGTAATTCTGGTACGTATTCCATTATTTGATCTCCTCTCCTGATTTTTTAGAGTACCTTACTATTTTTCCTTCCGCATTCAGCTTTCTTCCAATGCGAGTAGGCGCGCCAGTTGCAGGCTCTACAAGCATCAAGTTGGAAATGTGGATAGGAGCTTCTTGCTTTACAATACCGCCTTGGGTATTTTTTGCGTTTGGCTTGGTGTGTTTAGACACCATGTTTACGCCTTCCACGATAGCGCGTTGTTTTTCTACTTGCACGCTAAGGACTTTACCTCGTTGTCCCTTAGACTCACCAGCGATAACAACAACGGTATCACCCTTTTTAATATGCAATTTCGTTGCCATTTCTGTTATCTTTAAATTATAATACTTCTGGTGCAAGAGAAACAATCTTCATGTAACCATCACGCAATTCGCGAGCTACAGGACCGAAAATACGGGTTCCTCTAATTTCACCTGCATTGTTAAGTAATACACAAGCGTTGTCATCAAAACGAATGTAAGAGCCATCGCTGCGTCGTATTTCCTTTGTTGTACGTACAACTACAGCCTTGCTGACTGCGCCTTTTTTAACATCGCCGCCAGGTAGAGCTGTCTTAACAGCAACTACTATTGTATCGCCAATAGTAGCGTAACGCTTTTTTGAGCCACCCAACACATTGATGCACAAAACAGTTTTTGCACCACTATTGTCAGCTACACTTAATCTAGTCTCGGATTGTATCATGACTACTTAGCTTTTTCAATGATTTCAACTAAACGCCAGTTCTTTGTCTTGCTCAAAGGCCTGGTTTCCATAATCTTAACAGTATCACCAATGTTGCACTCATTCTTTTCATCTTGAGCATGCAATTTGGTAGTCTTATTGACGAATTTTCCGTAAAGTGGGTGCTTAACTTTGCGCTTAATTGCAACAGTTATGGTCTTTTCCATCTTGTTGCTTACCACAATACCAATACGTTCCTTTCTCAGATTTCTAGTTTCCATCTGCCAAAATTATTTTTTTTGGTTAATTTCTCTTGCTCTTAACTCTGTTTTCAAACGAGCAATGTCTCTTTTGGTTTCACCAATCTTGTTGGTGTTGTCCAATGGAGATACTGCATGATTCAAACGCATTTTAGTCAAGGCTTTTGTATTGTTTTCTATCTGCTCTTGGATTTCCAAGGTCGATAATTCTCTAACTTCTGAAGCTTTCATTGCAATTAAATTGAAGATTCAACATAATCGTTGCGAACGATAAACTTGGTCTTAATTGGCAATTTCTGGGCTCCCAAACGCAAAGCTTCCTTTGCTATTTCGAATGGAACACCTTCAGCTTCAATTAATATACGACCTGGAGTAACAACTGCAGCGAAGCACTCTGGATCACCTTTACCTTTACCCATACGTACGTCAGCAGGTTTCTTAGTCACTACTTTATCAGGGAATACCCTTATCCAAATTTGTCCTTCACGTTTCATATAACGAGTGACAGCTTGACGTGCCGCCTCGATTTGTCTTGCAGTAACCCAGCAATCCTCTAGAGCCTTGATGCCGAAAGAACCGAATGCCAATTCGTGTCCACGATGAGCATTACCTGTTGAACGGCCCTTTTGTACCCTTCTGTACTTGGTTTTCTTTGGCTGTAACATTTTTAACTAATTTATAGATTACTTTTGACGTTTTTTAAGTCCCTTCTTTTGTGGTTGAGTTGCACCTACATTTGGAGAAAGATCACGTTTGCCATAAACCTCACCTTTGCAAATCCAAACTTTGATACCTATCAAACCAACCTTAGTCAATGCTTCTACCTGAGCATAGTCGATATCAGCTCTCAATGTGTGCAATGGAATACGGCCTTCCTTGAATATTTCAGATCTTGCCATTTCTGCACCGCCTAGACGGCCTGACACTTGAATTTTGATACCTTCTGCGCCCATGCGCATTGTTGAAGCTATACCCATCTTTACTGCACGGCGGTATGACACACGGCCTTCAAGTTGACGGGCGATGTTGCTACCCACAAGAAATGCATCGAGTTCCGGTCTCTTAATCTCAAAAATATTGATCTGCACTTCCTTCTTGGTGATTTTCTTCAGCTCCTCTTTAAGCTTGTCTACTTCCTGTCCGCCCTTGCCGATAATGATACCTGGACGAGCAGTATTAACGGTTATGGTAATAAGCTTAAGTGTGCGCTCTATGATAATTTTAGATACGCTAGCCTTTGCTAGACGAGCTTGAAGATACTCGCGGATTTTGCTATCCTCAAGAATTTTCTCTGAATAGTTTTTGCCACCGAACCAGTTTGAATCCCAGCCCTTGATGACTCCTAACCTATTTCCTATTGGATTACATTTTTGTCCCATTATTCACTTTTTTCGTTTGTTTGATTCAAATTGCGACTATCAACAACAACAGTAACGTGATTAGAACGCTTTCTAACACGATATCCACGTCCTTGTGGAGCAGGACGAAGTCTCTTCAATTGACGTCCAGAATCTACAGAAATCTCCTTTACATATAGATTAGACTCTTCAACTCTAGCTCCTTCGTTCTTTTGTTGCCAGTTTGCGATAGCTGACAATAAAAGTTTCTCAACTCTTACAGAAGCTTCTTTAGGACAATAGCGTAACATGCTCAACGCTTTGTTGACTTCTACGCCACGAACCATATCAGCAATCAAACGCATTTTGCGAGGAGATGTTGGGCAATCGTTAAGCTTTGCGAAGCTGATGCTCTTTCTTTCCTCCTTCATTTGATTTGCTTTATTTCTTTTTCTTGCACCCATGTTAGTTCAAATTTACATTATTACTTTTTGTTTCCTCCGTGACCTCTGAACTGACGGGTTGGCGCAAACTCACCAAGTTTATGTCCCACCATATTTTCAGTTACATAAACTGGAATAAAGCGGTTTCCATTATGAACAGCAAAGGTATGCCCAACAAAGTCTGGAGAAATCATTGAAGCCCTTGACCAGGTTTTTATAACATCCTTCTTCCCTGATTCATTCATCTTAGCTACCTTCTCATCAAGCTTATAATGAATGTACGGCCCTTTTTTTAACGAACGACTCATAATCTATTATGCTTTACTTTTTCTACGTTCAACAATCAAATTATTAGACTGCTTCTTTGGACGACGAGTCTTGTATCCCTTAGCTGGCATACCATTCCTTGAACGTGGATGTCCACCTGAAGCACGTCCTTCACCACCACCCATAGGGTGATCTACTGGGTTCATCACAACACCTCTGTTTCGTGGTCTGCGACCCAACCAGCGTGAACGTCCGGCTTTACCTGACACCTCCAAAGCGTGATCTGAATTGCCGACAACTCCAATAGTTGCTTTGCATGTCACCAATACCATACGGATTTCTCCTGAAGGTAATTTCACAATTGCATACTTTCCTTCGCGTGAAGTCAACTGCGCAAACGTTCCGGCGCTGCGTGCCATGCTTCCTCCTGCGTTAGGACGTAACTCAATATTGTGAATAATAGTACCGAGTGGAATTTCTGAAAGATACAATGCATTGCCAATCTCAGGTGCAACACCCTTGCCTGACATTACAACTTGGCCTACTGTCAAACCGTTTGGTGCCAAGATGTATCTTTTTTCTCCGTCGGCATAAACAACTAAAGCGATGCGAGCACTACGATTTGGATCGTACTCTATCGATTTAACTGTTCCTGCTACGCCATCCTTATCGCGTTTGAAGTCGATAATACGATAGCGTTGTTTGTGTCCACCACCTATATATCTCATTGTTAGACGTCCGTCGTTATTTCTACCGCCAGACTTCCTTAATGGACTCAACAATGATTTTTCAGGTGTACAAGTAGTTATCGTCTCAAAGTTGCTAACTACTTTGCCTCGCTGACCCGGTGTAACGGGTTTCAATTTTTTCGCGGCCATTATCTAAATTAAATACTAAATATTGCTATAAAAATCTATTACTTGTCCCTCTTTCAGCGTAACGATTGCTTTTTTGTATGCATCGGTACGGCCTTCAACGAAACCAGTCTTTGTATAACGAGACTTACGCTTGCCTGCATACCTGATGGTATTTACAGAATCGACATTCACGCCATACAACTCTTCTACTTCTTTACGGATTTGAAGTTTGTCTGCTCTTTTGTCGACAATAAAACCATAACGGCTGAATTTTTCTGATTGAGCAGTCATCTTCTCGCTTATGATTGGCTTTATAATAATACTCATAGTCTATCCTCCTTATTATCCTAGTAAGTTTTCAATAATCTCCAATGAGTTTTCTGTAATCACTAGCGATGAAGCCTTCATAATTTGATAAGTGTTTAAAACATCTGCAGTTGTGACTTCCACACCTTGCAAATTTCGCGACGACAAATATATGTTTTTATTAGATTCGCCTAACACTAACAATGAATTTTTGCCATTAACCTTCAGGTTTTCAAGAAGTGCTACACAAGACTTTGTCTTTGGAGCATCCATTGCGATATTGTCAACAACAATAATTCCATTTGCCTTTGCCTTGTAAGCCAGTGCAGACTTACGTGCCAACTGTTTTACCTTCTTATTCAACTTGAATGAATAATCGCGTGGCTCTGGACCAAAAACGCGACCACCACCAACGAAAACTGGAGCTTTAATGCTACCACAACGTGCTCCTCCTGTACCTTTTTGCTTTTTCAGCTTGCGAGTACTGCCAGAAACTTCGTTACGTTGTTTTGATTTATGTGTGCCTTGGCGTTGATTTGCCAAGTATTGCTTAACGTCAAGATAGATTGCATGATCATTAGGTTCAACACCATAGATGGAATCATTTAACTCAACGCTTTTGCCGGTTTCTTTACCCTCTTGATTTAAAACTTTCAATTCCATTATTTCTCAATTATTAAGTATGAACCTTTGTGACCTGGAACAGATCCTTTAACTAAAATCAGGTTGTTTTCTGGGATAACCTTAACAATGCGCAAGCTAAGAACTTTAACTTGGTCTCCACCCATACGTCCTGCCATACGCATACCTGGCATAACGCGTGATGGATAAGAAGATGCACCTAGTGAACCTGGGTGCCTGCTACGGTTATGCTGACCATGTGTTGCGTCGTTAACACCATTGAAGTTGTGTCTTCTAACAACACCTTGGAAACCTTTACCTTTTGAGATGCCAGTTACGTCAACCCATGTCTCATCATTGAATAGATCGACATTGAGTACGTCACCTAACTTGTAATCTCCACCAAAATCCAAGAATTCTGCAACTTTAGCCTTTGGAGCCGTATTTGCCTTCTTGAAATGTCCCAACTCGGCCTTTGTGAAGTTCTTTTCAGTCTTGTCTTCATAGCCTAATTGTAGAGCGCTGTAACCGTCTTTTTCAACGGTTTTCACTTGCGTAACGACGCAAGGTCCTGCTTCGATAACAGTGCATGGAATATTTTTCCCCTCGGCACTGAAAATCGATGTCATTCCGATTTTTTTACCTATTAATCCAGCCATTTTTATAAATTATAAAATGTCATACTTTAATTTCCACCTCAACGCCACTAGGCAATTCCAGTTTCATCAAGGCATCGATAGTCTTAGCTGTTGAACTGTAAATATCCAAAAGCCTTTTGTAAGAAGATAGCTCAAATTGTTCGCGAGACTTCTTGTTCACGAATGTTGAGCGTAGTACAGTAAAGACACGGCGATGTGTTGGCAATGGAATAGGTCCGCTGACAACTGCTCCAGTAGTCTTTACAGTCTTGACGATCTTCTCGGCTGACTTGTCAACCAAGTTGTGATCGTAAGATTTCAATTTGATTCTAATTTTTTGGCTCATATTAAGTTTATATATAAGTAATGTTACTTCTTCATTTTCTCCAAAACCTCAGTAGCTACGTTTTTAGGAGTTTCTGCATAGTGCGAGAATTCCATGCTTGAAGTTGCACGACCTGAAGTGATGGTACGCAATACTGTTACGTAACCAAACATTTCAGACAATGGAACATTAGCCTTGATTACGCGGTCGCCTGTAGGTCTTGATTCCATACCTTCAACTTGTCCACGACGTTTGTTAAGGTCACCAATTACATCACCCATATAATCTTCTGGAGTGACAACCTCAACGTGCATGATTGGCTCAAGCAAGATTGGCCTAGCTTTTGCACAAGCTTCACGGAATGCTTGACGTCCTGCGATTTCGAATGACAACTGATCAGAATCGACTGGGTGGAAAGAACCATCAACCAATTCAACTTGCAAGCTGTCAACAGGGAATCCTGCCAATGGGCCGTTCTTCATTGCTTCCTTAAAGCCCTTCTCCACTGAAGGGATATACTCTGCTGGGATATGGCCACCCTTGATAGAATCGATAAATGTCAGACCTTCCTTGCCTTCCTCGGCAGGAGAAACCTTAACGACAATATCAGCGAACTTACCACGACCACCTGTCTGCTTCTTGAATACTTCACGGTGATCTACAGAAGTAGTAATGGCCTCCTTATATGCGACTTGAGGTGCACCTTGGTTAACCTCAACCTTGAATTCACGTCTTAGACGGTCGATAAGGATATCCAAATGCAACTCACCCATACCACTAATTACGATTTGGCCAGAATCCTGGTCTGTCTTCAAAGTGAAGGTTGGGTCTTCTTCTGCCAACTTAATCAAAGCTGCATCTAGTTTTTCCATATCGCCTTGAGTCTTAGGCTCGATAGCGATACTGATAACAGGAGCTGGGAATGTCATGCTCTCAAGTACTATTGGAGCGTCCTCAGCGCACAATGTATCGCCTGTACGAATTTCCTTGAAACCAATTCCTGCACAAATATCACCTGCGTCAATTTGTTCTTTTGGATTTTGGTGATTTGCGTGCATTTGGAACAAACGAGAAATACGTTCACGCTTTCCTGTTCTTGTATTAAGAACGGTGCCACCTGCAGGAAGCACACCACTATAAACGCGGATAAAGCACAAACGGCCAACATACGGGTCAGTAGCAATCTTGAATGCCAAACCGCAGAATGGCTCCTTTGAGTCCACCTTACGTGTTTCAATTTCGTCAGTGTCTGGGTTTGTTCCTTCAACAGCTGGCACATCTAGTGGACTTGGCAAGAATGCCGCAACCGCATCCAACAAACGTTGTACGCCCTTGTTCTTAAAGGCAGAACCGCACATTACAGGGACGATCAACTGCTGAATTGTAGCACGACGTATTACACTCTTGATTTCATCTACCGTAATTGAATCTGGATCCTCAAAGAAGCGTTCCAACAAAGTGTCGTCCAGTTCAGCTACAGATTCGATCAATTTTGCACGATATTCCTTTGCAGTTTCAACCAAATCATCTGGAATTGGAATATACTCGTAGTTTGTTCCCAACTTCTCATCGTCAATCCAAACGATAGCCTTCATTTCGATTAGGTCAACCAAACCTCGGAAATCAGCTTCAGAACCGATTGGGATATGGATTGTGACTGCGTTAGCATTCAAGCGTTCCCTGATTTGATTTACAACAGAGAAGTAGTCGGCACCTATACGGTCCATTTTATTTACGAATGCGATACGAGGAACATGATACTTGTTAGCTTGACGCCATACAGTCTCAGACTGTGGTTCAACGCCACCAACTGCGCAATAAACTGCAACAGCACCGTCCAAAACACGGAGAGAACGTTCAACCTCAACAGTGAAGTCAACGTGTCCCGGAGTGTCAATCAAGTTATACTTGTACTCATTGCCTTCATACTTCCAGAAGCAAGTTGTTGCTGCAGAAGTAATGGTTATACCACGTTCCTGCTCTTGAGCCATCCAGTCCATTGTGGCGCTACCATCGTGAGTTTCGCCAATGCGGTGGTTAATACCTGTGTAAAATAGGATACGTTCAGATGTGGTAGTTTTACCGGCATCGATGTGGGCCATGATACCGAAATTACGAGTGTATTTAAGATCTCTTGCCATTGTATTTCTCTAATAATTAAAAGCGGAAATGCGAGAATGCCTTGTTAGCCTCGGCCATGCGATGTATTTCTTCCTTTTTCTTATATGCTCCACCCTCTTCGTTGAATGCAGACATTATTTCAGCAGAAAGCTTTTCTGCCATTGAATGACCTGCGCGTTTACGTGCGAACAATATCATATTCTTCATACTCATCGCAACCTTGCGGGTTTCACGGATTTCTTGAGGAATCTGGAATGTTGCACCGCCGACACGACGACTGCGAACCTCTACTTGAGGAGTCACATTTTGCAAAGCCTTCTTCCAAATATCAAGAGGAGACAATTCATTATCTTTCATCTTTGCACCTACCATCTCAAGAGAATCGTAGAAAATCTCATATGCGGTGCTCTTCTTTCCGTCTACCATCAAATTGTTGACGAAACGGGTAACCAATACATCATTGAACTTTGGATCTGGTAATAGAATCCTGCTCTTTGGTTTTGCTTTTCTCATTGTATTAGATTAATAAGATTATTTTTTAGGCCTTTTGGCACCATATTTTGAACGACGTTGTTTGCGACCTTCAACACCAGATGTATCAAGTGCGCCACGGATGATGTGGTAACGAACACCTGGAAGATCCTTAACACGGCCACCTCTGATCATCACGATAGAGTGTTCCTGCAAATTGTGGCCTTCTCCTGGAATGTAAGAGTTAACTTCCTTACCATTTGTCAAACGAACTCTGGCTACTTTACGCATAGCTGAGTTTGGTTTCTTTGGTGTAGTGGTATAGACACGTACACATACACCACGACGTTGAGGGCAAGAATCCAAAGCCGGTGCTTTACTCTTCTTATCAACCTCAACGCGCCCTTTTCTTACTAATTGTTGTATAGTTGGCATATTATTTATTAATAAAATGTATATAATTCTCCGCAAAATCGGTTCGCAAAGGTAAAAACAATTTCTTCTTAATCAATACTCTCAAAATAAATATTTTAAATTTTATGTGTTAACTTTTAAAACCCAATGTTTAAGGGCTTAGCGACATGTATAGGATGATTTTTGTTCATAATATTATGCACGTATTAACATTGGCATGTGTTTCGAAATGAATTTTTACGCGGGAGACCAAAAAAAATGGGCACCAATTATGATGCCCAATCCTTAATGTAAGTCGTTTTTTAGAATTTCAAATCCAAACCTGCCAAATAGCATCCTTTTGCCTTGTCCATCCATGCAAACTCTTGCTTGTCACTATTGAATACGTTTCGCGCATTGACGAACACGGCAACGTCTTTCCAAACTTTATAAGACACTTTGCAATTGAGTGTGAACTTCGGATCAATTTCGAATGTGCCGTTTGAGTTTGTAAACGTCTGTTTCGAATAGAAATATCCGCTTGCAAACAAATTCAGCTTTTCGATTGGCGCATAGTTGACACTAAAACCACCGTAAAAACTTGGTGTTGATTTGTGCTTTACTGTAGCCTTACTGTAACGATTATCGTATGAGCTGCCTTGCCCATAAAGCATCTGATACATGGAATTCGCCTGCAAAGAGGAAAGTGTTGCATTAAAAGCATCAGCATCAAAAGTCATACCTGCAACTGCCGAAGGGATTCCTTGTGCATCGATTTCGGCCTGCTCTGCCATTGCGTGTACTTGTGATGCAACAGCCTGCACTTCGGCAGAATTCGACTTCATCATTTGCACCGACTGTATCATGGCTTGTTCTTGCGACATTCCTGCACCCATCAATTGCTGAACCAATATTTGCTGAGTCACACCTGCTTCAATCTGCTGCATTCCGCCTGCGTCCAATTGTTGCTTGACTCCTGATTTGAATGGCACTACAAAATAATTGTCAACACCTTGCCCGACAATGCCTTGTCCCTGACTCGCGTTAGCCGTGGCCAAAGTTGTCATGTCAGTAATTATGGTTGAATTGTTATAGCAAATATGGTTTTTCATTTCTGTATTCTGGAATGTGCCGAAAATGCTGAAAAGCAATTTTTCAGTAGCAACCCATTCAATATTCAACGTGACTCCCATCTGGTGCGATTCAACATCAATATTCTGATATTTCAAATTGACTTCGTTAGGAATGGCAGGTGCTGGAGCTGGCTGTTTAGCTTGGTACACTATCCCTATTTGAGGAAGACTGACATTTGCAACCATGGAATCAACATGCACAAATGCTGTCATCGACTCGGGCAAAAGGCAACCGAAATCTTTTGTTACAGTCGAGAATGCTTCTAAATCAATAGAAAGGTTAGCCAAAGGTCTTACACGATATCCCAGTTCGATCATGTTCATCTTGGCCAGCTTCTGTTTTTTATCGCCACTAAAGTTCATCTTCAATGGAACGGGGCGGTTGCCTTCCCTATTCCATTCGAAATTAGAATATGAATCCACTATAAATGGTCCCTTGTTCGCACTGGAATATACGGCGCGGAACAGGTTCTTGTCATTCAGCTTATAGCTTGCAACTAACTGGAACGGCAGATATATGTCATCTGAAACGCTGAATTTCTCGACACGCAAAGCTCCAATCAAACGAAGCTTGTCATCAAGCATCTTATAATCTGCACGAAGGGATCCTGCAAATGACTTTGTGCTTGCCTCTCCGTTCAAATAACCTGTATTGTATTTCCCTTCGGAATTTGGTGTCAAATATGGAGTGTCGTCATATTTGCACATTTGGAAGAATACGCCAGGGCGCAAGTTCAACGTGCCAAGATTAAAATCGTATTCAGCCATAATATTTGTGGCAAAATTGTCCACCTTGAACCCCACGTTGTTTCTAACGATATCCTGTGTACCTGTCAGCAAATTGGCTTGCAGGTTCAATCCCTTTACATTGGCTATAAAATCGACATAGGCGCCATCCATTTCACGTGCTGTTGCCGAAACCGGAGGATCACCGAATGAAGATGATGTCGCATAAGAACCCTGATAACCTCCCATCAGCGAGAATTTGATATCATTGCTCAAATCAAAAGAGAAAGCGGCATTGGCACCAAATCTGTCAACAGCGGTAGAAGGATCCTTGTACCAATCGTTTATCTTTTCATTTTTGTTGAACACAGTAATCCAAGGATATGTGGCATTCATCATATACTTGCCGTTGTCGTCGGTTATCGAATCCTTGTCAAACCAACCACTTTGTCCACCGTTGAACACATATAATTTATCGGTTGTACGGTCCATTTTCTGATAATTGCCCGAAACCCTGTAACTAAATTTTCCGAGTTTCTGTCCAACGCTCAAGCTTCCCATATAAGAACCCAAATTTCCACCTTGCATCTGCCCGAAGATTTGAATCTGCTCAGAATCTGGGTTTTTGGTGATTATGTTTATCACACCGCTCACTGCATTGGCACCGTAAAGAGCGCTTGACGCACCTCGCACGATTTCAATTCGATCGATATCGGCAAAATCAACGGGAAGAGATTCCCAAAAAGTTCCTCCATTAATGTTGTTATATACAGGACGTCCATTGATCATAACCAATGTCATTGAGTTTTCTGAATATACAGAGAGGTTATTGTCAGGCACATTATCATTGCCACGGATATGAATATCATAATTGCCATTGGTTTTCTCACGAACAATCATGCCTGGTACAAGTCGTAACGCTTCCTGAATGTTGCGGGCACCCGATGCAATAATCTGATCATACGAAATAACTGTGGTTGACAGCGGAGAGTCAAAACTGCTTTCAGCCTTTTTGGAAGCCGATGTCACGTCTTTATTTAAAAGCATTTCATACAATTCATTCAACGAAACGCCCAGAATTTTAGTCAACTGCATCACATCTTCAAATGGCATATCCGCCAACTCGTCATACGACATCGAAAGTATCTCGCTACGAGTCAGCTTAGACACGTCACGAGTCTGTGCCATAGATGAAAAAACGATAAAGACAGAAAACAAAACTGAAACAAAAAACTTATTTTTCATGATTTAGATAGGTTGTTAGTTAGTCAATTACTGTACCCAACGTTAGTAGGTTTTTAGAAATCTTCACACCTTGATCGGCCAAATGAGCCTGACTTATTTCGAAATTCTGTTGTCCATCGACTTTAATGAAGTTGATGCCGGAATATTCATTGGCCAGGCCTTGCTTATCGGTTACGACAAGCACTCCTTTGCCTTTGACCATTTCCACAACTTCCTTTACTTGTGCAGATGCTTTTGCAGTGACAACAAGGATATTGCACTTGGCATAGTCGTCAACCGACAGCAGTTTCTCGACCTTGATTGGTTGTGTGCCAACAGTCTTCCTAGCAGTAAATGACTGTAATTCCGTGATAATTGGAGTCTCGCCCAAGACTCCGATAACAAAATCACCAGTTTGCTTTGCTTTAGGCCACTCAACGTACTTCGTGAAGTTGTACACAAATAGGGCCTTGAATTTGTCGTCTTGAGCCATCGATACATTATGGAACAAGAGCAACCCCAACAAGGGAAAAATCAACTTTCTCATATGAATGAGTTTTTAGATTAATAAATAGGTTAAATAACAACGTTTGAATAATTTACAATAATAGCAAGTTTTTTCTTCAAAAAAAACTAATGCAGTCTTGAAATAGTCATAAAAGACATTGAGTTTTTATGACAAAATACTGTCTTCCCGCCTCACAACATTCATGCCAGTAGTTTTGTCCAACAATCTCATTTTTTATGTCATCGCATTTTGCAATGCATGAAACCTGATGTTGCATTGAACAAACATAGCAAAACATGTTTTCTTCATGGTCTTTGTCTCTCAATTGCAACACATCAGTATTACACACAACAAATATGAAATATTTTTTTTGCAATTATCCCTTTTTAGCCACAATTGTTTTCCCATTTAGTCACAACCGTTTTCCTATTTAGTCACAAAACACAGCAAATAAGTATTTTACGGAATGAAAAATAAGGCTCTCTTGCCATATAAGATGGCTATAATAAGTCATTCAAACCGAATGCAATATAACTCACTAAAGGCATAAAAAAAGCCGCTCTCGAGCGGCTTTTTTAATCTATCAAGATGATATCTACTAGAATCCAAAGTTGATGCCAACTGAGTAAATTCCACCAATTTCGTCAGAATAAACGAACTCACGGTCCTTGGTGTTAAACAGGTTGTGGGCATTGAAGAACAACTCGAAACCATCAACTGGCTTGTAACCCACCTTCATATTTACAGTGAACTTCTGCTTCAACTCTTTTTCACCGTACTTAGTTTGGTAAGTACGCTTGCCAATATAGTTGCCGAATGTTGAAATGTTGATTTTTTCAGTTGGACGGTAAATCAAGCCTATCATACCGTATGCTGTAGGAGTTGCCTTGTGTTTGTGACCATCTACAGTAGTGTATGGCAATTTTTCAGAACCACCAAGCTTAAATATGCCGTCTTCGTTGCGGACTCCATATTTCAATGCATAGTAGCCTGAATATTGTGAGTTTGCACCTAGAGGCTCGCCATTAACATTACCTGTATATGTCATGGTATAAAGTTGATTCATCATTTCTGCCTTGCCAGCATCGTCCAAACCATTGTAAATGGCCATTAGTTCATCAACAGGAGCACCAGCCATAGCCATATCCAAAAGGCCGTTTACGCTAACACCTATCAACATTTGGGCAATATCCACTCCTTCTGGGACTGCCACACCATACATCTGCTCCGCCATTGCCGCCATCTTAGCCTTTGATTCATCCGAAAGGTTTCCACCAGCCAATTCCTCGAAAGAGACACCGCATTGCTGCAGCATAGGCTGCATCATAACTGTTGCCGTACTCCAAAGATCGTCGACCAAAGCAGGCACTCGTGCTATCATGGCTGCAGTCTGTCCCATCTGACCAAGAATTTCCTGCTCTTGGTTATACATATAGTAGTTGTCTATTGTAGTGTTCTGCACGTTGGCATTCAACTTGGCAACCAGTTTTGGTGAGATGACCCAGTCAACATTGACTCCGAAACCGAATTGCTTTACCTTATATGGCAACTCGCCATATTTGATGTTGACTGTAGATTTCACTTGGCCAATGAACCCGCTTAATGCCGACAAGTTCATGCCTTCGCCTTGAGAAAAGTCAATCAGGTTTTTATAATCTTTAAGCAGGAATCCTTTCAATTGGTCACCAGGAATTGTCATGTTGGAATTGTCGGCCATAAGTGCGCCATAATCCTCACTTACTGAATAGTAAGCCTCAGCGTCGATCAAGACATTCTTGAAAGGTTTCCAACGATAGCCAAGTTCAGCGCTATTGATCTTCATAAGCGGAGCATCCTCATCGGCCAGGAACACAGACTCGTCTGGCGACATCATGCCACTACGATACCAATGGTAATCGGAGCTAGTGTTAACCAGCACTGCCGAACGCTTGGCATTGCTGTAAGAAGCACGAACGAAGTTGTTGTCGTTGATTTCGTAGTCCAAAGCACCCTGATAAGAGTTGATCCATTTGTCAGGAATATTGTACTTGTCAGCGCGAACAGCAGCAATGGCACGCAACTTGCCAATCTTATAGTCCAAGCGCAAACTTGGAGCGTAATCGGTAATCTTGGCGTCATAATTCATGAAACCAGACAAGTGGCGTACAGATTCGTCATAAGTGTGTTTACCTGGCTCGTAATACTTCCAAGTGTAGTCGCTTGGATCGGAAGGATTGACAAAATCAGGAGTATAATCCTCAGCCTTAATATATAGGTATGCGAAACCTGGTCTTACATTCAAGTCACCGAACTTGAAATTGTACTCTGCACTCAAGTTGAGGTTCTTGCCACCAATCTTGAAGCCTGGGGTTCCCACTTCATAATCTTGAGGGCCACCAGTGTAACTTGCCTTCAAGTTAAGACCAAACACATCGGCATTCAAGTTGACATAACCTGTCTTGGATGTACGTCCGTCGAATGACATTATCTGGTCGCCACAACTTGTTGTAAGCACGTCAGACTGTTGATAGCCAACAGACAAGTCAAAGCGGACATCCTTAATAGGATTGTATGACAAATAGCCATTCAAACCGAGGTTCTTTCTGGCAAGGCCTGGATCTGGGAACATGTCGTCAATCGACTTTGAATATTCAAAAACCTTATACATGTTGTAATCCATTCCAGATGCCAAACTACCCATCATTCCCTGGATATAAGCTTGCGCTTGTTCCGGAGTTGCGCCTGGATTTCGCTCCATAAATGTTTGCAAGAACCCAGCTACAGAGCTTTCAGGTATGCTGCCAAGCAAGGCGGCCATTGTAAACACTTGACGGAACTTGTCGATATCCTCGGCGTTGTAATATCCCTCCTCCACTGGCACCAGATGGCCGGCTGCCAAAGCCAAAGGAATCTTTGTGCCATCTGCAGAATAAATCGGGTTGCCTTCAGCGTCTGTAACGACAGGCATAACATCGCCAATGCCAGGCAACATGTTGTCAGGAACGGTTGATTTGTAAACGCCTTCGCCAGGCATTACATACAACTGATTGGTAGGACGGCGACGATATTGGAAGTTTGCCGTCACACCGGCAGACAACTTGCTGTTGAACTGCTTGCGCAAAGCCAAGTCACCAACGTAAGTATCCTGTGTACCAATTTGAACCGAACCAGCCACATTTTTAGAATTGGCGTTTGCCTTTTCGGTAATAATATTGATAACACCGTTTACTGCATTCAAGCCGTACAAAGCGGAATTGGCTCCACGAACGACCTCAATACGATCAATATCCTCAATGCTGATTGGCAACATATCGAAGCACAAAGCACCCATCGCGTAGTTGTGGGCGATACGGCCGTCAATCATAAGCAATGTGTTTGAGTTCTCAGTATAAAGGAACATCTGATTGTCAGGAATATTGTTCAAACCACGCATCTGCACGTCGTACATGCCGTTAGTCTTTTCAGTGACAATCATGCCAGGGATAAGACGGAAAGCCTCTTCGATGGTGCTGATGCCGTAAGCCCTGATTTCAGCCTTGGTCAACACAGTAGAAGAAAGAGGCGAGGTAAATGCAGTCTCCTCAGATTTAGAAGCTGACGAAACGTTCTTGTTCATGACCATGGCGAAAAGTTCGTCCATGGAAACGCCCATAATGTCGGCCAAATGCAACACGTCTTCAAATGGCATTTCAAGCAACTCATCATACGACAAATTCATGATATCTTCCTTTGTCATTGATGCAACATCCCTGCTCTGGGCAAAGCCTTGTGCTCCCAAGAACAAGACTAACGAAATAAATAGCAATATTTTTTTCATATCGAAAACTATTTGGTTAACTAATCTATTTGCACTCCCAAAACCATTAACTGGTTAGAAGCTTTGACGCCTTCTTCTGTCAAATGTTTTGAACTCACTTCAAAAAGCTGTTTGCCATCCTTCTTGATGTAGTTGATTCCTGAATTTGACTTTGCCATACCAGGTTTGTCTGTTATCAACAGAACACCTTTGCCTTTGATTTTTTCAGCGATGCTAACTGCCTTGTCTGTTTGGCTCTCGGCCACATATACAATGTGTAGCTTCGACAACTCATCAGCCACATTTACCTCCTTTACTTTAATTGCCTGTGAGCCAACGGTCTTACGTTGTGCTATGGCATTCAATTCGGTTACGATGGCAGAGCTGCCTATAACGCCGATTACAAAATCTCCAGACTGTTTAACCTGCGGCCATTCAATGTACTTCGTGAAGTTGTACATGAAAAGGGCCTTAAACTTTTCATCTTGTGCCTTTGTCGTTGAACAAATGAGCACTAAAGCAAAAATTGCTAAAATGGTTCTTTTCATATTACTAAATTTAATTGTCTATAAATAGTCACTAATCATCTACTAAAATCAATAGTTTATACATATAAAGTTACCAAAAGTTCCAAACGTTGCATACATGTGTATCAATAAAAAAAATGACATGTATCACTTTTGCGCATAAGCTTTACAATAAAAAAACGAGCCATGCCTTGGTATAGCCGAGCTGATGCTTGGCTCACAAGAAAAGGTATAGAACGAGATTGTACAAACAAAGGCTTATTCCCGTCACAAGATAATGCGGCTTGCTGTTCACACCAAAAATGGATAGACGTCTTCATGAATGAAGCATAAAATGAATTCTGGCTGGAATCATTTACACCGTCTGACGAAACAAAATATGTGGACTCAATCCCCATCGATTTCCCCCAAAAAAAATCAATATGCGTTTGTTTTTCAATACAAAACTAATCATACTGAAAGAAAACAATATGAACATAAAAAAAATATGACGAAGACATAACCTCCAAGGCCGGAACGATAAAATACAACTTATTATAAATTAACAAAATATCACACACGCAAACGTTGACACCGACAAAAGCATCAAAATACGGCCTGAAAAACTCAACAAAAGAACCGTCATAAAAAAACATGACAAAAAACATTTATGTGCGCCTTTCCCATTTTTATGGGATCACTTAGCAACGCGCTATTTATCAATGGTTGCAACAAATCACGAATTGCGAGCCATGAATTACAAATTTCATGTTGCATATATGAATGGGGTTTTGTTGCTTTGCCACATATAAATAGACGAAATGGAAAACGAAAGACAAAAAACGGGAAGCTACCAAATGATAGCGAAAACCTTTGCCGGACTTGAAGATGCCCTTGCCCAGGAACTGACCGACTTGGGAGCACAAAACATCAAGAAACTAAACAGAGCCGTAGCGTTCGACGGTGACAAATCAATGATGTACAAGGCAAACTACTACCTGAGAACCGCATTGTGCATACTTAAGCCAATTGCGACATTTGACGCCAAAGACGAAGATGCCCTATATAAGGAAATAAGCCGGATAAACTGGAACAGATACATGAAAGTCGACGAATCGTTCGCCATTACGGCAACCACGTTTTCGACGACTTTTACCCACTCAAAATATGTGGCGCTAAAGACAAAAGACGCACTTGTGGACCAATTCAGGCGACGCACAGGGAAAAGGCCAGATGTGGACACAGAAAACCCAGACTTGCGCATCGAAATACATATTGCACAAAATAGAGTTACAGTGTTGCTGAACAGTTCCGGCGAGCCACTATTCAAACGTGGCTACAGGCAAGCAAGCGTAAAGGCCCCGATAAACGAAGTTTTGGCGGCCGGAATGATTCTGCTGTCAGGCTGGGACTGCAAATCGGACCTTATTGACCCGATGTGCGGTTCAGGAACAATATTGATTGAGGCCGCCATGATTGCATACGGCATCGCTCCAGGCACATATAGACAACAATTCGGATTTGAAAAATGGTCGGATTTTGACGCAGACCTTTTTGCCGAGATAACAGAAGAATCACCAGAGCCAGACGAATTCAAGTTTACAATAAGCGGAAGCGACATAAATCCAGGAGCCGTAAAAGCGGCTGAAGCCAATATCAAATCTGCATTTTTGGGAAAGAAAGTGAATGTTGAACTACACAACTTCTTCGACATAAGACCAAAAACAGCTGCTGGCACAATCATCACAAATCCACCTTACGGCGAGCGCCTGCAACCCGACGACCTTAGAATATTCTACCAAAAAATTGGCGATAAGCTGAAGCTTGATTTCCGTGGATATGAAGCTTGGCTAATCGGGAGCAACCAAGACTTCATGAAATACATAGGCCTACATCCTGAAAAGAAAATAAAGCTGTACAATGGCGCGTTGGAATGCTCATTCAGAAAATTCACGATGTACGACGGCAGCAAGAAAGACCAATATTCAGAATAGGTTGGCCATTGGCTGAAAGCTTTTTGGAACAAAAAAAATCCCGAAATCACATGTGGCTTCGGGATTTTTCGTTTCTATGGAGCTTATCCTACTTTATCAAAATCCAAAGTTCGGGAAACTCGCTAGTCATATTGCGCCACTCGGCAATGGCCTCAACCCTTGTGTTGAAAACCTTAAGACTGACATAGTGGAAACCGTTATTGCGTGTCACAATTTCAGCCTGATAGCCCTTGTCTATCATTTCCTGCTGGAAGCGCACTGCATTTGACTCAACCTGGAAACTGCCTGCTATGAGATAGCAATGCTTTGCATTTGGATTAGCTGGTTCAGAAATAATTGTAGGTTCAGGAAGCAGTTCTGCCTCAACAGTATCGGCAGCTGCGACCGAATCAATTGCTGGCATTGTATCAACGGCAATAACTTCCTCCTTTGGCTGCTGTGCCGGCTTGAAACAGCCAAACCAATTAAGATCGATGGCAAGCCAAACCAAGAATCCCAAAATAAGCAACGCGGCAACTACAATAATGACAATATTCAAAGTCTTGTTCTTCGTCTTGATTTCCATCTTGCCATTTTTTGGAGCCTGTGGCTTTACGTATGCATTAGATGCAGTCGGCTTTGATGAAGATCCACTTGCAGGAGCTGAAACAACTGGTTTCTTTTCCGGCTCAGATGGTTTCACTTCTGACGGAGCCGGCTTGGCTTCGACATTTATCAATGTTGCCGTTTCTTTTTTCTCCTCTACCTTTGGAGCGGATTTTGCTGTGTCCTTTTTTGCCGTAGCACCTTTTGGCGCCGACGTTTTTTGAGACTTTGCATTTTCGTCTTGAGTAAAGACGATATTATTCTGCGCATCTTTTGACAAATAGCCGACACCCTCAACGGCGAATTTTTCACCAGCCTTGAATGCGGTTTCTATTTCCTTAACGTATGCCTTTATGGCTTCTTTGCCTTGAGTGGCATCCATTTTTTCGTTGACAATAATCTTATTAAGCAGAAGGCTATCGTTGAATTTAAGGAAATCGTTGAACGATATGACCTTGCCATTTGGCGTGTTCTGCACCATAAATGCTCCAAAATCAGGAACAATAATCCTCGAGTTTTCCGGGATTAACTCTTTGATGTACTTGCTTATCATTTGATTGTGTTTTTTACATTTCAAATGTACAACAAAAAAGTTTTGCCGGAACAATAATTTTCGCCTTGAAACAAGACGAATAACTAACTTATTATCAACAGAATTAATTTGTATTCAGAACTGGCACCAACTGCGACAAATAAACGATGGATGTTAGCAACAACAACATTTTGATATATCTTAGCGCGAGATAACTGGTCAAATATGGGGCTAATGTTCATCACATTCGGATTTACGGATTTCATAGACATATTGCTTGTCGCAATATTGCTGTATCAGCTCTACCGGCTGGTTCGCGGGACTGTGGCCATAAACATTTTTGTCGGGCTATTGCTCCTTTTTATGGTATGGCTGATTGTCAAATTCTTCAATCTCAGCCTACTGTCGACCATACTTGACTCGTTTGTGAGTGTTGGCGTGATAGCGGTCATTGTGCTTTTCCAACAAGAGATAAGGAAGTTTCTGCTATTGCTCGGCAATACAGACATAGTAAGAAAACACATAACCCTAAGCCGATTCTTCAGCAATAGTGGAGACAAGACTGTTTCGAGCAATACCCTTCGCGAAATTAGCCGAGCTTGCCGTAACATGTCAATGACGAAAACTGGTGCACTGATTGTATTCTCAACAAAATCAGAGCTTGTAACATACGTACAAAGTGGAGACACGCTGAATGCAGATGTATCGCACCGGCTAATTGAAAGCATCTTCTTCAAAAACAGTCCGATGCACGATGGCGCCATGATAATATTGGGCGACAAGATAAAGGCCGCGCGTTGCGTACTGCCCATAGATGACAATCTTGTGCTTCCTCCCCAGCTCGGGCTTCGCCATAGAGCCGCATTGAGCATGTCGAACGAAACTGATGCCATAATCATTGTAGTATCGGAAGAAACAGGCTCCATATCGGTTGTAAAAAACGGGGAAATCAAATATGACATTCCTTCACAGCTAATTGTCACCATGCTACGCAACGAATCGACGGCGGATACGGATGGCGACGAATCAAGCCAACAAACCCATGCCACAAACCAGCAATAAGGGGTTTATTACTTGACCGAGGCCCGCTTATTGCAGAAATACGCGAATTTGCAATGACCACAAATGGCATCGTCCGCCGTCTGCGTAAATGGTTTCGACTGGTCAAAAATGTCGGACAATGTCTTGCTGACAAAATCTTCAACCTTGCCAGCTATCTGAAGATAATCGCCATCGGCAAATTCGTCTTCACCCTTCGTGCTTCGCACCCTGAAATCGGCATTGGTCCCCAATTCCTTCGACTTGAACAGATATGAAGAAATAGTGTCGTACGCCGGCCCTCTGCGCTCCGATTTGCGGTGGTCAAAAACCATACAATATATTAATGTCTGCAAAATGCCTTTATCCTTGGCTATGTTTTCCGGTAGGAAGACATCGTCGATGTTGTTTGTAGTGACATCATTGCTTCCTGTCTTGTAGTCGATTATGCGTATCTCGTTGCAGACCTTGTCAATACGGTCAATTATGCCACCCAGTTTGATGTCCAGCTTCTTGCCCCCGATTTCGACAGGAAACAACATGTCATACGTATTCTCCAAATCAACAATCATAAGAGGCGACACGTTGGCCGTAGCCTTATCGTACTCCAACTGCGAATTGACATATTTGCTGATTACATTATACACGATGCGATTGTTTCCATTCAAGTCGGACTCCAAATTGCGATTGCGGTACTTGTCAAGTTCGACCTCGCCTTTTTTGAGGTTGTAAATACACTCCTTAAATGCCAAATCGATACATTCCTTGATGTACTTCTGGTCAATGATGCCATCGATGTCGTTACCGCTGGCTGGCTGGCCATATTCCTTCAGCTTGCCATACAAGCGCTGCATCGCGCCATGGAAAATGATGCCGAATTGACGTGCATCGATGTTTTCCTCCATGTCATCATCGTCTGGGTCAAGGCGCAGGACCTTGCTGAAGTAGAACTGCAACGGACATTTCTGATATGTAATCAATGCACTTGGCGACAACATTTTCACGTTCTTTGCGTCAGTTGTTCCATCGTCGACGTAGGCGCCAAGCAAATCCATTGTATGTGCGTTCTTCTCCATTTCGACAGAAGTTTCCGCCGGGAAGCTGAGGTTTGACAAAAGCGTCCTTTCTTCGACATTGGCGTTGCCATAAATCAACTGCATGATGTAACGGCTTGGCTCACCACGCTTGCCCTCGGTTTTCCCGACAAAATAAGTCAAGGTGATGTTCTGCGCACGCTGGATAAGTCTGTGAAAATAGTAGGCATACATGGCTTCACGCTCCTCGTGCGTAGGCAAGCCAAACGCCCGGCGCAAACTATACGGGATGAATGACGGTGCGTTTCCGCTGACAGGCAACGTGTCCTCATTTACATTCAGAATCATGAGATTCCTGAAATCGAGATTACGGGTTTCGAGGAATCCCATAACCTGCAGACCCTTTACGGGTTCACCCTCAAATGGCACCTTCAGGCTGTTAATGCATTTACGCAAAAGCTGGAAATAGGTGGCTTGCCCTATTTCGAGATTCTGATCCGACAATTCGGCATCCAACTGCTGAATCTGCAGAATCAGCCTATAGACCAATTCCTTCTGTAAAAGCCACTTGTCGTCAGCTTCATCCATTCCCCAAACAGAAATCAGTTTTTTCAGAATCGACAATAAGTTTACTGCAAAATCGCGAGGGCTTTCCACATCTGAGAATACCTTGTTTGCGAATTCGTTGCCGGCGAACATGGCAATAGGAACCTGAAAGACAGCATCCTTCTTTATCAGCATTGACAATTCAGACGCGAAATCGGCGCCGACCGAGACAAAAAACGGGTGCTGAAGCACTGACAAGACATTCTTGTAATAGAATACGACCGTATCGCCTTGTTTACGCTTGTATGTGTGGAGCTGAATAAGCAGCTCGACCCACTGCCCCGCAACCGAGTTCCTGATTTTGTAGCCCATTGTGACATTCATGTCGGCGACATAAGGGGCAGTATGTTCCAGAACGTTCATCAACAACGTTTCGTCGGAAAGAACAAGTGCCGTTTCACTGAGCTCGTCGGCTGGAATTTTTGCCAAATGCTCGAGTGGCACTGAAATCTGTCCGCTTACGGTCGGCGAAGCGACAATGTCAATGTTTTTCTTCTTCAAATCGAAATCATGCTCACAAACGAAGCCATCAGGCGACTTGAATTCGTTGGCAAACTGTCGCATGAAAAAGCCAGCCTCGTCAAGAGAGCCTGCCGACATATAGGCATTGTCGTAATCCCAGAAAAACATTGCTCGTCCCTGATTCTGAAGCTTTTCAAAAATCCGTCTCTCACTTTTGGTAATGGCATTGAATCCGACAAAAAAGACCTTGGCGTATGGAAATCTGCAATCAGGAGCGCCTATTGTCTCCGCAGCCTTGCGATAGACCAGGCCTTCGGAAGCCAAGCCCTTTTGGGCCAGCCGCGCATGGAACTCGTCATACAGCGAGCGCAATATGTGCCAAATGTCGAGAAACCTCTTTTTCAGTTCCGACTCGCCATCGTTCAACGTCTTGCTGAAGAAAGCACGTATAGCCTCAATCTGCTCGTCGGTCAGATAATCAATTGCATCATCAATCTGTTTTATGTCTTGGACGTTCTGTAGCAGATAATGCGCATCGGCCAGATACTTGTCGATGTCATCGAAGTCGGCCAAGATGGTCTGCGCCCAAGGGTAGAACTTGTCGAAAGTCTCGCCGGAGTTTGTCAGTTTCTGATGAGCCTGATACAATGTGGTCAGCAATGTTATCGGCGACGCCACCTTGACATTGACAAGCGAATGGATAAAATTGTCGATAGTGCAGCAATTTGGCAACCAAAGCACATTTGACCTGCCGGCATTTATCTTCCGCACCTCTTCAAGAAAATATACAATTGAGCGTTGGTTTGGGAATACCATACAACAGTTTTTCAGTTCGTTGGCATGATTGTCCAAAATGAATTGGGCTACGCTGTGCAAGAATGTATCCATAGCTATATATATAATAGGTATAGGCGACTTACATGTTTTTCGGATAAAAGCCTCCTATAACGATGACTATTACAAATGTAATTGACAAAAGCCAATAGTCAACTGAATTGTAGAAGTAATAGGCGGAACTATGTGAAAAAACAGTGGATCTATATATATTTTCCAACCGCCAAATTCTAAAAAAACTCCACAATAACCAATAGAACTAACTTCTGACGTTTTTGGGCTTTACTTGGCATAGCGCATTAAGTATGTCAACAAAGAAAATTCATCAACAAAAACAAAAAATGACATTTCACGTAAAAAAGAAAACTTTTGACTTCGAGGAAAATCTTCAAAAAATGCAAGCCAACAACCAAAACGCTGACATTTGACATCCTTTTTTTTGCCAATCGAATTGTTCTTTTAAGAAAGATGTCAAAATAAGCGAGCAACATGCGACAGACAAAATGCCACCAAAATGGCGAATCATCGGACTTGGGTGGCAAAACTGCAAGCACAGGCAAAAATCTTTTTTGACAGCAGGCTGCTTGAAAGGTGAAAAATTCAACCTTCCAATCACTAAATTAGTGATGTTATTTTTTGAATAAAACCCTAAAAGAAATGACAACGATAGAATTCACAAACAAGTTGCTTGATATGCAATCGAAGCTACGTTGCTACGCATATCATTTGACTGCTAACAAGGAAAATGCCGCTGACTTGTTGCAAGAAACCACGCTGAAAGTGCTGTCGAACAAGGACAAATTCGAAGAACACTCGAATTTTTCATCTTGGGTGTATACCATAATGAAAAACACATTCATCAATAACTACAGGCATACAGTGAAATCAAACGAGATTTTCAACAAGAACGAAATACCGCAAAACCTGATTCCAGCATCACGGGACATGTCGCAAGAGGCGACAAGGTCGATGGAGGAAATAATAAACAAGGTTGAGCGCCTTGAAGACGACTACCGTCAGCCATTCAAACTGTACACCGAGGGTTTCAAGTATAAAGAAATTGCCGACAAGCTGAACATACCAATTGGCACAGTAAAGAGCAAGATTTTCTTCGCTCGCCAAAAACTGATAAATGCCTTGCCAGAGTATTGGGGTGAATACTATGGCAAAAATGTCCAGTACGCTTAAAGCACCAACACCTGCCCGGCTCACTCCACCCGGTGACACCTTTGGGCACACGAATGTCAGGCAATTATAAAAATCAATGAAAGCGACTTGTGAAATTGCACTCTTGATTTTACACAAGGACCGTCAAAACACGGTCCTTTTTTATTGCCGGATGCGCAATTCCTGACAAACGCGCACAGTCTGAACAGCTTCCGCCACATCGTGTACACGCAAAATGGATGCGCCTTGTCGCAAAGCGATTGCATTAAGAGCCGTCGTGGCATTTAACGACTGTTCGGGTGTGATGCCCAGCATTTTATAAATCATGGATTTACGGGAAATTCCAACTAGCAAGGGCCGGCCGAAAATGCCAAAATCGGACAAATGTGAAAACAGCTCGTAGTTCTGCTCCAAGGTTTTAGAGAAGCCAAAACCAGGATCGACTATCACATCATTTACACCCAAATCGACAAGCTTGCGCAACCGCACAGACAATTCGGCGATAACATCAGCGACCAAATTGCCATAGTTGACAAACTGTTGCATTGTGGCAGGCGTGCCACGCATGTGCATCAATACATACGGAACCTGCATACGGGCAACAGTCTCAAACATTTTTCCATCGATGGTGCCGGCAGAAATGTCGTTGATAATGTCGGCTCCGGCGTCCACGGCGCGCTCGGCCACACTGCTCCAAAACGTGTCGATGGATATTATCGCATCCGGATGCTTCTTGCGCGTAGCTTCCAATACTGGCTTCAGCCGACTCCACTCCTCATCGGCAGGAACCGATTCAGAGCCGGGGCGCGTTGAACATGCACCAAAATCAATGATGTCGGCGCCCTGTGACAAAACCTCATCGACTCGGCGCATTGCCGTCTCAAATGTCGCGCATCGACTTTCGGCATAAAAACTGTCAGGCGTCAAATTGACAATCCCCATCACCCTCGGACTATCAAAATCGAGCAACCTGCCTCGGCAATTTATTGTGGTCATATGGCTTTTTTCTCGCAAAAATATGACTTTGAAACCTGCACAGACAAATATTGACGAAAAAAATGTCGCGTCCACTATAAACATTTTATAAGCACATCTGACCACGTATGCGGATTCTGTGTACATTGCACGCAAAAGACTAAATGTATGAAGAAATTGATTTTCATGATTATGGCAATGACTATGACAGGAACCATAAATGCGCAAATACCAGAAGGCTACGAAGTAGCCACATGGCAAGGATTCAAAAAAGCCGCAATAACATACTCGTTTGACGACGGCACACCAAACCAAATACCAGTTGCCGTGCCACTGCTTGACAAATATGGATTTCACGGCACATTTAACCTAATTGCCGACTGGATAAAAGACTGGGAAGAATGGAAGAAGGTTGCCGATAGCGGACACGAAATAGCGTCGCACACTGTCACTCACCAAAGAATCAGCATGTTGAGCGCTGAACAGCAAATTGAGGAGCTATCGAAATCAAAAGCTATAATTGAAGAAAAGATTGGGCATGAATGTGTCACAATGGTTTATCCATACTGCGCCCGCGGGAACGACTCCATTGTTGCCGACTACTACATTTCGGCACGCAGTTGCAGTGGGCAGATTGGCGACAAATCTCCAGAAAATTTTTTCGACATAACATCGAAAGTCGTCGGGACAGAAAGCGACATGCGCACAGCACAAGACTTCAGCAACTGGATTGTAGAGGCGACAAAGACACAAGGCTGGTGCATATTCCTGATTCACGCCATCGACAACGACGGAGGATACTCCTCAATTGAATCGACTGAATTTGAGAAACATCTGCAATACGTAAAGTGCTCAGAGCAAATATTTTGGGTCGGCACATTTGCCGAGATAACCAAATACATAATAGAGCGCAACTCGTTGACAATAACCGAGACACCGAATACGGCTCACATCGACATTTCCGTCAGGACAAATGCAGAAAGCAAACTGACAAAATTCGACGTGCCTGTAACAGTCAAACGCAAAATGCCCGACAACTGCACCACGGCAATTGTAAGTTGCAACGGACAAGAAATTGAGACAAGAATTGAAGACGGATGCTTGATATTTGACGTTGTTCCTGGCGAAGACTACACCTTGAACGAGATGTAAAAGGGCGATAAAAGATTTTTCAATAAATTCTCCGATTACGAAAGACTCTCGAACAATGGTTGATTTTCAACCTTTTTCACTCTTTTGATTTTTTGTTGTTTCAATGGTATTATTGAAATGCAAAGTGCATCACAAAAACAAATTGACTTATATAACATATCACAAAGTGATTGTGGGAATTTACAGAAATAAATTCAATATGAATAAGTTATGTATTGTCGCACTATTTATCACACTACACATAATATGTGTAGGTGAAGATTTTAATGCCATTTCAACTTTTTCAATAACTGAAAAAAATGACACCATATCATTTATACGTGTTGCAAAAGGCTCCCTTCAAAAACCTACAATAATCTTTTGTCAAGGATCACTCCCGATTCCAGTTGTGATTGACAGCGAAGGCATACGTTGGATACCTTCTTTAAGCAACTTCAATTACGACTCTTTGTTGGAAAAATATCATATTGGCGTCATATCTATGCCGAGCACTCCCTTGGAAATCAATGATGAAAAATTAACAAACAGATACGAGTACAAGCCAAAACGACAAGTACGTTGAAGAATTCAGGCAAAACGACTATCTTGAAAAATATGTTGAGCGGGGCAATGCCGTCTTGAATTACCTGCGACAACAAGATTGGGTAAGAAAAGACAGAATAATAGTAATCGGCCATTCGCAAGGTTCACACATTGCATTGGAAATAGGTGCGCATAACCCCGACATATACGCAGTTGGCTGTTTGAGTCTGAATGTATTCGGACGAGCATCTCAATACATATTGCAATCGAGAGATGAAGGTCAACGTGGAATTGTATCCGACAGCACCGCACAAAAAGACATTGAGGAAACATACGAATGGTGGCAAGACATATGCAGAGATTCAACTGAAATCAAGGCAGGAAATACAAAATAAACCTGGCGTAGTTTCAGCAGACCATTTATAGAAGACATTGTCAACTTAAAAATGCCTGTATATGTGGCTTATGGCACTGAAGATTTAGGACCATGCATGTGCGACCTGTTGCCTTTGTTTTTTGAATTGAAAGGCAAGCACGATTATAAAATGCATGCTTTTGTAGGTTGTGGTCATAGTTCCGAACCAATTCTTTCTGACGGGAAACACGACTTTGATAATATGCACTGGCAAGATGTCATTGATGAATTCATCACGTGGAGTGAGAATTTACAATAACATAACACTTGGTCAATCGTCATAATTCTTGACTATATCGACAAGGCTCTCTGCAAGGCTTACGTTGCCATCAACAACTGAATCCATCTTGCCCTCGATATAGTTTATGAGTTCGGCACGACGCTCGACGGTTACCGAACCTTGACGATTCTCAATCACCGTAAATGCCTCGAAAGCCAACTCAAACGGCGATTCGGCGACCATGTCGATGAACAGCTCCAGCTTCGGCAAATAGTCAACTTTGGAATACCAGCATGTGGTGACCAACATCTGCTTGACATTGACATCCTCCTCATTAAGAATGGCCTCAGCCATGACATCGACCAAATCCTGCTGACTGGCATCGCTCAACAAATTGAAAATAGACATCTTGACGTCCTCGTCGCCACAAGTCTTGTAAACGCCGACCAACGCGGGCAACAATTTTGGCACACCAATTTCACGTATCTTTTCCAAGACAGCCAGCACGGCATCCTTGCCGCCATTGGCCAAGGAATTTTCTATCGATTGCAGATTCTTATTATCCATAGCAGAAAAATTTTATGCGAAAATAAACAATAGTGTCATTCCATGAGTTTCAAGACCGAAAAGGTTTCACAAAAGTTGTATATTCTTTTTAAACCACCATGACCGACCTTTCGCGCGCGCTCATACAAATGAAAAAAGAAAGTGAAATAAACAAATTGCACATATCCTTTGATGAATGATAAAAATGTATATTTTTATTCGTTTTTTTATCACAAAGACAACAAATATGAAAAATTTCAATCTGATAATGGGTTTAGCCTTGTGCCTAATGGCTACAAGCTGCGTCAATGACAACAGCAAATCTAAAGTAAACAAGGACCTTGAGGTGGAATCGGACTTTGCAAACGACCTGAATAAAGCAAAACAAGTTTTCTACGCATTGCCATCACCAATAGAAACGGCATACCTGATTAAAAGTACCGGAGTGCCTTACAACATCGACCTGGCAAATTCAGTAAGCAATGTCGACAACTATGCCACGACAATGCAAAAAGCGCTGAATTTCGGTGTATATGGCGCCGACTTGAGCTACACAAGTCTCTTCAACCAGACACAGACAACAATTCAGTACATGTCAGCAACCAAGAAACTTGCCGATGAATTGGGCATTCTGGATTTTGTAAAGGCCGACATCGTAACAAGAATCGAAAACAACATCAATGACCGCGACTCACTTATGGAAATAATCACTGACGGATTTGTTGGAGCAAGCGAATACCTGAAGGAAGCAGGCCGCGCCGAAGTGGCAGCACTGATCATGGCTGGCGGATGGCTTGAAGGCCTATACATTTCGACTTCACTCACCGACCTCGCCGAAAACAACAACCGTCTGATAGACCTTGTGATTGACCAACGCCTATCATTATCAATACTGATAAAACTGCTTGACAACTATAAAAGCGACGAAAACGTAGCAACAGTATATGGTTGGCTAACCGACCTGCAAAACACATACAACCGCATAAAGACAATGTCGTCGGAAATAAAGGCAGAGACAGCAAAAGACAGCAAGACAACAACGCTGACATCAAGAACCGACCCATTCATCAATGATGTACTATTCAAGGCCATTTGCCAAAAGGCCGACAGCATCAGAACAATTATGGTGAAATAAACAAAGGCTATCATATAAAAACAAGAAGGGGCTTCCGTAGAGGAGCCCCTTCATTGTTTCTGGGAATAAGCGTTTCAGCGACATTCAACAAATTAACGGCAGGCAATTTGCGGAACGCCACTTGCAAGACCGAGCAATTGTCAATTGCGAGCCAACTTTCCGTTTATGATTGCATTCCACTTTGCAAGCATTTGAGACTCGCCGTCTGAAGTAACATCGATGTCGCTATTGAAAAACTCGAGAGAGACCTCTGACTTGCCGTCAACCATAACCAGACGCAGACCCATCGTATCAGGGACAATATCGCTATTGTGATGCTTCTCGACAATGCTGCATGACTGGACCTTTGCCAGGTCGACACATTCCTTGACTCCCTTGTCGTCGAGGCGGACAAAGAACACGTTCTTGCCTTGGCCATCGATGCCGATTGCCTTGTTGGCCAGTATCTCAAAATCATCGATGTCAGAAGCAACCGACTGCGCCAAAGACTGAAGAGTCCCTATCAGTTTCTTGTCACGAGACTTGCGCGACATGTTTGAAATAACGAACGGCAATGCACATGCAACCGCAATGACTATGCCTATAATTAATGTTGTTGTATCCATTTCTATGTTTTTTGTAATGTTAAATTTCATGATTGATTTTTCACGGAGCAGCCTGTCCAATAATCTTTTGTATGATTGGCAGAGCTTCCATGAGACAATTGCGCACCTCGCCTATGCCAAGTGCATTAAAGGGCCATCCATAAACTCGATGATTAGTGACTTGCAACAATGAATCCGTCCGGCTTTGCCGTCAGCCATACTGCGTGGTTTCGTCCTGCTAACTAAACAACGCTGACCGCCCTGGTGCAATTTATGGAATTGCCCAAAAAAAATGTGGCAAGGACAAACTCCAAACCACAAAACGACCTCGTCTTACCAGAAAGATGAAAATGGGAATGGTATGTCAACCTTGCAGAATTTTATGAGAAAACCCACACGGTTGACCTTATTATGCGAATAGGAATTGAAAAAAACCTTGCTTGAAGATTTTACTACTTCGTAAAATCCGTTGAACACTAGTTTCTGGTTCAACTGGCACATACGTACCGTAAGCTGACTCTGGTTGGGCGCGACACCTTGCGAATGGTTTAGGCTCTCGACAAACTGATACGACTCCGAGTCGGCGCCGATATGTTGCAATTCAGTTCCAAGCATCGGCTGAAATGCATAAATGCAAGCCACTGCCAAAAACGTCAATATGTGCCCCACTACCAATTTCATGACGCAAATATCAAAAACCTTTTGATTCACAAATATTCAGGATGTCGTTTTTTTTTGCCTTTCGCATATATTGCGACACAAATTTCGCATCGACATTCTCAATCAGCAGCATATAGACGGCCAAGCGACACCGGCACTTGCCTGCCTTCGAATCCTGGTTGTTCTCGTCGGAAACCATAAATGCATAAAACAGAGTGAACAGCACCATCACGGAAAGCAAATTGGCGACGTACCGCTGCGATATGGCATATATGGCATTAAACACCCCCTCGTCGATTTCCGGACCTGCCAACTCGTATATCGACATGAAGTCGGCATAAAGGTCGTCAGGGTCATACGATTCCTGCAAACGCTCAAGGTCCGACAGACATTCGGCAAAAGTCGGCACAAAAGCTCGCTCGTTTGGACGTTTCAGATAAATCGTCCAATCGTTGACAGAATCTTTCTTACCGAACGTCAACTGACTGCAATCCGGGAATGTATGAATTATTACCACCTTTAATGTATTATGCAAAACAGCATACGCCTGCGTTGCCGATAATCAAAACTGCAAGTTAAAAATTTGGCCGGCAGAAACAAAATCAGAATCGAATTATTTTTTTGACATGAATTTTGCAATAGGCGTTTCCTATTCACTATGACAGCTTCCGCCGTGACCAAGCACCGCCTAGCCCATAGGTGACGCATTGGCGCTGGTGAACTTATCCGATGTTGTCCATGGAAAGAGACGTACTTGACGTGAAAACAATAATATGCATTACATCGTATCTATGCTTTTGCTTGTGGGGAGCTGGGATTGATCATCATTAGTTCAACCTTGTTGCCGTCGGGATCGTGTATCCACGCCTGCCAGTTCAAGTCCGATGATGTTTTTGGCTCTTGGTCGATTTCAACGCCAATGGCTCTCAACCGTTCAACATCTTCATGCAGATTGTCGGTTTCGAGGCAAAGGTGCTGGAATCCGCGCGAGTTCCAGCCTGTGTTTGGGTTTTCACCTTTACCATTAGGTATAAGTTCCAGATAAACGCCGTCGGCTATCCGCAAATAATGCAGCCATGGTTCGCCCTTGTCATTGTTTTGTATGCCTATCAATTTCATTCCCAGCTTATTGCAGTAAAAATCAAGCGATGAGGCAATATCCTTGCAGACAAAACATGCATGGCCAATGCCTACGTAGCCTTGTCGTCCGAACTCGTAAGGGGACACGTTGCTTTGCATCTGAACCGATTCGGGGGTGTATTCCTGCAGTTCGATGCCGTTGCCATCGGGATCGTAGAGCCAAATGTTTCTGCACCCGCTTTTTTCCAATTCAGGTTCCGGCGAGCCGATGTAACCCTTGCCGCATATCTCCTGCAAGGTTTTGCGAATGTCGCCAACCGTGACGCACAAGTGGTTGTATCCGGTTTTTTCGAAGTCGAATGCATATTCGCGGTCGTTTTGTCCGCCATAGAAAAGCTCAAGGAAATGCCCTTTGCATATTTTCAGATAGACAATCCAAGGATCGCCGTTTTCTTTGTGCAGTTCAAATACCTTCTTCCAACCAAAAACGTTTTCGAAAAACGCTATGCTCTTGTCCATGTCCAATGGATTCAAGGCAATGTGGGCAATGTCCTTAATCATGTTCAGCTATATTAAGGGGACTTCTATAAAATCCCCGATTTTATTTTCTTTAAAATATGAATCATCCTTCAATTTTTTGGGTGCTTTTGAATTCTTGTCGCAACCAAAAGTGGAAAGTTACAAAAATATCTGCGCCGTCCTTCGTAAAACGCCCGTAAAAAATAGCCAAGCCAAAAGCAGGTCAGATGATGGCGCACCTCTGTGAATTTTCCCACACGGCACCACACTATCTATGTGATTTATCGGTGGCGACGTACTGCGCCAGTCCAAACTGCTCCGGCATAACCGACAAGGCGCAAGTCGTTTATTTGCTGAGCCACAGCAATATTTCCCTATCTGCCCGATGCATCCGTAATAGATATTCACAAATAGCGCATCGATTTATATTGTAATTCAAACATGTATCTAAAAACGGTCAGGAATGTTAATATTTTACCCTAATAGGTTTCCATATTTTCACTACCTTGCACCCGTTTCGGTTGGGAACACTTCAATACAAAATACTGATTTATAAAAGGATATCGATATAATAACTAAAAAATCTTCACCTATGGCAAAAATCATTGCAGTTGCAAATCAAAAAGGAGGAGTAGGCAAGACCACGACATCAATAAATCTGGCCGCAAGCCTAGCCGTGCTAGAGAAGAAAGTGCTTCTGATAGATGCAGACCCACAAGGCAATGCCACTTCAGGTTTCGGATTTGAGGTCAACAACATAAAGCTAGGCCTGTACGAATGCCTGGTGGATGAAGCCGACCCTCTGGCAGCCATACTCAAAGTGAAGGAAATAGAGAAACTTGACATTCTTCCTTCGAACATAAATCTGGTTGGTGCAGAAATAGAGCTGCTTGAAAAAATCGACCGCGAGAAAGTGATGAAATGTGCGCTTGACAAACTGCGCGACAAATACGACTTCATAATAGTCGACTGCTCGCCATCGCTAGGACTAATCACAGTAAACTCGCTGACCGCCGCCGATTCTGTCATAATTCCGGTACAGTGCGAATATTTTGCATTGGAAGGTATCGGCAAGCTGATAAACACAATCAAGCTGATACAGCAAGGGCTGAACACAAGCCTCCAGATTGAAGGGTTCCTCTGCACAATGTATGACAGCCGACTACGTTTGTCTAACCAAGTGGTTGAAGAAGTACGCAGATGCTTTGAAGACATGGTGTTCGAGACTATGATCACCCGCAATGTGAAATTGAGCGAAGCCCCAAGCTATGGAATTCCATGCGTGCTGTACGACGCACAATCGACAGGCACAATAAACTACCTGAACCTGGCTCGCGAGATTCTGCAACGCAACAATATGACACAAATAGACACTGACAGCAAAACAATAGAATAAAATATGGTTACACCAAAGAGACCTGCACTGGGTAAGGGCTTGGGCGCCCTATTATCGGGTGCCGAGAATCCGACACACACAACAAGCACATCTGGCGATGAAATAGAACTTGACCTGATTGACGTCAACCCGTTTCAGCCACGTGCCGTTTTTAACGAGGAGGCTCTTAACGAGTTGTCCGAATCAATAAAGCAACTCGGCATAATTCAGCCTATAACAGTGTGCAAACTCGACAACGGACGCTACCAAATAATATCGGGCGAACGCCGTTGGCGCGCATCGCGTCTGGCTGGACTGAAGACGATTCCTGCATACGTGCGCACCGCCAACGATCAGGCCAAGCTTGAACTTGCACTGGTGGAGAACATCCAGCGCGAAGACCTTGACCCGATTGAGATTGCCATAAGCTACCAACGCCTGATTAAAGAGTGCAACCTGACACAGGAAAACCTGAGCGACCGCGTGGGCAAGAAACGCTCAACTGTCGCCAACTTTCTGCGCCTGCTCAACCTGCCTGACGAAATCAAGCTCGGGCTTCGCAAGCGCCTTGTTTCAATGGGACACGCAAAGGCATTGCTCAGCATTGACGACGCCAACGACCAGACTTTCCTGTTCGAACGCATACTTAATGAAGGCTTGTCGGTAAGAGAAGTTGAAGACTTGGCTCGCGAGATGAAGGAGCAAAAGGATGGCGACCAAAACGCAAAAAAAGAGAAGAAGAAGGCCGACAACGCCTACAAGGAACTTGAAGACAAACTGAACGGATTCTTCAAATCAAACGTGAAGTTCAGCCGAAACGAAAAAGGCAGTGGAAAAATTGTGATTCCGTTCAAGAATGACCAGGATCTGGAACGCCTGATTTCACTCTTCGACAAACTAAAATCACTATAACAGGAAAATTGTGTCAGAAACCAGCAAATCACTGCTAATAATAGCCATATTGGCATTAACCATTGGCTTGCCACATCCCGCCCAAGCACAATATGCCGACGGGTTCGACATTCCGGACAGCACGTACATTGCAATGCACAAGCCCAACAAGGCCACATTCATGTCGTCACTGATTCCTGGACTTGGACAATACTACAACAAGCAATACTGGAAAATACCAATCATATACGGCGGATTTACAGGTTTGATATATTATGCAAGCTACAACAACTACGCATACAAGAAGTACAAGAGGGAATACAAATGGGCTACCGATGACGACCCGAACACAATAAGCAAATATCCAAAAGACAATTCTCTCAAGCTGAAAAACTCATGGCGACGCTATCGCGACCTGTGCTTCATAGGCATTGGCGCGCTATATCTGCTACAAGCCATCGACGCTAACGTAGATGCACACTTTTTCAACTTTACCATTGACAAAGACCTGTCGATAAAGGCCGACCCGATACTTATGCCTGACTACACCGACATTACAGGAAACCGCACAGGCACGCCTATCGGAGTAAACCTGACAATGACTTTTTGATAAATCAATAAATATGAAACAATTGGACCGATGGTGTCCGAACTAACTAAACCAAAATGCCTAAAAAATTGATTCTTTGCGTCACACTGCTGACAATCATAAATTCATACACAAGCAAAATCATAGCACAAGATACAGACTCTCTTCCTACTGCAGATTCAGCAATATTCGAGGCCGACACGGCAACCGATTTTGGCTGGCCAGCAGTTTCAGATTCAATAGACATGGCGACATCGGAACAAGTTGACAGCCTGTCGCAAATGTGGTTCGACAACCAAGTGTCAATCGGGAACGACACGTCGTTTGTGGCAGATGGAAACGCCGACACACTGGCTGTCCCCGATTTCCCCGATTCTGTCTATATACAGCGCCTGAACGCCTTGCCGTTTGAAGTTGAGCTGTCGTACAACAAGATGGTGAAAAACATGATAGACCTGTATTCGCACAAACGTCGCGAATTGGTTGAGAATATGCTGGGCGTTACAGATTACTACTTTCCGATATTCGAAGACATATTTGAATCGAAAGGGATGCCAACGGAACTGAAATACCTGGCAGTAATTGAATCGGCACTAAACCCTGTGGCAGTGTCAAGAGTTGGCGCAACCGGGCTATGGCAATTCATGCACAGCACCGGCCGAATGTACAAGCTGGAAGTGAACAGCCTGGTTGACGACCGTCGCGACCCAATAAAATCGACATACGCCGCCGCAAACTTCATGAACGACATGTACCAGACATACCATGACTGGATTCTGGTGATAGCAGCCTACAACTGTGGCCCCGGCAACGTGAACAAGGCCATCAAACGCAGCGGAGGCAAACGCAGCTATTGGGACATATACTACCACCTGCCACGCGAGACACGCGGATATGTGCCTGCATACATCGCGGCGGCCTACATAATGAACTACTACAAGGAGCACAACATTACTCCTGCCGAACCTAAGCATCCAATAAAATGCGACACCGTAATGGTGTCGAAAAAGATACATCTGGAACAGATAAGCCACATCATGGGACTGCCAATTGCACAACTGCGCAACCTAAACCCCCAATACCGGCATGACATTATCCCCGGCCACATAAAGCCATACGCATTGCGTCTGCCAACAGACCAAGTGCTACGCTTCATCGAGCTGGAAGATTCCATATCGCACTACAAGGACTCGCTATACTTCAGACCAGAAGTGATGAACAAAAAGCCAGAATACAACACTTACATACCTGGCCCACCTAAAGGCAACTACGCGAAGCTGGTCTACACCGTCAAGTCGGGCGACAACTTGGGATTCATATCAAGTTGGTACAACGTACGGGTATCCGACATAAAATATTGGAACGGGATGTCGCGCAACACTATCCGCGGAGGCCAAAAACTGGTAATCTACGTGCCAAAATCGAAGCTGTCGAAATACGAAAAAATCAACACGATGAGCTTCAACGAGAAGCAAGCGTCAGTTGGCAAGCCTACCTCACAAAAAACGACGACATCCGCCACTGGTCCGGAAACCCTTAATGACGGCGAATATGAAATATACACAGTACGCAGAGGCGACTCGCTTTGGGAGATAGCAAGAACGTTCAATGTCACAGAAGACGACATAAAGCGCTGGAACGGGCTCAATTCGTCAAGAATCGACATGGGGCAAAAACTCAAAATCAAGCGTTGACGACACTAAGGGGATTTCTATTATTTCCCCGATTTATATATTTTAAGAATATGAGGTACCCTTCAATCTTTTGTGCGCTTTTGAATTTTTGCCGACATCTTGCTGACCATCACTCAGTCGCAGTGCCCGTCAAGTCATCAATCTGCCTGACTAAATTTTCAGAATCACTACAAAGCAATTTATAGAACACCCCCTTAAGTAAAACCTGCCGGATTTGAAACCTCAACGAATACTACTGTTTTTATGCATTGTGGGCATAGTGGCAAGCGGCATTGCCATGCTCTTCCCTGCCGACGGCATCAACATTGCAGAAAACATCACGCTATCGTTCCACTACAATCCCTTTTTGCACGAACATGCCGATAGCGTAACCGCCACAGTCCCGACTTTGGCAGAACCAGCCGTACATGAAGATACCGCCACAAAAGCAATCGACAGCACCTCAACTACCAAGACAGCCACAAATGCAGTGCCGACCGCAGTACCCAGCGACAGCCACGACAAACATGTGCCAAAAGAGCCGTCCAGAAAGATTGAATTCGCCACAACCGACACCATACGGTTCAAAAATCTGAAGCAACGGCTCGACAATTGCGGGAAACGCCAAGTGAGGATTCTCCACTATGGAGACAGCCAAATTGAGGGTGACCGCATAACTGGATACCTGCGCAACCTCATGCAGAAAAAATATGGCGGAAGCGGGCCTGGCCTTCTGCCAGCAATGCCTCCAATAGCAAAAACATCGGCTATAGTCCACACTGCATCAAGCAACTGGACGGTCCATTCGTCGTACAGCAAGGCCGACACATCGCTCCACCACAACAAATTCGGCATAATGGGATGCTTCAGCCAATTTAAGCCGACATCGGCATGGATTGAATTCGCGCCATCGGGACAAGCCTACAAATCAGTGCAAGACTTCACCCAATGCAAGGTGTTCTACAGCCATCCGGACGGCGACTTTACGGTTAAAGGATTCGTTGACAGCGAGCTGAAATGGTTTGAGGATTTTGAGCCGACATCGGACACAAAGCAATTCCAATGGATTTTCGAGCAATCGCCAAAACATTTCCGGATTGAATTTGAAGGCGTCAAAAGTCCAAGCATATATGCCATATCGCTAGACTCGCCAACAGGCGTAACCGTTGACAATCTGCCATTTAGAGGAAGCAAGGGAACCGAATTCGTGAAACTTGACATGGCGCAAATGAAGCAAATGGGGCGCTATCTCCCTGTAGGCCTTATCATTTATGAATTTGGAGTGAACGCCGTCGCGAACAATTCGAGAAACTACGGCTACTATGAGCGCAACCTGCGCAAGCAACTGCAATATCTGAAAAAGATTTGGCCACAAGCCACAATTCTAGTTGTCAGTTCATCGGACATGTCAGAAAAAAGCGGTAACGGCTATGCCACAAGACCTTCCGTCGCAAAAGTCATCGAAGCTCAACGCAACGCCGCATTTGCCGAAAGCTGTGCATTCTGGAACCTATACGAAGCAATGGGCGGGTACAACAGCATGCCCCAATGGGTGAACAGTCACTTGGCACAAAAAGACTACACGCATTTTAACCGCGAAGGAGGACACCGTGTGGCACAAATGTTGTATGATGCAATAATGTCGGAATTGGAGCACAGCAAATAAGCAAGAGGCCATCCGACATTTATGGACGCCACATTGCTCCAAACATTATTTTTCTTATTTTCGTTCAGTCAAAACAACACAATTCGGAAATAGTCAACATATATGTATATACTTGAAGCTCAAAACGTAAGCAAGCAATACTCTGGCCATTTGGCACTTGACAACGTAAGCATCCAAATTCCCCAAGGGTCGATATTCGGACTGCTAGGTCCAAATGGCGCAGGAAAGACAACCCTGATAAGAATAATAAACCAGATAACACGCCCCGACAGCGGGACAGTGCTGCTCAACGGCCAGCCAATCAATCCCGACGATGTGCAGAAAATAGGCTATATGCCAGAAGAACGCGGATTGTACAAAAAGATGAAAGTTGGCGAGCAGGCAATATATCTGGCACGGCTTAAAGGCCTGTCGAAGGCTGAAGCCACAAGACGGCTGAAGCTGTGGTTCGAAAAATTCGAAATATCCGAATGGTGGAACAAGAAAGTGGAAGAGCTGTCGAAAGGAATGCAGCAAAAGGTGCAGTTCATAACCACAATACTACACGAGCCTCAGCTGCTCATATTTGACGAACCGTTCAGCGGTTTCGACCCGATAAATGCCGAATTGCTCAAGACAGAAATCCTGAACCTGAAAAGCAAGGGCGCAACAATAATCTTCTCCACCCACAACATGTCGTCGGTAGAGGTGATTTGCGACCACATAGCACTCATCAACAAATCGAAAAAGATACTGGACGGAAAGGTTTCGGACATCCGCCAGCAATTCAAGATGAACCTTTTCGAGCTCAAGTACACAGGCGACTACGACAAGGTTTCAGCGTTAATAGGGCCTATGGTCAACATAAACGAGCACAAGCGCGAAGACATCTGCTACCTCAACGGCGAGATGAAATCGGATTTCACCTACAACCAACTATTGCAGGCACTGTTGCCTGAAGTGCAGATATCGCAATTCAACGAAGTTCTCCCTTCAATGAACGACATCTTCATAAAAGCCGTCAAACAATCGTAAAACATCAGGAAATGAATAAGATAAACACCATAATAGAACGCGAATACACAACACGTGTAAAGAACAAGTCGTTCATTATCATGAGCATATTGGGGCCACTGATCATGGTCGCAATAATGCTTATGCCTACAATGCTGGCAAATATCGATTCAGAGGAGACCAAGATTGTTGCGGTAGTGGACAGCACACACATATTCAACAACCAGCTTCCCGAAACAGAAGACATCAAGTTTGTATATATGCCCGACGCCAACCTGAACAAATACAAATCGGAGTTCAGCAAATCGGGATTCTACGCATTGCTGTACATCAGCCACGTTGTTGTCAATTCCGACAATGCAGTGATCCTATATTCCGACAAGACACCAAGCCTAGGCCTGAGGACACATATAGCCAGCAGCATCGAGAAAAAGCTCGAGACCGAAAAGCTGCGGGCCTGCGGAGTTGACCCAGGCATATTGTCGGCTGTAAAGACAGACATCAATATCAGTTCAGTGAGAATAACCGAAGACGGGCACGAAGAAGAAGACAACCTGAACCTGAAAATGATACTGGGTTCACTGATGGGTGTCATCATATTCATGGCAATATTCCTATCGGGCAACAGCGTAATGCGGGGCGTCATTGAGGAGAAGAACAACCGCATAATTGAAGTGATGGTTTCATCAGTAAAGCCGTTCCAGCTCATGATGGGCAAGATAATAGGCGTGGGCCTCGTAGCCTTGACCCAATTTGCACTATGGATCATACTGACATTCGCCATATACTCGGCCGTGGCGCCAATACTTCTGCCCGACACTGCCAACATCGGAAACACAGCACAAGCCACCAGCCTGCTTGACAGCAACGGGAGCCAAATGACAGGAACCGAAGCCGTGCCGGAAAACGAGATATTCTCAGATTTGAAAAGCTCGCTTGGCTCGCTCGGCAACATCAACTTCACTGTCATAATACTCTCGTTCCTGCTGTTCTTCATTGGAGGGTACTTCCTATATGGCGCAGTATTTGCCTCCATTGGTTCAATGGTCGAAAACGAGACCGACACGCAACAGTTCATACTGCCATTCACGGCTCCGCTAATCATTGCCTACGTAATGATATTCTCCACAATAGGCAATCCGGACTGCCAGCTGAACTTTTGGCTAAGCATCATACCGTTCACGTCACCAATAACAATGCTGGCCCGCATACCTTACGGGGTGCCGTATTCCGAAATAATCCTGTCGGCCATCCTGCTGATTGCCACATTTGTGCTATTTACAATGATAGCGGCCAAAATATACAAGACTGGCATCCTCATGTATGGCAAAAAGGCCTCATTAAAAGAAGTTTGGCGTTGGATAAGGCAAAAGTGACAAACAAAATTTCATGATAACCCCCAAAAAACAAGAACCTTGAAAGTCGCAATCATAGATCTCGGAACCAACACGTTCAACATACTGATTGTCAGTATTGAAAAAGGACAGAAAGCCGATGTGCTGCTAAAGACGAAATCAGCAGTGATGCTTGGCAGCCAAGGACTTATGACCGGACAGCTCACCGACAAGGCATTTGTCCGTTCGTTCGCAGTCCTACGCGACTACAGCGGACTCATCAAAGACTACCAATGCGACAAAGTGCTTGCATTTGGCACGTCTGCCATCAGAAACGCCACAAACTCCGAACACTTCATTGAAAAGGTGGACAGGGAGCTCAGCATCAAAATAACGCCAATATCCGGAGACCAGGAACTGCAATACGTCTTCAGCGCCATGCGGCGTGCCGTGCCAATCGACGACCAAAACTACATGATGATTGACATTGGCGGAGGCAACAACGAAGTAATCATAGGCAACGGCGACAACATGCTGTGGAGCGCAAGCTATGAAATTGGAAGTGCACGCCTGCTTGAGATGTTCAAGCCTCAAGACCCAATAACACCTGCCGAGATCGACTCAATATACAAGTATTTCGACAAGGAAATGGCAGACATGCTCGAAGCAATCGGCAAATATCCAGTAACACGAATAATCGGTTCGGCCGGCGCCTTCGACAGCTTTGCCGAAATGATACACCAGAAGAAGACACAGCGGGCGCTGCCACTCAACTCAAAATACTCGAACTTTACGGCTGACGATTTTCTTGGAATACACAAGGCCATAACCACAAGCACACGAAGCCAGCGACTTCTGATGCCCGGCCTTGAGCCCCTTAGGCAAGACACCATAGTCATGTCAGCGACATTTGTAAAATACCTTATCGAAAAAACAAAAGCAACAACCATAACCCAATCGTCATACGCACTGACAGAAGGCGTTGCAATCCAACTTGAAAGCACTCTTTAATATGGCACACATACTTGTTGTGGACGACGAAAAGGCAATCCGCAACTCACTAAAGGACATACTCGAATACGAGAAACACAACGTCAGTCTGGCCGCCAACGGGACCGAAGGACTGGAAACACTGAAAAAGGAATCGTTTGACGCTCTTCTGCTCGACATAAAAATGGAAGGGCTCGACGGCATGGAAGTACTTGAACAAGTGGCAAAAGACTATCCCGACCTACCCGTAATAATGATTTCAGGACACGGCACTGTCGATACTGCAGTAAAAGCCATCAAGATGGGAGCATTCGACTTTATCGAAAAGCCACTCGACCTCAACAGGCTTCTGATAACACTAAGGAACGCAATGGACAAAGGCAGGCTAGTCAGCGAGACGAAGACATTACGCAAAAAAGTGGCATCAAAGAACCGCGAACTGATTGGCGAATCGGCACCACTGAAAATGATAAAGTCGATGATTGAGAAGGTCGCCCCCACCGATGCCCGCGTGCTTATAACCGGACCCAACGGAACAGGCAAGGAAGTGGTGGCCCGCATGATACACGCCCAAAGCAACCGCGCCAGCACGGCATTCGTTGAAGTAAACTGCGCCGCCATCCCGTCGGAACTCATCGAAAGCGAATTGTTCGGCCACATGAAAGGCTCATTTACCGGAGCCGTAAAGGACCGTGCAGGAAAGTTCGAGCAAGCCGACGGCGGAACCATCTTCCTAGACGAAATTGGCGACATGAGTCTGTCGGCACAGGCCAAAGTGCTGCGTGCACTGCAGGAAAACAAGATAACTCGCGTGGGCGCCGACAAGGACATCGACATAAACGTACGCGTGATAGCCGCAACCAACAAGAACCTTGAAGAAGAAATAAAGGCCGGCCGGTTCCGCGAAGACCTATACCACCGCTTGAGCGTGATACTCATACAAGTGCCTACGCTAAACGAACGCCTAGAGGACATTCCTCTGCTTGCCGACCACTTCATTGCACAAATTTGCGAAGAATCGGGCGTGGCAAAATCGACAATCAGCAAGGACGCCATTGCCGAGCTCCAAAAGATAAACTGGACAGGCAACATACGGGAATTGCGCAACGTGATTGAACGGTTGCTGATATTGTGCGACAAAAACATTTCCGCCAAAGACGTACAGATGTACGCCCACCCACTAGGAAGCTGACACCGATACATGAGACAGACTGACGCAGGCCACACGGCTTGCGTCAGTCTGTTTATGGAAAACCGTTTGCCGACAACGGCTTACACGTTCTTAAAATGTGAATAACACGCGCTTGACTGCCCCCTATTCTTTTATACATTTGCACATCAAATTTGAAACCGTAAATTTTAAAACACATTCGGATGGTTACCTTCTTCAAAACACCTGAAAATAAAATTATTGCAGTAAAGACTGCACAGGCAATATCGACAGACGATATTGAAAAACTGAATTGGCTTTTCGGCAAATCGGAATGCCTTGGACAAAACGCACCTGCAGGTTCATTCGTCGGACCACGCAAAGAGATGATCACTCCTTGGAGCACCAACGCCGTAGAAATAACCCAAAACATGGGCGTAGCTGGAATTGAGCGCATCGAGGAATTTGAGGCACAATCGGCCGACAACAAACAATTCGACCCAATGCTGAAATCGTTCTACAATCAACTCGACCAATCAATTTTCACTGTCGACATCAAGCCTCAGCCTATTGTCTACATCGACGACATTGTGGCATACAACAAAAAAGAAGGCTTGGCTCTTAAGGAAGAAGAAATAAACTATCTGAAAGGCCTTGAGAAAAAACTTGGTCGCAAACTTACCGATAGCGAAGTGTTCGGCTTCTCTCAAGTAAACTCAGAGCACTGCCGACACAAAATCTTCAACGGCCAGTTCATAATTGATGGCGAAGAAAAGCAAGACACCCTTTTCAAGCTCATCAAAAAGACAACCACTTCAAACCCAAACAACGTGGTTTCAGCCTACAAGGACAACTGCGCATTCATGGAAGGACACAAGCTGGAGCAGTTCGCTCCCGCAACACAAGACAAGTCAGACTTCTTTGAAGTGACCGACTACGATTCAGTTTACTCACTGAAAGCCGAGACACACAACTTCCCGACAACCGTTGAGCCATTCAACGGCGCTGCTACAGGCACCGGCGGTGAAATACGCGACCGCATGGGCGGTGGCAAAGGCAGCATGCCAATTGCAGGAACAGCCGTTTACATGGCTTCATATCCTCGCCTCGACGGCGGCCGCGAATGGGAAAAGGCCACAGAGCCTCGTAAATGGCTGTACCAGACTCCAGAACAGATCCTCATAAAGGCATCAAACGGCGCAAGCGACTTCGGCAACAAGTTCGGACAGCCAATCGTCTGCGGAAGCCTTCTGACAATGGAGCATTTTGAGAATTACAAGAAATTCGGTTTCGACAAGGTTATAATGATGGCTGGCGGCGTTGGCTACGCAAAGAAGAAGGATTGCATGAAAGCCGACCCGGAACCAGGCGACAAAGTGGTTATTCTTGGTGGCGACAACTACCGCATAGGCATGGGTGGCGGCGCCGTATCATCAGTCGCAACTGGCGAGTACAACAACTCAATCGAGTTGAACGCCGTTCAACGTTCAAACCCTGAAATGCAGCGCCGCGTATACAACGCAATCCGCGCATTGAGCGAGCAGTCTGAAAACCCAATCGTATCTATCCACGACCACGGTGCAGGCGGACACCTTAACTGCCTGTCAGAATTGGTAGAAGCTACTGGTGGCGTAATCGACATTCGCAAACTGCCTATCGGCGACCCAACACTTTCTGCAAAAGAGATTGTCGGCAACGAAAGTCAGGAACGCATGGGCCTTGTACTGAAAGACAAAGACATTGACCATTTGAAGAAAATTGCCGACCGCGAACGTGCACCAATGTACGTTGTAGGCGAGGCAACCGGCGATATGCAATTCCGCTTCGAAGACAAATCGACTGGCGAGAATCCTATCAACCTGCAGCTTGCCGACATGATTGGCAACCCTCCACGTACCATCATGACAGACAAGACCGTGGTTGAAAAATACGCCGACCTTAAATATGACGCAAACAAGATTGCAGAATACCTTGATAATGTAATGCAGCTTGAGTCAGTTGCCTGCAAGGACTGGTTGACTAACAAGGTTGACCGCTCTGTAACTGGAAAGATTGCAACTCAGCAATGTGCAGGTCCATTGCACCTGCCACTTAACGACTGTGGCGTTGTCGCCCTTGACTACCAAGGAAAATACGGCGTCGCAACTTCAATTGGCCACGCTCCTGGCTGCGCAATGATTGACTCCGCAAAGGGTTCACGCATTGCCGTCGCCGAATCGCTGACCAACATCGTGTGGGCACAATTGAGCAACAAGCTCAAGACCGTTTCACTCAGCGCCAACTGGATGTGGCCTTGCTACAACGAAGGTGAAGATGCCCGTCTGTACAAAGCCGTTCAGGCATTGAGCGACTTCTGCATCAAGCTTGGAATAAACGTTCCTACCGGCAAGGACTCGCTTTCAATGACGCAGAAATATCCTAACGGCGACAAGGTGCTCTCTCCTGGAACCGTAATAGTAACTGCAGGAGCCGAAGTATCAGACGTTCGCAAGACCGTTTCGCCTGTGCTCCACAACACCGAATCTGCATTGCTGCGCATCGATATGACAAAAGACGCGCTGAAACTTGGCGGTTCAGCATTTGCACAAATCATAAACGGTATTGGAGCCGATTGTCCTGACATCAATGATGCAGAGTATTTTGCAAAAGCGTTCAACGCCGTGCAGACACTTATCGAGAAGAATTTGGTACTGGCAGGCCACGACATATCTGCAGGCGGCTTGGTAACCACACTGCTTGAAATGGCATTCTCAAATGACGAGATTGGACTCGACATCAATCTTGATGCCCTGAAAGAGTCTGACCCTGTGAAATTGCTGTTCGCCGAAAATCCTGCACTTGTTCTGCAAGTTGCTGACGTGAATGCAGTTTCAGCAATATTGAAGGATGCAGGCGTTGAGTTCGACATCATCGGCAAACTTGGCGCAAAAGGCTTGCTGAACATTAAGGCTGGCAACAACAACTACTCATTCGACATCAAGCGCGAACGCGACTTGTGGTTCAAGACATCGTACCTGCTCGATTGCGACCAGACACAAAACGGCATGGCGCTCGAACGCTACAAAAACTACAAGAACCACGCACACAAATTCGACTTCAAGAACTTTGACGGCTCGGCCAAATCGCTCGGCATCGACCTTAAGCGGCGCACAAAGAGTGGCGTGAAGGCTGCCATCATCCGTGAAAAGGGCAACCAATGCGACCGTGAAGTGGCATATATGCTCTACACTGCAGGATTTGACGTCAAGGACGTACATATGACCGACCTTGTAAGCGGCCGCGAGAACCTTGAAGACGTTAACATGATTGTGTTTGTAGGCGGTTTCTCCAACTCCGACGTTCTTGGCTCTGCAAAAGGCTGGGCTGGCGCATTCCTTTACAGCGAAAAGGCCAAAAAGGCGCTCGACAACTTCTACGCACGTCCCGACACATTAAGTATGGGTATCTGCAACGGTTGCCAGGTTATGATTGAACTAGGTCTGATAAATATGAACCACGAGCAAAAACCAAAGATGCTTCACAACGTTTCGCACAAGTTTGAATCAGGCTTTGTCGATGTTGTCATTGAGAAGAACGACAGCGTATTCTTCAAGAATATGGAAGGTATGCGACTTGGCGTATGGGTAGCCCACGGCGAAGGCCAATTCAGTTTCCCTTACGGCGAGAACAAGTACAACATTCCTGTAAAATACGCATACAGCACATATCCAGCCAACCCTAACGGCTCGGCATTCAACGCCGCAGGCATCTGCTCCGACAACGGACGCCACCTGGCAATGATGCCACACCCTGAACGTGCATTGTTCCCTTGGCAATGGCCTCACTATGCCGACGGTCGCAAGATGAACGACTTGTCGCCTTGGGCTATCGCAATTCGCAACGCATACAACTGGGTTGTAGAAAACAAGAAAAAATAACAGGATAACATTCCGATAACAAAAAATCCCGTTCACAAGTGAACGGGATTTTTTTTATTATGTCAATGACTTATTAGTAGCCTGCCACCTTCACTCCTTTTACAAAACAATTGTCGCAGTCACCTTCCACATAGTCAAACGACTCAACACCTTCGGGCAATGGCTCAAAAGTGGCATTAAATCTAACAACCTGTTTTCTGTCAACATAATTGTCGAACCCTATCGACGAACTTATTGCCTTGCAAACAGTTCCGTCGCTACAACGCAACACTGAACCTGAACCTATGCTGTAATTGTTGCTCAAATCCAAATATACGAATGACACAAGTGTAGAATCGGGATATAAGGCTATCTTTTCTATTGAAAAGCCATTAATTCCGCCCGTAATTGAAGGCAGTTCAATTGTAGCTATACCTTCGGTTTTCACAATTCTGGGGTTGGCATTTTCTGAATACTTCAAAAAGGTTTTGAGTAGCCAATCAGGATTCGCGCCAACAATTCTTTCAGCAATCACACCTTCGGGCGAAATCAACACGAAAGTCGGACGTCCGCTGATGCCATACTTTGAATAGGCATCTTGATTGTAAAATGCTGGCCACGTTATGCCATCTTCTTCAACCATCTTTTTAAAATTATTTTCACTATCGTTGGAGATGGTAATTAACTGCAAACCACTGCCGTATGTTTCAGACAAATATTTCAGTGTTGGACATAGTGCGTGACAATAGCCACAATAATAGTCGCTGAAATCGAGCAACAGCCACTTGCCCTTAAAATCCGACAAATTATGTGTGTTGTTGCCCGTATCAAATAACTCTAAATCAATCATTGCGTCGCCTGGCATCAACTCTTTTATGCCCGTCAAGCAGAAAGCAATCCCAATACCGTATTCACCATGCTTTTCTTCATCGGAAAGACGTTCGTAAAGTTTCCATAATCGGTCACGCATCTGTGCTTTGCTTACATATCGGCATCTTTCGTAATTTTTAAATAAGCGCGATTCTTGGTAAAGTTTGAGAATCCAAACATCGCTTTTGGGCAATTCTTCCAATATGTCAATTATCTTCAAATCAATTTTTTCGTTCAACTCATCACGTTGTTTCTGCAATACAATTCGCTCATCATCACCTTCTTTCGTGTAGAATAGTTGTTCACTGATTTTTGAACATTCGACAATCATTTCACCCGTTTGCTCATCTAAAATATTTATTAATTTCTGATTCGGGTGTTTGCTCTCTACGTTCCATAAAATGGGTTCTGAACCCGAACCTCTCACCTTTACTTTGCTGTTGGGCAAAACATAAATCCTTTTCGTCTGCGTAACCCAATCTGTCGATTTGTCCCAAATGTTAAAATAAACTAATTCATTGTCACCTATACTGTCAAGTTCCACTTGAAAGATGTACTTCCCATCAACTGCAGTTTGACGACTTAACAATATCTCATCCGTTTCAGTCGCTCTAAATACCCTTAATTCCGATGTTTCGGGAATATCCTCAACATAAAAATCGATAATAGTAGACTTGTTGCACAAAATCAATGTCAATGTGGCAATAATGCCTGCGCATAGCGATACAAGCACGATGGCAAATACCCAAAAAAGTTTTCTTTTCATGATTTCAAAATTAATTTTTCACATTCTAAAGATGTACGATCTTTATCAAAGGTTGCTTCCATAAAAAAATATTGCTTGCACACAAAAACTGACGTGCGTCATTCTTTGGAAAGCTCCAACTCATAAACAAAGAATCCAACCTGCATGATTTTGTCAGCAACCTTTTATGCGTGTTGCCGTTTAAACTAATCATAAAGATAAAGGTAAGACATTCTTTTCATAAGTTTTGGGGTTAGTTAGGGCAAAGGGTTTCAGGTTTCAGACTGAAGCCCTTTGTTGTTTTACGCATCTTGCTATTCGGTTCAAGGCCTTTTCAAGCGTTGCCCTCGTACAGCCAATGTTCATCCGCACAAAGCCTTGTCCTTCAGGTCCAAACACCGATCCCATGTTGACGGCCACCTTTGCCTTATGTGCAAAGAAATAGGATAGTTCCTCCTCCTCCATTCCAAAGGCCCGGCAGTCGCACCACAAAAGAAATGTGGATTCGGGCCTGATGATGCGCATTTGCGGGATGTTGCACTCAGCATAGTCGATTGCAAAATTGACGTTGCCGTCCAAATAGGCAAGCAACTGGTCGAGCCAGTCGGCGCCGTCAGTATAGGCCGATTCGAGCGCCACATTTCCAAATACATTTCCAAATCCGATATGAAAAGCGTCAAGTCCCGCATTGTACATTTTCAATATGTCGGGATTGCTGGCAATAGCGTATGATGTGGACAATCCGGCAATGTTGAAGGCCTTGCTTGGTGCCGACAGCGTAATGCTGTTAGTTGCGGCCCAATCGCCTACTGTGGCAAAAGGAACGAAATGGTTTGGCGCATAGACCAAGTCGGAATGAATCTCATCAGAAACCACCATCACGCCGTTACGCCTGCAGATGTCGGCCACGCGCTCCAATTCCTGACGAGACCACACACGGCCCACCGGATTGTGCGGATTGCACAGAAGAAGCATGGTGGCTCCGTTTGCCTTTTGCTCCAAATCGGCAAAGTCGATCTGCGCGCGCCCGTCAACATTGAGCAGACTATTGAAAACGACTTGCCTGCCCAAATTCCGCACCGTCTGAAAAAACGGATGGTAGACTGGAGTCTGCACCAATATCTTGTCACCTGGATTAGTAAACTGGCTTATTGCCACAGCAATTCCGGAGACTACCCCGGGGCAAAAACTGACCCACCCGGGACTGACGTTCCACCCATGCCGGCGTTTTTGCCAATCGGCAACAGCCTGATAAAAGCTTCCGGTTCGGAGAGTGTAGCCCAATATCTGATGGCTCATGCGGTTCTGCAATGCCTCGGCAATGCACGGCGCAATGCGGAAATCGGTGTCGGCAACCCACATCGGGACACAATCGACATCGACATTCAGCGTCTTGTCTAGAAATTCACACTTTAGGCTGTTGGTACCGCGACGGTCAATCGGTTCGTCGAAATTGTAAATCATAGCTTCGGAATATTTGAGTCCGGAAAGTTAGCAAATGCTACTGAATTTATTTTTTTATGCCGACTATCTGCAAACTTTGAACTATTATTTTAATTTTGTTAAACTAAACAAAAACCACAACGAGAATGGAAGATTTTGGAAAAAACGATTTCAGGAAGGACAATGATGCAGTCTTCTCCAAGTCAGTAAAGGCAGGGAAACGCACCTATTTCTTCGATGTGAAGGCCACTCGTCAAGGCGAGCACTACATTACTATCACCGAGAGCAAAAAAATATTTGAGGACAATGGTTCGTCGCACTACGAAAAACACAAGATTTTCCTTTACAAGGAAGACTTCGATAAGTATATGGATTGCCTTAACGAGGCTCTACAGTACATAAAGGAAAACGAGCGTGGCAACGGAGATGCCGGCACCTACGACGCTTCCGGCAGCGAACCTTCAGAAAGCGACAGGTTCACAAATATAAACTATGAGGATCTGGACAAATAGCATTTAGGGCTATACATAACAAAAAAGCGACACCAAAAGTCGCTTTTTTTATGGGTTAAAACGGATTGTCGAAGTCCTGATCGTCGTCGGAATCGGTATCATCGGGGCCATCGCCATTTTCAATGTCAAACTCGTAATCGTCCGGCGACGGCACGTTGTTGTTGTCGACAATGTCCTTTATCTCGTCAAACGACAGCACCTTGACGTTTGTTATGAGAAAATCCTTGTTCAGGAAATTGCCCAGCTCGTTGCACTGCTCCACAGCCGACAGCAGCACCTTGTGAAAAGGTATGTCCAATGGCATAAGCACGGTCATTGCGGCGAATTTTCCTTCAAACTCCAGCTTCTCCATTTCTGAGCGGTTGTTCTTCAAGGCCGTCTCGAATTCAGACTGAATGGCATGCTGCTGATATGGCACAAACTCCTCGACATTGTTGCCGATGAGCACCACAAAATAGCGCAATGAGTTTCCGCGTCCGCCCAAGCCTGTGGAGACAAACACCTGCCGCTCGTTGAGCAGGCTTCCCTCAATCAGCATCTTGCTTTCCTGCATGGCCATCATGGCCCACTGATGAAGGCGGTGCGACTTGTCCTTGGCATAATCCTCAAGTATGCGGAATGCCTTTGGGTCGTCAATTGCGGCAAGCATTATCATCTGGTCCATCAGCTGCTCGTCGCCGGTTTCCGGATTCAGCAAGTCGCTTATTTCGTCAATGTCGATGTCCTTGTCAGCGATTTCAGACTTCACCTTCTTCGAGCGTTTGAAGTAGTCCATCTGCAACTGCATGTCGATAGGCTCGTCGATAACGTTAAAGTTATCGGAAATCATGCCCGACAGTTCCTTCAGCTTGTCAAACAGTTTGTCTTCCATTGATAAAATTTTAGGCAACAAATTTGCAGAAAAAAAGTCAACCAAACATAGTGTTAGGCAAATCGTTTTTACCTATATCGATATTAAAATGTATTTTTGATGAAAATTTTATGCAGATGATACCAAACAAAGTCAGAGTGGCAAAACACTACAAGGCATACGCACTAATCGTTTACGCGCTGGCCGTAATAGCCATAGTTGCAATGCTGCCAAAGCAGCGCCAGTTCAAGTACGAATTGCAAAAGGGCAAGGTATGGCAGTATGAGGACCTGTATGCGCCATTCGATTTTGTGGTGCTGAAGACCGATGCGGAAATAAAGAAAGAACGCGATGACGTTTTCAGGAACGCGAAGCCGTACTTCAACGTGCTTCCGTCAATCTACCCTGAACAGAAGGTCAAGTTCGAGCAGGAGTACGACCACCGTTTCACGTCGGCAATCGACCTGGCCCACACCAAGTATCCGGAGCTGACCATTGCCGACAACACGCTGAAGAAGCAACTGCGCAAATTCACGCTTGAAACACTCGATTTCATCTACAGCAAAGGCATATCGAACTATACGGAAGTGCTTGAAAAGACTAACGACGTGGCCACCGTGATGCTGATTGAGAACAAGGTGTCGAGGCCTGTGCCGGCCAACGAGATATTCACCACCCACTCGGCACAGCAATACCTGACAGAGCAAATCGACATTCACTTCAAGAATAACATGGCGGCGCTGACCGTAGCCGAAAACATAAACATCTACGACTTCATCCAGCCGAACATAGCATACGACAAGACTACATCGAACAAGGCCAGGCTGACCGAAGAATCGCAACTGTCGTCGTCGCGCGGAATGATTCCCGCCGGACAGCTCATCATTGCACGAAACGAAGTCATGAATGACCAGAACCTGCGCATTCTTGAATCGCTCCGCAAGGAGTACCAAAGCACCGGAATCACCACAACCAAGATATCGTGGGCGCTGGTTGGCCAAGTGCTGATAGTGGCCATGCTGCTTGCCATCCTATTTTTGTTCCTTGCGATTAACCGCCCGGAAGCCATCTCCCACATCCGTCACTTCGTGTTCATCATTGGCCTGATAGTGATCATGATTGGAATGATGTGCACTATTGAACGGCTGCAGATTGGCCACTCGTATGTGCTGCCATTGGCAATGCTGCCTCTGATACTGCGCACTTTCTACGACAACCATTTGGCGCTGTTTGCGAATATGGTGACCATAATCATATGCGGGCTTCTGACACCGAGCAGCTACGAGTTCATAATGCTGCAGTCTATTGCGGGCGTTGTCGCAATATTCTGCCTGTCGAAAATAGCGAAACGGCGCCAGCTGTTCTTGGCTGTGCTTATGGTGACACTTTCATACATTGTCACCTATACGGCAATGTCGCTGCTGCAGGAAGGCAAATTTTCAAGCATCGGGCTTCAACCTTATATGTGGTTCATCATCAATGGGTTGTTTCTATTTGTGAGCTATCCGTTGATATTCCTGTTCGAAAAGATTTTCGGGCTTGTATCAGATGTGACCTTGCTCGAACTGTCGGACACCAACCACCCACTGCTCCGCGAACTTGCAGAAAAGGCTCCTGGCACATTCCAGCACGTAATGCAAGTTGCCAACCTGGCTGAAGATGCAATACGGAGCATTGGCGGAAACGCCCTAATGGTAAGGGTTGGCGCATTGTATCATGACATTGGCAAGACGATCGTGCCACGATTCTACATTGAAAACCAAATAGGCGACAATCCGCACAACGAGCTGACAAATGAGCAAAGCGCAAGAATAATAATAAGCCACGTCACAAGCGGCATTGAATTGGCAAAAGAGCACAAACTGCCACCGCGCATTGCCGATTTCATAAGCACTCACCATGGCACTGATGTGGTCCGCTACTTCTACAATGACGAGGTCAACAGGTTGGGCGCAGACAAAGTGGACATAAGCAAATTCGCCTATCCGGGTCCTTCGCCTTACTCAAAGGAGACTGCCGTGGTCATGCTTGCCGACTCGATTGAAGCGGCCTCACGCACCATTAAGGATTACTCGCCTGAAGTGATTGGCAATCTGGTTGAAAAGATTGTAAATGACAAGATTGAGCATGGACAAATGAACAATGCCGACATTACTTTCAGCAACATTGAGACAATAAAGGAAACGTTCAAGCATAAGCTGCAGAACATATACCACACACGCATTGCCTATCCGAAAATAAACAAATAGCTGCCGGGCTATTGCTGATAGAAGCGCTTGCCAAATATTGACGAGCCTACTCGCACCATAGTGCTGCCGTGTTCAATGGCTAGTTGGTAATCGCCAGACATTCCCATCGACACCTCCTTGAATTCGGGAGAATTGGCGAAATATCCGGATTTCAATGTGTCGAAAATCTGTTTCAGGCTTGCAAATTCATTATGAGTCTGCTGAATGTCGTCGGTAAGGCTGCCGATACCCATGACTCCGCAAATGCGAATGTTCTTCATCGCCTTGAACTCTTCCGACTCTAGCATCTGACGGGCCTCGTCGAGGTTCATCCCATACTTTGTCTCCTCGGTGGCAATGAAGAACTGCAGCAGGCAGTTCACTACTACATTCTTTTTTACGGCTTCCTTGTTTATGGCTTGAAGCAAGTTGAAGCTGTCAACGCTATGGATAAGCTTGACATACTCAACTATGTATTTTATCTTGTTGGTTTGCAAGTGACCGATGAAATGCCACTCAATATCCTTGGGCAAATCCTCGTGTTTCTGCTTGAGTTCCTGCGCATGGCTTTCGCCAAAAATTCGTTGGCCGGCACTGTAGGCCTCAATAATGTCTTCTTCAGGCTTTGTCTTTGACACGGCAACCAGGCTGACGCCACTTGGCAAGCCAGACTTAATCCGTAGCAAATTATCCTTTATTTCCATTTCGTTTCAAATAAAAAAGCACAAATATCGAATGCTCAATATGTTAACTTCTTGTCTGGCCGTTGCCATTAATGAGCCACTTGTACGAATTCAGCTCCTTGAGCGCCATTGGACCACGAGCGTGTAGTTTCTGTGTTGAGATGCCTATCTCGGCACCGAGGCCGAACTGCGCCCCATCAGTGAAGGCTGTCGGGGCGTTTACATAAACCGCCGCCGCGTCAACCGCTTTCTGGAACAAATCGGCATTGGCCTGATTGTCGGTGACTATACACTCGCTGTGGCGCGAACTATATGTGGCAATGTGCAAAAGCGCCTCGTCAATTGAACCTACCGTCTTGATAGCCATCTTGTAGTCCAAGAATTCAGTTCCGAACGAATCTGCATTGGCGGGCTTCAACAGCGATTGCGGATATTTTCCGTCCAATGAGGCATAAGCATCGGCATCGGCATAGACTGTTACGTTTTTGGTGGCACAATCGGAAACCAAGTCTGCCAGCTCCGGCAAACGTTTCTTGTTTACGATTACGCAATCCAGCGCATTGCAGACGCTTACGCGACGCGTTTTGGCATTAAAGATGATGCGTCGCCCCATTTCAAGATTGCCGAATTCATCGAAATATGTATGGCAGATGCCTGCGCCCGTCTCGATTACCGGCACGAGTGAATTTTCGCGGACAAAGTTTATCAAGCCCTTGCCTCCACGTGGGATTATCAGATCGACATATTGAGTGGCCTTTAGCAATTGAGCCGTTTCAATATGACCGGACGGCAGCAATGCCAACGTGTTTTCGTCTATATTATGCTTGCGCAGCACACCCTTTATCAGATTGACACCACATACGTTTGAATCATAGGCATTTGAGCCTCCCTTCAAAATGCAGGCATTACCCGACTTCAGGCAAAGCGAAAACACATCGTAGGTGACATTTGGACGAGCCTCGTATATTATGCCTATCACACCAAGCGGAACCGTAACCTTCTTTAGCCTCAATCCGTTTGGCAACGTCTTTTCTTCAAGAGTCTGCCCAACAGGATAAGGCAAACTGGCGACATTGCGCATGTCGTTTGCAATGTCCTTTATGCGTTGCTCGGTCAGTTGCAGGCGGTCGTATAATGGATCTGACTTGTCCATGCGGCTCAAATCATTGTTGTTGGCCTCCAAAATCTGAGCTGTACTGCTTACTATAGTATCGGCCACATCGAGGAGCACCTCGTTGATTGTCTTCTCATCTATGAAGACCAATTTGCGGCTTGCGGCCTGAACATTCTTGAATATTTGTGTACAATCCATATTATCAATTTTTTATATATCAAAATTCATCAAGGACCAAATAGTCGTAATGGACAAATGGCCGGTTTTGCTTCTTACCCATGCACTCTGCAACGGTTTGAGAGTCGTACATTGCCTTGCCGATGCCAAGTTTTTGGTTGCCAGGCCCGAATATGCCGACAATGTCGCCTTTTTCGAATGTACCCTCAACACCAATTATGCCAATGAAGAGCAAGCTAGTAGCCTTTTCGCCGAGCAGTGCATCCATGGCGCCCTGATTGACTGTGACATAGCCCTTGGTGAACGATTGTGAATGAGCCAACCATTTTTTTACGCTTGTTGTCTTGCTGTGGGGCATGAAATGGGTGTAATCCTTAAGCTTGTTGTCGATAATGTCGAGCAGGACATTGTCGCGAGTGCCATTTGCAATGAACACGTTGATGCCCTCGCCTGCTATTTTTGCGGCAATTGAGCATTTTGTAAGCATGCCTCCACGTCCAAATCCCGACTTGGTCGGTGCTATGTATTTCTGCAACGAGGCAAAGCCCGAATCGATTTTCCGAATCAGTTCAGACCCTTCCTTGTCAGGCGCGCCCGTATAGACTCCATCGATATTGGACAGAATGAAAAGCGAATCGCAGTTCATCATTGACGCCATCAAGCCCGACAGCTCGTCGTTATCGGTGAACATAAGTTCGGTAACCGATATGGTGTCGTTTTCGTTCACAATTGGGATGACATTGTTCTCAAGCATCGTGCTGATGCAATTTTTCATGTTGAGATAGTGCCGACGGTCGCCAAAATTTTCCTTTGTTGTCAGCACCTGGGCGCACTGCAGGCCTTGCTCGCTAAACAGCTGAGTGTATAGCGACATCAATTTCACCTGCCCCACTGCGGCCCAAAGCTGCTTGGCCGCAACAAGTTCAGTCTTCTTTGAAACCGACACCTGACTACGTCCTGCGGCCACCGCTCCAGATGAAACGACAATCACCTCGGTGCCTGATTTTAGCAATGCCGATATCTGACTGACAAGGTGCGATATGCGTGCCACATTAAGCGAACCGTCTGACTGGGCAAGCACGTTGCTGCCTATCTTTATTGCTATGCGCTTGAATTTATTCTGCATTTTCCTCTTCTGTTTGTTCTGTTTCCAATTCGGTGCCAGACTGCTCCTCTTCCGACTCGAGCTCAGTTTCATCGTCAAGTTCGACTACGTTTCCGTCCTCATCGACTACCTGTTCGTCGTCTTCAGCAATAGAACCAGTCTGCATATGTTTGATAAAATCGTTCTTCTTTTTCATTTCGGCCACCATGAACATGTATGACGCCTCGCCCTTCTTGGCGGCAAGTTTTCTGTCGCTGCCCTTTATGCCGTGGATGATGTCGTTGAAGCTCTTGTCGCTGCTCAGCACCTGCATGAAGCCTCGCTTGTAGCTGAAGAAATACCACAAGTCAGGCGTGACTTCAAGGTAAAGCGTCATGCCGTCGGCGCTACGCTTGCGCTCTATCTCGAATATGCCCTTGACTTTCTTGTTAATTTGAGCGCCGCCAAAGTTGGCAATGCCCAAATCGCCGACACTCTGCCAGCACCTTACTTTCTTGTTCCATGTCATGTGCAGCTCGGAGAACAATATGGCCTTGTCGAGTGGTTCAGGTATCACCTTAAGAGTCCCGAAAATCTTTTGCTCGTTGAATACCTTTGTCGCTTCAGCCGTTCCCAATATTGAGCGTACGCCCCTTGTGTAAGTGTCGCCGATTATGCTTGCCGGCTGAATGCCCTCGATTGCCATTATGGTGTCTGAAATAATCTTCATTGCCTCCGCTGGCAAGTAAAAGTCGAGTGTCATCATCATGTCGAGAAGATACTTGTCGGCATTGATGTCGTAACTTGTCGTACCTTTTGCCACAGTCTTCACGCGACCCAAATTTGCGACAAAGTCGATGTCGCCGTCGGACTCAATGGTGCAGCCGTCCTTCTTTATGCTCAAATAATTGTCAAGACTGTCAGGATGGGCAATGCGTTCCTTCGAGCTTAACTCGTACGATTTTTCTTTCTTGTTGAAATGCAGGAACCCTTGTGCTGTTGCCACCGGCACATTGCTGTACAACTTGCGTGGCGACAGGAATGCAGGATAAACGTGGACCGAATCCGTTGCCATCACACCGCCTGAAATGAGGAACTCATCGTCCTTGCTCATCGGTTGCTCGTCAATAGGTATGAACACATCAGCCGGATTGACCTCGGAATCGAACTTTATCCAGCTTTCGACAATTCCGTCACATCCATGGTGCATCTTGGTAGAACCCGTATAGCGGAGCAATGGATTGCGCGCCTCAACCTTGACAAGTCCTTGATAGCTGAATTCCGGCGACAGGCTGAAATCTTCGTCTTCCCTGATTTTGCCGGTCGCATATGTCTGTCCGGTTGAATCGACAGCGATAGGGTCGAAACTTATATACTCGACAGTCCCGTCAGATTCGGTGTAGGTGTAGTCGCCATGTCCATAATACTGCCTGCGCGAACTTATGTCGACACCGACATTGATGAATGTGTGGTACTTGTTTTCCGTATCCGCAATAATTCTGGAACTTGTCAATGTCTTCATTTTGGCCATCGGCGCAACTGTCACTTCGCCTTCATTCGGGAAGATGTGGGCATCGGCAACCGCAATGTGGTCAACCTTGTGGGCCATTATGGTGTTCGTGCTCAAATCGAAATCAGCCACTGGCGATACCCAGTTGAGCGAATCCTGTCCCTTGTGCACTGACAGGAACAATGAGCCTTTTTGTGCAATCGCCTGCTCGTTTGGCACGTATGGCCTGATTTTGTCGCCATCGAACATCTGTGTCAGGCCTGATGAAGCGAACTGGAGCTGTTTGTCGAGCATCTTCCATGAGAATGCCTCGATCCATGCCACATACAGGTTTTCCGGCAAGTCGACACGCCCGTTGCCCAAATTAGACTTGAATGTGGCTAGTTTTGTGGCCATGTCGACATGAGCCTCAACCTTTTCTGTTGACAAGGCGAGATTGTCGGACATGCCTGACTTCAATTCAAACTTGGCTACGGCACTGCTGAATGTCGTCTGCTTGAAATCGATTCTCTGCGATGTCAGCCTGCCATCGTAAAAATCGGCGTGGCCTTTGCCGTACATCGCTTTTGATCCATAGCCCAACGTGCCGGAGAATGCAAGCTCGCCACCGAACATACGGAGCGGTTGGCCAAGATCCTTTATGGTCAAGATGTCGTTATACGGTTCCCAATGTGCATATGTCTTCGTTCCAAGCACATCAGTATGGACGCCGTTTCTTTCGGCAATGCTGATTGCCGATGTGATGCCGTTGGTTGAATCGGGGAAGAAGATGAAGTCTTGCGATGCCATGCGCGCATCGGAATAGTCAATTTCGCCATTGCCACGCAATCCCATGTTGCTCAGCCAGATATCGTTATGATAGACTCCTGTCTTGCGGTAAACCGGATAACCGTTGTTTGGCGTTTTCTCGACAAAGCCAAGCGAATTGTCCTCCTGAATGACAAGCTTCTGCTTGAATACGGGGAAAATGTCGGCGGAGTGCATCTCGCCTTCAAATCCCATGCCTTCAGTGGAGAAGCTGTTCAAACTGTCGATTGTATATGGATAGACCTGAAAATAGAAATTGTCGCGGGTATATTTTCCGTCCTGTATGTCTGGATCGTCGTAATAGACGTACGAATCGTCTTCACTGGCGAAAATAGGATACTGCAACAAATTCTTGCGTCCCGACTTGTTGTCTGGCTCATCAATCTTCAGCTTTCCTGTAATGTCCTCGATTGTACTCTGCACGTCTGCCAGCAATTGCCTTCCCTGCTCATCCCAGCCCGACTTGACCCTGATGTTCAAGGAATCGACCTCGCTCAGCTCGACCATGAAGTCGTCGTAGTTGAATTTGAAGTTACGGCCGTGGAATGTGAACAGACCGGCGTCGATGCTGCCACCGAAATCGAAGCATAGGTTTTTCTTGACAAGAATCTCCTGATTGCTTGGATAGAATGTCACATTCTGCCTCTCGCTCACATTGACACGTGGCACGCCCTGTATGGCAAGATCCATGTTTTTCAGGTTCAACACAGCATTTGTCGCACCTAAGGTGGTTTGCGACTCAAACCGGATAAGGTCATAGTCAATCTTCTCGACTATGCAATCAAGATACCTGTAGAGCTTTGGCTTGATGCGACACAACTCGGTCTTTGAGTCAAAATCGACTATACCCTTGTAAGTCAACATGATAAGCAGGCGTTTTGTCGAAACGATCCCCATTCTTATGTGACGGGAAAATTCGTCGGCGGTAAATTCCTCCGTGCCATATTTGCGCACATAACTGCGCAACAATATATACGGATGCACGTCCTCCAGCCCTTGGTCCTCATAATACCGCTCCGCACTGAAATAGTTTTCCGACTCGAATGTGGCGGTGCTGATACTACTGCCGACAATGTTGGTAAAATATATTTTAGAGTCGTTCATCTTCCAGCTCAAAAGACCGAAGTTCATTTCCATATTGTGGTATGAGTCGTAGTATGGGCTTCGCGACATGTTCTCCGGACTGTTGTCGCGTATAAAGCTGAATTCCTTCTTGTCTTCGGCATACTTGAACTCAAGGCCTGGATGGTAAATGGAATCGGTGTCGATATAGATATTCGTCTTTGCGTTATTTGAGGCAATGGCGTTTCGCCTTATTCCAAAGTGCTCCGAATAAGCCTTTATGAAAAGTTGTTTCTTCAGCAACGTGTCGCCCTGCTCATTCACGTACTCCATGTCGCGATACACCGACACGGTGGCCAACTCGTCGGACGAGCCTGTTCCCGCCACCTTGTCGCCTGTGATTGTGAAACCGCCATGGTAATTGATATCGGGGAAAATGTCTTCAATGTCGAATGTTCTCTCGTCGGAACGGAATTGCGGGTAGGATGAGCCTCCGCTCTTTTTCGTCTCCGCAACCTTGTCGGTCAGTGTTCCAACAAGAGGATAGCCAAAATATCCTAAATGATAGAATGTGACATCCTTGATTGAATACGACGATTTTGTCAACAGAATCGAATATGAATCTATTTCGGCCCACGATGTGTCGCGCGAAATACCTGCCTTGTCCCAGTAAACCGTCGCCTGACCACCCTTCCAACGGTTCGATATCGGGTTGTAGATGCCCTTTGTGTCGTAAATGACGATGCTATCCTTGCGCACCTTGCAGGTAAGGTCGAGCGAGTTGAAGTAATAGCACATCGTGTCATTTATCTTATTGATTTCAAAATGGTTGTTACTACTATACCAACGCATTCCGCCATTGACGTAAATTGACTTGTCGCGAAGCATATAGATGATGCTGACAATGTACTTGTCGATATCGGCAAGTTTCATCGACTTGTCGTAAACTATTGTATTCAAGCCATCAACCCACTCGGTGTAGTTGCCCTGGCCCGTCATGTCGTTTTGGCAAAACACAAGCAGAGCGTTCATATAATCAAAAATATGCGGGAAGTTTCGGGCTTTTCGGGCCACCAACTGGTTGGTCAGCTCGTAGATTTTTTGCTGTTGCTCCTCAGTGAACGCGCCTCCGTGCCAATATGGCGCCAATTCTGCCAACAGCTGTTTGCCACTCTCGTAATTAGCGTCGGATTTTGAGAAGAACACCTTCAATTCGTCCATAAACTTGTATGGTTCTGGCGTGAACGATGTCGTCTGTGCCAAAGCATTTCCGAGGAATGCGAGGCTGAAACCTATTATTGTCAGTAGTCTTCTCATCAGCGATTGTTTTTTGTATAGCAACTTGTCTGTTATTTACAAAATCTGGCCGACACCCAATCGTCACGTTCAATGAATGTGACAAAACGCAAATTTAGCGATTGTGCCTTCTCCTTGATAATGTCGAGGTCCGACTTGTAAAATCCGCTCAAGCACAATATTCCATTTGCATTCAGCGATTTGGCGTAAGTAGGCATCTGGTCGAGCAGGATATTGCGGTTTATGTTTGCCAAAATGACGTCGAACGAGCCACTGATAGCCTCAACGCCACCTTCGAGAACGGTTATTCCGTCAACCTGGTTGCGGGCCACATTCTCAATCGAGTTCTCAACCGACCAATGGTCGATATCGATAGCCGTTGCAGTGGATGCGCCGACCTTTTTTGCAGCTATGGCCAGCACGCCTGTCCCGCAACCCATATCGAGCACGCTCTTGCCTGCAAGGTCGATATCGAAAATCTGCTGAAGCATCAGCGTGGTGGTTGCGTGATGGCCTGTGCCGAACGACATCTTCGGCTCTATGATAATCTCCACCGGATAATTCGGGTCGCACTCGTGAAAAGGCGCACGGATACGGCACTTGTCGAGCACCGTGATAGGCGTGAAACTCTTCTCCCACTCGGCGTTCCAGTTGACATCGGGCATAGGCTTGCTCTCTACGGCAAGCGACTCGAAAATCGCGCGAACAGGCTCAATGGCGGCTTCTGTGGCTTCCTCATCGAAATTCTCGGTAGGAATATATGCCGAAAGACCATCCTTGTTCTCCATAAAACTGTCGTAGCCTATTTCGGCCAGCAAAGCCGTCAGGATGTCCTTGTTGTCGGGTGTTGCCGGCTTAAAAGTCAGTTGAGTTTCAGTATATTGCATAAATCGATATTTTCTCGAAAGTTAACATCTTTAATGTCTTTTCATAAAAAGTTATGATATCAGTTTCTAACACTGCGCGGTTGATTGCTCGGGCGTGAATTGTGCGCTGAAACATATTGGCGCACAATGAGTTTTGACAATAAAAAAAGCCGATGTCAGAATTTGACATCGGCCATTTCACTTATTTGTAATCAATTAGAATGCCTTGATAATTCCCATAAAGTCTTCGCACTTCAATGAAGCACCGCCGATAAGACCTCCGTCGATGTCAGGCTTTGCGAACAGTTCAGGAGCGTTTGAAGCCTTGCAAGAACCACCGTAAAGGATTGAAGTGTTTTCAGCAACTTCCTTGCCATATTTTGAAGCAACAACTGAACGGATGTAAGCGTGAATCTCTTCAGCCTGGTCAGAAGTAGCAGTCTTGCCTGTGCCGATAGCCCAGATTGGCTCGTAAGCGATGATGATTTTTGAGAAATCCTCGGCTGACAAGTTGAATACTGAACCTTCAAGTTCTGCCTTTACAACATCGTTTTGCTTGTTTGCCTCACGTTCTGCAAGACTTTCGCCGATGCAGAAGATGACCTTCAAGCCGTTTGCAAGTGCCAATTGCACTTTTTCCTTCAAAATCTCTGGAGTTTCCTTGTAGTACTCACGACGTTCAGAGTGGCCAAGGATAACATATTCTGCACCTGTCGATTTTACCATTTCTGCAGAAACCTCGCCTGTGAATGCGCCTTTTTCCTTATCTGCGCAGTTTTCGGCGCCCAAACCGATGATATTGTGGTTGATGACGTCAGAAACCTTTGCAAGGTGAATGAAAGGTGTGCAGATGATAACATCGCAGTTTGGTTTTGCGGTAAGTGCATTGTTCAACTCTGTTGCAAGAGCGATGCCTTCCTGGAGATTCTTGTTCATCTTCCAGTTGCCAGCAACAATTTTCTTTCTCATATTAAAATAATTTAAGTTATTAGTTATCTTATAATTAGCATCAACAATCGGATTGTTTAGCATTGCGCGCAAGTAAGTAAATAGTGGCGAAAAATGCAAGCACTAAAATCAACAGCCACGCATAGAATGACGTTTGTTTTTGCATTTGTAAATCAATGCATTTTGCGAGCAGATTCCCTTTGAAAAAGTCCAACTGCGGAATGTCGCACAAGTTCCATTTGCCGATAATCACGCCATCCTTGACAATCATCAGTCCTGGATTCGAACGGACAATCGTCTTGAGTGTGGTCTCGTCGCAGATGCAGATGTCGTACGACGGGTCGGCATTCTCCCTGAAATCGGCAATCGCATCATCGGTCGATGCGGTCAGCATATAGAACGGATAGCCCTCGCCCTGGCAGAACATTGCTAGACGGTTTATGCTGTCAATCTTCGACAAATCGGATTTTTCAAGGTTATATGCTATCAGCAGGAAATTATATTCGGCACTGCTAAGCACATCTTGAGTCAGGTCCTCGCCGTCGGCATTTACAATCGAGAAATCGTGGATTGGTGGCTCGTAGCCTTTCTTCACCAAAGTGTGGCGAGCATCGACAAACGTCCAAGTGCTATCTGGCAAGTTGCTAATAGAGAATTCTTTCTGCTCGCCATCCTTTTCATATACGAATGTGCTTTCCCAAACGTCGGCAGGCGCGCCTGCAGGACGCTCCATTTTTTCCTGGATTGAAGTTCCTATGCTAAACGGACGGAAATCGAGCACTTGAGTATGCTTGTACGAATATCCGCAGAAAATGCCTATGGCCAATACCGCGACACCGCACAACGACCATTGTTCGGCGCTTTTCAGTTTGCAATTTGCCTGCTTTCGCTTTGCGAAAACAACAATGGCCGAGGCCAACAGCACTATATTCTTGAAGAATGTCTGCCAATTTGTGATGACAAGCGCGTCGCCAAAGCATCCGCAGTCGTGGACTGGATTTTTTATGGCAATGTATAGCGTAAGTGGCGTGAAGAACACCATAAAGGCCAATGCGAGGCCCGAACTCAGCCGTATGGATAGGTTGAAAAGCACCGCGACGCCAATGGCAAATTCGGCAATGCACTGCAAAACCGACAAGCCGAAAGCCAAGCCTGTCGCCCACTCCATTCCGAAGGCATTGAAATAGTCGATGAACTTATAGGTGGAGCCAAGCGGGTCAACGGCCTTGACGAATCCTGAAAATATGAATGTCGCACCTATTATTATTCGGCAGACAAGAAGCAATGTTTTTGCGGTTCGTGACATAGCGTTATGTTTTAATTTTGGCATTATTTCAGCACACCGTAACTATTTAGTTGTGCCACAATCTTTTCGAACACCTTTTCGGGCGGAAGCATCTGATTGTCGTCAGCGTAGCACTTGACAAGTTCGAAGTTGTTCTCGGTGGATGCCAAATCAAGATATTCCTGACGGACCTGCTCCTGAAAATTCAAGTCGGCCTCGTGAATATCCTGCTTTCCCTGCAGATACTTGCGGTCGTCGCCCTCGCGGTGCGATGTCAGGCTTTTTGCGGTAAACACGAACGGCACATCGAGAAACAGGCTCAAATCGGGACGCGGAATGCCATAATAGCCGAATTCGAGATTCAGAATCCAACGACGCAACTCTTCCTTTTTGGCCTTATCAGCAATTTTGGCGCCCTGATATGCTATGTTGGAATACACATATCGGTCAATGATGACAAGTCTGTCGTCGGCAATCCACTTGTTTATGGTCTGCTTTGCGTCGTTGCGGTCGCCTGCATAGATGAGCGCGACCAAATACGGGTTCACCTGGCTGTTGGCGCCCAAATCGCCACGCAGGAACATCGACACAAGATTGCCGAAAACGCCTTCGTCAACACGCGGAAAATGCAGATACTCGAATGGTATATCTTTGCTATTCAGTAAATTGCGAAGCATATTCAACTGTGTTGACTTGCCTGCGCCATCCAATCCTTCAATTACGATAAAAGCCATTGTTGCTGTTTTTTGGCAAATCTATCAAATTTTAAATAGCGCTTCCAAAATACAATTAGTTTTTGTCACGCCAACCAACACAGTTTTCCCAAGTTTTCCACAACTCTTTTATACGTCAAATCATTTTCATACAATTGTCAATGCTAAAAAATCAAGCCGAAACCAATGGGCAAGAATCTTTACATAGCGGAGAAACCGAGTGTGGCACAGGAGTTTGCGAAGGCGCTCAAGGAAGGGATGTCGCGTGGCGACGGCTATCTTGAAGGCGACAAGAGCATTGTCACGTGGTGTGTCGGCCACTTGGTCACAATGAGTTACCCCGATGCCTACGACCCCGCACTCAAACGCTGGGATATAAGCACTCTGCCGTTCCTGCCCAAGCAGTTCATCTACGAGATTATCCCGAGCGTGAAAAAGCAATTCGACATCGTAAGCGGATTGCTCAACCGTGCCGACGTCGACTGCATCTACGTTTGCACCGACTCGGGACGCGAAGGTGAATACATCTACCGACTGGTTGACCAAATGGCCAATGTGCCTGCCGAAAAACAACGCCGAAGAGTGTGGATCGACTCGCAAACCGAAGAAGAAATCCTGCGCGGAATACGCGAAGCAAAGCCACTGTCGGAATACAACAACCTTTCGGATTCGGCCTATCTGCGCGCCAAGGAAGACTACCTGATGGGCATCAACTTCAGCCGAATACTTACCATTAAATATGGGTACACCATAAGCCAATTCCTGAATCTCGAGAAACGCGGAGCCATCTCGGTAGGCCGAGTGATGACTTGCGTGCTTGGAATGGTTGTTCGTCGCGAACGCGAAATACGCGCATTCGTGAAGACTCCTTTCTACCGAATAATCGGCGATTTTGCGTTAAGCGAAAATTCATCGTTCTCTGGCGAATGGCGTGCCGTTGAAGGCTCACGATATTTTGATTCGCCACTCCTGTACAAGGAAAACGGGTTCAAGAAACGCGAAGATGCCGAAGCGTGCATCGATATGCTGAAGCAGTCGGCAACCGAAGCCACCATTGTCAACATCGAAAAAAAGAAGGAGAAGAAGAATCCGCCACTGCTTTTCAACCTTGCCGAACTGCAGAACGAATGCTCGAAACTGTTCAAGGTAAGCCCCGACGAGACATTGCAGATTGTTCAGGATTTATACGAAAAGAAACTTGTGACATATCCGCGTACCGATGCGCGCGTGCTGTCGTCGGCTGTGGCAAAGGAAATCACGAAGAACCTGCACGGGCTGGCAACCCAACCCGAGTATCTTGAATACTGCAAGCAAGTTAAGGAATACGGGCTGTTCGCCACCATAGGCAAGAGTCGCTACACCGACGACAAGCAAATTACCGACCACTACGCCATAATACCTACGGGACAAGGCTTTCAGGCATTGTCAACCTGTTCCGATGTGGCACGTGGCGTATATGACCGCATTGTTCGCCGATTCCTGTCAATCTTCTTTCCCCCCGCCGAGTACCGCAAGGTGGCCATTGAGCTGACAGTCGGCACCGAACATTTCTTCGCCAATTTCAAAATTCTTGAAACGCCTGGCTACCTTGCTGTTATGGGCGATACCGCAAAGCAAGACGACGACAAACAGCAAGACGATGTCATTGACACAAACCAATTTGAACTTGTAAGCGCACTGAAGAAGGGCTCTACACTGCCCGTCAACGGATACGAACTCAAAGAAGGCGAAACGGCACCGCCCAAACGCTACAATTCTGGCTCGCTGATTCTGGCGATGGAAAATGCTGGCCAACTAATAGAAGATGAAGAACTTCGTGCCCAAATAAAAGGCAGTGGCATAGGCACAAGCGCCACACGCGCCGAAATATTGAGCAAGTTGGTAAAAATCAACTACCTGAATCTCAATAAGAAGACGCAGATAGTAACGCCTGCAAAACTTGGCGAAATTGTGTACGAGGTTGTAAATGCGTCAATAAGGCCACTGCTCAATGCCGAACTTACCGCAAGTTGGGAAAAGGGCCTGACATTTGTGGCGGAAGGAACAATCGGCGGACAAGAATATATGGACAAACTTGAGGCCTTTGTGACCAAACTGACCGACAGCGTAAAATATCTGCAAAACCAAACCGCCCTCGCTTCACAATTTCAGCAAGTGGCTGAATGCTACAAATGACAACAAAGCCACTGCAAGACCACCATTGATGCTCAAGCCAAAAGACAAAGCATCAGGCATATACCGCCCGACAATCGGACAAAATCCCATCATCTGGCAAGCAAGACAACGCTTGCCACGCATAGGATATGCAACCAAAACAATGAAAAATTATATAGTTTTGGTTACAAATAAAAATCATACATAACCAAAACATGTACAAAATATGTTGTTTTGGTTGCAAATAATCAAAAATGAAACTATTTTTGCAATAGTCAATCCATTCATTATTAGGTATGAACAATATAATAGGAAGACAACGGGAGCAGGAAATATTCAAAAAATGCCACAATTCGGGCCACGCAGAATTCATAATAGTAAGCGGTCGGCGACGCGTTGGCAAGACGTTTCTCGTCAACAGCCTCTATGCCGAAAAATACACATTCAGTTACGTCGGTGGGCACAACCTGACTCGGCAACAGCAACTGCAACGCTTTGCGCAAGCGCTAAAGGAATACACACACTCTCCCATATCAATAGAACTAAAAAACTGGGACGATGCCTTCAACCGACTTCAGGAGTACCTGACTTCGTTAGGCGCAAAAAAAAGGCAGGTAGTATTCATCGACGAGATGCCTTGGATTGACACCCGCAAATCCGACTTTGTCTCGGCATTGGAATATTTTTGGAACAGTTGGGGAGCGCAACGCGACAACCTTATGTTCATTGCTAGCGGTTCGGCCACATCGTGGCTCAACGACAACATAATAGCAAACAGGGGCGGACTGCACGGACGCATAACCCGCCACATCTACCTTGAACCATTTACATTGTCGGAAACCGAACAGTTTCTCGAACGACGGGGCGCCAAATGGGACAGATACCAAATTGCCCAAGCCTATATGATATTTGGCGGTGTGCCTTTTTACCTAAGCCTGATCGACACTTCGCTCAGCCTGGCGCAAAACATTGACGAACTATTCTTCGGCCCAAACGCCGAACTGAAAAACGAATTTTCAGAACTTTACAGTGCGCTTTTCACCAATGCCGACAAGTATGTGGCAATAGTCAAAGCCCTGTCGGAAAAACGCAACGGCTTAATGCGCAGTGAAATAAGTTCAATAACTGGATTGCAAGGCAACACCTTGACCCGCTATCTTTCAAACCTTGAAAAATGCAGTTTCATAATCTGCTACTCACAATTCGGGAAACCCTGCAAAAATGCCATTTACCGCATAATCGACTTTTATACGCTCTTCTTCTTCAAATTCATCGATGGCAACAATACGAAAGATAAAAAATGGTGGACAAACAACCTTAACACACCTGCCATAAACAGTTGGCAAGGTTTTTCGTTCGAACTGCTCTGCCTAATCCACCTCGACCAAATAAAACACGCACTTGGAATTTCTGGCATCTCGACGTCGGCAAGCGAATGGCGCAACACGACTTCACAAATCGACTTGGTGATTGACCGTGCCGACCGTTTAATCAACTTGTGCGAAATGAAATTCTCCGTTGGTCCTTTTGATATCACAAAGGATTATGCCGACAAAATCCGCCAACGCCTCTCCGATTTTGCCGTTTCAAGCAAGACACGGAAAGGACTTGTATCAACATTTGTAACCACCTATGGCGTAAAGCAGGGGAAACACTCCGCCATTGCAGAGTCGGAAGTCACGCTGAACGATTTATTTAAATAGACAATCATTATATTTATGCTTGTGTATTAAATACTTATCAATAAGCACACATAAATATACATAACCAAAACAATAAAAAAAATACATAGTTTTGGTTATGAATAAAAATCATATCTAACCAAAACGCACACAAAATGCATTGTTTTGGTCACGAATAAGACATTTCACAGTCCGTCATCAACTCACTATACCGAAAAAAAACGGGCTGAAAGATTGTTCCTTCAGCCCGTGGTTCATAGGTGACCTATAGTTTCAAAGTCGCATCAATAAGCCTCGTCGCAAATGAACTTTATGCGCATAAGGCGAATTTCCTCTTCAGTATAGTCGTCTTCACCCAACTCCTTCAAAGCGTCTTCAACAGAGTCGGTCTCAGCCTCACGGAAATACTCGTAAATGTCGTCCTGGCAATCTTCATCAATCACCTCGTCGATGTAATAATTGATGTTCAGTTTGGTGCCCGAATTTACGATTTTCTCCATTTCAGCCAGCAATTCGCTCATTTCCAAACCCTTACCGTCTGCAATAACATCGAGACCCAACTTGCGGTCGATGCTCTGCACAATGTAGAGTTTCATACCCGAATTGTTGCCTGTCGTCTTCACGACAAGGTCGATAGGACGCTCAATCTCGTTTTCCTTGACATAACGGCTTATCAGTTCGCAGAACGGCTGTCCGAACTTTACGGCCTTTGCCTGCCCCACACCTGGAATGTTGCCCAATTCCTGAAGCGTCATTGGATAGTGGATTGTCATATCCTGCAATGCAGGGTCCTGGAAAATAATGTAAGGAGGCAAACCGCGTTTTTTGGCAATATCCTTGCGCAAGTCGCAAAGCATTGAATATAGAGTCTGGTCGGCAGCAACAATTGCGCCGCCTCCTTCTGCCACGTCATCGCCTTCCTCCTGCTCAAAATCGCGTTCCTTGGCAATCATAAACGTGTGAGGATTTTTCAGGAACTCATAGCCTTGCGGAGTGACGGTCAGCGAACCGTAATTTTCGATGTTCTTTCCCAACAAGTCGGCCACAAGAGCCTGACGGATTATTGTCTGCCAATATTTTTCGTCATGGTCCTTGCCACTTCCAAACTCAGGTATCTCATTATACTTATATGCCTTGATAGTGCTGTCAGCCACGCCACACAACACATTGGCCACAAGGTCGGGTTTGAAGAATTCCTTGACGGCGATGACCGTCTTCAGCACCTTCACAACGCTGTCCTTGCCCTCAAACGTCTCGCGCGGATGCAGACAGTTGTCGCAAGCGCCACAATTGTCGCCACCGTAGTCTTCACCGAAATAGTGAAGCAACTGTTTGCGACGGCATACAGCCGACTCGGCATACGACACGGTCTCCAGAAGCAAATGCCGGCCAATCTCCTGCTCGGCGACAGGCTTGCCTTGCATGAACTTCTCGAGCATCTGGATATCCTTGTACGAATAAAATGCGATGCAACGGCCTTCTCCGCCATCACGGCCTGCGCGGCCTGTCTCTTGATAGTAGCCTTCAAGGCTCTTTGGCATATCGTGGTGAATGACGAAACGCACGTCGGGCTTGTCGATACCCATGCCAAACGCTATGGTTGCGACAATGACATCGACCTCCTCCATCAGGAACTTGTCCTGATTGGCTGAACGCACTGCCGAATCGAGGCCAGCGTGATAAGGCGCGGCCTTGATGCCGTTGATGACAAGCGTTTCGGCAAGTTCCTCAACCTTTTTTCGGCTCAGGCAATAAACAATGCCCGACTTGCCTGGATTGCTCTTGATAAATTTGATAATCTCCTTTGTGACATCGCGTTTTGGCCGAACCTCATAAATAAGGTTTGGACGGTTAAACGACGATTTGAACACATCGGCATCAACCATTCCCAATGTCTTTTGAATGTCGCTCTGCACTTTTGGCGTTGCGGTTGCCGTAAGGGCAATTATAGGCGCACGGCCTATTTCATCGACACGAGAACGGATACTGCGGTATTCCGGACGAAAATCGTGTCCCCATTCCGAAATACAGTGAGCCTCGTCTATGGCGTAGAACGATATTTTCACTTGCTTGAGGAATTGAATATTCTCCTCCTTGGCAAGCGATTCTGGCGCCACGTAAAGTAATTTTGTCTTGTTTGCAAGAATATCATCCTTGACGCACTGTATTTCAGTCTTTGTCAATGACGAATTCAAGAAATGGGCTATGCCATCTTCTTCACTGAATCCGCGTATGGCGTCTACCTGGTTTTTCATTAGCGCTATAAGCGGAGAGATGACAATGGCTGTTCCCTCTTGCAACATTGCTGGAAGTTGATAGCATAACGACTTTCCGCCACCTGTAGGCATTAGCACAAACGTGTCACGCCCCGCAAGAATATTCTCGATTATCGCCTCTTGATTACCCTTGAATGTGTCGAAGCCGAAATACTGCTTTAAATAATCCTTCAGTTCCATTCAATATCTTTTTTTACACAATAATAAATTTAAGAAAATTTATTAGCCCATTTTTATTTTTGTCTATTTTTTAGTACGCATTTTTTTCTGCACTATTGCACTAAAAAACATATTTTGCATTCCAGTTCAAACCGACAACTTTGGAGAAACCTTTTGGCAACATCATTTATCGATGAATAAAATGAAAAACAAAACCGAAATAATACAGATTGCGACCAATGTAATTGAACAGGAAACTGCCACGGTCAATCATCTTAAAAGCCTGATTGATGACAATTTCGCTAAAGCCGTCGAATCAATTTTCAACAGCAAAGGTCGATTGGTAGTAACCGGCATCGGCAAGAGCGCAATTATAGCGCAAAAAATCGTAGCAACAATGAATTCGACAGGAACACCTGCATTATTTATGCACGCCGCCGATGCCATTCACGGCGACTTGGGCATGATTCAGGCCGACGACATTGTGATGCTGCTGTCGAGAAGCGGCAACACACCTGAAATAAAAGTGCTTGTTCCCATCCTGAAAATGCGCAACAGCAAAATGATAGCAATGGTGAGCGACACCCAGTCGTACCTGGCACAGCACGCCGATATAATCATCAACGCCTTTGCCGCACACGAGGCCTGCCCTAACAATCTGGCACCGACATCAAGCACAACCGCGCAACTGGTTATGGGCGACGCATTGGCTGTGGCCCTGCTAGAATGCAGAGGATTCACTCCTGCCGATTTTGCGAAATACCACCCTGGCGGCGCACTCGGCAAGAAACTGTACATGCGCGTCAGCGACCTCTACACCAACAACGAGAAGCCACAAGTGCTATCCGACGACAACATCAACCGCGTCATTCTGGAAATGACGTCGAAACGGCTGGGCGCAACTGCCGTCCTTGACAACAACGGCAACCTGCTCGGAATAATAACCGACGGCGACTTGCGCCGAATGCTGGTGTCGGGCCGAAGCATAAATTCGCTTGTGGCTCAGGATATTATGACGAGAACTCCAAAGACGATTGACGAAAACGAAATGGCGGTCAACGCATTCCACATAATGGAAAAAAACCACATAACCCAACTTGCAGTGCTGAAAGACGGCAAATATGCCGGCATTATCCACATCCACGACATCCTGCAGGAAGGAATTGTCTGAAAAAGCACTCACCACAATTGATTTCATATCAAACACTTCTAAATAGGTAAATATACCACCACTGATTTCGTGATAAAAAGTACATTTGCAACGCTAAACATTAAACATTTTGTATCGTGGATATATTTGAAAGAATAAAGGAATCGTCGGGCGGTCCGCTTGGACAATACCGCGAAAAAGTGGAAGGCTACTACTCGTTTCCAAAGTTGGAAGGCGAGATTGGCCCTCATATGAAATTCCAAGGCAAAGACGTCTTGGTATGGAGTCTGAACAACTATCTTGGATTGGCAAACCATCCTGAAATCCGCAAGGTTGACGGCGAGGCTTCCGTACGCTGGGGCTTGGCTTATCCAATGGGCAGCCGAATGCTTACAGGCAACTCTGACCTTCACGAGAAACTGGAACGCGAATTGGCCGCTTTCGAGAAGAAGGAAGCCGCTTTCCTTTTCAACTTCGGTTATCAGGGCATTGTGTCAACAATCGACTCACTGCTTACCCGTCACGACGTGATTGTGTTTGACGCAGAATGCCACGCTTGCCTTATGGATGGTAAACGTCTTCATCAAGGAAAGGCTTTCTCATACAAGCACAACGATATTGTAAGTTGCGAACAGAAACTTAAAGTGGCTTGCAAAGTGGCAGAAGAGCAAGGTGGCGGCGTATTGCTAATCACCGAAGGTGTTTACGGTATGACTGGCGCTCTTGGCATCCTGGACCAAATTGCAGCACTCAAGAAGAAGTACAACTTCCGCATAATGATTGACGATGCTCACGGATTTGGCGTTATGGGTCCTCACGGACGCGGCACATCAGAGCACTTCAACGTTATGGACGAAGTGGACATCTACATTGGCGCATACGCAAAATCAATGGCAATAATCGGCGGTTTCATCGCTTCAAAGAAATGCGTAATCGACTACCTACGCTACAATATGCGTTCGCAGATTTATGCAAAGGCTCTGCCAATGCCAATAGTTGAAGGCTGCATCAAGCGTCTGGAAATAATCAACAGCGCCGAAGGCGACCAACTCCGCGAGAAACTGTGGACTGTAACCCGCCGTTTGCAAAACGGTTTCCGCAATCTAGGTTTCGACATAGGCCCTGCCGAGGCTTGCGTGTCACCTGTTCACATTATGGGTGGCGTTGAACAGGCAACTGCAATGGCTTACGACTTGCGCGAAAACTACAAGATATTCTGCTCAATTGTGGTTTACCCTGTAATTCCTCCTGGAATGATCATCTTCCGCGTCATTTCAACAGCCGCTCACAGCATTGAGGACGTTGACTACACTTTGAACGCATTCAAGGAAATCAAGGAGAAACTTGACAGAGGTGAATACGATAACGTACAAATGGCCAACGTTGCTGTAAAGTAAACAAATTCGCATTTCCGATATAATAAAAAAGGTTGCCAAATGAGGCAACCTTTTTTGTTTGTTGGTATCAACTAATTCGAATAGAACGCAGATGACACAAGATTATACTGATTATAGCGGATTTTTATTCAGTTGTTATTATCATTCGGTTAGTATCTATATCCTGCCCGTCAACTGCAAGTGTGTAGATATACATGCATGGTTGCAGTTCGCTGACGTTCGTCGTTACGCAACAAAAAAGACAGCACATCGATTTCGTTAGTTTATTTTACTTTAGTAAATTGAATATCTTTTACTTGTGTTGTAATCGACCTATCAAAAAAACCATGTATCATCATATTGTCTTCATCTATCACAGAATACAAAAAGCTCATTCTCTTTCCATCTTTTGTAAATGAAATAGTATCAAGAGTTACAAGATAATTCCAACCATTAAAATAGAAATGTTTTCTTATCAAAGAATCTTTGGCAAAAGCGATTGTATCAGAAACTCCGTCGAACAATTCAGGATAGGTTTCAACCCATGTTCCAATAATATTCGTTTCGTTTTTTGAAAATTCCTTTTCGTCTTTTTCGCAGGCTACAAGCAATATGCTTGCAAATGCCAACAACAATATTTTTTTCATTTGTCTATTCCTCCGTAATTATCATTCGTTTATATTCTGTTTCCTGCCCGTCAACTACAAGTGTGTAGATATACATGCATGGTTGCAGTTCGCTGGCTGAAATTTCAATGCTACCGTTGCCCATTTGGCTGATTGTCTTGGTGAGCAACATATTACCTTAAGCGAAAATACGTAAAAAATGCATTGCCGGCATTCTCTGGCACATAATATTATATCTCGGTTGTGTTTGAGAATTGGTTTGTGGTGCCTGCAATTCATATTAGCCACAAGTTGATATGTCAACCAACGCTGTGGATGTCAAGATAAAAACTTGATTATCAATCCAAATCGAGAGATTCACTTCACACCTGCCACTTTCAGTCCCAAAGCGATAATCTTGTCGTGGTCGAAGGCCAACGGGGGCAGACTGTCAATTGGAAACCAGCGCAACGACTTGGCATCGTCGTCGGCACGGGCAGAGTCTGGATTGTCGGTAACGCCCCAATAGGCAATGGTTATGGTGTGTCCGCGCGGGTCACGGCCTGGTGTGCCAAATGCCTGAAACTGATGCAGTTCAAGACATGTAAGGCTTGTCTCCTCCCTCAACTCACGATTGGCTGAATCCAGCAAATCCTCGTTCTCATCAACAAAACCGCCTGGCAATGCCCAACAACCTGCATACGGATTGTTGCGTCGCTCAATAAGCAAAATCTTCACTCCTTCAGCTGAACGGTGAAGCACTACTATGTCGGCTGTGACTGCTGGACGGGGATATTGGTAGGAATACATATTTAGGATTTAGGATTTAGGATTTAGGATTTACAAATTATGTTTTCATTTACGAATGGTACTTTTCGAATTAGATGCGGAAGTATGGCTCCTGTTTTGAAACCGAAAATCGAATTAAATTAGATCGTTGGCTTGGAATGCGCCAATCAGGTGGTCGATGACCTTTGGCGGGTTGCCGTTAAGTACCGACACGATGTCGAAACGGCTTTCAAGATTTATGTCGCGCTGCTGCAAAAAGGCATCGGCCGCCTCGATAAGATTACGCATCTTCTTAGGTGTCACGGCTTCTTGAGGTAGTTCAAAAGCAAGTGTTGAACGTGTCTTCACCTCGACAAACACCAATGTCTGCCCGTCTTGCGCAATAATGTCAATCTCTTTAGGCCCAAAACGCCAATTTCGCGTAACTATCTTGTATCCAACCTGAATCAGATAAGCAGATGCCACATCTTCACCATTGCGCCCAATGTCGTTATGCTCACTCATTGCTGAAAAATCAGGCTGCTGCAATCATCGTTTACATACAGGTAGGCATTGCGGCCGAACACCATCGGGCAATTAGGCTGCTGGTGCCCCGCATTAAATCCGAATGACACCGGATAGCCGTAATCAGATACAGCATCCAGCACAATCTGCTGATAGCTTTTGCCGAATGACGGCGTAGTGTCTTCCATATTGGTGAAATAACCGCAAACAAGGCCCGACAATTTAGACAGCATGCCCGACAGCTTCAGTTGCTGCATCATTCTGTCGATGCGGTAAAGTGGTTCACCAACATCTTCAAGAAAGAGTATCTTTCCAGACGTGTTAAGCTGATATGGCGTCCCAATCAACGAGCACAGCAGTGACAGGTTTCCTCCACCCACCATACCTTGCGCTTTCCCGACGCGATTTAGCGTCCCGCGGAAATCGTAGTTGTGGATGCGTCCCTCAAGCACATCAAACAATTCATCGACACTTGAGTTTGGCTTGACGAAATTTACCGGCATCTGCCCATGGATGCTTTCAAATCCTTTAGTTTGAAGCAGTGAATGAATGACCGTCACATCGCTAAATCCGACAATCCATTTTGGATGCTCGGCAAATCTTGAAAAATCGACTTTGCCTACCATACGGACGCACCCGTATCCGCCTCTAACACAAAATATTGCTCGTATTTCATCGTCATCAATCATCGATTGCAGATCAGTGGCACGTTCATCATCGGCACCTGCAAAAATGCCATGTTCCAATGTAGTTGTCTTGCCTCGCACCGGGATGTAGCCATAGCTTTCGATTGTATTGCAGATTCCGGCATATTTGTCTTGCTCTACAAACCGGGCAGGTGCGACTATCCCAATTTTGTCTCCTTTCTGTAATGTTGACGGCGTTATCATGGCTGAAAATTTATTTTTGTTCCGATGCGTCAGGTTGCTGTTGCTCTGTTCCTGATTGCTGGGCCTCGCCATTAGGCTTTTGCTGTGGGTGGCGATATGGGCGACGATGGTGTTGCTGCGAACGTGCAGGCTTCGCCTCTGGCGCAGACTGCTCGCCATTGCCGTTTGCGTTCTGGCTTGAACGCTGCATTTCACGGCGCAGGCCCCTTATGCTTTTATTGATGGTGTTCTTTGTACTTTCTATCATCAACTGAAAATCTTCAGTGGCGTTAATCATTGCCTTTCTGGACACCAAGCGCGCACGCAACGCGATTATCAAAGCCAAAACAGAAATGAACAATGCCGATATCGACATTATGTCGGAAGTTCCAAGGTTGGAAACTGACAATCCACCTTGTGCAAAACATGGCACTGATGTGCCACACAGACATACGGCTACAATTGCCGAAGCATAAAAAATCCTTTTCATCTATAATGTGTGTTATTTAACGATACGCAAAAATAATAATGTATTGAAGCAACTACTTCATTCCCCTCTCTTTTTTAATTGTCTCATAGGCCTCATTTATCTTCTGGAATTTCTCCTTTGCGGCCCGTTGTACATCCTCGCCAAGGTACGAGACCTTGTCTGGATGGTTCTCAACGGCCATCTTCCGGTAGGCTTTCTTCACCTCGTCATCGGTGGCGCTAGGTGAAACACCCAAGATTCTGTATGCCGATGTGGAATCGCTTACAAACATCGACTTCACAGAATTGAAGTCAGCGTCGCCAACTCCCATGCTGCGGGCTATGACCTCAATAAGGCCGACCTCGTTTGGATGAATGCTGCCGTCGGCATTCGATATGCCGAACAGGTAGTGCAACAGCTGCATCTTGCTGGCATGATTGAGCCGTTGTCCAATCTGACGGCTGACATCATAAACCGGGAAATCGTTTTTCAAAATGTCGCGGAGCATTCTTACACCATCCGTTGCCGCTTCCACACCGAATTGCTGGACAAAAAAATGCTTGACGTAATCAAGTTCGGCCTTGACAACCCGTCCGTCGGCCTTCATCACGGCAGCCGTCAGTACAACCAGACTCGCCATGAAGTCGCCACGCGATGTGGATTGCTGGGCTCGCTGGCCGGCAGCACCTGCATATCCTTGCTGTGGCTGTCCGGCACCGTGCGCCACAGAATCGGCCCTATCGAATGCAGAGCCTAATAAATAGCCTAAAATCGCCCCGAGCGGGCCCCCTAAGACCCAGCCTAATCCGCCACCTAACCACTTACGGTATTTCATATTTCTTCCTTTAACATTTTAAGGGGACTTCTATAAATTATTCCCCGATTTTATTTTTTTAAATATGGACCATTCTTCAATCTTTTGGGTGCTTTTGAATTTTTGTCGACATCTTGCTGGCCATCACTCAGTCACAGTGTCCGCACTGCTCCTTCGCTTAATCAATCTGCCTGACAAAATCTTCAAAATCACTACAAAGCATTTTATAGAACTCCCATTAAATTCTGTACTAGCGACTATCAAATACTACACAATACTGAATCAATCTGCGATGCGATGTCGGCAATTCCGTCATTGACAATGACATAATCGGCATAGGCAAGCAGGCATTCGTTTGGAATCTGATTGTCGATGCGTTCCAATATCTGTTCGCGCGTTGTGCCGTCACGCCGCATAACCCTTTCAAGCCGTAATTCAAACGGGGCGTCAACCACTACGATTTTGTCGCAGACATCGTCGAACCCGCTTCCAACCAGAATGGCGGACTCCACCAAGACAGCCTTTGCCGTCTGCAGACTGCGCCACTGCCCAAAATCGGCACGCACAACAGGATGTACAAGCGCGTTCATCCATTGCAGCTCAGTCTTGTCAGAAAAGATTTTCTGTGCAATAAATGGTCTGTTGAGTTGGCCATCGATATATGACTGACTGCCGTAACGTTCTGTTATCGCGTCAATTATATCATTGTTTGTGTTGTTGAGCATCTTGGCACGACTATCGCAGTTGTAGCACGGAATGCCTTGCTTTGCAAACATTTCGGCGACATAGCTCTTTCCGCTGCCAATACCACCCGTAAGCCCTATTACCTTCATTTCGACTCCAAGACAAAATTCACAATCTGCGGCTCAACTTTGACATTGAAGATGTCTTGCGGCTGAACCGACACATATACAGGCAACTGAAGGCCCATCTGCTGGCTGATTTGCCGAGCATCGACTTCGACCCTAAAATCGGAACTGTTGATGCGGGAATAGTCGTTGGTTGAAACCCAGTACTTAATGGTAACCTCATTGGGCAGCAGCTTTACCCTTAACGAATCGGAATTGCCAACAATGGCTAACGGAACCTTGACAACCGATTCGGTAAATTTAGACACCGGGACCTCAACCATCACCTTATGGTGAATGAGTGCGATGCCTTCAATCGGCTGCAGTTCGACTGTCCTACGGACATCGGCATTTACCTTGCGTGCGACAATGCGTTTGGTGTAGACCGCCTGCAGTGTGTCGAGCATAATGTCGGGACCGTTGACTGTGACCATTGAAGGAGAAACGATGATGTCGCCATCGATAAGGCACTGGCTATCGAAGCGAAAATCGAGCACCGGACGCACAGGGACGCGCTTTTCGCCATAATTCGAAAACACGAAGTTTATAGTGTCGGGGTGTATCATCGTCAATGCAATGTCGGCTGGCAACTGCGACTTTATCTCCTCAAACAGCGCGGCCGTACTCAAGTTGAATTCCATTGTCGATTCCTTTGCCAATATGTGGTTTAGCCTGCTCAAATTGATGACCACAGGCTCCGGAGTCTTGCCCATCTTATACCGCAAGATGTCGAATCCGCGGCCTTGCACGTTCAAGGCGAAGTTTTCGGGCAAATCGTTGACAACGACCTTCTGCATTGGCAGATTGGTGAATGTCACCGGATATTGAATAATGGCGTTGGCCTCGTCACCCAGCTTGTTGAAGAACCACATCAGTGCGGAAAAGCATAGGAACACCACATAAAGCAGCATTCGCTTGTCGAGTCTGACTTTATCCTTAACGGCAGGAACGATCTTAAAATCTGATTGCTTCATCATTCAAAAAAAAGCCCGCATTTTTTGCAATGCCAAATTTAAGGGAACTTCCATTAATTTCCCGACTAAATTTTCACAAAGGAGCCCGTTACGCAATCTTTTGTACGATTTTGGGGCTTTCCTTTATAAAGGCTAGCAAAAAAATGCGGGTTTCACGCAAAAACGCGTTGTCGATTAAGCTTGAGGTGTCACATCTGCCGGGTCTTTAACCAAGCCTGCCTTGTCAACCTTAATCAACACTCCATTTGATATTTCAAGCAATACTGTTGTCTCCTTTACTTCTGATATGGTTCCGTAAATGCCACCGACGGTGAGCACCTTGTCGCCCTTCTTAAGCGATTTGCGGAATTCTATGATTGCCTTCTGCTTCTTGTTTTGTGGACGAATCATGAAGAAATACATGATTACGAAAATCAAAAGCATCATGATCCAAAAACTACCTGCGCCTGTTCCTGCGGCCTCTGCTCCAGCACCACCTTGTGGCGCCATAAGGAAAATGTTTAGTAAATTCATAAAATGTTTATTGTTTTGTGGTTTCAATATTAACTAAAATTTGCAGTTTCACCGCATCTTGACTGCAATTTGTCCAGACATTGGCGCTTTTGAGCTGTCTTCCTGCGCGACCGTAGCTGTCGAATATGATGTCGACATGCCCTGTCTCGCCTGGTGCTACCGGCTCAATGGTGAATTTTGATGCAGTGCATCCGCAACTTGTCGTAACGTCGTTTATCTGGAGATTGCCGTCGCCGATGTTGCGGAATGTGAATGTGTGCGACACTTTTTCGCCTTGCGCTATTGTGCCAAAATCGTAAGAGTCGGACTCAAAACTTATCATTGGCACACCATTGGACGCCACCGGCTCTGACTGCTGTTTGTGTCCAGAACAGCCAGCCATGCAACATGCTAGCAGGAGAGTTGCGAATGCCTTGAATAAGTAGCGACACATGTCAATCTTCAATTAGGCCTCGTCCAACTTTGTTGATTTTGCCTTCAGACTTCATCTGGTTGATAATCTTGTCGAGGATGCCGTTGACGAATGCACTGCTTCGCTCGGTGCTGTAGAACTTTGCCAAATCGATGTACTCGTTGAAGCTCACCTTTACAGGAATGCTTGCGAAATTGGCAATTTCGACAATGGCAAGTTCGATTATCAGCAAGTCCATTTGGGCAAGACGCTCGATATCCCAATTCTTGATATGGTCGCGCACCAGCTTTTCGTTCTCTTCGTGATTAAGTATCGTTTTGCAGAAAAGGTCGGTGGCGAACTTATGGTCATCGTCGTTTTTGAACAGTTTCATTAACGGCATCGACTCTGATGTTTCCTTTAGCTTGTCGACTGTCTTTATGTTCATGCTCAAGACAAACTCGATATCGTCGTTCCAATAAATCGAGTTCTCTTCCAAAATCTGGTAGAGCATGTCGTCATCGACCATATATTCGTTGAAGAAATTCATCACAAACTTCTTGTCGGCATCGAAGCTGTTATCGGCGCTTGCCATGTAGGCCTTGTAGCTATCTGACTCGACCATGACGTTATACAGGTGCTTTATCAGCTCTGGAGTCGCACTCCAGTTGAGCGCATTGGCATCGGTATAAATGAACAACTTTTCGGTATTACGGATTTGCTCTATTACCTTGTTTTCGGCAAATTTCATGTTTGGATTCAAGTCTTCGTCCGAAGCAATGAGTTTTGTCTTGCGCAACTCGATTTTGTCTTGCGCATAACGGTTTACATCTAGAAGCAGGATGAAGAAAAGGTGATAAAGGTCGTACGATTTTTCGATGCTTTTCTGAAGGTCTTTTTCGTATTTTGGCAATCCTTCAGAATTGTTGCCATTGAAATATGCATAGAGAAGTTGAAGAACTTTTACTCTAATTAATCGTCTGCTAATCATTTGAAGAACCTTTACATTGTTTTTAATTCGGCTACAAAGATATATGGTTTATTTAGGATTTAGGATTCAGAGTGTGGATTTTTTTCTATCGGCATAAAGCATTGAATGACAATCTAGAAAAACTCCGTCAGCCTATTTCGACCACGGTTATTCCTGCTCCGCCGAAGTCGACGTGCTCGTCGCGGACACTGCTAACAACATCTACCGTCTGCAGATACTCGCGCACTACGTGGCGCAAGATGCCGTTGCCCTTGCCGTGCAGAATCTTCACCTCGAATGCGCCGACCATAACGGCCTCGTCGATGAAACTGGCCACTCGGCTCACAGCCTCCTCGGCCCGCATTCCACGCACATCGAGTCCTGGATTGAACGACAGCCTGCGCTGATTGAGTTCATACGACTGCTGGAAACTGCCTTGACGTACGCTCTTGCGGATTTTTTTCTTTTCGTCGTCGTTCAGATGCTGAAGTTTGTCGACCGATATGGTTATGTACATATTGCCAAATGCGACCAACGCACTCTTTTCGTTCAGTTCCATTATCTCGCCAATGGTAGTCTGTCCGTCAATCTTGACAGGCATTCCAATGGTGAAGTCGCGCTCACGCTCGGCCACCACATCGGCGATGCTCAACTGCTGTTCCTGTTTCGACTTGCCTGTCTTGACACGATTTTCGCGTTCCTTCAACTTTCTTATTTTCTGAAGTATGCGTTCTTCCTCCTCGCTTTGCGATTGTTCGAGCGACTGCTTCACTTCATCAAGTTTCTGGCGGGCTTCCTTAGTCTTCTGCTTGTCGGCCTGGGCCTCCTTTATCTGCCTTACAGTATTCTCAATGGCCTTGTTGGAGTCGGCCAAAATGCGTTTTGCATCTTCCTTCGATTTGGATATCAATTCCTTACGCATTTGCCTCATCTCATCGAGTTCCTTCTTTTCGGTTTCCATCATCTCCTCAAGGCGTCGTTCAATCTTGCGTATGTTTTCGCGCTTGCGCTCCCAATAATATTTGTCGCGGGCAATCTCGCGCAGATGCTTGTCGAAGTTCAGGTGGTCCTCGCCCACCTTGCTCCGCGCGTCGTCGATGACGTCTTGCGGAAGGCCTATTTTATATGCTATCTCGAATGCGAAACTGCTACCTGGCTTGCCCATCTCCATAATGAACATCGGCTCCATCTTGTTGGTATCGTAGAGCATAGCGCCGTTGACAATTCCTTCGTGACCGTTAGCGAAATGTTTCAAGTTTGTGTAGTGAGTTGTTATCACTCCGAACACCCTGGATTGATTGAGTTTGTCGAGAATGGCTTCGGCAATGGCTCCGCCCAACATCGGCTCGGTTCCCGTTCCGAACTCATCAATGAGAATTATTGTACGGTTGTCGGCGTTGCGCACGAAATGCTTCATATTAGTTAGGTGCGAACTGTACGTACTCAAATCATTATCAATACTTTGCTCATCGCCAATATCGATAAACAGATTCGAGAAGATGCCTGCCTTGCTTCCAAAATCGACAGGCAACGGAAGCCCACACTGAAGCATATACTGCAACAGCCCGACTGTCTTTAGGCAGACTGACTTTCCGCCTGCGTTTGGCCCGCTTATGACAAGGATGCGGTCGGTGGAATCGAGTGCGAGATTGAGCGGTACAAGCGTGCGCCCCTCCTCGCGGAAACTCATCAGCAAAATAGGGTGACGGGCATTGCGCCAATCAATCAAAGGCACATCGGACAGTTCGGGCACACAAGCGTCTATCTGCAAGGCATATTTCGCCTTGGCGCGGATGAAATCGATGATGCCCAAAAACATCATCGCATCTTCCAAATCGTCGGCATACGGGCGGATGCTGTCGGTTAAAGTCTTCAGAATCTTTATTATCTCGCGTCGCTCGGCCGACTCGAGTTCGGTTATGGCGTTGTTTATCTCGACAACGGGCGCAGGCTCTACATAGCAAGTCTTTCCTGTGGCCGACTCGTCGTGGATGATGCCCGAAATCTTGCGTTTCTGCGATGCGGGTATCGGTATTACAACACGTCCGTCGCGGACTGCAAGCGTGGCATCGGGCTCAACCCAACCTTCCTGTTGCGCCTCGGCAATAATCTTGCGAATGAGCCGTGATGCTGAGCCTTGCCTTTCGGCCAATTCCTTGCGTATTTGCGCCAATTCGGGCGACGCATTGTCGCGGATTCGGCCTTGCTTGGTCATTATGTGTTCGATGCTGTCGACAACGAAAGTGTGGACTATGACGTTGGATGCTATGGCGCTTAATGTCGGATATTTCTCCGCATTCTCCTCTTTGGCAAAAAAGCGCGTCACGTCCTTCACCGTTGACAACGAACGATATAGGCAAAACAATTCCTCAACCTCGGCAAAAGAGCCATCAACCTTCATCTTGACGAACAATGGCCTTAAATCGAAGAAATAGTCGGTTGGCAACTGTGTTCCCGACTGCAGTATCTGCATAAATTCGGACACTTCGTCGAGACGGTTGCGCACGTCGGCATATTTGGGCATAAAGCGCATCTTGTCGACAAGCCACTGGCCGACAGGGCCCAAACAATATGTCTTTATTGTTTCCCTGATGCGTACGAAATCGATTTTTTGCTCAAAGTTGTCGGGATAAATCATCGCCTGAAATTTTGTGGCAAAGATAAATATTTCATTTGCGTTATTCTGTGCAAAATGCGCCAATACTTGATGTCGGTTTTAAACACACACAACAAAGACAATCCGGCAAAATGCAAATACATAATGCCACAACAACAAAAAATGCCGGCTTTAGGCCGGCATTTAATGCATTGCAATTATTAATGTTAGATTTTTTCCAAAGCCTGCTCCAAATCGGCGATGATGTCTTCAACATCCTCAATGCCGACAGAGAAACGGATAAGGTCAGGACGAACTCCTGCGGCAATCAGTTGCTCGTCAGACAGTTGGCGGTGAGTGTGACTTGCCGGATGAAGCACGCAAGTGCGGGCATCGGCAACGTGAGTTACGATGCAAGCCAACTGCAGGCTGTCCATAAACTTGATAGCGGTAGAACGATCGCCTTTGACGCCAAATGTGACAACGCCACACGATTGTCCGTTAGTGAACTGCTTTTGTGCCAAAGCGTGGTATGGACTCGATTTCAGGCCGGCGTAGTTAACCCAAGCCACTTTTGGATGTTTCTCAAGATATTCGGCAACCTTTTGTGCATTCTCGCAATGGCGAGGCACACGCACGTGAAGGGTTTCAAGACCAAGGTTGAGCAGGAATGCGTTTTGCGGTGCCTGAATTGAGCCAAGGTCACGCATCAGTTGGGCAGTGGCCTTTGTAATGTATGCGCCCTTGCCGAAAGCCTTGCTGTATGCCAATCCGTGGTACGACGGGTCCGGCTCTGTCAATCCGGGGAATTTATCCTTGTGTGCTTCCCAATCGAAATTACCGCTATCGACTATGCAACCGCCGACGTTGGTAGCGTGGCCATCCATATATTTGGTGGTAGCGTGAGTTACGATGTCGCAACCGAACTCAAACGGACGGCAGTTGATAGGCGTAGGGAAAGTGTTGTCGACAATCAATGGAACGCCGTGCGAGTGAGCGATGCGCGCAAACTTTTCAATGTCGAGAACGCTCAATACCGGGTTTGCAATGGTTTCGCCAAACAGACATTTAGTGTTCGGACGGAAAGCCTTGCTGATTTCCTCCTCTGAAGCATCCGGATCGACAAATGTGCATTCGATGCCAAGTTTTTTCATGGTTACCGAGAACAGATTGAATGTTCCGCCGTAGATGCACGACGATGCCACAAAATGGTCGCCGGCTTCGCACACGTTGAACACTGCATAGAAATTGGCTGCCTGCCCCGATGATGTAAGCATACCTGCAACACCGCCTTCGAGTGCGCATATTTTTGCTGCAACAGCGTCGTTAGTCGGGTTTTGCAGACGAGTGTAGAAATAGCCTGAAGCCTTCAGGTCGAACAGGTCGGCCATTTCCTCGGTATTGTCGTATTTGAAAGTCGTACTTTGATAAATTGGAAGTACGCGTGGCTCGCCGTTTTTCGGCTTCCAGCCTTCTTGCACACAGATTGTGCCTAAATTCTTTGCCATATCAGTATGTTTTTATTAGTTACTTTTTGACAATGCAAATATACTTCTAGCAGACAAATACAACAAATAACAATGATATTATGGAGAATATTTCTATCAATCACAATTCTTATGAAATATTATTCTAATTTTACACTAAAAAATTGAACGCAAACAGAAAAAACAACTATCTATGGCACTTGACGCAACCGACATTCGGATTCTTGAGATACTGCAGGACAACAGCAACATAACTACGAAAGAGTTGGCCGAGCGCGTTAACTTGTCGGCCACGCCTGTCTTTGAGCGCATAAAGAGACTCGAGAAGGAAGGCTACATAAAAAAGTATGTGGCCATAGTCGACGGCCAGAAGGTGAACAACGGCTTTTGCGTATTCTGCAACATAAGGCTCAAGAAGCACAGCAAGGAATGCATCATTCATTTCACAAAATCGATAATGAAGGTGCGTGAAATAACCGAATGCTACAACATATCAGGCGATTACGACTTTATGTTGAAAATATGCGTCAACAGCATGGCGCACTATCAGGAATTTGTCGAGAACGTGCTTGGCACCATCGAAAGCATTGGCAGCCTGCACAGCCTGTTTGTACTGAAGGAAGTCAAGCAGACGTATTCGGTGCCTATTGCAGGCCAGGCATAAAAAAGGCTGAGCCGTGTCCGCCTTTTAACCTGTTACGTCCACTCACCACTCGGCAGGGGCAATGCTTGACCCAAAATCCGAATCGGCAATGTCGTTTATCGATATTACTTCGGCAGTTGAGAATATGTTGTCGATATCGAGCAACACAATGAACTTGTTGTCATTTTCAATCATGCCGGCAATGTAGTCGACATCGGCATCAAATCCGAAATTTGGCGATTTCTTTATGTTTTCCTTTTCGACCTCAATGACGTTTTGCACCGAATCGACTATTATGCCAGTCTCTATTTCCGTATCGCCCTTGGCTATCTCTATTATTATGATGCAGGTCTGGCTGTCGGGCTCTTTTGGCTCCATGTCGAGTTTTATGCGAGTGTCGATAATTGGCAACACCTGCCCCATAAGGTTGATGACACCTTTTACATATTTCGGCGCACGAGGGATGGCGGTTATTGGCTGCATTTCCAATATACGCTGAACCTTGCCCGCGTTTGCCGCATATTCTTCGTCGCCTATCTTGAATACCAGATACGATTTGATTTCGTTGCTAGAGTCTTTCATAAGATTGAATATTTGCTACCTAATTTAGACAATATATAAACACGCCAAGTGGCTTTTTGTTTAGTAGAGACAACATTTTTTTCGATGGAAGCCTTCAGCATTAGTTTTCACCCCTGCTCAAGCGGGTTTCGCCGGTGAGGGACATTTGCATTAGCCTATGGTTACAGGATGCGCGCGTCAGTCTTTTGCGGGTTGCAGCTGACCTTTGTAGTCTGTGCAGTAGAATACATCGTAGGCTACAACTCCAGCGACTTTTATGCTCTGGATTTTTTCCACCTTGTCGAAGTAAGGCCTGATCAGGTGGAATGGCGTTGTGCTGTTAAGATGAGGCTTTATTAGCAATCCGTCCTTGCCGTTAAGCTGTTTAGTGTCGAGTCCGACATAGGCGAAATGGTAAGGAACCTGGTCTATGACCTGTGGCCCGTAAATGTCGTAGTTGCTGTAGAAACTGACTTTTGACGCTGTCTTGTAGCCATCGGTTGCAAACACAAATGCTTCAGGATACACTTCATGAATTGAATCGACAGTTTGCGCAACCTGCTTCGAATCAAGGCCCAGGTCATAACGGACATACGCCGATTTTGGCCCGATGAGAATCAGGTAAATGGCCACCGCATGTATGGCAACGGTTGCTATCCAATGCCATTTTCTCCATTTTTCATTTAACAACCGCGCCATCATTACCATGCCAGTTATGTATGTAGGGATGAGCCAGTTGTACTTCACCTCACCAAATATCGACACTAAATACACACCCAGAAATGTTGGCATGAAGAAGCTGAACAGAAACCACATTTCGGCATTTGTCTGGTTCGGCTTCGTTATTATGCGCCACAGATATTTGCCAAACAGCCACCACAATCCCGCGAACAGTATTGGCATAAGTATGATTATCTGCGCCAATGCAAACTGTGGCAGATTTTGCGGAGTGTCGCTGTCAAAAGGTTCGGCGCGCAAAACCGAGTCGAGGCGGAACGACACAAAGTCGTTTTGAATGTTCCACACAAGAATTGGCGCGCCCATCATCAGCATGATCAATATTGACATATACGGCCAAGGGCTTGCCAGCAGTTTCCTGTATTTGCCCGAAAACAGCAGGAACACCACTAGCCCTGCGGGAATGCCAAACGCAGTGAACTTGCTGTCGAATGCCAGGCCCATAAGCAAGCCGGCATATATCCAGAATCGTTTTTCGTTGTTGAATATGGCTCTGTACAGTGCCCACACCGACAGTGTCCAGAAAAGCACCAAAACCACGTCGGGACAGTTCTGCAACGATAGCGACGTAACAAGCATTGTTGTGCAGAACAGCACCCAAGCCAAATATTTGCGTTCGCCACGCAACACTCGCGACGACAATGCCAGGAATGCTATTTGTGCGAGCAGCGTAATTATGAATGCGGCAAACTTGACGGCAAAAACGTTATGTCCGAAGGCTTCCATAAATAGCCAAATGGTGTAGCCCACCAATGGCGGATGGTCGTAGTACGAAAGCGACAGATGATCAGCGTAATATGCAAAATACGATTCTTGTGGCGACAAGCCTATTAACGGAATGAAAACAAACCGTAAAACGTTGAATATTATTACTACGATGATTGCCTTCTTCATGTTGTCGCATTTGCGGTGCAATAATACTGCAATATTTTCAGTGTTCGGCATTAATTGAACAAAAAAAGGGAACCACATGGCTCCCTTTTCCCGATTATTGCATTTATAATGTCTATTTCGACAGATGCTCGTGCATATTGGCTGCTGCCTTGCGACCGTCGCCCATGGCCAAGATGACTGTTGCACCGCCACGTACAATGTCGCCACCGGCAAACACGTCGGTCAAGGCCGACTGCATTGTCTCCTCACCGACTACTATAGTGCCCTTCTTTGAAATTTCAAGACCCTTGAAGTTTGTCGGGATGATTGGGTTTGGCGATACGCCGATTGCAACAATGACAAGGTCGGCAGGGATTGTCTCGGTCTTGCCCTCGACAGCGACAGGGCTGCGACGTCCTGATGCGTCAGGTTCGCCAAGTTCCATAACCTGAAGGACAGCCTCCTTTACGCGGCCATTCTCGTCACCGTGATATTCAAGTGGGTTATGCAACACGTGGAAGTCGATGCCTTCCTCCATTGCGTGGTGAACTTCTTCAGCACGTGCAGGAAGCTCGTCAAGACCACGACGGTAAACCAGTGTTACGGTCTCTGCGCCCATACGTTTTGCAGTACGTGCAGAGTCCATTGCAGTGTTACCACCACCGCATACAACCACGTTCTTGCCTTTCAGCACAGGAGTGTCGAATCCTTGGCCACGGCCTGCACCCATAAGGTTGATACGAGTAAGGTATTCGTTAGATGACATTACGCCAATCAGGTTTTCGCCCGGAATGCTCATAAAGCGTGGCAGGCCTGCACCTGAACCGACAAATATGCCGTCGAATCCCATTTCGTGCAGTTGCTCGTAGCTTATTGTCTTTCCAACGATTGTATTTGGTTGGAAGTTTACACCCATTTGGCGCAAAGTGTTGATTTCGGCATCAACCACATTGTTTGGCAAACGGAATTCAGGAATACCATATTTCAATACGCCGCCAATCTCGTGAAGAGCCTCAAATACAGTTACATCGTAACCGAACTTGATCATGTCGGCTGCGAATGCCAATGCAGATGGACCAGAGCCTACGGTGCAGACTTTCTTTCCGTTCTTTGGTGCGCATTTTGGAGCCTGCATCTTTCCACTCTCACGCTCATAATCAGCAGCGAAGCGTTCCAAATAGCCAATGGCTACCGGTTTTTGGTTCATCTTCAACTTGATGCAGTTGCCTTCGCATTGCTTTTCCTGTGGGCATACACGACCGCAAACGGCAGGAAGGCTTGATGTCTGTTTGATAGTTGCAATTGCCTCGGCAAACTCGCCTTTTTCAATATGCTTTACAAAGGTAGGGATGTTGATTCCTACAGGGCAGCCTTTCATACATGAAGGATCGCCGCAGTCAAGGCAGCGTTGTGCCTCAGCCATTGCCATTTCCTTTGTCAAACCTTGCTGAACCTCTTCTGTAAAAGTCTTGACACGATAGTCAGGTGCCAATTCAGGCATCTTGACGCGTTCCAAAGCACCGCGGTCCTTTGGGCTCATCTTCTTGCGCAATTCATCTCGCCAAGGCTCATTGCGCAGAGCCATTATCTCTTCTTTAGTCATTGTCGTAGATTTTATTTATTATACTCTGCAAGAGCCTCAGCCTCTTCTGTCTTGTATGCGCGCATACGCATCAGCACCTCGTCAAAATCGATTTTGTGGGCATCGAATTCAGGTCCGTCAACGCAGACGAATTTTGTCTTGCCGTCAACAGTGACACGGCAAGCGCCACACATGCCTGTTCCGTCAACCATGATTGTGTTGAGACTAGCAACAGTAGGAATTTCGTACTTCTTGGTTGTTAGCGATGCGAACTTCATCATGATGGTTGGGCCGATTACGATAGCCTTGTCAATCTTCTCCTTTGCGATTACCTTTTCCATGCCGACGGTAACGTTGCCCTTTTCGCCGTATGAACCGTCGTCAGTCATGATTATAACTTCGTCAGACCACTTGCGCATTTGGTCTTCAAGGATGATCAGGTCCTTACTGCGTGCGGCCAATATGCTTACTACGCGGTTGCCAGCCTTCTTCATTGCCTCAACTATAGGCAGAAGTGGTGCCACGCCTACTCCACCGCCACAAGCCAGCACTGTACCAAAGTTCTCGACTTCGGTTGCACGGCCAAGAGGTCCAACCAAATCGGTAACATAATCGCCAACATTAAGGTCGGTAAGTTTGCGTGACGACACGCCGATGCGTTGTACGACCAAGTCGATTGTACCTTTTTCGATATTGGCGGCTGAAATGGTCAACGGTATGCGTTCGCCTTTGTCGCCAATCTTAACAATCACAAAGTTGCCCGCTTTGCGCGATTTTGCTATCAGCGGAGCTTCAATTTCGAGCCTTACTACATTTTCAGAGAAGAACTCTTTTGCAACAATTTTGTTCACTTAAAATATATTTTGTTGATTATCATCAATTTATGTCGATAAAAATCGGCATTTACACGTTTTAAACTAACTGGCAAATGTATTAAAACAATTTAGATTTGTGCCAAGCAAAAGCAATTCCTAAAAAATGCGCGCCGCTATCTTTGGTCGTTTATATAGCGTAATCCAACGGCCATAAAGGCTTTTAAGTGATTTGCGTAATTGTTCAGAGTACAAAAATGCGAATAAGATGCGAAGTCAAATTCGTCCAAAAAAACACACAAGTTCCACTTTGGCACGTTTTTTGCTTTTTGCTAACCGAATTTTAAAAACAAACGTCATGGTTGTTCAGGGAAATTTAGTTAAGACTTACGAAGAATCCTTCAGAAAACACTGGGATTTAAAGGCCTTGTCAATATATAAAGGCAATTTCTCAATCACTTACGGGCAGGTTGCCGAGCAAATTGAAAAAATACACATCCTGTTTGAGCAGTGTGGTGTAAAAAAAGGTAACAAGATTGCCTTGATAGGAAAAAGCCATCCACATTGGGCAATATCGTACTTGGCCACCATTACATACGGGTGCACCATTGTCCCGATTCTTGTCGATTTCCATCCAAACGACGTACAGAACCTCATCACGCATTCCGATGCCGTAATGCTGTTCTGTGGCGACATGGTATTGCCTTCGCTTGATGCAGAAAAGATGCCTAACCTTAGGGCTATCATCAACATGACAAACTTCACTGTGGCTTTCGAGCGCGACGAGTATAACGTTGCCACTGTAATGAACTCAATGGATGAATTGTTTGCAAAGAAATATCCAAACGGTTTTACGGCCAACGACATCAAATATCCTGAGGTTGACGGCGAAGAACTTGCCGTTATCAGCTACACATCGGGCACTACTGGTTTTTCAAAAGGCGTAATGCTCCCATACCGCAGTCTGATGGCAAACGTGGAATACGCCAGGCGCAATATGAAACTTGAAGAGGGCGACGACATACTGAGCATGCTACCATTGGCCCATGCCTACGGCTGCGCATTTGAAATGTTGTGGCCACTTGCAGTCGGCACACACGTAACATACCTGGGCCGCGCGGCAGGACCTTCAGTACTGCTGGAAGCCTTCAAGGTCGTAAAGCCACATTTGCTGTTGCTCGTTCCTTTGTTGATTGAGAAAATCTACAAAAAGCAAATTCAGCCAAAAATCAGCACTACAGGGATGAAAATAGCACTTCACATTCCTATCTTGAGCAATATAATCTGCAAAAAGATACGTGAATCGCTGTCAGCATCATTCGGCGAACGTTTCCGCGAAGTGGTGATTGGCGGCGCAGCACTGAATCCTGAAGTAGAGGCATTCCTTCACAAAATAAAATTCCGCTACTCGGTAGGCTACGGTATGACCGAATGTGGCCCGCTTGTAAGCTATGCCGGATGGCGATTGGCACGCAAGGGCTCTGCCGGCCTGCCTGTTGATGCCATAAATGTCACTATCGACTCTCCGGACCCGGAAAAGCAACCTGGCGAGATCCTGCTGACTGGCGAAGGCACAATGTTAGGCTACTACAAGAACCCGGCAGCCACACAAAAGACCATTGACAAGGACGGCTATCTGCATACCGGCGACCTTGGCATTATGGACAAGGACGGCTTCATCTACCTGAAAGGCCGCAGCAAGAGCATGATTCTCGGTCCTTCGGGCGAAAACATCTATCCTGAAGAAATTGAGGCAAAACTGAATGCCATGCCATACGTCCAGGAACAGTTGGTCATTTCTGACCAGAACAAACTTGTGGCACTTGTATATCCTGATATGGACATGATGAAGAAACAAGGTCTGCAAATGGCTGACCTGGAGCAGATAATGGAACAAAACAAGAAGGAACTCAACGATAGTCTGCCTAAGTTTATGCAGGTTTCGCGCATCGAACTTCAGACTAAAGAATTTGAGAAGACACCAAAACAAAGCATCAAAAGGTTCCTATACGAAACAAGAAACTAATTAATGGTTAATAATTGGTTATAAATGAGTGTGTGTGGTGTGGCCGAGAAATCGGCCACACTTTTTTTGTTACTAATTACGGTTTAAGCCTTTAAGGCATAAGTTTTAAAGGCATAAGTGACTTACTTTGCGATAGGGTTAATTCCAAACCAAACTTTCTAAATCCTCAATTCTAATTCCTAAATTCATCCTACATCCTAAATCCTACATCCTAATTTCTATATAAACTGGCAAAATCATATATTTGCGCAATATTTTTACATTACATAAAATGAGCAACATCGAATTAAGCGAGCAAGAAATACAACGCCGCCAAAGTCTTACAGAACTCCGGAACATGGGCATCGACCCATATCCTGCCGCAGAATATGTGGTAACAGCATACTCAACCGACATCAGAAATGAATTCAAGGACGATGATCCGCAACGCGATGTCACCATCGCGGGCCGAATCATGAGCCGACGCATCATGGGCAAGGCTTCGTTCATCGAACTGCAGGACAGCAAAGGCCGTATCCAGGTTTACATTTCGCGTGACGGCATCTGCCCAGAAGACAACGCGGATATGTACAACGTCGTTTTCAAGAAACTGCTCGACATTGGCGATTTCATCGGCATCAAAGGCTATGTTTTCCGCACCCAGATGGGCGAAATTTCAGTCCACGCAAGCGAACTGACGGTGCTGAGCAAGTCGCTCCGCCCGCTACCTATCGTAAAATATAAGGATGGCGTGGCATATGATGCATTCGATGACCCAGAGTTGCGCGCACGCCAACGCTATGTCGACCTTGTCGTCAACGACGGCGTAAAAGGCACTTTCCTGAAACGCGCCACTATATTGCGCACTTTGCGCTCAATACTCGACGAGGCCGGCTATACCGAAGTGGAGACACCTACACTGCAAGCAATTGCAGGCGGAGCAAGCGCCCGCCCATTCATAACCCACTTCAATGCGCTCGATATCGATATGTATATGCGCATCGCTACCGAACTCTACCTGAAACGCTTGATAGTGGGCGGTTTCGAAGGCGTTTACGAGATTGGCAAGAACTTCCGCAACGAGGGTATGGACCGCAACCATAATCCTGAATTCACCTGCATGGAACTATATGTCCAGTACAAGGACTACAACTGGATGATGTCGTTCACCGAACAGATGCTCGAAAAGATTTGCATAGCCGTGAACGGAACATCGGAAAGCAAGATTGGCGACAACGTAATCTCGTTCAAGGCTCCATACCGACGTCTGCCTATCCTTGACGCAATCAAGGAAAAGACCGGCTACGACTTGAACGGCAAGAACGAAGACGAAATCCGCCAGATCTGCAAGGAACTGAAGATGGAAATCGACGACACAATGGGCAAAGGCAAACTCATCGACGAGATATTTGGCGAGTTCTGCGAAGGCACCTTCATCCAGCCTACATTCATAACCGACTACCCAGTCGAGATGTCGCCTCTTACCAAGATGCACCGTAGCAAGCCTGGCCTGACCGAACGCTTCGAACTTATGGTGAACGGAAAGGAACTGGCAAATGCCTATTCAGAGTTGAACGACCCGATAGACCAATACAACCGCTTTGTCGACCAGATGAAATTGGCCGACAAGGGTGACGACGAGGCTATGATTATCGACCACGACTTTATGCGTGCCCTCGAATATGGCATGCCTCCAACGTCGGGCATCGGCATCGGCATCGACCGTCTGGCAATGTTCATGATTGGCCAGCCAACTATTCAGGAAGTGTTGCTGTTCCCACAGATGAAACCAGAGAAGAAGGCACAAGTTGTCTCGCCTGACGATTTTATCCAGATAGGCGTTCCTGCCGAGTGGGCCGAGGTTGTAATCAAAGCTGGCTACAATTCGGTGGAGAGCCTGCGCAACTGCAAGCCTTCGCAAGTGCAACAGCAACTGAGCGGATACCGCAAGAAGAACAAGCTGGACATTCCGTCCCTTTCGCTTGAAGATGTAGAAAAGTGGTTCGCATAACATTTTCTTCTTCAGATATGACAAAAGGGTGCATCAATATTGATGCACCCTTTTTTATGCTTCAAATTCGGGCTATCCAAATTGCAAATCTGCAATTATCCTCCATATATATACACAATACATAAAAAAGGTCTGCGATTTTCGCCACAAACCACGTAATCAGATATCATCAGTTGACTATTATCGAAACATCAAATTTACCGTCTCAATAAAATGTGAAATTTCATATCGACAGAACACAAAACCATCTAACTCACAGATTTAAAAAACGTAGCATTATCGTTTTTTTATATCTTTGCAATAACTAGTAAATTATGCATAAGTCTAACATATCTTTCATTTTTCTCATCGTACTGCTGCTAATGCCACAAATTGGACTTTCTCAAGATGATGAAGGCGAAATATTTATCGACCCCAACCAACCGGAAATAGACAGTCTGCTTATAGTTGCAAAAAACGACACGACAAATACAGAAAAGGCCAGGTTATACAACAGGATAGCATTTATCACAAGCGACAACGACACCTGTATTAAATACGCCAATCTTTCGCTTGAATATTGTACTGCAATAGATGACTCGATGCGTTTTATGGCAGTAAATTATGAAAATATTGGCGTCTCATATTATATGAAGGATGAATCACGCAAGGCGTTGCCATACTACTTCAAGGCAGTCGATTTATACAGTAAATATTCGAACACAAAGGATATAGCGAAGATTTACACTAACATCGGAAATTGTTACGAAGATTTAAATATCAAAGACAGCATTTTTTACTATTACAACAAGGCTGTAGTAATATTGACCGAAATAAAAGATACAAACTATCTTATATTGACACATAAGGGGTTGGGTAGAATTTACCTTGACTTATATTTATATGACAACGCTGAAGATAATTATCGAAAAGCATTAAAATATGCAACTTCAAAAAACGACATTTTTAAAATGGCGGAATGCTATTCAAAAATAGGTGAAGTTTATTTATATACGAATAAATGCGATTTGGCAGTTGAATATCTGACAAAAGCCGTACACATATTTGAATCGGCAAACAACAACAGAAGCGATTTCATTAATCGCAAATACTTAACTTATTCTTGGCTTGCCAATGTTTACATTAAAATGGCAAACGAAACAGGCAAGAATGAATATGCCGACAGTTGCTATTCTTATTACAAGAAAATAGGAAACTATTATCTAACAAATGGTTCTATTTATAATTACATTGAAAATTATGTTTATATACAATATAACTACCTTATTTTTTATAGAAAATACCATGAAGCTCTTGCAGTATTGCTACGAGCGGAAAAATACATGAAAGACAATACGTCTATAAACTTATATGAAACTTACTACGAAAGTCTTTATGATATCTACTCTACCATTGGTGACTACAAAAACGCATTGAAGTACCATAAAAAATATATGGAATACAGGCTGGCGTTTATCAACGACAGCACGCTAAACACAATAAAAGATGCTGAAGTTGAACGTGCGCGAATGATTGACTCTGTCAATCACCGCCACGAGACATTGCGCATCAAGGCGGAACATGAGCAAGAGATTAAACGCAAGCAGGGCGAAGTGTACATCATATTGTCAGTTTTTGCCGTAGTGCTTTTGGTTTCAGTAATCCTGTTCAGGTGGTACAGGACAAACAAGCAGAAAAACGAGCTTATGCTCAAGCACAAGGCGCTCGAGATAGAACGCACTCTCTTGCGCACGCAGATGAACCCGCACTTCATATTCAACGCATTGAACTCAATACAGAATTTCATTGTCAGCAACAATTCACTTGATGCCGAGCGATACCTGTCGAAATTCGCCAAACTGATGCGCATGATTCTCGACAACTCAATGAAGCAAAACATTACGCTTGACAATGAGCTCTTGTCGCTAACGCTTTACATCGACCTCGAAAAAGCAAGATTCAACAACAGGTTCACATACCAGATCAATATCGATGACAATATAGAAGAAGATCTGATATTAGTGCCTGCCATGCTGATTCAGCCATTTGTCGAGAATGCCATACTGCACGGACTGTTGCACAAAAATGACGACAACGGATTGATAACGATAGACATCACCGAGAATCCTGACAAGCATCTTCTTACATGCAGCATCACCGATAACGGCATCGGACGCAAGGCCGCTGCCGAATACAGCAAAACCAACAAAGGACACCACTCCGTAGGTATGCAGCTGACACGCGACCGTCTTAAGGACCTGAACAAGGAAACAGAAGGCATTTCATGCAATATCGAAGACCTGTACGACTCGTCAGGAAACGCACTGGGGACTAAAGTAACCATTCTGATACCATACACCGAAGATGTATAAAATTGCCATCATCGACGACAAATGATCGATGGCGGTCATGTAGAAGTGTCGCGCCGAAAGAAAGGCCAATTATTAAACTTGCTCGACTTTAAACTGTAAATTTCATTAGTCACGCAGGCCAATATCTATTTCATTGCGTTTTTCGCCTTTTGGTGAATTTCGTCGCCATAAATTGGCGAATCCATTTTTTGGCACATCCTGAAATATTTTTCCGCCTCACCCGAATTTCCTTCATTTCTATAGATTGTACCCATATAAAAGGCTGAATAGCAAGGATAATAGTGTATGTTTTCAAATCTTCGGTCAATGGCCTTTTGGTAATATTCCTTTGCCTCGGCATACTTTTTAAGTTTGTGGCAGGCACGCCCCATCCGGTAGGCGTACTCGTTGGCCTGAATCGGCGTCAGCAACTCTGTTTGGACTGAGACGAGCGACGAGATGCATTCATCATAAAAGCCGGCATCAAACAGCAGGCGCGCCCTGATGAGCCTTGCGTTCCATTCATCGAACAGCGAGCACTCATATTTTGCCTGAAAGTCATTCGGAGTTGTTGCAGGCGACTGGATGATTTTACCGCAAAGGGATTCAGCCTTGACGGTATCTCCATTCAGGAAAAAATGCCACGCAAGTTTCATCTTTGCATATAGAACATTGGTCTGATTGGCCTGACATTCAATAAATTGATTTAGAAATACGGAGCAGGAATCGTTGCCTGCATTCAGCAATTGGCAACCATATTTCAAGTTGAGCAAATTCAGCAACTTATTGTAACCCAGACTGTCGGCTTTGCGCAACACCTTTAGCGCCAATGCTGATTGGCCTGCGCTCTCAAGTTGCGCCACAGCAACATACGAGGCTGTCGCACTGCCATAGGGCCAATCGGCGCCGAAACTGTCGAGCATTGCGCAGCCCGCCTTTTCAGGATTGCATACAAGTGGCAGAAGCAACAGCGAAACCGACTTGATCTCGTTCTTGAAAAGCGTCGGCACCGCCTCGTCGGCAAGCAACCGCGCAACACATCTGCCATATTCGTCGGCACGCTGGCCGGCTGTCTTGTCGTCGGCCAAAATCGGCAACACCTTCTGCATCTGGGCATCAACAGCCAACCTCAAAAGTTCAAAACGCCTGGCTTGCCAACTGCCCTGTTCGGCATCGACGATGTCCTCAACATTCTGCTTGGCCTTCAAATACGCCGAGGTAGCCGACACATACGACTTGTCGAGGAAATGCGCATAGCACTTCATCAGGTAAATGTCGCTGATGCGTTGCAGGTAAACAGGCGATTTGTCGGCATACTGCCTTATTTGCCTGATTTGGCTAGCGAAGAAGTCGGGGTTTGGCGTTTCGTATCTTGAAAGCGACTTCACGAACGATGAATAGGCACATAGCCATATCTTGTCAGAGCCGTCGCCGATAGACGCGATTACATTGTCGGCATTTTCAAAATCGAGATTGAATATGTGCCCGAATGCTTTTTCCGCCGACTCTGAAAGGCACGCTGGCTGTGCATTGGCTGGCAGTAGCCAGACAACGAGAAAAAATGAACATATCGTTACAGCCAGTCTATCCATATTTTGCGCCTTAAAATACATTTTGTTTGGCTAATGGGCAAAAAAAAGGATTGCCCGACGGACAATCCCCTTTTTATGCTGATAGCCTTCTGTTACAATTCAGCCAAGCCTGCGTCAACTAAGATGCGGCCACAGTATTCGCATACTATAATGCGCTTGCGAGAACGGATATCGACTTGACGTTGAGGTGGAATCTTGTTGAAGCAACCGCCGCAAGCGTCACGTTGTACTGTTACAACAGCCAAGCCGTTGCGCACGTTTGAGCTGATGCGGTTGAATGCGTTGATGTAACGCTCCTCAATCAACTGCTCTATCTCAGCCTTCTTTGCATTCAGTTCATCCTCCTTCTTTTGTGTTTCAGAGATGATGCTGTCCAATTCGCCACGTTTTTGCTCAAGATCGCCATTGCGTTCGCTGAATGTTGTTTCAGATTTCTCAATGACTTCCTTTTTGTGTTCCAAATCGGCGTTATATTCGCGGATGTGCTTTTCGCTCAACTCAATTTCAAGGTTTTGGAATTCGATTTCCTTTGATAGAGAATCGTATTCGCGGTTGTTGCGGACATTGTCTTGTTGAGATTGGTATTTCTTGATGTCCTCTTGACATTGGGAAATCTTATGTCTTTCGTTTACAATATTTTGCTCTGTAGCCTTGACCTCATCCTTAAGGTTTGCTATGCGAGTGCTCAAGCCAGCAAGTTCATCTTCAAGGTCTTGTACCTCAAGAGGAAGTTCACCGCGTAAACTCTTGATTTTGTTGATTTCAGTTTGAATTTGTTGAAGGTCGTAAAGATTTTTCAACTTTTGTTCCATTGGAACTTCAACTTTTTGATTTTTCTCATCCATTGCGTTATACGTATTTTATTGGATTTGTATTTACTTTCGTCAATTGAACCGCAAAATTAGAAAATTTTCCCGTAAGTATTTCACAAAAAAGTTCTTTTGTAAATTGTTCGCTTTCGTAGTGCCCAATGTCGGCCAAGACGAACGGATACTGCGCGTCAAAGAACTGATGGTATTTTATGTCGGCGGTAAGCAGGATGTCGGCTCCAGCGCGCATGGCGTCGCCAATCAGGAAGCTACCCGCGCCTCCGCATACTGCCACTTTTTGTATCGGTTTGTCGGGCAGTTCAGTATGGCGGATTACACCACAGCCGAAAATTTTCTTGACTCTTGACAGGAACAGCGTTGCATTTTCAGGTGCCGGAAGGGTGCCCATGATGCCACTGCCCGCCATTGCGAAGCTGTTTTCCAACGGGTATATGTCGTAGGCGGGCTCCTCATAGGGATGCGCATTGAGCATTCCTCCTATCACCTTGCCCAAAAGGTGCTGTGGCGCAATGGTCTCAATGCGTGTCTCGCCTTCGAAATGCATCTCGCCAACTTTTCCGACAAATGGGGAGCATCCTTCTTTAGCCCTGAACGAGCCTTGCCCTTGCAAGTTATAGCTGCAGTCGCTGTAGTTGCCTATGCATCCGGCTCCCGCCTCAAACATTGCGTTGCGCACTTGCTCGGCTTGCTTGTCTGGGACAAAGACAACCACCTTGAACAGTTTGTTCGCCATCGGGCTCAATATTTTGGTATCGGCAAGTCCGATTTTTTGGGCGATCTTCCCGTTTACGCCGTTAACCAGCATATTGTCAAGATTGGTGTGTGCGGCGTATATTGCAATATCGTTTTTGATGGCCTTTATCAACGTGCGTTCAATGTAGCTGGCGCCGTTGAATTTCTTCAGTCCTCCGAACACGAATGGGTGGTGGGCTATTATAAGGTTGTAGCCCAGGCTGATAGCTTCGTCGACTACAGGTTCAGTGACGTCGAGGCAGATAAGGGCGCCGGTAGCTTCGGTCAGCCTGTCGCCCACTATCAGGCCGGCATTGTCATACGACTCCTGCATTGCAAGCGGGGCGATGGTCTCCAGAAAGTTCGTTATTTCGCTGATTTTCATCTTCTACATGAATATTCCGTAACAATAGCGCCCTATGCAGAAGTAAATCACCATTCCCATAATGTCGTTTATGGTCGTGATGAACGGTCCGGTGGCGACGGCAGGGTCTATCTTGATTTTGTTGAACCCGAGTGGCAGGGCCGTTCCTACAAAGGCGGCAAGCAAGACGACCGAAAACAGTGCAAGGCTGACAGTTGCAGTAAGCGCAAATGTTTCGCCGATAATAATGTTGTATAGAAATGCAAGTGCCCCGACTATTGCGCCATTGAGCAACGCACCGAAAATCTCCTTCAGGATTTTACGACCCGACGAGTCAAGACCTAGCGAATTGTTGGCAAGGCCCTGAACAATGATTGACGATGATTGGATTGCCACGTTTCCGCCCATGGCACCTATAAGTGGTATGAAGATTGCCATTTCCGGATGGAGGATTGTCTCACCCTCGAAACCGTTGATTACACGCGAGCCCAATATGCCTCCGCCGAGTCCAATGAGCAGCCAAGGTATGCGTGCGCGCGTCAACTTGAATACAGAGTCAGTCGAATCGACATCGCCAGTGATACCTGACATCATTTTGTAGTCCTCATCGGCTTCTTCCTTTATCACATCGACAACGTCGTCGATGGTGATGCGGCCTTTCAATCGTCCTATCGAGTCGACAACCGGCATTGACACCATGTCGTACTTGCGCATGATGTTGGCGACCTCTTCGGCATCGTCGTCGGTCTTCACCGAAATTATGTCTTCGATTATTTTCTTGATTTTTTCATTGTCGCTTGCCAGCAAAAGCTTTTTCAGTGGCAACACGCCTTTCAGTATGTCCTGGTCGTCCACGACATACACGTAGAAGAATTCATCGACGTCAGGCGCCTGCTTGCGTATCTCGTCGATGCAAGAGCGCACGCTCAGGTTCTCGTTTACGCAGATGAGCTCTGTGGCCATCAAGCCGCCGGCAGTGTCAGGGTCGTAGTTCATCAAGTCGACAATGTCGCCGGCCTGCTCAATATCGCTGATGTTCGAAAGAACCTCGTCCTGCTTTTCTTCAGGCAACTCTGAAATCACGTCTGCCGCGTCATCGGAATCCATGTGCTCAATGACGGTGTGCGCAATTTCCTGGCCGGGCAGATCCTTCAAAAGTTCCTCGCGGTCATCCTCCTCGAGCTCAAGAATCGCTTCTGCAGTGAGCTCCGGCGGAAGCAAGTCGAACAGGTAGTGGGCATCGTCGGGCTCAAGTTCGCTGAATATCTCGGCCACATCGGCAGGGTGCAGTTCTGACACCATCGACTTTATCGACTTGTCGCTACGCTCTTGGATGGCGACTTGCAGTTGGTCGACGAATTCCTTGTTTAGTTCAAAGCGCATTTTCTACTCTTTTAATAGGTCATCAATAATATTTGTGAGTTCGACAAACTCTTCCACGCTCAATTGTTCTGGCCGTTGCCTGAATATCGGCAAGTCGGATTTTCGGTCTCCGATTATTGGTTTCAAGCTGTTCGACAGCGTCTTGCGTCGTTGATTGAACCCAGTCTTAACCACTTTAGTGAAAAGCTGTTCGTCACAAGGCAGTTTATCGATACTGTTCCGCACAAGCCTTATCACGCCCGACTTCACCTTTGGTGGCGGATCGAACACGTTTTCATGAACGGTGAACAGATAATCGATGTCGTAATATGCCTGCAAAAGGACACTTAGTATTCCATACACCTTGCTGCCGGGTTTTGATGCAACACGCTCGGCCACTTCCTTTTGGAACATTCCCACCATTTGCGGTATCATTTGCCTATTTTCGACAATCTTGAACAGTATCTGGCTTGAGATGTTGTACGGGAAATTTCCCGCAATGGATATCGGGTGGCTGAATAGCGCAGACAAGTCCAGTTTCAGGAAGTCTCCCTCAATAATCCTGCCGTCAAGCTCAGGCATCTCCGAATGTAGCCATCCAACTGATTCATGGTCTATTTCGACCACGTGCACATCGGCGCCCGGGCGCTTGAGCAAATGGCGCGTCAGTATGCCCATTCCCGGCCCTATCTCAAGAATGGTGTCGGGAGCTCCATCGGTGAAGCCGTTGGCTATGTTTGACGCAATCCTCTCATCTGTAAGGAAATGCTGGCCAAGATTCTTTTTTGCCCTTACCTTTTCCATTGCCATCCATTTTGGTCCGCAAGATAGTTTTTTTAGGGGACTTCCATAAAATGCTTTGCGGTGATTTTGAAAATTTTGTCATGCTGATTCGTGCACCGCTTAATGGTGCCACTTTTGTTGTAATTCAGCCTTTTTGGCTGTCTGCACCATTCAAACGCAAAATGTGAAAACAATTGTCGATTTTTCTTGACCAAAGTCTTAAAAAACATGTTTTCTTTGTGTTGGGCAAAGTGAGTCACACAAATTGCCCGTGGCGATTTTGAAGACCTTGCCAAACTGGCTGGCTGGACGAAGAAGCGGTACGGACACTATGACTTAGTGAATTCTTTTGAAAGCTGAACGCAATGTCGAACTTGTTTGAACATTGCCGGAACCGAGAAAGAAACACGAAGCGAACCCGAGCAATATGACGGCAAGAGTCTGAAAACACACGATTGTTGAACAACCTATTTTGTAATTTTCCACAATTGGGGGGGAATTTGAGAAAATCGCCCCGCTAAAACATTTGAGATGAAGGAACATGACCATAGGCACCAAGAGTGCCACGAGCACCATCATGATGGACATCACCATGGACATCACCATCACCACCACGTGGCCAACATCGACTCACTGAACAAGGCATTCGTCTTGGGCATCGTGCTGAATATGGCATTTGTCGTGTTTGAGTTTGCGGCCGGCTTTTTTTCCAATTCGGCTGGCCTGCTTTCCGATGCGGGACACAACTTGAGCGATGTGGCAAGTCTGCTGCTCGCCTTGTTCGCATTCCGTCTAGCGAAGGTCGGGAGCAACAAAACCTACACCTACGGCTACAAGAAAAGCACCATACTCATATCGCTGCTCAATGCACTTATCCTGCTTGCAGCAGTAGCGGCAATCATTTATGAAAGCATCGAAAAGATAGTCAGGCCGGAGGATGTTGATGGTGCCACAATAGCGTGGGTTGCGGCAATCGGCGTTGGCGTGAATGGGCTGACGGCATGGCTGTTTATGAAAGACAAGGACCGCGACCTGAACGTGAAGGGCGCCTACCTGCACATGGCCGCCGATGCACTGGTGTCGATAGGTGTCGTCGTTTCGGGCATAATAATAAGATATTCAGGCATCACCATCATCGACCCCATAATCGGCCTGCTGATTGCCTGCGTAATCATATATTCAACCTGGGAACTATTGCATGACAGTGTCCGCCTGGCACTAGATGGCGTACCGTCGAACATTGATATTAAGGAACTTACAACCGAAATATCTTCAATTGACGGCATTGTCGATATCCATCATCTGCACATTTGGGCCATAAGCACCACCGAGAACGCCGCCACGGCACACGTCGTCATAAACAACCTGGCCGACATGCAACGCATCAAAATCGACATAAAGCACGAAATGGCAGAACACGGAATATGCCACGCCACACTCGAATTCGAGGAGGTTGGATGCGTCTGCACTGAACATTGCTGACCCGCCTACACTATTTTTTTCATTTTGCCTGAACAATTTTGAGGCACGGTTGTTATAGCATCAGATTCAACAAGTATCATACCCATTGATGCTTCAATATTGGAAATGATGAAAACAATAGACAGCCATCTGAAAGTGGGCGACAAAGTGTCGTCGTTCTTCGCCGTAGCGACGAAAGGCAGAATAAGCTTTCCGTACGACTATAAAGGGCGCTGGATTGCACTGATGGTCAATCCAATGGATGTTGTGCGCACCGATGAGCAGAAGGCAGGCTTCGTCAAGGCGCTTGTGGCACTTGAAAGCAAGAACTGCCAAGTGGTATGCTTGTCGTCGCGAGGCATGACACGTGACCTTGAGTGGCAGCGCAGCCTTTGCGGTTTTGTGCACGACGCCACACAGCATCCGATTATCGACAAGATGCCCGTCATCAACGACTCGGGACTGGCCATAGCGCGTCAAATCCACATAATCGGAATCGACGACAGCCAGCAGCCGAATCCGCTTGTCTATTACATCGACCCTGAATGTGTGCTGCGTTCAGTGAAGGAATATGTACCCAACGACATGACGTCTGCCTGCTCCGAAACGCTGGCCCACCTGCAGATTGACCACATGAACGGCATGCTCTCGCAACGCCGGCATATAAGCCTTGAACAGCCAATCGACAATATATGCTGCTGGTACTTTTAACGGTAATAGTCCTACGATGGGTGGGGCATCTGTATTTTGAGAAGGGACGGCCGCTTTGACGCAGCCGGCAATTGATAATTTGTGTGTTTCGCAAGGGTGCGCATAGGTGCACCCTTGCTGCTTTTATTGCCATGATGCCGAACATTGGCCACTGCCGGAAACAATCTGCCTGACAAATTTCCAAAAACGCCACAAGACAATTTATATAAATCCACTATGAAACAGCCGATTATAAGGCAAATGACGGCAACAGGCTTAATTTTCGGTTTTCATTTGAAATAGTTGCGTCAAAAATCCGTATCATTGCAAAATTTTTTTTATTCCGAAAAACGTATCAAAAATGGCAAAGATTTTCAACGACGTGTCAAGAACATTTGGTGAGTATTTGCTCATTCCAGGGTTGACAACCAAACAATGCATTCCAAACAATGTATCGCTCCGCACACCACTTGTAAAATTCAAGAAAGGTGAAGAGTCTGCAATCAACCTCAACATTCCATTCGTTTCAGCAATCATGCAGTCGGTTTCCGATTCAGGATTGGCAATAGAACTTGCACGAAACGGAGGTCTTTCCTTCATTTTTGGTTCACAGCCTATCGAGTCACAAGCCGAAATGGTACGCAAAGTTAAGAAGTTCAAGGCAGGCTTTGTCATCAGCGACTCCAACGTTAAGCCTGACAGCACCCTCTACGATGTGCTCGACCTTATCCAAAAGACAGGCCACTCGACAATAGGCGTAACCGACGACGGGACATCAAACGGCAAGCTGCTGGGCATGATTACAAGCCGCGACTACCGCACCGACAAGGACGACCTTAACGACAAGGTGGCTTCACACATGACCCCATTCGAAAAATTGACTGTGGGAAAGGTCGGCATCAGCCTGACTGACGCAAACCAGCTCATTTGGGACAACAAAATAAACGCATTGCCAATCATCGACGAAAACCAGAAGTTGATGTACTTCGTGTTCCGCAAAGACCACGACAGCCATCACGACAACCCGAACGAGCTGTCTGATTCCGACAAGAAACTGCTTGTAGGCGCAGGCATCAACACACGCGACTACGAAAAACGCGTTCCCGCCCTTGTCGAAGCTGGCGCCGACGTGCTTTGCATCGACTCGTCTGACGGCTACTCGGAATGGCAGCTTGAGACTCTGAAGTGGATTAAATCAAAATACGGCGACAAGGTGAAGGTAGGCGCAGGCAACATTGTGGACAAGGAAGGTTTCGACTACCTTGTAGCCGCAGGAGCCGATTTCATAAAGATTGGCATCGGTGGCGGTTCAATCTGCATCACACGTGAGCAAAAGGGCATTGGACGTGGCCAGGCCACAGCCGTCATGGACGTTGCAAAAGCCCGCGACGAATATTTCCAGAAGACTGGCATATATGTCCCTATCTGCTCTGACGGCGGCATTGTGCAAGACTATCACATGGTCTTGGCCCTTGCAATGGGTGCCGACTTCCTGATGATGGGCCGATACTTCGCCCGTTTCGACGAGTCGCCTACCAAAAAGCTGACTATCGGCAACCGCATTGTCAAGGAATACTGGGGCGAGGGCTCAAACCGCGCAAAGAACTGGCAACGCTACGATATGGGTGGCGCCGCCACTCTTAAGTTCGAGGAAGGCGTCGACAGCTACGTGCCATACGCAGGCAAGATGAAAGACAACCTGAATCTGACTTTAGGCAAGATCCGCGCCACAATGTGCAGCTGCGGTTCGCTGACAATAAAGGAACTGCAGGACAACGCCAAGATAACCGTAGTGTCATCAACATCAATCATTGAGGGTGGCGCTCACGATGTAATCCTGAAAGACCAGAACTAACATTGATCACTCATAGATACAGAAAAAGCGGTTGCTGTTGCAACCGCTTTTTTTGTGATATAACCGGTTGTGCTACAGCGCCACCTTCCGCAAATCGCACACCATAATGTACTCTTCAGCATTCTCGGAAATTGTGACGAAGCCGAATTTACGATACAGGCGGACGGCATAGTTCTGCTTCTGGACGGAAAGCGACACCTTGCCGTACCCGCGAGCCTTGAGCTGGCCGAGCATTGCCGACATTAGCGCTGTGCCTATGCCACAACTGCGGAACTCCTTGTAGAGCGAAATGGCAAGCGACGGCACAGTATCGTCAATGTGACCGTAGTCGTCCATTATGCGAACCCATACGGCACCTACTATCCTCCCCGAAACCTCGGCGACAAATGCAATATCGGCATCATGCGTGCCGAAACCCTCAATATACACCTGCAACTCAGGAAGTTTGATGATGTCGCGGCGAGGTGGCTCCACTCCTTCCGGAATGAAAATAGCCTCGTAAAGGAAATCTTCAAGACAAGCTGTCTCACCATCAGCCAATGGGCGCACACAGTATTCCATAATGAAATATTTATCAGATTAGCAATATTTTATTTCCTTCCCAAATGGCATTATGGATAAAACCATAAGCTTGAGATGCTGTTTGGCAAACGGAATGCCGATTATGGTGATGAAGCACGCAACGCACATAAACAGGTGGAAAATGGCCAACTCCCACCAGCCCAGCAAAATCCAGACTAGATTCATCACTATGGAAAGGCATCCGTCGGCATTGGGCTTGCTTACGGCCTCGCGCCCGAAAGGGCATAGCGCGAAACCGCCCAGCTTGAACAGTTGCAAGCCGAATGGAATGCCTATGATTGTCAGGCAAAACAAGAACCCATACACACAGTAGAACAGGCATATAACCAAGCCACCGAATATTATCCACAAAAGATTTCCGAGTGTATTCATCGCTGTTTTTTCTGCAAATATATCTTGTTTCTAGTTACTGGTTACTAGTTTCTAGTTACTAGTTTCTGGTTGCAGGTTTCTTGTTTTGCTACAAAAATAGGACTAAAACTCGATGCGATAGGCGATGTTTGGGAAATTCATATTCATATAATAAGGCTCCATTTCGTGGGTCTTTACCGAATATGAATGGCCCTGGAATCCGTGAAGGTGCAGAAATTCAATGACAAAATGGTGAGCCACCTTCTCCTTGTTCACTGTATATTTGATTGAAAAGGCATAGTTGAAGTTTGTTTCCATCTGTCCCTCGAACGGACGAGTCTCGTCGCAGGGCGCATCGTGGTCAGGACGGGCGACAATCTCCTCGTATGACACTCCTTCGATAAAAGGCGTGTATCGGTCGCCACCCTGGAAGGTGACACGGCCATTGATGCCAAACACATTCTTGTTGCCCTGACCTACCATCCACTCCTTTCCGCCCAAAATGTTCAATATATAGTTGCGGTTGAAGCAGGTGCCGTGCCATTCGCCTTGGGCGTCCTTATAGTCGGACTTGTACAGCGTGGCCGTCAGCATTCCGTAGTAGCCGTCCTTCAGATAGCGCTCGAGCGTAAGGTCGATGCCATAGTTTCGGCCTTTGCCATCGTTTGTCAGTTTCTTGTCGATATAGAAATTCTGGTTGTTTATAATCGAGAACGATGTGCCTTCCTCGACTGGAACGTCGTACAGATACTGGAAGAACGGCTCCACCTTGAGCAGTGAGTTTTCGGTCAGACGGCAACTGTAGGTCAGCATAGCGTGATGCGACTTGGTCAGGCCCAGATTGCTGTTGACAAGTTCGCCATCGGCCTCGACAAAATAAGCCTCGTTGCGCTCCTTACGGCTATGCATACCGTATGCCACCGACAATGTGCCACGTTCCGACGTCTTGTAGCTGAAACTCAGGCGTGGCTCTATGTTCCACTCCTTGTTTATGGAGAAATACATTGCGTTGACGCCTGCAATCATCGACAGTTTGCCACCGAACGAAACCTTGTGGTTGGTGAACAGGCGCGTAATGCTCGCATCGCCATCGGCGTGATAAATCTGGCGCATTGGTCCGTAAGTCTCGATGCATCGGCTCATATGCGAGTCGAAATTGAAATGCTGATGGTTGGCGCCGTTCTGCATAGTGTACCTGGCACTGAACTTATGCTGATGGAAGATGTCGAAAATGATTACGGAATTGCTACTGTTGCCTTCAAGATTAAGCGACTTGTTTGAGACGCTGTCGTAATCGTAACTGATGAGTTTGTCGTTGTTGTAACTGTAGGCGACTGACGTTTTCAGTTGTCCGCCATTGTTTATCAACATTTTATGGTTTGCGCCTATGACGCCCATATATTGGTCGGCTCGGGATGAGTTCATATCGAAAATCGATTCCCAATCTTCGATATCGCACGTAGCGGAAGTGTACTTGTCAATCAGGCCAGTGCCCCACACCTGAAATGTTCCGATGTTGTCGGTAGGCATATTCAGCTTGAAGTTCAAATCCTGATAGTCCATCGTTTCGCCAGACAGATTCAGGAATTTAGCCTTGGTAGCCAGCCCCATCGTGCTGTATCGGTAATTGACAAGGTACGAACCTTTCCCGCCCTTGCGGAACGGGCCTTCCGACGCGAAATCGAGGCCAAGCGTGCCGACCTGGAACGCGTGCTCATATTTGGTGTTGTTGCCGTTTCGCATCTTCATGTCGAAAACGCCCGAAATGGCATTTCCGTACTCGGCAGGGCAAGCGCCAGTCATAAAATCGCTGTTGCCGAGCACCAGACCGCTCAACGACGAAAACACTCCACCGCCTGCGCCTGTTATTTCGGCAAAATGGTTCGGGTTCTGGACCTCGATTCCTTCAATGCGCCAAAGCATCATCTGTGGCGCGGCACCGTGAATGCTGATGCCGTTTGATGCGCCTGTCGTTGCCACGCCCGCGAATGAGGACGCCACACGCCCTGGGTCGCTGACGCCACCTGCGTATCGGCTCGACTCCTCGACGCTGAACATACGCGCACCTACTGGCGCCATCTGGTTCAAAGGCTCCTGCTTGTTGACTGTCGGCGTCACCACAACCTCGTCGAGTTGAGTCGTCATTTCCGTCATTTCGATATTGATAACCAGTTCCTTGCCTGACGACACCAGCATCTCCTTTATGACAACTGGCTCATAGCCTATAAATGTGGCGCGAAGCGTATGGCGTCCTACCGGCACGCCCTTGATGATGAAATTTCCGTCGGCATCGGATGTTGTGCCGAGTTGCTTGTTGTCCTCGATGTATATGGTGGCGGTGGGGATTGTCTCGCCCGAAGCGACATCGGTAACCGTACCGCGAATTGTCTGGACTGTCTGCGCGTTGATAACGTTGATGAATGATGCAAATACTGTTGCAATTGCGAAAAATCTTTTGAAATACATTTCCTTACTTTTTTTGGTTTTCTCTTCACAATGATGCGTCATTGCAAAAAGGTTGCAGATAAAATTCCGCTTTCGACCAAAAAAAAGTACAAATGCTATCTTATCTTATATATTTTCTTCAAGTTATATTTTTCTATCAATTTTTGCCGTTCCTCGTCGGTGAGCGAGCCCATATATGTTGCCCAACCTGGGCAAAAACGTGTGTGCCAATGCCAAAAACGGGCGATCAGGCTCTTCGGATTAGTATCGTAGCGCGCACGCATCTTGCAAGTGGCGCAAGGAATTTGAGCAGGTTTGGTTTCCATGGCTGTTTGGTTGAAAAATTACTGATTCACTATTGCAGACAATCCATAAACGATTCCATTTTTCCGAAAAAATATACAAAAATTTGCACAGAAAACGAATAAATACTTCCTTTTCTGTGTAGATTTTGATACTTCAGTATGTAACTCAATCTATTCCTTTATAATCTCATCCATTTTGGCGTAGCCTATGTGCTTGTTGCACAACTTGCCATTCTTGAAATACATTGTCGCTGGATGGGCATTTATCTGCAACGCCGAATGCCACACGTTTGCAGTATCATAGACAACATTCACATTTTTGAACTTCGAGAAATCATACTTCGCCAAAAATTCGTCGGTCATCTCCTTTGAATCGGTCGTGACCAAATCGATAGCCAAATCCGGCATATCCATTTTTGAAAGAGACGCCAATTCGCCTGGGCAATAGACACACTGCTGATGATAAAAGACCATCAACAGTTTCTCGTTGTCGGCTATCTGCAATGTGGCTGAAATTGAATCGGTTTCGGAAGTGTAGACATACAGGTCGTCGAATTTACCCATATTCTCCTCAACCATTGTTTTTTCGGCTGATGCCTTATTTACGTTGCCTGCCAAGACTGCCAAGCCCGTGCTTCCGGCAACATACAGCACTGTAACAAGAACATACGACAGCAACACAACCTTGAAAGATTTGCCGAATGAACGGCCAAGCGACTTGCCAAGCAAGTATGTCAGGACAACGATGTACAGAACTTCAAAAACATTGACTGCGTTTAGTGGCACTATCTTCCACGCTTCAATGGCATTTGCATCGAAAAACGACATCAGCGAGAATGGTGTCAGCGTAGTGCTAATCTGCGATACAGGCGGATTGACAAATGCAAGGTTGATGCTCTTTACCGCCCCACCTACGACATTGACAAATTCGGCACCAACCACTGCCTGAAAAATTGGAGCAAATTTCTGCTTGTCAAACAGACGATAGCCCAAGTAAACCACAAGCGAATAGAAAAGCACCTTGACAATCTGCAGGAAAACCGCACTGACCAAACTTACAATCCATAACTTATGAGTTGAATCATAAAGCGTCTTTGCCAAATCTTCATCGCCATAAATTACTGACATATTGTCCAATGTAAGGACAAAGTTCATATTGAACCAAGACAGAAATGCGTAAGCCACCAAAATGACGGCAATAAGCAAAATCGATTTTTTCATTGTTATAAGTATTTATAAATTAAACTATTGTGCGAAACGGCCGATGATATTGAAACGGTTTAGATATCAAGCTTTGCCGTCGGGAGTCTTATCGCCCGATATTGCCATCACCTCTTCCCATGTTATGCCCAGCACCTTCATCTCCTGAACCACGCCGGGTATTGTCTGCTCAAGGAACACCTTTCGGCGGACAGCCTTAATGGACTCCAATGCATTGTCCGACACAAAGAAACCCAAGCCTCGCTTGTTGTAGATTATCTCGTTGAGCTGAAGATACTCCAGCGAACGGATTACAGTGTTGATGTTCACCTCCAGCTGTGCGCTGAACTCCCTCAAGGCGGGAATACGCTCGTTTGGCTTGTATTCGCCCGAAAGTATGCTCGTGCAGATGATGTCAACTATCTGCAAGTATATCGGCTTATCGTTGTTGAAAACCATTAGTCCAATTTTTCAGTGTCACATTCTTCCTCTTGAAAATCACATATGCGACGGCAATTGACAAAACTGCAACAACCGCAACATACAATTGCATATAGTCACCCAAAAGCTCTGCCAAGGAATGCATGCCTTTAAATGCAAAAACAAATCCTCCCCACAGGAGTGCCGTAAAGCGACTCAATACCAAGCACAACAACCAATAAACGGAAAAGATAGCAATCAACATCGGAATAGGACATAATTGTTCAATGTCAAACATCATTCCAACGAAACACATCAAAACACAAGGAAAAATGCCGAAAGCCAGCAACCGGCTCAAATATTTCTCGAATACCGACGCAGGAGTCACCATTTCAAACAAGCACTTGTTTTTTGTACAAAACATTGCAAGCCACCCCATAGTGCATGACATCAATACAGCAACAATAGCGCAAAGGCCGGGGAATTGCCAGATACCCGTCATTGCTCCAATTGCACAACCTACAGCCAGTAAGCCAAACAACAATATCAGAAGAATTCCCATCTCATATACGACATGCTTCTGATACATCCAATATCTGCCAAAGTCAAAAAAATCGTTTTTCATAACACTAACATATTACCATATTACAGAATATTCCATAGGCACGACGGAAGAAGTACAAGCCTATTGCGCCTATCGCCAAACTCACATAGAAGATGAAACTCTCGGTCGTGGCCACACTCATGCTACTGTAGAACACCTTGCCTATAGCCTCCTCAAAGCCCCATATCAAACCGCCCAGCAAAATGATTGATAAAGACGAGCCCGCCATTTTGTCGCGAAAGCTGAACGCTGAAAAGAAGAGAATGCCGACAATGCCAACAAAGAACATGAAATCGCCAAAAGCACTCGAGCTTATGCCGACCCTAATGGAATCGACCGGATGCTTGCCAATAACCACATCATTGAATCGGCCATGCTGAATTTCGAACACAGAGTCGTCGCGATAAGTAATTGATAAATTGCTCAATGAATTGGTTACTTCGATATCTTCGGGATGAAACAGCTCCATATTCCCGGCACTTTTCGCCACACTGAATTGCTGAGCGAAAAACGTTCCATGAACAGGACTTGCAACAAGCTTCATGCAACATATCAGCATCAGTGGCAGGCAAATATAGACCAATATGCGAGAGAGAAACTTTTCAAGGTTTGATGAAGGCAACAGCAAATATTGGGCAAGAGCCTTATCGTAATTAAAAAAAAGACGAAAGCACCATATCACACAAAAAGCATACACAAAACCATAAATGAAGCCATCCATATCAAGCCGGAAGTAATTATCGGCCAGTGCAAAAGCGTTTGCCAAGACAATAAAGCCAATTACTAAAGCAAGCATAAAACGACAATAGATGAACTCTCTGACAATATTCATCCATAATAATTTCCAATTCATAGCCTATAGGTTTTGCAGTGTTGACTGTTGAAAGGCATTCCTGACTACTTCATCGCCGGTCACAATAGCCTCAAACAGCGTTTCAATGTCGATATTGGTCTCCTCACCCGAATTGTCAACAGGCATCACCTGCCCATTTCTGAAAGCAAGCCTTTGGCTAATCTCAGTAGTGCCATGGTTGAAAATTATCTCTTTATTGTTGAGCACCATAATCTGGTCGATGAGGTTCTCCACATCACGCACCTGGTGAGTGGATATTATTACAGTCTTGTCGTCGGTCATGCACGATGCGACAACCTTGCGGAACTGCTTCTTCGAAGGAATGTCGAGGCCATTGGTTGGCTCGTCGAGCAACAATAGCGATGTGTTGGTGGCAAGGGCGAAACAAACGAAGACCTTCTTCTTGGTCCCCATCGACAACTTTCTGAGGTCAAGGTCCATGTCGAGTTCAAAGCCTTTCAGGCAACTGTCCAGTATCTCATGGCTGAAGTTTGGGTAATAACCGGCATTGGCCTTTACAAACTTCATAAGCGAAACCGGAGGAAGGTCAAACTCCTCTGGCACAAGAAACATGTCCTCAAGAGCCGAAGGAAGGCGTTGCGACATATCCTTGCCCTTGAATGACACCGTACCATGCTTGGCACGTAGCAAACCGCTCATCAGATATAGAAGCGTCGATTTCCCCTCGCCGTTCTTGCCCAATAAGCCGTATATCTTGCCAGCCTCAAATTCAACGTTTAAGTTGCGGAACACCTCGTGTCTCCTATAACCAAACTGCAGATTCTGTATCTTCATAACAATTGTATTTTTACATCGTTTTATAGTGTTATAGATATATATAACACTACAAATGTTATGAATAATTATTACACCACCAAATGTTTTTTACAATTTTTAGCAAAGACAAACGTATCATGCTAATATTATGCAAGATATAGTACCAAACACTTTATTTCCGCCCAAATTATACAACTCGGCTTGAAAACCCGCAATTGACATTATCTTTGCGTGAACGAAAAAGACATGTCAATTAAAGGATTCTTCAATAATCGCATAGCATACCACGATGTGAACATGTGGGTAATGGGTGCCGCATACGGAGTGGCAGTGTACCTCATACTCGTCATTCTGCAACCATTCGGCATATCGATGCATGGCGACGGCCGTTTCGTCAAAATGTTGCCATTCGCCTTTGTCACAATGGCCGGATGCATTGCTCCTTACTATATCCTGCCACTGGCAAAAAAGGACTTCTTCTATGTAGAAGACTGGACTCGAGGACGATACGCCATACTGCTGCTGGCCATAATTACAATCATCTCGATAGGCAACATGGCGATATTCGTATTCGTGCTCGGAGCACCCGTGACGCTGAAAGTGGCTTGGGTTGCGACATGGCAGACATTGGCAATGTGGTGCATGATATTCGGCATTATAATGCTGCTTCCTGAAAAGAAGAAACAAGCATCTAAGATCCAAGAAGCGCCACAAGCGATTGTTGTCAGAGGCTCCGGCAAAAACGAGGAACTGACAATAAGAATGGATACCCTGCTATACGTGGAGTCGGCACGCAACTACTGCAACATAGTCACCACCGAAGGCGAGACACAGATTCGCTCCACAATGACAGCCATCGAAGAGCAGCTAGCTGAATGTAAGACGGTAAGAAAATGCCACAGAGCCTATCTGGCAAACACGGCAAACGTAATGACAATAAGCGGCAACAGCACTACAGGCCACAAGATGATAATGAAGGGCGGACTGCATTCAGTACCCATCTCCCGTCAGTACGTTAAAGAGATGATGGCCTTGTGCGAGTGATGGAGCAACACGTCCACTTGCATCCTTCGGGAAACACAATATATGAAAATAGGATTCCTTGCTTTCCGAATCACCTCCCAATAAAACTGACAAGCGTGGCAACCCGTCAGCCGATAGAGGCCTTAGCGGACTATTTTTCGGTTGTGCACCCATTTTGCCCAAAATGAATACTTGCACTCAGCGGCACTACAAACAGCAATACATAAGCCATTCGTCCCAAAATGGGGCTTGCCATTCGTCCCAAAAACCGCATTTCGGCACAAAATCGCAGACTCGTCTCCTGTATATCCCACATGTTTTGCAGAGCGAAAAAAGCGAAGTTTCTTTGCCGACGTGATTCAAACAAAAATCGATAAAAAATGATTGAAGGATTACTGATTGGATTGAGTGTTGGCGCATCGTGCTTAGCTTCATGTGGACCGCTTGTGGTATCGGTCATCATGAAAAACGCGCCTACCACAATGGGCGCATACGCATACCTGGGAAAGTTTCTGGGCGGACGGCTCATGGCATATATGACAATTGCGCTCGCCATTGGCTTGATGAACAACGTGGAGTGGCAGACGCGGAATTTCGTGGCCACAACCTCACTGCTGGCAGGTGCCTTGATGTTGGCAAACGCATTTGTGAAACTACCGACACGCTGCGCCAAAGGAAAAGGCATAAAGAACCTTGTGCGCCAGCACGCGCCACATATATATGTACCCACATTAGGATTCATCTCTGCAATAAACGCCTGCCCGCCAATCGTGGCTACGGCAACATCGGCAATAGGCGCGTCAACAATGTCCGAAGGCATGATGACTTTCGTCATGTTCTTCATCGGATCATCGGTGTACATGCTACCGCTCCCGCTCATATCAATGGCCAAGGACAAAGGAGCTCTGCAGACGATAGGCAAATTCGCCTCGGCCATTGTAGGCATAGTGATGATTACAAAAGGTGTCTTAAGTTTTGACTTATAAACAGAAACATGGCGCACCGCGCCCAAATTATAAAACAGCAAATAGTTAAAAATCAAAAAAAATGAAAAACAAACTTTATTCTACAGGCAGCATATTGAGAAGCACACTGCTTACGCTGCCAATGGTACTGATAAGCATGATGATGCTAAGCAAGGGTGGCGCGGCCCTGGCTACAAAAGCCGACGGTATCGCCTATCTGGCGACAACACTGTTCTACAGCGCAATGTTCTTCATGATGCTCTACAAGGGAGCGATAGACAAATGGAGGGCCATAGCATTCACCATTTCGGCAGTGCTGTTCTCGGTGTCGTTCATGCACAACCTCATCGGGCTGCGTGGCTCGGTAACCTACTCCAGCGAAGAGACCATGATGTGCGAGCTGCCATTTTGCCACATCGTCACAACAATGGTGGTGATCCCTGCGGCGATAAAGCAGACAATAATATTCCCGGGAAGCATACTGTCGGGCTTCGCATCAATATCGGCAATGTTCGTCATTGTGTTCGGCTCGTCAATAATCTTGGGCAGAGGATTCTGTTCATGGGGATGCTTCTACGGCGGATGGGACGACGGGTTCAGCCGTGTTGCCCGCAAGCCTGTCATAAAGGCCGTCAATGCAACATATCGCTGGTTCGCATTCGCAATGCTGATAGTGATGGCACTATGGTCGGCAGCCACACTCGTGCCCGAATACTGCAACTGGCTGTGCCCGTTCAAGCTCGTCACCGAACGCGACGCAATTGTCGACACCGAGTCCCTTATCAAGAATATAATAATGATGACCCTCTTTGCCGCCCTAGTGGTAGTCTTGCCCATACTGACCAAAAAGAGAGTGCAATGCGCCACATTCTGCCCGATGGGTGCCTTTGTGTCGCTATTCAACAAAGTGAGCATCTTTCAGGTTAAAAACAACGAGAGCAAATGCATAGGATGTGGCAAATGCCAGAAAATCTGCCCACTGCTTGCCATAAGCAAAGACAACAAGCCAATGCTAAACTGCACAAAATGCGGCAAATGCGTCGACCAATGCCCGACTGGCGCAATGCAGTTCCACATAAAAGGCACACCCATGGGAAGTAAGATGACTACAGCACGACTTTTGTTCCTCTATCCCGCCTACATACTGATGGTTACACTGCTTGGCGGAAGTGCAATGGATGCCATAAAATTAATTTTAGGTTATTAAGTTCTAAACAATAAGTTTTGAAATCATGAAATACATATCAAAGACAATAGCAGGATTTATGACAATAGCAATGATGCTGATTTTCATAAACATGGAAGGATGGATGCAGATGGCGGCAAAACTGCCATTCATGAAAATAGACCCTTGGATTTCGGGTGGCGAAGTGACCGACTCGATAGTTGGCGACAATTACAAGATAATGATACACGAGGCTGTATATCAGGGACTTTTTACCGAAGACAGGAATGGCTACGTGCAGCTTGACGTCAACGGCAGCTACAGCGACACCATTGCAATTGGCAATGTGCAATATAAGCTGGACGCCGACAGCACACAGATTACGTTGCAAGATGCCGGGACTGGCAATGACGTGCCCGTCAAGAAGTGCAAATCAGACGGCAAGTGGATTATACGCGTGAACATATAAAAAGCACGCAATCGAATTGATAATTAGACCTTTAACACACATACACGATAGCCAAAGCCACATCTGCCCACACTCGACCCTTAATTCACAATTAGCATTATCTTTGCAGAAACAAAAAAACATCAGCCGTATGGATATGCATTTCAAAAGAATATTCATTTTGGCCCTGACAATATCGGCTTCTGCAATGTCGTTTGCGCAAGAGGCATTGGGCGAATTCAGCAAAATCAGGGTTCAGGGGCGCATCGAGCTAAGCATAAAATATGGACAGCCTAAAGGCATTTCGGTCAATGCCGACGACAACCTTAAACAGGCCGTTCAGTACAGCGTGGCCGACGGTTGCCTCGACATAAAGGCGCAGCAGGCGATACCACGAGGCACAATGGTAGTGGCAGTGGTCTCGTGCCCGACAATCAGCGAAATAGAGATTGGCGGTGGCGCAAGATGCTTCAACAGCGGAACCATCAAAGAGCCCACACTGACACTAATTGCAGGCGCCGCAACCGAATTCGACCTGCTTGTCGATATCGATTCAGCTTCAGTCAAGGTGATGCGAGGCGGATTTGCACGCCTGACAGGCAATGCACGCTCAGCCTACATCAAGACCTCGACAGGAGGCTCGTATGTGGCCGACGAAATGGACTGCAAGACACTTGTCGCCGACATGAACGGCGGAGGAATCGCACGTGTCAAGGTCAGCGAAACCATCAATGCCAACCTGGCGCCAAAAGCGAGAATGATCTACGTCGGCTCGCCAAAAATCATCGAAACCGAAACATCAAAGGGAGAAATAACCAACGAAGAGGATTGACATGGAAATAAATTCAGCAGACTTCGTCATCAGCAACACCGACTACAAGAAATGCCCCCAGCCGACATTGCCTGAATATGCCTTCATAGGCCGCTCAAACGTCGGCAAGAGTTCATTGATAAATATGCTGACAAACAACCAGAAACTGGCAAAGGTGTCGGGAAAGCCCGGCAAGACGCAGACCATCAACCACTTTCTCATAAACAAGAATTGGTATCTGGTCGACCTGCCTGGATACGGGTACGCGCAGACAGCAAAGAAGGACCGTCAAGTGTGGCAGACATTCATTGGCGAATACATCCGCAACCGCGAGAACCTGTCGTGCCTGTTCATACTAATCGACTGCCGGCACGAGCCGCTTGCCATCGACCTGAACTTCATCCACTGGGCTGGCGAAAAAGGCATTCCGATAGCGCTCGTGTTCACCAAGGCCGACAAGCTGTCAAAATCAGCCTTGCAAAAAAACATCGAACTCTACAAGCAACGGCTATTGGAAGATTGGGAAGAACTTCCCCCCGTATTCTGTACATCGTCTGAAAAACAAATCGGCAAAGGCGAAATACTGGACTTCATTGAATCGGTAAACGATAGTATTTGTAATTCAGCAGGTTAAAAAGGTTGTTAATTTTTTGAGCACAATGTTTCAAAAAAGCATAACTCCTATGCAAATAATTTATAATTTTGCTGATGTTGATATCTAAAAACAACTATCAGAAAATCAATTGATTATGTTATCTGCGCCAATTAAATTATTCTCAGGTACCGCAACACGTTATCTTGCTGAAAAAATTGCAGACAGCTATGGATTGACATTAGGTCGCACTTTGGTGCAACATTTTGCCGACGGCGAATTTGCAACTTCATACGAAGAAACAGTGCGAGGCGCCAACGCCTTCATCATCCAATCGACATTCCAGCCAAGCGACAACCTGCTTGAACTGCTAATGATGATTGATGCCGCAAAACGGGCATCGGCCTACAAGATTATTGCCGTAATGCCCTACTTCGGATTTGCCCGTCAAGACCGCAAAGACCGCCCAAGAGTTTCAATTGGCGCCAAACTGGTAGCCGACTTGCTTACAGCCGCCGGCGTTTCGCGCGTCATAACAATGGACCTGCACGCCGACCAGATACAGGGCTTCTTCAACTTGCCAGTCGACCACTTGTACGCTTCTTCGATATTTGTGCCTTACTTGCGTAGCCAAAACATCGAAAACCTGACAATCGCCGCCCCTGACATGGGTGGTTCAAAACGCGCAAACGCATACTCACAATACCTCAACGCACCAATGGTTATCGGACACAAGCATCGTGCAAAAGCCAACGTGGTTGACGAACTCCGCATCATTGGCGATGTAAAGGACCGCAACGTCGTAATTATCGACGACATGATTGACACTGCAGGCACAATCACCAAGGCCGCACAAGTCATAATGGACCAAGGAGCAAGCAGCGTACGCGTCATGGCTACACACCCGATACTTTCGGGGCCAGCCTACGAACGTCTGATGGACTCTCCTATATGCGAAGTCATAACAACCGACACCATTCCTCTGAAGCAGGAATGCAACAAAATAACCGTGCTCTCGGTTGCCGACCTGTTCGCAAACACAATCAAAAGCGTATATCAGGAACGCTCAATAAGTTCGAACTTCATTTTCTAGAAAAATAAATGCTTAAAGCCAGGCCCCGAATCAAAAAAGATTCGGGGCTTGTTGTTTTGTGCAGATATGACTATCTTACGGAACAAGTTATTAATGATGGAAAACACTTATTATTTCTGCGATCAAAGCCTCATCCCGGTTAGGACCGAGCCGAGCGAAACCGCCGAAATGGAAACCCAAATCCTGTTTGGCGAGCTGTACACCATTCTGGAAACTACCGACAAATGGTGCCGAATCAGAATCAAAAGCGACAATTCCGAAGGCTGGATAAACAGCAAACTGCTGACACCTGTTGAAGGGACACAGCTTGAGCGCCTCAAGTCAATGGAGCGCCACATCGCAAACCGGCCCCTCGACTTTGTCATAGTTGACGGAACCTGGCAAATGCCACTGCCGGCAGGTTCAATACTGTATGGCAAAGGGCCTAACTACAACTTCGAGATTGGGCAGCACCTGTTTTCGCACTATTCCGACAGCTACGCATCAAGCCACAAATCGATTGCCATAACGTCACTGGCAGAATCGTTCATCGGCACGCCGTACCTTTGGGGTGGCAAGACAATGCTGGGCATTGATTGCTCAGGATTTACGCAAGTGCTGTTCAGCACTGTCGGCATCCAGCTCCCACGCAACGCCTCCCGGCAGGCCCTCGTCGGCAGTCCTGTCCCGTTCATCGACAATGCACTGCCTTGCGACCTGGCGTTCTTCGATAACGACGAAGGATTGGTAACCCATGTCGGGCTGATTCTTGAAAACAGACAGATCATCCACGCGTCACGTGGCAGAGTGCGCATTGACAGCATTGACCATCAGGGTATTTTCAATCACGAGATAAACAGCTACACTCACAAGCTCAGGCTAATCAACCGCATAATCGACTTCTAACCTATGTCAATCGCAAAAAACGCATGGCTCATGTGGCACGACCTATGGTCGATGCTGTACCCGACAACCTGCTGCGCTTGCGACGCAACGCTGGTCAGAGGCGAGAAACTGCTATGCACCAAATGCCTGATGCGAATGCCGAAGACGAATTTTCATAAAGTACGGAACAACCTGATTGAAAAGAACTTCTGGGGTCGCATTCCTATCGAGCATGCTACATCGTATTTCTTCTTCGTTAAAAACAGCAGCTACCAGCATCTTCTGCATAAGCTCAAGTACAAAGGAAGAAGCGACATTGGCGTATTCATGGGCAAGAAATTCGGCAGTGAGCTTATCAAGCAACCTGAATATTGCGAATTTGACGAAATAATACCCGTACCGCTTCACCCGAACAAGATGAAGATTAGAGGCTACAACCAGAGCGAACGGATTGCCTTCGGCCTGTCGAAAGCGATGAAGATTCCTGTCGACACAAAATCGCTGAAAAGAAGGACATTCACCGAGACACAGACAAGAAAGACCAGAATGGAACGTTGGGAGAATGTCAGCAATGTTTTTGAGGCCGACCCGTCAGTCAACCTCAACAACAAGCATGTGCTTCTGGTTGATGACGTGCTGACCACAGGCGCCACAATTGAAGGCTGCGCCACCGCTCTGCTGGCAAAGAACCCGAGAATAAAGATAAGCGTCGCCACACTGGCGTTTGCACACACCTGATTGCTATACAATTGCGTACACCTTGCCTGGTAGGCTCCTAACCACACCGTTCAGTTCCATAGCCAGCAGCAATGCTGATACGCGCGCCATGGTCATGCCCACATTTCGGCAAATGACGTCAATTGGCAATTCCGTGTCCTTCAGCGCGTCATATATCTTTTGGCTGTCAGCATCAAGCTCGACAAACAGCTGTTTCTGTATGACCTTAGGCTGGCTATCCCAACCCAAAAAGTATTCTATGTCGGCAAACGACTCAATTAGATGAGCCTGATTGTTCTTTATCAGGTTGTTGCAGCCTGCCGAATATTTGTCGTTTATGCGGCCGGGCTGTGCAAACACGTCGCGGTTGTACGAATTGGCCAGCTCTGCCGTGATGAGGGCACCGCCCTTCACATCCGACTCCACTACAAGTGTGGCATCGCTCAGACCCGCTATTATTCGGTTTCTTCTGACAAAATTATTCTTGTCGGGGAATATTTTCGGAAAGAATTCGGTTACCAAAGCGCCGTTCTTTACCATTTCCGTAGCCACATCGCGGTGCTGAGGCGGGTAAATGGTGTCCAAGCCATGCGCCAAAACGCCAATTGTGGGTACGCCCAGCTCAACCGACGCCTTATGCGCCGCAATGTCGATCCCGTAGGCCAAACCACTGACTATGCACACATCTGACTGCTTGTCACGTATGTCCTCCACCAGCTCGCGACAAAATGCCTGGCCCCGTGGTGTGGCATTTCTGGTTCCCACCACTGCAAGATATTTGCGTTTGGGTTCTATCGGCTGGCCTTTGACAAACAGCACTAACGGGCTGTCTTCACATACCTTCAGCCGTTCTGGATACTCCTTGTCAAACCATGTGTATATGTTGATGTTGTACTTTTGGGCAAACTCAAGCATCTCGTCCGCCTTGCGGTAATAGTCCTCGCCGGCTATGGAGCTGGCAAGGCTATCGCCGACACCAGGAATCCGCATCAATTCTTCCTTCCTCTTGCTGAAAAGTTCAGGAACGGAACCGGCATAGGAAACCAGACGGCGCGACAACATGCTTCCAACTCCAGGGACCGCCCAGAGTGCAAGGCAATCTCTTAAAACAGGTATTTCCTGACTCATTATTTTTTGCGTTTTACTGTCTCCAGAATGGCAAACGAACGCTTTACCTTGTCAATTTGCTCATCGGCCAGTAAATTTATGCAAACATCTGGATATTTTGCCTTCCCGCCCACCGTGTTTTTATACAGCACCAAATTGGTGCGGAACGTAGTCTTCGTTATTTCGTACCCGGCAAAGTCTTCGGTATTTATTTCAATGGAATTGTTTTCGGTAACTATCGGCCACAAGGCCTTATATCTTACAACAACCTTGTCCGGGCCGATAAAAATCAGCACATAGTTGTTATGAAGCACGATGGCGACAGCTACATACACGGCCAACGCGGCAATGCCGACACCAGCCAAAAGCAGGCTGCGGGTCAAGCCTATCAAATAAAACGACGCCACCACCAACACTATTAGCGCCGGTATGAATGCGTATGCCATACGTACTTGTGAAGCTTTGTTTGCGTTATCTATTTTCATGTCGAGCCGTTTGGTTTAAGGGGTGTTCAATAAATTGCTTTATAGTGATTTTGAAGATTTTGTCAGGCAGATTGATTGGTTGAACGAAGGAGCAGTGCGGACACTGTAACTGAGTGCATTCTTTCGAAAATTGAGTGCAATGTCGAACTTGTTCGAACATTGCCGAACCCAAGAAAGGGATGCGAAGCAAATCGAGCAAGATGACGGCGAAAATTCAAAGGCACACAAAAGATTGAAGAATGACCCATATTTAAAAAAATAAAATCGGGGGATTTTCAGAAGCCCCCTTAATCTAAACTGACATAGCTAAATGCATAAAGCGTGCCAAACTTGGCGACTCCATCAAAGGAAACCGGCTGTTGGTCAAAGATCATGGCCTAATATCCATAGCGTTTCTGCCACCACTGACGAAGGCGCGCTCGTATTCCTTCCTCCTGCGCATTGGGTTGCGGGTCGTAGAATTTCCTGCCCTTGAGCTCTTTTGGCAAGAAATCCTGATCGACAAAATGCCCTTCGTAATCGTGCGAATACTTATACTCGGCGCCATAGCCCATTTTTTCCATGAGTTTGGTCGGAGCATTGCGCAAATGCAATGGAACCGGCAAGCCACCCGTGCCTCTCACAGTTGCAAGTGCATCATTTATGGCCATATATCCCGAATTGCTCTTGGGGCTTGACGCCAGATATATGGCACATTCCGAAAGAATTATGCGCGACTCGGGCATGCCAATCTTATTGACGGCCTCGAAACACGTATTGGCCAAAAGCAATGCATTTGGATTTGCAAGACCGATGTCCTCCGATGCCGAAATGAGCAGCCTGCGCGCTATGAACTTTATGTCCTCGCCACCATCAAGCATACGCGCGAGCCAATATACGGCCCCGTTAGGGTCACTGCCACGTATCGACTTTATGAATGCCGATATTATGTCATAGTGCATCTCGCCGTTCTTGTCGTAAATTGACAGATTCTCCTGAAGGATGTCCTCAACTATCTTATTATTGATGACAATTGGCGACTTGCCCTCTTGTGCTCCAATCACTATATCGATGATATTTAGCAACTTGCGCGCATCACCGCCCGAAAATCGGAACATGGCCTCTTTCTCCTCGACCTTTATGTCGAGTTGTTTCAAGTCATAGTCGCAAGTTAGCGCACGGTTCATCAGTTCATCGAGATCGGCAGGCTCAAGCGAACGCAATACATACACTTGGCATCGCGACAGCAATGGCGATATCACCTCAAACGACGGGTTCTCGGTTGTGGCGCCGATTAGCGTCACCACGCCTTGCTCAACAGCTCCCAACAGCGAGTCTTGCTGCGCCTTGCTGAACCGGTGGATTTCATCGATGAAAAGAATTGGATTTGGCTGGTTGAAAAACTGCTGACGCTTGGCCAAGTCAATGGTGTCGCGCACATCCTTCACACCCGAACTGATAGCGCTCAACGAGTAGAACGCGCGGTTCTGCAAGTTGCTGATGATGTTTGCCAACGTAGTCTTGCCGACACCCGGAGGCCCCCAAAGTATCATGCTCGGAATACGCCCCGACTCTATGGCCTGACGCAAAATGGCACCCTTCCCGACCAAATGCTTCTGACCGATATATTCATCTAAGTTCTTGGGACGCAAGCGTTCCGCTAATGGCATGTTTGGCATATTGTCAGTTTTGAAACAGTCGCTAATATAGCAAATAGGAACGAATGGAATGTCAACAAAAGAAGAATGACGATGCCTCAAAAAAAACATAGGTGAATTGACTGAGCAAAGAAGCAGTGCGGACACTGCGGCTGAGTAGAGGTCAGCTAGATGCCGACAAAATCCAAAGGCACACAAAAGATTGAAGAATAGGCTCTATTTGAGAATTTTAATAATCGGGGATTTTACAGAAGTCCCCTATATTTGCATAAACAAAAAAAGGACATGTTTGGACTACCTACAAGCCTTCAACAATCGGACGACACCGAGCTGAAGGAAATAATGAAAGAAACCATAATGTTCCAAAACGGCACAACCGCAAGCCAAATGGCCAAATCGGGAGTGCACGGGAACATGAATTATGGCGTATCGGTCACCGACATTCAGCGCATATCCGCCAAATACGGGAAGAACCACCAACTGGCCCAGAGGCTATGCCGGCTAAACATTCGTGAGGCAAAATTGCTCGCTTCTAGGCTATTTGTCGCATCCATGCTGACTGACAGCGACTTGCAAAACATCTTCGACTCAATTGCAAATATTGATTTGGCAGAGAACCTTGCGCGAAACATTATTTGCGAAATAGACGACATCAAATTCATCGAGCAGCTAGCCAATGGCAATGTGTGGCAGACGGTATCGGCAATTCTCGCCATTGACTGGGCCATAATCAAAAAAATGCCTCACTCGAACCGTCTTGCCACTTGGTTCATTGAGCATCTCCAAAATCTGGCAGAAAAGGAACTGCCCGAAACCCGGCGACCAATACTTATCGCCATGGAAGACTTTGCCAAATTGCCAAACGGATACGGCCCCCGGATTGCCGACTGCGCAAAACGGATGGCATCTTCTTCTTCCGATTTTTGCAAGGAAATTGGCGAACGGCACCTATGGATGCTGAACACTGACAATAATTCAATATAATTTACGCAACTCGGATAATTTGTCACACACCGATTACGTTATCTGTGCAGCAGCGCAAACAGCGTATGGGACTCCGACACGTATGCCGAGCGCCTGAATACAAGTGACATGACGGCGGAAGCGCACAACATGATATGGGTATGCACCATGAATATTCATTGGGCGACGAACACAACTGCTATTGTGGCTTGATATTTGTAAGAAGATACACATAATTAACACAATTAAATTTTAGAGATATGAACTTTAACAAGACATCGAATCCAACACTTGGCGAAGGCATAATAAACCGTTACGCCTACGCCTCTGCCGACCGCACCATGACGGTGCAAGGTGCTGTAAACAAAGTTGCGCTGTTGCTTGCCCTTGTGGTGGCAGGCGCGCTATACACGTGGTCGAAAGTAATGACAGCCGTTGAAATGGGCGAAGGTTCTGTTCAAGGCTGGATGATTGGCGGAAGCATTGCCGGCTTTATCCTTGCATTGGTCATCACATTCAAGAAGGATTGGGCACCGCTGCTGTCGCCTGTATATGCCATTTGTGAAGGTCTTTGCATTGGCGCTCTGTCAGCCTATTTCGAAGTAATGTTCCCCGGACTGGTATTGCGTGCCGTCCTACTGACATTCGGAGTGCTTTTTGCATTGCTTTTCATGTACAAGATACGCATAATCACAGTTACACAGCGGTTCCGCGCCATTGTGCTTGCCGCCACTGTCGGCATAGCATTTGCCTACCTTGTGACATTCATCATTGGCCTATTTGGCGTGAATACATCATTTATGTATAACGGAGGAAGTATGAGCCTTATCATAAGTTTGGTAGTAGTTGCCGTAGCCGCACTCAATCTGGTGCTCGACTTCGACTTCATTGAGCAGGGCTCACAAGCCAACTTGCCTGCACACTTTGAGTGGTATGCCGCTTTCGGCCTTATGGTTACTCTAATCTGGCTTTACATTGAGATTCTACGCCTGTTGGCAATCGTTGCTGGCAGAAGGGATTAACCCATTGGTCTTTATTATTGAAATAAGAAAGGCTTTCGAATTTCCGAAAGCCTTTTTTTTACCATGCCAAAATGCAAATCGTTCGATAAGCATCGCCCTTTCTGCTCACAAGGCTTTGCTTTTGGATCTTCGTCAGGTAGCCCATCGCTATGGCGTAGAGTAGCTGATAGCCATCGGGTGGCTGTAGCCTGACAAGACCAATTGCTGCAAATCCAATGACAATACGTTTCAAGCAATAAATGTTGTTTTCCTGCAAACTAAAACGCATGACAAACAACTACATGCCTTATTCTAACCTTTCAAAATAAAAAAAGGCGTGTAAGAAACTTACACGCCCTACATCATTGACGGATGTTGCTATTTGTAATTTCCGTAAGCATCAGCTATTACTACCAATGTATTGTTTTGCTTTTCGGTACCGCCTGCCTGAGGCATTGTAACCTTGCCAACCATGACAATGCTGCCAGACTCCAACTCGACTGCTGATTGCAAGTCAGAACTGCTAGTTGAGTTGTATTTGAAATCAGAATCGGGCTTGTCGTTAACACCGAGCGAATGGTTGCACAACTCATTAAGCTCGTTATCTATAATTACGTATGCGCCTTTGGTGACAACCTGCTTGTTGTCGGTATAGAATTTAGAGCCATAAAGCAGAATCTTGCCAGAAGAAAGGCACAAGGAACCGTTGCCCGTGAACTCGTTGATGTTGACTGTACGCTTTGTATTGCCGTTTGCATCAAGTCTGATGACTTTTGTCTGAAGTGCACCCGTACGTTGTGTCATTCCGCATGCGTAATAGATATCGCCTGTCTTGCTTATGGTAATTGTCTGCGAATAGAAATTGGATGGCATGTCCACACCACTTTTCTTCCAAAGAAGGTTGCCATCCTTATCCAATTTGTACAAAATAGGAATATATTCGGTAGCATTATCGTTATACTTGCGACCAAGAACCACTATGTTTCCTGCATTGTCGGCAACAATCGCATCAGCCGACTCGTTAGTTTCGCTTGAGACATCCTTTGTCCATTGTTTCTCACCAGAAGTGGCATCAAAACGGGTTAGTTGTATGTCGTATTTGTTCTTATCAGCAATATGCGTGGATATGACAAATACATTGCCGTCCAACGCTACGTCACTGACAAACATTTCATTTTGGTTGTCGACCAGCACATTTTGCTCCAAATCCTTGTATCCTGCCGAAACCATGATTTGCACAGGAGTCTTGCTTCCAGACTCCACATTGGCATACACTTGATAATTGCCATTTGCCAATTTTGCGAAACTGCTGACATTGCTAAGTTTTTCAACCTTAACTATGTTTTCAGAAGTCTTGATGAAGCTCTTGTTCAGTTCAATAAGCTGTATGGCCGGTTTCTCATATTTGGCATTTGAGCACTCATTCAGAATAACCATTCCGTTGTCGTTTAGAATGACATCCGTTGTTTTTGAATTTATGAAATCCTGATTTGTGTTTACGTAATAGAAAATGCCTTGTTGGGCGAATGTGCTGACTGTCAGCATTGTGGCAGACAACAGCATTAATGGTTTTACTCCTCTCATAACTACATTTTATAAAAATCAAGTGCAAATATAAAAATTAATAACAAATAATGAACCATAACAACATGATAGTCAATCTACAATGAAGGAAAAAACATTTAGCAAAAAAATCCGCCACTGCGATGTGCAATGACGGATTCCGTTTCATGCTGAAAATGTATAGATTACCTCTTCAATGCCTTCAGTTGCTCGTCGATAGCCTTTATCTTGGCTTCGGCATCGGCCTGCTTCTTTCGTTCGTTCTCGACAACAGCCGCAGGTGCCCCGTTTACAAACTTTTCGTTGGAAAGTTTTTTCATTACAGAGGCAAGGAATCCTTCAAGATAGGTGCGGTCGGCAGTGAGTTTTGCCACTTCGGCCTCAACATCGATGTTGCTGCCGAACGGAATGTAGAATTCGCTGGTTTGAACCATAAATGCGACTGTTTCCTCAACCTTCTGGCTTACAACTTCAATGCTCTCAATGTTGCCCATCTTTGTCAAGACATCGTTGAATTCGGCATTGTAGCCTTTGTTTCCTGGATTGACATACAATTTTATCGACTCCTTGTTAGGAATATTCTTTTCCTTGCGGACAGTACGTATTTCGGCAATTATCTGCTTTGCGTCCTCAAACCTGTCGAGATAATTCTCGTCGAACTTGCCTGTTTCTGGCCAACTTGCGACTATAAGGCTGTCTTCTGTCTTGCGTTCCTTCATTGTCTGCCAGATTTCCTCGGTTGTGAACGGCATAAACGGATGCAACAGTTTAAGCATTTTCTCAAACAGTTCGGTTACGGCATTGTAAGTTTTTGCGTCGCAAGCGGTCTGATATGCTGGCTTCACCATTTCAAGGAACCAGGCTGAGAATTCGTCCCAGAACAGGCGGTAAACAGTCATCAATGCCTCTGACAGGCGGAACTTGTCGAAGTGGTCGTTGAGCAGAGCGACAGTGCTGTTCAGTTTTTGGTTGAACCACTCGATTGCGATGCGAGCAGAGTCGGGCTGTGGCAGTTTGTCGTCAACATCCCAATTGTATACTAGGCGGAACGCGTTCCAAATCTTGTTTGCGAAATTGCGGCCTTGCTCTGGCAGAGAATCGTCGTAAAGCAAGTCGCCACCTGCAGGCGAACATAGCAACATTCCGACACGTACACCGTCTGAACCGTATTTTTTCATCAGTTCGATTGGGTCGGGCGAGTTGCCAAGCGTCTTGCTCATCTTGCGTCCCAACTTGTCTCGGACAATGCCTGTGAAATATACGTTGCGGAAAGGCACATCTTTCATATACTCCTCGCCTGCCATGATCATTCGGGCAACCCAGAAGAATATGATATCAGGACCTGTAACCAAGTCGCACGTCGGATAGTAGTAGTTGATTTCCTCGTTGCCAGGAGTGTTGATACCGTCAAATAGCGAGACTGGCCACAACCAAGAAGAGAACCACGTGTCGAGTGCATCCTCGTCGTGCTTCAACTGCTCGGCTGTAATATTCTCGTATCCCTTAATCTTCTTTGCTTCAGCCAATGCTTCGTCGGCATTCAGCGCCACAACAAACTTTTCTTCCTCGCCTTCGGCTGTTGGCAGGAAGTAGGCAGGAATGCGATGTCCCCACCAAAGTTGACGGCTGATGCACCAATCCTGTATGTTCTCGAGCCAGTTACGGTATGTCGATACGTACTTGTTTGGATGGAACTTGATTTTGCCCTCAAGGACTGGTGGCAATGCTATGTCGGCGAAATGCTTCATACTTAGGAACCACTGCTTGCAAAGCCGAGGCTCGACGGCTGTGTCCTGATTGCGTTCGCTGTATCCCACCTTATTGTCGTAATCCTCAATCTTCTCCATCAGACCAGCATTCTGAAGGTCGATGGCAATCTGTGTGCGGACTTCCATACGGTCCTGACCTACATACAAGACGCCTGCTTCGGCAATTGTTCCGTCAGGATTGAAAATGTCGATTGTCTCAAGTTTGTGAGCCTGACCCAAAGCATAGTCGTTTGCATCGTGCGCAGGAGTGACTTTCAAGCAACCTGTACCAAATTCGATATCTACATAACGGTCCTCAATTACAGGAATCACACGCCCAACCAATGGGACAATGACCTTGTGTCCACGCAACCATTGGTTTTTCGGGTCTTTAGGGTTGATGCACATTGCCGTATCGCCCATAATTGTCTCGGGACGTGTTGTTGCAACAACTGCGTAATATCCCTTTTCGTCCTTGTGCAATATTTCGCCTTCAGCGCCTGTCGGCTTTACCGGATTTTCAGCGGCATCGGCGACATAGTAGCGCAAGTAGAAAAGTTTGCTCTTCTCTTCACGGTAGATAACCTCCTCGGTACTTAATACGGTTTGCGCCTTTGGATCCCAGTTCACCATGCGCAAGCCACGGTAAATCAGGCCTTTCTTATACAAATCGACAAACACCTTCAGTACTGACTCGCTACGCAGTTCGTCCATAGTGAACGCCGTACGGTCCCAGTCGCACGAGGCGCCAAGTTTTTTCAGCTGCTCAAGGATTACACCTCCGTGCTCCTCTTTCCATTCCCAAGCGTATTTCAGGAATTGCTCGCGGGTGAGGTCACGTTTCTTGATGCCTTCCTTTGCAAGTTTGTTCACAACCTTTGCCTCGGTTGCTATTGATGCGTGGTCGGTGCCAGGCACCCAGCAGGCATTCATGCCCATCATACGGGCACGGCGCACCAGAATATCTTGAATTGTATTGTTGAGCATATGGCCCATGTGCAACACGCCTGTCACATTTGGTGGCGGGATGACAATGGTATATGGCTTACGTTGGTCTGGAGTTGAATGGAAAAACTTGTTGTCCATCCAGAATTTGTACCACTTTTCTTCGGTGGCTGCAGGATTGTAGTGTGTGTCAAGTTCCTGTTTCATTTCTGTTTTGTTTAATTCCCTTAAAAAGAATTGCAAAAATAGCAATTGCCATTAGCCGACAAGCAAATAATTTGAAAATGTTGTGTTAATTGATGAATAACGGCTAGTGGCGCAGCCCTAAAATCGACATTTTTGGCGCGAATCACATTTTTATGAAAAAAAATCCGTTTAATAGTGCAACCTTTATGTCGAAGGTGCATCTATAGAATGTGAAATTTAAATATTTGAGAATATGAAAAGAAAACTTTTATGGGCATTTGCCGCATTGCTTTCAGTTGGCGCACTTACATCGTGCGAAGACGACTCGCATACCTTACGCGACGAAATGTCGGAAGACATTGACTGGTACTCGAAAAAAATCACCGTTAAATCGGACGACTGGGTGTTGCACAGCAACCGCGACAATGACAACATTTACTATTATGCCGACATTAAGGTTTCTGAACTGACTGGCTCAATCTGCAAAGGTGGCATAATTTGCTGCTACCTGTACGAGGACAATGCACAAACACAATTGCCTTGCACACGGTACTATCAAGACTCGGACCAGAACTACTGGTCAAAGACCATCGACTACGACTTCTACAAGGGTGGAATAACCATTTACGTCACCGACAGCGAGTTCTACGATGAAAATCCCGGCGACATGGAATTCCGGCTGGCCTTCATCTATTGATGAATTGTCATTTTGCAAACCTATGTACTACAAAGTCGGGATGCAAGACCATCACGAAGGCGTAGGTGTAGTCAAATGCCGAATTGCGGATGTCGTAAAAGCCTTGAGCGCATAGCGTCATCGAGAAATAATCATTGAAACGCTTGGTCAAGTTCAGTTCTGATGTCAAGACCGAGCGTTTCTTTTGGTAATTGCCCTCCTCGTACGATTGGCACTGATACATCGGATTGCCAAATCTCGACAGGAACCCGTCGGCATACCAATAGCCAACACCAAGACTGCCATAGCCAAACATTGCCTTTATCTCCGACAAAGAGCCCCATCCACCTTCATAAAGAGATTCGGGGGTTGGCGAGAAATCCTTGAATCCAAGCACTTGCGAGCTGATGCTTATCCGGTTCACGAAGCCTGTCCGTAATACGGAGAAACGCAAACCGCCTGACACATTGTAAAGCAGTTTCATGTTTGATGTGTCAATGTCAATCTGTCCGCCCTGATGGTAAATGCTCCAACTTGCAGGCGCTGCCAATTCGACGTTGTCGCCTTTGATTATTTCACCTTCAACTGAAATTCCGCCAAAAATCTTTTCCTTCTTGTTGTCGCCGGCAAAGATGAAATCCTGCCAATCGACCCACACGTCGGCGAACAGCTTGTCGGCATTGTACACAACCTGCATTCCGTTTTCATAGTTGTCGGTCAGCTGACGTTCGCTGTGCAAGATGGGCTCAGGCAACCGGTGGAACGAAGCACCGTTGATATTGCCCATGGTCACGGCCAGCTTTTCGTTGTGCCAAGTGACTGAATATACTGGCAAGCAGTCGGTATATTTATCGAGACCGGAATATTTTGTCAGGCGGACACCCGCCTTCGCCTTTATGTTCTTCGTAAAATGGTACTCAAGAGCAGGCTGCAAATTGTAGCCAATCAACGTGTAACCTTCAACAATGGGTCCAAAGAACTCATTGTTCCATAAAAAGTTATAGTTGTCAATGCTAAGATGCAGTGATGCGGAATCGGAAGCGAACAAATGATTCACTTCATCAGTGTCACTGTAATATTGCGCATTGACAAACAATGGCAGAAGAAGGAGAAATGACGTGAAACGGCGCATTGGATTGTATGTTTGTTATTCTGTGTTCAACCTGTCAGACATTTCTAGAACAGCGAGCCTTGTTGCGCATCTTCCTGACGGAAACGGCCAAGATGGCGGTATGCCTTCTCTGTCGCCTCACGGCCACGCGGGGTGCGCTTTATGAATCCTTCCTGAATTAGGAACGGCTCATACACTTCCTCAACTGTGCCAGCATCCTCGCCTACTGCGGTTGCAATGGTTGTAATGCCGACCGGCCCGCCCTTAAACTTGTCGATAATTGTAGTAAGTATGCGGTTATCCATCTCGTCGAGTCCGTACTTGTCGATATTCAGGGCCTGAAGCGAGAATTGTGCGATTTCTAGGTCGATGCTGCCGTTGCCCTTGACTTGCGCAAAATCGCGGACACGGCGCAACAGTGCATTGGCGATACGTGGCGTTCCACGGCTACGCGACGATATCTCAAGTGCGGCATCCTCGCTTATGGGCACCTGCAGAATACCTGCCGAACGCTTCACAATCTTTTTCAGCGTTTCGGCATCGTAATATTCAAAATGCAGATTGATTCCAAAACGGGCTCGCAACGGGCTTGTGAGCAAACCCGCCCTTGTTGTGGCGCCTACAAGCGTAAACGGATTCAGCGACAATTGGACCGAACGCGCGGCTGGCCCCTTGTCAATCATAATGTCGATGCGGAAATCCTCCATTGCCGAATAGAGATACTCCTCGACAACGGGATTCAGGCGATGGATTTCATCGATAAAAAGCACATCATTTGGCTCTAGGCCGGTAAGTATTCCTGCAAGGTCGCCCGGCTTGTCCAAAACCGGCCCGGAAGTCACCTTGAAACCTACCCCAAGCTCATTGGCGACAATGTTTGCAAGTGTAGTCTTTCCTAATCCCGGAGGACCATTAAGCAGCAAATGGTCAAGCGGTTCGCCACGCATCTTGGCGGCGGCCACAAATATCTTCAGATTCTCAAGTATACGGGCTTGTCCGTTGAAATCGCTGAAAGTCAGCGGGCGCAACTTGTTCTCGTACTCCTTGTCGGATATTATATTGGCGTTTTCGCGTATGTCAAAACTTTCGTCCATAGATGGGCAAGATAATGGAAAAATGGGAATACCTGTCGGTAACTGATGACGTTTTTTATCGCTTTTTATCCTTGCTGTTCTTTTGTGGCTTTGTCAAGGCACCATCCTCAATGCTTTCTTTTGTCGAAATGGCGCTTTCGCTTTCGACTTCCATCTTTGTCAACTTCTCGATGACACTGTTGTATATGTTTTCGTAATCCGATACATGGTTGCTGTAATACTTCATGGTATTTAGGAACTGCTTTGGCGTAATGCCGTATTTGTCCAGCACGTACCCATATGCACCTTCTATCTTTTCGCGGTCACGGTCAATTCGATATCCGGTTATCGACAGGTAACCATCGGTAAGATGTATGTCGACAAGCACGTCGACAAGCTTGTCTTTTTTGATTTCTGGGCGGTCGCCTTCTTCGCGCGTGCAGCATTGCAATGATAAAGCCAACACTATGAGTATGAAAAATCGGTTCATCAAAAGTCTTTTTTCGGAATAAAATACAAACGCTATTATATGGCAATTGTTGCCAAGATGCAAGAGTGCCATGCCAAAAAAAATAAAGGGGGTAACCTATAAATTCCCCCGATTAATGATTTTTTTCAGAAGAGCCTATTCTGCAATCTTTTGCGGGCTTAAAATTTTGCCGTCATCTTGCTCGGTCGCAATGTCCGTACAGCTACTTCGTCCAAGCCATCAGTCTGCCTGATAAAAAATCTTCAAAATCACTACATGGCGATTAATAGAAGTTCATTAAACAACGGCCACCTTTTTTCGAGGTGGCCGCCGTTTGCTTATCTAATCTTTCTCTTCGATTTCGATTTTCTGATGTCCTCAAACTTGACCCCCAACATTATTTCGTGGGAGCCATTGCTTGCCGAGCTCAATTTCGATATTGTAACATCGTATGAGTAGCCGATGTTAATCATGTCGTTATAGTTGTAGCCGACAAACGCGATGATTGCTTCAGGATTCTTGAAATTATAGCGGAATCCGAGACCACCCCAAACCATTTTCTGGTATATCACACGGCAGTTGATATCGGTCATAAAGTCGTAATGAGGCACCGTCTTGATTAAGATGGATGGCTCAAGGTCGAAATTACGGTCGATGTTATACTTGTAGCCACCTTGAATATAGAAGTGCGGCTTGACACGCGCATCCTTTACGATATAATCGTCGTCGTACTTGTCGAGCAACGACATGTTGTTGAAGAACAAGTGGTTGAAGGATATGCCTGCATAATACTGCGAAGTGTAGAGGTAAACACCCAATGACCCGTCGGGATACACCTTCTTGTAAACGGTATTTTGGAAGCCGTCTTCACCTTCGTTGAGCTCAACGTTGATATCTGTCAAGTCGACTTTCTGTTGGACAACACCTACAAACAAACCTGCAGAAATGCGGATGTCGCCGCTTATACGCAAGTTGTAGCTGTAAGAGCCGTAAGCTCCCATATTCCCGATTGGACCGGTAACATCGTTAAAGATGTAGCCACCATAGCCCATAGGCAACACCTTATGCGGACCATATCCACCTAGCATGTATGTCTGTGGAGCGTCTTTAACGCCAGCAAACTGATAACGGTAGTTTGTCTTAATCTGCCAATAGTCGTTTGTACCGCCAATTGCAGGGTTTAACACATACTCGTTAAACATGTACTGCGAGAACTGAGGCAGCAATTGTGCTTTGGCACTTGGAGCTATAAGTAAAGCTCCTGCAAACAAGGTTAAAATAATCCTCTTCATAGCTGTATTACCTTAAAATTGTAACGGGTCCTGTAGTCTTCTTTCCACCTAGCACATCATCGCTACACTGGATGACGTAGTAATATGTGCCTGACGGAACCGGTTTGTCCTTTTCGTTTCTGCCATCCCATTGGTTTGCCGAGTAGTCGCGGCCACTTCCTGAGTACTGCCATACACGGCCACCCCAACGGTTGAATACATAGATTGTAACTTTATCGTAAGATGACAAACCTTCAATTCTCCAGATATCGTTATGCCCATCGGCGTTAGGAGTGAACACCTCTGCCGGCCTTATGCCGTTAAGAGAGTTGAGTCTGACGCTATCGTAGTAGTAGCATACCAATGTGGTATCGATGCTATATACGTTGAATGCCACGCTGTCGCGAACCTTAATCATCAGGTTGCCGTAAGGCTGTACTGCGATTGGATTGTCATTGAGTGTGCTCTCTGGCTTGATGCCTGCATTTGACGATTTGTCGTCAACTGGAGCGGCACCCCAAGTCCAACCATTTTCAACATATATTGTCTCATTGAAATCAAATTCCAAATCATTGGCGTCAAGCTGTATCCTTGCGCCTTCAGCCACTTCGTAAACTCCATCTATCAGCAAGTCGCCAGGCCCTGCATCATCCATGGAGATGGTAGCCCTCAACTTGTAAACAGGGTTCATTGCAGTTGCCTTGATAGAATCGATATCCATACAAATTCCATCTTTAGCCATGAAGTAGTAGTATGTTTCTGTTCCGTATGGCAAGAAGTTGTCAACCCAGCCTTTTTGTCCAGCACTTACGTTGTCACCCTCGCCAAACACTACATAAACTACGCCTCCAACTGTATCGAGCTTGTATTTAGGCGTTTCAACAACAGGGACAATCACTGTCGTGTCAACGCTGGCGGAATCGCCAGATATCGAATCGGCCGCATAGCGTATAGTCCTGAACCTGTTGATGTAAGCTAATGTCGAATCGGCAAATGTCGAATCAATGACAGTAGTGTCGGCAGGAGCAGGAGCTGTATCTACCGGTGAAACTATTGGCAATTCGGCTGGTTCTGCATTTTCGTCGTAAGCGGCATAGAACCTATAGCTGAATGGGGTGCTTGCTGTTACAAAAGCCGACAGCTCATTGTCAGGACAAGTGTAAACTGAAGTCTGGTTGTTGCCATTCATGTAGAATGCCGCTTCAGTGATACTAAAGTTGCTCTTGCTTGCAACTGTAGCTGTAAACTCTTGTGGACAAACCATGTCCTCGCCATAACCGACAGTTACTGTATATGTACCTGCCTCCAATCCCTTAAATACACCGGAATTATTAGGCTTCGATTCGCCGATTTTGTACCACAAATCATCAAGAGTTGTAGACTCCGAAGATGTAGAAAGAACTGTTTCCGATACTTGAGAGAATACAAACGGATTAATCATGGCTTCCAGTATTATACCTCCATCAAGTGCCAACGTTCCATCTGCCTTCATGTTCAAGCAAGATGCATCAACAATTGAATCGCTAACGGCAAAGCTTGGATAACGTGAACCTACAACAATATCAATAGGATCACTTTGGCAACCACCGTTATTCTCTTCAACTATGACTGAATACTTGCCCGAAGCAATGCCACTCAATGTTATTGGTGAAGCCTTGCCTTTAATGTCGAATATGCTGTCACCTACAAGGCAACTCTCAATATCTCTGCCTCCACATATAGAATCCAATGTTATAGTTGCTTCATTAGATGCCGAGCACATTGCACTTACAATATCTGTTATTTCAAATGTTATTTTATCTGGTTGAGTTACAACGAAAGTATCCATCCTGACGCATGACGAGTCATCGACTACCTTGACAGAATATGTTCCGGCTTGCAACCCTGATATGCTGTTTGTCGAATCCCCAGTGCTCCACAAATACTTGAAATTAGTGCCATTCTTGCTTGTTGGACTCAAAGCAATTCCACCTTCTGGAACCTCAAAGCACCTCAAATCTGTAACCCCTGCATTTAAGACGAAATTCGAATTGTCAGGTATGCTGAAAATGCTATCCTGAACACACCCCTTATCATCTACAATGCGTAATTTATAGTTGCCAACTCCAATTCCTGATAGAGTGACACCATTGTCAGAGTTCTTCACGGAGTCGGCAGTCCAAGATTCATTAGAGAAATTATATGTGAATGGCGCTTTGCCACCAATAGTTTTCAGGATTCGGATTGATCCATTTGCAACATGGCAGTCTGAACCATCTGTAACAAACATTGTAGATATTCTATCTGATGGCTGTTCAACAAACAACGAATCAGTTATGCTTGCCCTTCCTTGGCGTTGCGATATGGTAAACACATACCATCCACCTTGAAGGTTTTCGATAGAGGCTGTCGTTGCTACAAAATCAGCAGGCCAATTGGCACTTGTCCACTTATATTGATAACCTTCGTAGTAGCCACCGACACCAACCACCTCAAGTGCGCCATTATTGCCACCGAAGCAAATGTTAGGCACGTTTTTGACAACTTGATATAGCAAAGGACGATGTTCAACGGCAATTGTCGTATCTACAGAGCAACCTGACAGATTTTCGTCTTCAATATGCAATGTATAGTAGCCTTCACAAAGCTTATTTATGGAAGTGGTTGTTTCTGTGTCATCACTCTCGATAGCGTTGCCATAGACATCACTCCATGCATATGAATAGTTGCCGATTCCGCCTGCAACCGAGACTACAAGCTCACCGTTGCAATTTGAATCTCCTCCATTTAGGTCAGGATAGTTTGCTACATTAGCGACACGCAATGCAAGCTCGTCAGTAATTACAACTTCTTTAACCTTGCGACAACCATCCTGGTTTATTACAGTTACTGTATTTGTACCCAAGCACAAGCTGTTGGTGAAGCGACCATTATCGTTAGGATCGTTATTCCAAATGAATTGCAAATTCGAGTCGTCGTCGTAAACATTGCCCGCGTCATCAAAGACATAACCTATGGTTGCCGAACCGGTGCAATAAGAAGCGCATGGCACTGGAATAATATTCTTGATTTGGAAATCAAGTGTGCCATTATCATTAATCTCAATAGTATCGGCCACCGAGCATCCAAGTGCATCGATTATTTCCAACCGATATATGTCGACACCCAAGTTGCTTGGATTAGCTTCATATGACACAATGTCATCACCAGTAAGTGTGCGCCAATAGTATGAATACTGCCCTACACCACCTTCGACTGTTACTGATGCAGTACCCGTAGCGTCACCACAATCAGACTCGGTAGTTTTGACTTCTACAATCTTCAATGTGTCAGGGTTGACAATTGTCACAGTGTCGAATGCTGAACATCCGTTTGCATCGACCACCATAACGTTGTATATGCCCTCGCCAACATTGGAAACGATAGAATCGTTTGAAACTACATAGCCTTCGCTATACCAAGTATAGACTAAGCTTCCTGAACCTCCGGTTGCCGTAGCATAGAATGATGCTTCAGTGTCACCAGCGCACCGGATTGGTTTGCTGAATACTATAGATGGAACAATTGCGTCAGGCTGTTCAATTGTAAATGTCTCTGCTATCTGGCAATTTGATGTCAGGTCGGTAACGGTTACGGAATAATCGCCAGCCTGCAAGTTTGTTGCCGTGCTTTCGGTAGCTCCATTTGACCAAGCAAATGCGTAGTTGCCTGAACCACCATTTACTGCAAGAGCGACGCTACCTGAATTGTCGTTATAGCATTCAAGGTTGTTTACCGTAGCTGTTACGTCCAAGTTAGATTCATCAACCATGGTAACATCATATGCTTCACTCTCGCATTCATTGCGATCGACAATGACAGCCTTGTAGTTGCCGGCACCTACTTCTTCGAATGGGTTGTCCATACTTATATATACCAATGTTGAACTTACAGACTCAAACCACATAACATCGTATGGCGCATTGCCTCCCTTAATATTAACAGCCTCTAACACACCAGTGTTGACTGAACACCCAGAAGGTGTCATAATGAAATCTGCAGTGATAGGCGCAGGTTCGCCAACTGTTCCACTAATTGTAGATTCGCAACCATTAGCATCGTAAACGGTAACCGTATATGTTCCTGCAGCAAGACCTGTGGCCTTTGCATCCGTGCTTCCGTCGTGAGCCCATGAATAAGTGTATGGCGCAACACCGCCACAATCGGTAAGGTCAGGTTCCAAAGTGCCATCGGCTGAACCAGGGCACTTGGCATCCACTGGAATCATTCTCTTAACCTCGAACTTGTCGACACCACCCACAATGGCGGTCTCATTGATAGCGCAATTGTGCTCGTCTTCCACCTTGACATAGTATGTACCCTTTGGCAAATTAGTCGGGTCTTCGGCAGTTGATACTTCCTCGCCTGCTTCGTTTGTCCAATAGAATGATGGCGTCCCGTAAGCGCCTGTCACTGTAATGTCGATTGCACCATCGAAATTGCATCCGTTGGTGACATTTGTTATGCCATCGACACTGACAGCCAATTCAGAATCGTTGTTGACAGTAATTGTATCATAAGCCTCACACATATTGGCGTCAGTTACAATCACGCTATATACGCCCTCTGTCAATCCACTAACGGTAGCGGTTGTTGCACCATTGCTCCACAAGTATGAATATGGCTCAACACCGCCGCTTACTGTCAATTCTATTGAGCCGTCGGATCCACCGCAAGATGCTTTTGTTACATCATCTGTAACCACCAGTTTTTGTGGTTCATCAAGAACAAGGCTATAGTCGGATGCCTGACATCCGTTGGCATCAACAACTAACAGACCATAAGAACCGGCCTTAAGGTTTTCAGCAGAAGACTCCTCTGAAATAACGATGTTTTCTGCATCGACCCAAGAATAAGTGAAGTCTGCCATGCCACCCTCAACAACTACTGATAATGATCCGTTGTCGCCACCATTGCAAAGGATATCTTTTTTAGTTATGGTAAGAACCATTCCTGCTGGCTTGGTTGATACCAATGTATCGATTGAACATCCATTGGCGTCTTCAATATGGACCATATAGTCATCAGATGCAAGACCGGTAGCTGCTCCGTCAACAAATAAAGCAGTCGGGCAAGTAACATAATAAGGCTCAACACCGCCACTCAACGCGAATGTTATAGAACCATCTACACCGGTACAGCTTGATATTGTAACATCGATATTGTCAATATTCAAAGCAGATGCGGGTTGAGAGATCTCAACTGTATCCATAGACCAGCATGAATTTTCGTCTGTTACTTTTACGATATATGTGCCAGCAACCAAATTATCAATATCCTTTGTATTTAAAGTATCTACTTCATTCCATTCATAACTGTATTCACCAACACCTTGTGTAGCAACAACTGATGCAGAACCATCGTTGCCACCGTAGCACATTACGTCGGTACCAGTAGCGTTAAGCACGATTGGATCTGGAGAAAGGACTGTTATTGAACCTGACGCTGTGCAACCATAACTATCAGTAACGGTTACTGTGAAATCGCCGGCGCAAAGGTCAACAGTATCTGTTCCCATTATTGAAGGATCGCTCCAAACGAATGAGTTAAACTCGCCTGAACCACCAATAACATTGACAACGGCGCGTGCATCACAAGTGCCGTAGCAACTTGTGCGCAAACCCATAGGAACTATATAACGTGTTTCTCTGTGTGCCAAAATAGGATTACTTATTGTCTTCGAGTCAAACATTATTGTCTGCATTACGCCCTGACGGTTAATGTCGGTAAATGATATTGTCGCTCTTGTAAGAGTACCTACCGCATCGCCAAATACACTCTTTGCCACAACAGACCATCCGCCCTCAGCAGGATCCTTGCCATATATGTTTGTCCATTTAGCGGCATCAGTAATGTCAAATGTCCCTGTATAAGGTGCGGTCAAGGCTCTTAAGTCAAGTGCGGTTTCCGATTCGGTGGAGAATTTCAAGCCATCCATCGTCTTGTTTCTCATTACCGGACTAGCTGAGCCAGCAATGTCTTCACGATGGTTATACAGTTTCACCTCAGTTCCGTCTGGAGATACCAGATAAAAACCTACATAACCAAAATGTTCGTGAGTTAGCCACAATGAGACTTCAATCTTTGTGGATTCAGAAATAAGGAATGGAGTGATACTGCCTATTGCAACGCCCATTTCCGGATTGATTGTCAATACAACATCGTCGAATGCCGAACCGCAAGACATGCTTTGGGCTTCCATCGTAAGAGTTGCTGTTCCATTTGTAAGGTCATTAGCACCCGGAGTGTATGTAGGATTCAGTGCGTATTTGTCGTCAAATTCACCATCACCACTCGTGCTCCAAACTATCGAGCTGTAGTTTTCTGCAGTTGCATCGGCCAATGTGTAATCAGAAGCATAGCAGACTACAGCATCGGCACCGGCAAATGCGCTTGGTCCCTGAATGTTTTCCACTGTTATGTCTTTAGTTGCTACACAGCCATTAGCATCGGTAACTGTATAAGTAAAGCTGTAAGTTCCTGCAATTGTACTTTCAAAAATCGGGTCGATGACATCGGTAGCCGAAAGGTTTGCAACGTCGCCTGTCCATGCATGAACATAAGGTGTCGCACCGCTTGTTACATTGCCGTAAAGCACGACGTTGCTGTTAGTGCAGCTGTTCATGTCGGCCAAGCCGATATTTGGCAAAGTGTTCACCATTACTACGTAGTCAGTAGCAGTGGCGGCCGAGCAACCATTGTCATTGGCATAGCTTACGCTGATGGTTTGGCTTCCTGCTGAAGTCCACTCAACAGTTACTGATGCAGTTTCTTCGCCACTGATAATGTTACCACCAGCTATTGTCCACATGTAGCCTGTCATTCCAGTTTCAGTAGTGTAAGTCTGAACTGAATTCAAGCATACAGAATTTTCACCAGCTACAGTTGGAACTGGCAATGGGTTGATTGTTATTGTTTTAGTGCTAGTGACAGGAGTTGTGCAAGGTGCATTTGGATAGGCCGTCAAAGTAAGAGTCACACTGCCTGCCGCAATGTCTGCACTTCCAATATTGTAAGTCGGGTTAAGTACACTTGCATCTGCAAAAGAACCATTCCCGTTTGATGTCCAAAGCAACGATGAATAGTTGACCGCACTAGCGTCATCAACTGTATATGATGCCTGATCGGCGCAAATCGCGTCAGTGGCACCAGCGTCAACTATAGGCTCCTCAACAAATGTAATAGAAGCCTCGGCGTAATCATTGCAACTGCCAGATTTTTCGGTCAAACGGACTGTGTAAGTGCCACCAGCCGTAGCTATAATGTCAGTGGTTGGTTTGTCTGGGTCAGAGAATGTGACAGCGTCGTTGCTGCTCCAATGCATTTCTGAACCCGAAACAGTTTGTACGGCAGTTGCATTGTATGTGAGTCCGCAAGCAGTTGCATCTGCAATTGCTGGTGCAGGAGTACCATTAACTGTTAGCACCATCGACTTGGCACCATTTGTATTGCAACCTCCAACAGGAGTTGCCGTCAGAGTAACATTATATGGAGTTGTCTGATTAACTGAAGTATAGGTAACTGTAGAAGTTGTTCCAGCCAAACTTGCAGTTCCAAGAGAACCGAGAGAACCCGACATTGACCATGATACATTGGTGCAATGTGCAATATCGGCGCTAATAGTGTAAGAATCGCCAGCACAAATTTCATCAGCCAACGAACTTAGCGTAATGGAAGGCTCTGCATTGAACTTTATGTCAATTGTTGTTGAACCTTCGCAACCATTTGCAACTTCAATGAGTTTAAATGAATAGACACCCTCTTGAGGTACAGTCACATTTGTGTGGCTTCCAGTTTTTGGGCTTATAGTTGCAGTACTTGGACCGCCAATCTGTTCCCAACTCAATGTGCCACCATACGATGCATTTCCAGTCAATGCATTTGTGAATCCGCATACATCGGCACCTCCTGCCGAGATGATTTCAGGAACAGGAGTTGGAGTAATAGTGAGCACCATTTCATCTGTTGCGTCACCACAATATTGATGATGAGTAGTTACTATAAGAGTTACAGTTCCTGCAGCAATTTCTGTTGCACTAGGAACATAAACTGGCTGTTCCATGGAATTCGTATAGAACGAGCCAGAGCCTGTAGATGATACCCAAGTGGTCGGATTTACTGCAATTGGTTCATCATTATGAATAGACGCATCAGACAAGATATATTCGCCATCACTTGCACAGATAGTTGCATCTGCACCTGCAAAAGCAGATGGAACTTCATAGAAAATCATCGTCTTCTCCGTATAATTTGAACAACCATTGAATTCTTCAGTGAAACGTATTGTATATGAGCCTTTGGCTGTTACAATGATATTTGTGTTTGCATCGTTTGCATTGCTGAACGATGCGCTACCACCTGTTGGAGTACTTACTACCGACCAAGTACGAGTAGAACCAGCAAGAACATTGCTTGCCGATATTGACTGAGTAAATCCGCAATTGGTTTCATCTGCAACTATTCCAGGATTTGGAGTACGCGTTACGGTGAGTAACATTTCATCAACTACAGCGCCACAAACTGGCGAAGATGGAGTGCCTGTCACCAAAATCTTATAATCCTTTGAATCAATGCCATCTGGCAATACTGGAGTGAATTTCACATTTGCGCCAGTTGATGGAACAAATGTTCCTTCCCCCATTGACACTGCCCATGAAATTGCCTTGCAGTTATTTGCAGTAGCCTTTAGCTGATATGGATCGGCACTGCAAGTGACATCATTTTCTATTCCAAGTTCAATGCTTGGGGCTTCATTGAATGTTATTGCCACAAACGCGGGTAATGCGTTGGTGCAACCATTGCTGGTTTCTACCAATTGGAAAGCATAACTGCCTGCCTGGTTCACCTCAACTTTTACGGAAGTCTGAGTCAGTTCACTGAATGTCGCGTTCCCTGGACCTGTTTTCTTGCTAAAGAATAGGTCAGAACCTAATAACGCATTATCAATGGTAATTGTAGTTTCGAGTCCGCAAACCGATGAAAGCGCGCTCAACGATGGATTTGGAACTTGACTTACCGTAAGATTATATGTGTCGGATGGATGTTCGCTTGCACAAGCTCCGCTTCCGTGTGCTGTAGCTGTAAGGACTATTGTTTTGCCCTGGTCGCTTGGTGCAGGAGTATATGTTGTAGATGTGCCTGTTGCAGGGCTAAATGTACCATTGCCACCTGTCCACGTAATGTCAACAACATTGCTGGATGCAGTCAGACTTATTTTTTCACTACCACATATTGTCTTGTCAGCGGTAATAATGTCGATTGTCGGCTCATCGTAGAAATCCAGTGTCAAATCACCAGACTCTGTTGAACAACCAGCACCTGTTGTCTCTATAAAATAGAACTTGTATTCACCTGCTTGAGTTGCTGTGACATCGGTTGTTGCCGAAGTTGCATCTGCAAATGTAGCAGAACCACCACTGCGGGTGTACCATTTAATTGTATTGCCAGTTGCCACATTTGCGCTAATGGCTTTAGTCATGCCACAAACATCGCCGTCAGCTGTTACCAAAACTGGAGTTGGTGCGGCGTCGACTGTTACGTTCAGTGTCTTAACGTCTGGCGAGCATACTCCATTTCCGTTTGCAGTCAATGTTATTACTGCCGTGCCAGAGAATCCTGCATTTGGCGTGAATGTAGGAGCTAACGAAGTTGCGTTGCCCAATGTGCCATTTGTGCAGCTCCATGCGAAAGAACTGTAATATTCAACATTTCCTGATAAATTAAGAGTTGCATTGTTGCATAAAGTAGTGGCACCTGTGTTTATTGTAGCCACCGGACTATGATATAGCGATACATTCACATTCGAGCTGTAACCTTCACATCCGTTGGCATTGGTTTCCTTTACTCTAAAGGTGTATGTTCCATCGGCATATACAGTGACATTAGAGCCTGAAAAATCAGCTCTACCTGGTCCGCTTACAAGCTCCCAAACCATTGTTCCGTCTTGCGATGCTGTTGCCTCAAGGGTTGTTGACCAGCCACAAACTTTACTGTTATCGGCTGTAGTTACAGTTGGAGCAGGTGTGGTATAGAATGTCAATACCATTTCATCATCAACCGGATCGCAACCCGCAAGTCCTTCAGCAGTGAGTTTCAATGTTACGAAACCTTGTGTACGGTCAGCGCTAGATGGATTATATGTTGCATTCAGCGCGTTGCCGTTGGAGAAGGTTCCTGTACCGTCTGTTGTAGTCCATTCTACTGATTGATAATTGCTGGCCGAACCATTTAATGTATATGAAATTTCAGTTTCGCACATTCCGCCATCAGCTCCTGCGTTTGCAACAGGCGCCGGATTAACCTCGATTGTCTCCGTATTTGCTATGGAAGGGCATCCCTTGCTGTCTTTTACGACAACTGTATAATAGCCCTCAGGCAAATTTTCTATGACATTTGTTTCACTGTTGTATTGAATACCCGAAGTTGTATGTGTTGCAATATATGATGTATATATGCCAGTGCCACCTGTAGGAGTTACTGTGATTACGCCACTTGCCTCACCTTCGCAAGTCTCTGTCGATGCAAGCGTTGTGGTAATTTGTTCAAATGGGTAAACGTAATTAGAGTATTCTGGGAACTCGGACCAGTACTGAAATTCTATGGAGTTTTTACATCCATTTGCATCAGTTGCATAAATATCGACTTGTGAACCATCAATGAGATTTTCAAGATAGTCATCAGTGCCAAGTTCACCTTGCTCATACTCATCCCAAAAATAAGTATACGGACCAGTACCGCCAGTGGCACTTGCCTGCATTTTCTTTATAGGCTCACCAAAGCAATCCGGTTCATCTACTACTATAGCCTCAACTTTAATAGGACCAGGCTCCAACACTGTTATTTCCTTTACGTCGCTTAATTGCGATGGCTTTCCATTAGGGCACCAAGCAACTCTATACTTACCTGCTGTACGGTTTCCTATTGTGTATGTTTTCTGTGAAGGAGCGATGCCTTGGCCGACTGGATTGGCAATTAGGTTCATGCCGTCTTGCCTGTACAGATATACATCGTAATATTCCGTCATGCCAGAAAAAGTTATTATGATTTCACCGTCATCATGAGTACCGCTGTCATTGGTATTACAAGAGACAGGTTCTTGACTTACAACGAAATCTGGACTCTCTCCAACCTTGCTTGCCGAGCGACCTTGCCTGATTACATCACCCAACTTGACATTTCCGTATATCGACAAATTGCCAGAGACTCCGTCCAGCATTGTCAGATCGGCATTGCTGGCATCGACTATTGATGCGCTGTTGTTCAGCAGTGTCTGCCATTTATCGTTGACATCAATTTTCGAGGTGCCGAAATCAACCTCGACAACATTGTCACTATTGCTTATCAAATTCTCGCAAGCGATTGAGTTGCCGTTTGACTTGAAAGTTCCGTTATTGATTGTCAAGTTGCCAGTTGTGGTCAAATCCGACAACAATGTCCAATTGCCACCATCAATAATAATGTCGGCATCGAGTGGCGCCGCAAGGTTTATCGTCTGGTCGCCATCGGTAGCCAGAACCAAATCGCCACGCAACTTGCCGAAATCGACATTGGCATCGACGTTGACTGAGCCTGCAACCGTTATGTCCTTTTTGCCAGACACCGTGAATGTGGCATCCTGCGCATCAAGGCTATTGACATACGCCGGCTGGTTAACTTTGACCGTATTCTGACTGTCACTGAACGAATTTTGGTCGAACACGACATTAGTGTTCTGGTCTGGGACAGTTGCACCTGGAGTGCCACCTGACACTGTTGACCAGTGACTTTGGTCGGACCAATTGCCGCTACCATTCACCCAAAATCTCGACTCTTGACCAAATAGCTGTGATACAGCTAACAAAATCGATAAGGTTAAAATTTGTCTCTTCATAACTTTATATTATTGAAGTGTTGCTATTTCAAACTTTTCCCAAGCCACTACGCTCGGATACTAAAAGTGCATAAAAGTAAAATTTTTATATACTCACACATTTTTGTTTTGATAATCTACCGATAAAGTCGGTTAAACTACCAAAAACCGTTGTCTAAATAATTTTTCGGGAAGAAATCGGGGCTCTTCGCACCTCACAAGATGGCACTTTCCCTATCAGAAAACACCTGTGAAAGCGTCGCCAACCCTTGGCCATACCCACACAAGCGACAAAATGGCCTGAGAAAAGTTCTGGCTGACAATGGGTAGCTCGGCTGATATGGTCCTAGATTTTTATGCCGACAAGTACAATGTCGTCAGTTTGCTGAGTCTCGGTTCCTTGTTCGTTCTCGTGGCGCCACTTGTCAATGATATCCGTGAAAATGGCCTTCTGTTCGGCAAATGGCTTTTGGCAATTCGCGAGCAACATGTCGAAAAGTCGCTGACGCCCGAACTTGTGGTACTCTTCATCGCCGCAGAACTGGTCCGTTATTCCGTCGGAATAGGCGTAGAAACAATCGCCCGACGTGATTGACATATCGTGATTTGTGAAGCGTTTTGTGCTGCCGGAATAAATGCCAATCGGCATCCGGTCGGCTCCAATCACATTGAGTTCGCCATCGTGAATCATCACCAAAGGCCTGAATGCGCCGGCGTACCGCATCAGCTGGCGTTCCTCGTCAATTAGCATAAGAGCCATGTCGATTCCATCAAGGCTGCTTTCGTTGTCGTTTTGGCGAAGTGCCATTTTCACATTGTCGCGCAGCAAATCGAGGATTTCGCTTGCCAGCAAGTCCTTATTGTTCATGTCGATGTTGGCCACAATGTCGTTAAGCATGGATATTCCCAACATGCTCATCAGTGCGCCTGGCACTCCGTGACCTGTGCAATCGGCTACCGCCAAAGCCTTGTAGCGCCCTACCTGTATTGCCCAATAGAAATCGCCACTGACAATGTTGCAAGGTCTGAACAGCACCATGCAGTCGCCAAATATCTGCTGCATTATCTTGTCGGTTGGCATTACCGCTTCCTGAATGTGCTTTGCATAGACAATGCTGTCGGTTATGTTCTTATTGGCAATGTTCAGCAAGTCGTTTTGCGCCGACAGCTCCTCCTTGGCAGAAACCAGCTGGATGTTCTTCTCGTCGAGCATTTCGTTCTTTTTCGACAGCAGCAGGTTGAGTTTCTTACGGCGTAGATTGGATATCAGGATTACCACAGATATAGCCAATAGGCTTAGCACGATTGCGGAAAGCATCAGCCGCTGACGATCGACCTTGGCTTTATATTGCTGTTCGGCTTCGTACTCTTCAATTTTGTGTTTGCGCATCTGTTCCCTGAACTCGGCCTGCGAACTTGACTGCACAAACGAGGCAATCTTTTCGTCGCTGTCACTTTCCATCAGGGCGTAGTTCAATTGTGTGGCGTACTCGTCGGCCTTTTTGTAATCGCCTCGCATCTCATAGAAAAGCCTGCATACACTGTAGAAATCTATCTTCGTCTCACGTCTGTGCGTTCCTACCGACATGTCGGCGTCGGCTTCCTTGATCAATTCCAGCGCCTTGCCGTAACAGCCACGCAGAAGTTGCGATTTGGCCTGTATGGACAAAACGCCTGCCCTATGGAATTTCATTCTGTACTTCTCCCTCAATTCAAAAAGGAGACGGCAATGCATATCGCATGAATCGAGATGGCTGATGCGCCTTGCACCTTTGCACCACATTGCCTCTTCAACGTGTATCATGGCGAGATACATGTGGAGTTGCTGCATCTCCATAATGTTCGGAACTGTCTGCGCCATCACAAAAGCCGTATCGAAGTGGAATTTTGCCGAAGCAAGCATCTTGGCTGTCAATGAATCGTACGGCTGAGTCTTGTACCTGTTCAGGAACACCCTGCCCAAACCGACATTGTCGGCAATGAGGCCATACACATTGTTGATGGCAGAATCGATGGAATTCGCACTTGAATAATAATCCTCGGCATGTGAGTACGAATTGACACTGATGTTGATTTCGCCAAGGTACTGAAGCACCTGCGTTATATGTGCCGAATCGTTCAGCTCGCGGAATGCCGTCAAGCTGGTGTAGAAGTTTTCGGCGGCTGGTGAGTAGCGACTTTGCCTATAATAAATGAATGCCAGATTCATGTAGGCGAGCGCCAGCTGGTTCTTGTCGCCAATCTCGTCCCATATATATATGGATTCCATATTGGCGGACTCGGCTTTTTCGAAATCCTCAATCCATATATAATATCTCGACAGATAATAATATGCATAGGCCAAACTCTTTCGCTCGTTAAGGCGCTGAGCCAAATCGACCATGATGGCGCAATACTTGCCTGCTGAATCCACATTATATATGAATTCGCAAATATATTTCAGGTTGGACAATTTTGCCGTGTCGTCAGGCATTGTGTTGACCGCCCTCCTGAGGCTATCCAGCTTGTCTTGCGCAAATGACTGCGACATCGCGATCTGAAGAACAATGCAGACAAGCAATAATCCAATATGTTTCATGCCTTTCATAACCAAAATATTGGCGCAAAATGCGAAAAAATCTGCTTTCATGTTGCATTTGATGAACCTAATCGCACTAAATGCCTTATTAATTACATCATATCAAATGATGACGCGCAACATTTTTGAAATGAATTCTCAAACTGACGCCACTAACAGCAATCTATCGCGTCCAAATAAAAGGTCATTCAAAATAAATTATACTTTTGCACCGATTTCGAAATTGCTAACAAAACAATTTAAATAATGGATAAAAGTTCTTGGATAGGCATTTTGCTTATAATGGCCTTGTTGTTCGGATGGAGCTACTTCACCCGTCCATCGGCAGAAGAAATGCAACGCTACCGCGAAAAGCAGGATTCAATTGCCCGCGTTGAACGCCAACGCCAGCTTGACCTTGAAATAGAAAAGGCACAGGCTTCTGAGCAGGCACAATTCGCATCACCTGAAGAAAACGATTCTGTGGCAAACGCCATGCTTCGCAACCAATATGGAGATTTTGCTCCATTTGCCACTGGCGAGCGTGAATTCTACACTGTGGAAAACAACCTGATGAAGATTAAGTTCACCAACCTTGGCGGACGGATAGCATCTGTGGAACTGAAAAATTACGACACATACGACTCGCTGCCTGTTGTGCTTTTCGACGGCGACTCCACAATTTTCAGCCTCGGGTTCTTTGCACAGAACCGTCGCATAGAGACTGGCAAGCTGTTCTTCACCCCTTCTGAGAACATCAGCACCGCAGAAGTGACTGACGACTCGCTGGTCGTATCCTTCAGCATCAGCCTCGACAACGACCGCACAATGGACTATGTATATACCATCTACCCTGACAGTTACGTTGTTGGGTTCAATGTCAGAATGCACAACATGAACAAACTGGTGCCTGCCAACTCGGGCTACCTGACACTGAACTGGGAATCGTACATAACAGGATTTGAGAAAGGCCGCAAGTGGGAAACAATGAACTCAACCATCGCCTACCGCTACTTTAACGACGATGTTGAGCAGCTTAACGAGACCAGCGACTCTGACGATGAGACTATAAACAGCCGCTTGCAATGGATATCGTTCAAGCAACACTTTTTCAATGCGACTCTGATATCTAAAGACGGCTTTGTAAACGCATCGCTCAAGCAACGCAAGGAAACTGTCAACCCGAAATATGTGAAACTGTTCACTTCGGAGATTTCGTTGCCATACGATGGAAAATCTGAAGAAGACATTGAGATGCAGATGTTCTTCGGTCCGAACCACTTCAAGACACTTAAGGCTCTGGACATCGACCTGCAGAACATCATTCCACTTGGCCGAAGCATCTTCCGCTGGGTAAATGTAGGCATCGTAATACCGACATTCAACTTCCTTGGACGCTTTATCGACAATTTTGGCGTCATAATATTGATAATGACCATATTGATCAAGCTAGTGCTGTTCCCGTTCACCTACAAGTCGTATATGTCGACTGCAAAGATGGGCGCACTGAAACCTGAAATGGACAAGCTCAACGAAAAGTATCCGAAGCAGGAGGACGCCATGAAGAAGCAGCAAGCCATGATGGACCTTTACAAAAAGGCTGGAGTGAACCCAATGGGCGGATGTCTGCCAATGTTGCTACAGATGCCTTTGCTCATCGCCATGTTCCGCTTCTTCCCTGCATCAATCGAACTGCGCCACGAGAGTTTCCTTTGGGTTGAAGACCTCTCGACCTACGACTCGGTGCTCAACCTGCCATTCAGCATTCCGTTCTATGGCGACCACGTGAGCCTGTTCTGCCTGCTGATGACAATAGTGAACATCATCTACATAAAAACAAGCGGTTCAACACAAAGTGGAGGCCAGCAAATGCCTGGCATGAAGCTGATGATGTATATGATGCCTGTGATGATGCTGTTCTGGTTCAACGACTACGCAGCCGCATTGAGCTACTACTACTTCATATCGCTGCTGATAACAATTGTGCAGACCTACATCATGCGCCGCTCGGTAAATGCCGAGGAACTGCTTGCCAAGGTTAAAGCCGCACAACTGAAAAAGACTCCGACCAAATCGCGTTTCCAACAGCGTATGGAAGCCGCAGCAAAGCAACGCGGAATAAAGTTGCCTAAATAATCAGACAATAACATATTTATAACAGAAGAGCCTTCCGCTATGCGAAAGGCTCTTCTGTTTAATAATAGTCTTCTGAATTATAAATCATACTATATTGATTATTTCTTAATGTCTTTGTCTTCTGTTCCATTCCTGAAGAAATTCTCTTCCTTGACGGCAGTCATCCATTCCCTTGCAGAATTGATGACCTTCTTATTTGCCTTGGTCGCCTCCCATTCCGAATCAATAATGGACTGAAGCCAATGCAATGTCTTTTCGGTATCATGGATATGATAGTATGCCAATGCCAACGAAAACTGGACTTTTATGTCATTGTTGTACTGGAGGCTTGTCATCAACGTCTTAATCTGCTGTTTCACACACGATTCGGCCTTGACAGTATCGCCGCCAGCCTCATATTTGAGAGAATAGGCTTCATAAAAATCGGCACGAATGGAATACACTTCAGCCATTGAAACAGAATCGGCCTGACATATTGCCAAAGCCTCATCAGTGAATGACAAGGCCTCATCGCGATGGTCTGTACGAATGGCAACCCTACTCAAGGCCTTCAGAATTGAAAGTTGAGGCGTTAAAGATTGCATATTTGCCATATTCAAGTAGTAGAAAGCCTTGTCAGGAATGTTGCAGCGGTCGTAGAGTATGCCTATGTAGTAAAGTGTCGCAAGATTATAGTCACCATTGTTGTATAGTTCAAGAAACAAGTCGAGAGCCCTGTGGTAATCCTTCTTTAGGTACAACGAAGTAGCCAATTGCGCGTTTACTTGCTGATTGGTTGAGTCTATCTTGTAATAAGCCTCGGCATAAAGCAATGCCGAATCCACTTCTTCATGTGCGATGTAGAATGCCGCCATTGAAGCGACTACGGTTGCATCAAGAGGGTTGACTACTACTATCTGCTTGGCACACTCGTTTGCCAAAGTGTCTTTCCCCATTTTCCTAAAGCAATTGAACCTCAATCGCAAATCCTGGTAAATGGCCGTATCGGCCAAAAGCGTATCAGTAAGACTGATGCAGTTTTTGTATTGACCACGAACATAGTAGCATTGTGCCAACTTGCGGACAATGGTATCGTTGCAGCTGTCGATTGCATAAGCCTTCTGATACCACAGCATTGAATTGTAAGTATCATTAATATGTGAACAAGAATCGCCACGATTGACGTACAACGCCGATTCGGAATTTATTGCAGAAACACTGCCGCAAAATACTGACAACAGTATAATTGTACTGAATGTAAAAATTGCTCTTTTCATAAAATATGGGTGAAATATTAGTAAACAAGGCCCGCCAAAAGCGAGCCTTGGCATAATGCAAAACTTTGATTTATTACAACTTAAAAATGATGGGAATAGTATATGAAACATTTACGGCCTTGCCACCTTGCATGCCTGGCTTCCATTTTGGCAATAACGAAACGACTCGCAAAGCCTCGTTGTCAATACTCTCGAATCCAGTACCTCGGGCTAATTTCACATTCGTGACATTGCCTTCATTGTCAATAACAAACGAAACATATGCCCTGCCTTGAATTCCCTTTTCTTTCGCGTCCTCAGGATATTTGACATTCTCAGCAATATACTTGCGCAATGCCAATTCGCCTCCTGGAAATTCTGGCATATTTTCCACAATTATAAATATAGGGGCTTCCGGTTCTTCTAGCGTTTCTTCATTATCATCAATCTCTAGTACCGTAATTTCCTCGTTTTCATTATAAGCGGCAATGCCTGACGCAGAATCATTTTCGATAAATTCAAAATTTGTCTTACCTTCGGCCATTGAATAAGACGAGTTAGCAAATGCAATCATAGCAAATGCGGCGACTGGAAGGATGTAAAGCGCCTTGGCCTTCATCCAACCTGATGATTTTTTACGTGACATCATAGTTATTCGATATTTAAGTTTACTGTGATTGAAGCTGTTGGCAATAGAATACCACTTCCCGCCAGCAGCTTTCTTAATTAATAATATTTGATATTGTTTTGCATTAATGCCTGAATCAAGAACAGCCTCGTCGGCCTCGTACTCGTGAATGGCGCACAGTTCGCGACGCATCAGCCACATTGCGGGATTAAACCACTGCAAGCAGCAAAGCACATCGCACACCATAATATCTATTGAATGGCGATAGCGGATATGAGCCTGCTCGTGGGTAAGAATCTCATGCCGGCTCTCTTCGTAGTCAGTCCGATTCATAATGATGTACCTAACCCAGCTGAACGGCGCCTGCTTGCCTTCAACTATTACCAAGACGTTGCCATTTGGCAATTCGTGGCGTTCACCACTGCCGATGAGCCTCAACACACTGACGATTGACAGCAACATCCGCATCAGGCACACAACAATGCCCGACACATACAGCAATTCAGCCAAATAACGCCAATTGACCGTCGATTCGGCAACCGTATCGCCACCAACAATTACTTCCTGCAACATCACCACCGATTGTGCAATGGCGAAATTGCCGCTTGCGGAAGAAGACACACTAAATGTCAATCCGCAGAAAGGCAGGACAAACGACAATGCTATGGTACCCAAAACCACCACTCGGTTGGCGCGATGAAACGTCTCGCGACTCATAAAAGATTTGTACAATAGATAAAATGCTATCAGAACGACTGACACCTTTAAACTATATGCTATTGTTTCCATAATTCTACTTTTCTTCAATTTGACGGATTAAATCTTTCAGTTCCTCGACCGACAGGTCATCCTCGCTGACCAATGCCGAGACTGCATTCTGGTACGAGTTGTGGAAATACTTGCCAATGATGCCCTTTAGCGTCTGCTTACCGAACTCGTTTCGGCTCACATTGGCATAATATTGGTAGGTTGGCCCGTATGCCTTGTGAGCAACGTACCCTTTTGCCTCCAACGCGCGCACCATTGTAGATATGGTGTTGAAATGCGGTTTTGGTTCATCGTACAGTTCAACCAAATCGCGCACGAACATCGGACCTTTCTCCCAAAAGAAACCCATGAGTTCCTCTTCCTTTTTTGTCAACTTTTCCATAAACCTATCTTGTTTTTTGTATTACAACGCTAAGGTAACTAAAAAAACATTTCATGCAACTATAGATTATAGTTATGTATGATATTTTTTTAGTTTTATATTATATACAACTGAATATCAAATATAAAAAAGCAAGATAATGGATATTATCTTGCTTAAGAATATACAGCTGTAAATTAATGTATCTTATATAAAGGCGCCCATAATATTATCATTCACTCTGCATTGAGCTTTCTTCGCCAGGTTCCTCCCTATATTCAAGCAAATCGCCAGGCTGACATCCCAATACCCTGCAAATGGAATCTATTGTGGAGAAACGTACTGCTCTTACCTTGCCAGTCTTCAACAACGACAGATTCGCTTGTGTTATGCCGATTTTCTCCGCCAACTCCTGCGACGAAATTTTACGTTTCGCCATAACTACGTCTAAATTCACTATAATACTCATATTCAGTAATGTTTAAACGGTCAAGTCATTATCTTCCTTCAAATCCTTTCCCATTCTGAACACCTCGGAGAGAAACATCAGGCCTGTGCCAGCAAGCAACCACGACCTGTGCTCGATAGGGCCCAAAACAACTTCGTAATTTACAAAAGCCACCACTTGGCACGCACTAAAATACGCCAATAACTGACCTACAAAAAGAATCAAAAAGCCAACCGACATCAGAATACCTAAGCGTTCAATATCGCGGGCGACACCCGAAACAAATATGTTGCCACGGTATATATTGCGTAATATCCTAAAAATCAGAATTATAAACCAAACAAGAATGGCAACCGAAACTACAAATACTGGAATTACAAAAATCCAAATCCACTTGGGGCACTCTTCAACCTGAAATTCCACTTTTGCCCGCTGTATTTCGAGCTCACCATAACTCAAATTTCCGCTTACACGTCCTCGTTCAAGTCCAATTACTTCTGCACGGTTATTTCTGCATCGCAGATTAACTGTGTAACTCCGTGAAGCCCAACTATTATTGGAATATGTACTTGTACCAACGGTATCAATGTTCCCCATACTATCCGTCACAACCTGATAAACAGTGTCTATTTTCGCTTTTTTGTTGAATTTTGGAGCATTGTGCCAAATATCCATATGTAATGTTTTATCGCTCATTACTGTATAAGTGGACCTGGTTTTATTAAAATAAACGGGACCGTCACCTGGCGTGTTTACAGAAAAAACCACACATAACAAGACTGAAGCCACAAATAATCCGAAGTAGAGTTTTAATTTTTTATTCATAATGATAATTATTTATTGTTATACGATAATAAATTATTGGGCAAAGATATATTAGAAAATTGCATTTGCAATACAAAAACAATAATAATTTATCGACAAACAATAATTTTAATCAAAAAAACAGCCTGCAAGACCCATTGACGGCGTATATGACTAAAAAAATGGGCAAAAAAAAGACGCATTACGCGTCATCAAAAGAAACGCTGGGAGCAGGAAACTACTTGCAGTTGAACTGGTTCATGATGCCCACAACTCCGACAAACGGCATTTGCAACACGGCTTGGCAACAAAGGTCGATGCGTTCGTCAATTGTGGCTTTCTCCTCGTCGGTCCAATGGCCGAGCACATAGTCAACCTGCTGACCACGCGAGAATTCGTTGCCGATGCCGAAACGCAGGCGTGCGAAATCGGATGTAGATATTGACGCTGCAATGTTTTTCAGTCCGTTATGGCCACCGTCGCTGCCTTTTTGTCGGATGCGTATCTTACCGAACGGCAAAGCCAAATCGTCACAGATGACAAGCAGGTGGTCGAGCGGGATTTTTTCTTGCTGTATCCAATATGCAACAGCCTTTCCGCTCAGATTCATATATGTTGTTGGCTTGATGAGAATGAAGGTGCGGCCACGCGACTTCAATTCAGCACGAAACGCATGACGGCCCTCGCTAAAAGAAATATTGGACGCCTTAGCCAAGGCATCCAATACTTTAAATCCTATGTTGTGGCGGGTTTCGGCATACTCATCGCCGATATTTCCCAACCCTACAATCAGATATTTCACGTGTCAAGAATTAAGCTTCAGCTGCCGCATTAGCTGCCGCACGTGTCATTTTAACTGTTGCTACAACAATGTTCTTAGCTTCAAGGATCTCAATACCTTCAAACTTCAAGTCCTGAATCCTGATTGCCTTTCCAATGCCAATGTTTGTAACATCAACTTCAAGAACGTCAGGAAGAGCTGAGATTAAACCGCTGACGCGAAGCTTACGCATCTTCAAGACCAACTTACCACCTTGCTTTACACCTTCAGCCAAACCATTAAGCTTAACTGGCAAAGACATTGTAACTGGCTTGTTGTCGCTTATCTCAAGGAAATCGACATGCTCGATGGCATCAGATACGCAATTGTATTGAACGTCTTTCAACACTGCCTTGCTTGCCTTGCCATCAATGTTAAGGTCAACAATGTAGATGTTAGGTGTGTAGATCAATCCACGCAAGCCTTCAACAGTAACTGTGAAATGCTTAACTTCCTTACCACCGTAAACTACACAAGGAACTTGTCCGTTAGCGCGAAGTTCGCGAGTTGCCTTCTTTCCTAGCTCTGAACGAACAGAACCCTTAATTTCAATAGTTTTCATTCTAATAAATTTATGTGCTACTTGTGACTGCGTCACCCATTGCACGTTAGACAATAAAAATTTTTGCGGTGCAAAAGTAGAAAAATAAAGGTTGCAAACAAGTGTTTTTACATCACTCATCTTTATTAATTTTGGCATCAAACGCACAACAATGAACGATACTGAATTAAAGCAGTTTCTTGACGAGCAGGCCTCGCGTTTCGATTGCGCCGATTTCATAAGTGCCGACCCCATTCAGATTCCACACCGTTTTGGCAATCCAGACGACATTGCCATTGCCGGGTTTCTGGCTTCGACAATTGCGTGGGGGCAACGTAAAAGCATAGTCAAGTCGGCTCATAGGTTGATTGACTGGATGGACGGCTCGCCATACGATTTCATAGCAAATTGCACCGATGCCGACTTGGCTCCATTCAATAATTTCGTTTACCGCACTTTCAACGGCACCGATTGTGTGACATTCCTTAAGTCGCTTCGCAACATCTATAAAAATCACGGCGGTTTGGAACAGGTGGTGGCAAAAGGCTATGAATCGGCAGGTGACATCAAGGGGGCACTCACCTATTTATATAATGTGTTTTTCGAAATTGATCATCAGCACCGAACCGAAAAGCATCTGGCCAATCCTGAGAAAGGCTCGGCGTCGAAGCGGATGAATATGTTTCTGCGTTGGATGGTTCGCCAAAGCAATACTGGCGTCGATTTCGGAATCTGGAAGAGTATTCCGCAGTCGGCATTGTGCATTCCGCTCGATGTGCACGTCGGCAATGTGGCGCGCCAACTCGGCCTGCTCAAACGCAAGCAAAACGACTGGCAGGCGGTGGATGAACTGACTGCGCGCTTGCGCCAATTCTGCCCCGACGATCCCGTGAAATACGATTTTGCGCTGTTCAGTTTAGGCGTGAATGGTGAAACAATTATTTGAACACAGATGACACGGTTCACATCAGATATACGCAAATTTTGGATTGCCGATCAAGGGCGCACGCGATGCCTAGTCACACTTATGCCTTATAAACTTATGCCTTTTGAACTTAATACACTCCACCCACTATGAGTAACAACTATTTCTGTTTCAAGCAATTTGCAGTAGTCCAAGACAATGCGTCGATGAAAGTGGGCACCGATGGCGTCCTGCTGGGCGCTTGGTGCAACTGCAGTCAGTCAAGGCGCGTGCTCGATATTGGCACAGGCACTGGTCTGCTTGCACTTATGGTCGCCCAACGCTCCGAAGCAAGAATAACGGCCGTGGAGATTGAGCCGAATGCTTGCCTTGACGCAATGGAGAATTTCGGCAACAGCCCGTGGCCAAAACGCATCGAACTATACAACCTGCCTATTCAGGAATATGCCGAAGACTGCGCTGAACAGTTCGACCTTATTGTGAGCAACCCGCCGTTCTTCAGCAACTCGCTCAAGGCGCCTGAAGCAGGTCGTTCGCTTGCACGGCATACCGACAGCCTTTCGGCAGAGGATCTTATGCACTGCGCTAGCAAGTTGCTCGCTGACAACGGAATACTGTCGGTGATAATACCTTGCGACAATCTGGACGACTATGTCGAAAAGGCGGAGAAGCACAACCTGAAAGTCGTTCGCAAGACCTACGTAAGGCCAAACGACGAACTAGCCTGCAACCGCGTATTGGTGGAATTTGGCTATCAGGCCGAAATAGTATCGGAAGAGACCATTGTGATAGAACAAGGCGGACGCCATTGCTACAGCCCTGAATACATTGCACTTACACGCGATTTCTATCTCAAATTCTGACGAATTTCTGCAAGAAGTCTCGCACAAAAAAAAGCCACACCTGAAAGATGTGGCTCAATTTCCATTTTGGGGCATACACTAAATGTACTTGTTTCCTGTTTTGGTCTTTATGTCGTTTACAATGACTTTCACAGTCTGTTCCTCGTCCTTGTCACAGATGAGCAAGGCGTCTGGGGTGTCGACCACAATATAGTTGTCAAGTCCCTGAACTACAACCAATTTATCTTTAGGCGCATAGATGATTGAACGATGGGTGCTGTAAAGAAGGACATTCTCGCCGTCAACGACATTTTGGTCGTCGTTTTTTGGCTGATTTTCATACAGCGACGTCCAAGTGCCTAAATCGGACCATCCGAAATGAGAGCCGAGCACTGCCACATTGTTGGCCTTTTCCATCACGCCGTAGTCGATAGATATGTTTGGGCAGACAGGATATATCTGCTGGATGGCATCGTCCTCGTCGGCAGTGTTGAACAATTCCGACTTGCTGTTGAAAAGGTTGTACACTTCGGCCAAATGGTTCTTGAAAGCTTCCTGAATGGATTTCAGCGACCACAAGAAAATTCCTGAATTCCAATAGAATTCGCCACTCTCGACAAAGAACTTGGCAAACTCAAGGTTAGGCTTCTCTGTGAAAGCCTTCACTTTGCGCAAATCGGCAATGTTGTGGAAATCAATCGACTCGTCGAACTGGATATAGCCATAGCCGGTGTCAGGCCTAGTCGGCTGGATGCCGAGTGTCAACAGGTTGTCGTTGTTGCTGACAAAGTCGAACCCCTTGCTGATTGTGTCGATGAACATCTGGTCGTTCAGAATCAGGTGGTCGGAAGGTGCCACTACAATGCTCGCATCCGGATTCATTTGCTGAATGCGGAAGTTGGCATAGGCAATGCAAGGCGCCGTATTGCGACGCGCTGGCTCAAGCAATATCTGCGATGCGTTGATTTGAGGCAGTTGCTTAAGTGTCAGGTCCTTGTACTCGGCGCTTGTGACGATAAGCACGTTTTCTGGCGGGACAATCTTTGTGAAGCGTTCGAATGTGAGCTGCAGCAATGACTTGCCTATTCCCAGTATGTCAATGAATTGCTTCGGATAAGTGGAACGGCTGACAGGCCAAAAACGAGTGCCTGCGCCCCCCGCCATTATTACACAATATAGATTTTGGTTCATAGCATTTTGTAAATTACCCTACAAAGATATACGTCTGCCGAAAAAAGACTAATTGCATTTGACATTTGCCGTGTATTTTTGGCGAACGTCATGTTTTGTTACGGCATTGGACGTGTTTTAGCCATTAAGCTGATTTGGCAATTCCGCAATTCGGAAAAAACACGTTTTTCACATATATTTCGGGGCACAATTTTCTTCGACACCGACATGAAGCAATTACCACTACTTATAGCTGTGCCACTTCTATTTATGGCCTGCACAAAAAACGCACCGAACACCTTTGCCGGTGGCAGTTATCGCATTGCCAACGACTACATCGCCCCCTGCGAAGCGGAAATGATTCCGGAAGCGGCAAACTTCCGGCCATCGCTGAAGTACGGCATGACTGCAAATGCAAGCCAGGCATCGGAACAGAAAATCATAAAGGAAGGCTCGATGGAAATAGAAGTGTCCCAACTGGATACGGCAAAAACGCAAGTGGACAACCTGCTGAAAAAGAGCAACGGCTACTATTCGCACGAGAACTACAGAAAATATGAATTCTCGACCGAATACTCGCTAGGGATAAGAATTCCTGCAGACAGCCTGGAAATTTTCGTCAGCAAAATTGAAGGGCTAGGCTACAACGTAACATCAAAAGACATACACGCACGCGATGTCACAGAGCACTACATCGATTTGGAAACACGCCTCAACAACAAGAAAAACTACCTGGCACAATACAATGAGCTGCTGAAAAAGGCAAAAACCATAACCGAAATTTCAGACATAGAAGACAAGATACGCGTGATTGAAGAGGAAGTGGAAAGCACAACCAACCAACTGGAATACCTACAAGGCCAGATAGACTACAGCTCGCTGGAAATGAGCATAACAAAACGCACACGGTACTACGACGCTGACGGCAATCTGATAAACAAGGACTCGGTCTGGAAACGGATTGCCGACTCGGTGAAGACAAGCATCCATATCTTCGTCGAATTCATATACTTCCTGATAAAGATATGGCCGTTCATTGCAATAGCGGCAATCGTATATGCCAGAATACACAAGCGTAGGAAAAGAGACAAAAAATGAAAAGGCCGCAAGCAATTTGCAGAGCTCCACTTTTCGACACTAAAGCCCTGAAAGCCTCAAAAAACTTTCAGGGCTTTAGTGTTTTTAGCCACAACCCGATACAAAACGCAACAACGCAAAAATCCGAATAGAAAAGATTTTTCCGTTCGTCACAAAGAAATTAACAATCGTCCCCAAAAACGGGAAGTTATCAACAATGGTGTAAAAAAGTGGCTAAAAATGGAAAGAAGTGGGAATTTATAGCTTATTTTTGAGCCTTGATTAAGTGTCTGATATGGCAAACTTTATAGGTGACTATCGTTGTAAGGTCGATGCAAAAGGCCGAATACTGTTCCCTGCCGGGCTCAAAAAGCAGTTGGAAAGCGGCAATTGCTTTGTCATAAAGAAAGACCTGTTCGAGCAATGCCTTGTAATGTACACATCGGCAGAGTGGGAACGCCAGAACGAGATTATCAGAAGCCAAATCAATCCATTCAACAAGGAGCACAACCGTTTCCTGCGCGGTTTCTACCGCGGGACAGCCGAGATTGAACTCGACAACAACGGACGCCTGCTGCTGCCAAAGCGACTGCTCGACGAGGCAGGCATCGACAAGGACATTGTGCTGTCGGGACAAGACACAAAAATTGAACTCTGGGCCGAAAGCAAATACGACGCCATGGAAGAAGACGAAGACGAATTTGCAACACTTGCCGAGAAGATAATGAAGGGCTCGTCAAATGCGGAGGTGTAAATGGAAGCATATCACACACCTGTCCTTCTGCAAGAGAGCGTTGACGGACTGAACATCAACCCAGCAGGAACCTATGTCGATTGCACCTTCGGAGGCGGAGGTCATTCACGCGAGATACTATCGAGACTGAACAGCAACGGACATCTGGTGGCATTCGACCAAGACGAAGACGCTTTGGCGAACCGCCCCGATGACAACCGGCTGACACTCGTGCACGGAAACTTCAAATACCTGCGCAACTACCTGCGGTTTGAAGGCTACCCGATGGTTGACGGCATTTTGGCCGATTTGGGCGTTTCAGGACACCACTTCGACAGCCAGACACGAGGATTCTCGTTCCGATTCGACAGCCCGCTCGACATGAGGATGAACCAACAGGCCGACTTTTCGGCCCAGAACATAGTGAACGAATATTCGGTCGACCAACTGGCATCGATGTTCAGGATGTATGGCGAACTCGACAACGCCGGACGCGTGGCATGGCTCATCGACGGATACCGCAAAGGCAACCGCATCGACACCGTAGGCCAGCTGAAGGACGCCATTGCGCAAGTGACTCCGCAAAAGGCCGCGACAAAATTCCTGGCCAAGGTGTTCCAGGCTTTGCGCATCGAGGTAAACCACGAGATGGACGCCCTGAAGGAGATGCTGGAACAGACATCGGAAGTGATAAAGCCAGGTGGCAAACTGGTGGTCATAACATATCACTCGCTTGAAGACAGACTGGTGAAAAACTATATGAAGAACGGCAAATTCGATGGCCAGGCTGAAAGGGATTTGTTTGGAAACGTGGACGTTCCGTTCAAAATGGAGAACCACAAGGTCATTATTCCCGACAGTCAGGAGCTGGACGAAAACAGCCGTTCGCGCAGCGCAAAACTGAGAATTGCAGAAAAACAGTAGGCAAATGGCAAAGTCGGAGAAAAAAATATCGATGAAAAACCTGATAAGTGGCCAATTCCTGAGTCGCGAGGGATTCTTGAACCAACTGCCATTCATCGCCTTCCTGTTCGGACTGGGGCTGGTTTACATAACCAACCACTTCAATGCTGAAAAGGTATTGCGCGAGACGCAAAAACTGGAAAAGGAACTGCACGAACTTCGAGCCGAATCAATTACGCGCGCATCGAACTTAATGTACATAAGCAAGCAGTCGCAAGTGTCGAAGCTTGTAAAAGACAGAAATTTAGGACTTGAGGAGGCCGTAACGCCGCCCCGTCAGATAATTGTTGACCGATAATGTCAGGAGAGAACATAAAAAAGGGTATTGAGAAGCGATTCGCGGTGGTGTACATCTGCACCATCATATTCGCCTTTTTCATTGTCGGGCGCATAGTGTTCCTCAACATTTGGCAGCACGACAAATGGATTGGCCGCATAAACGAGTCGCAAAAGGAGATAGAGATAGAACCGACACGAGGCGACATCTGCGCCTCAGACGGGCACAGCATTCTCGCCACATCAATCCCGTACTACGAGGTGAGGCTTGACACTCGCGCCACCAATTCCGACGTGTTCACGAAAAATGTCGATTCGCTTGCCCTTAGGCTGTCACGCCTGTTCAAGGACAAAACCGAATATGAATACAAGCGGGCGTTAATATCGGCGCGCAACCGTGGCGAACGCTACTATCTGGTCCACCGCAGAGTCAACTTTGTGGAGCTCAAGGAGCTGAAGACTTTTCCGCTATTCAGGATGGGCCGCTACAAAGGCGGTGTGATATACGTTCAGGAAAACAGGCGCGTACGCCCGTTCGGCACGCTTGCCGCCCGTACAATAGGCTACGAGGGTCAAGGCGGAATAAAAGTCGGGCTTGAGGGCGCATACGACAAGGATCTGTCGGGCGAAAAAGGCTACTTCATTGGCCAACGCATACCTGGAGGCTACTATGTGCCTATCAGCGACGAGAATCAGGTTGACCCGAAAGACGGCTACGACATAATAACAACCATCGACATAAACCTGCAAGACGTTGCACACAGCGCACTTGAGAACCAACTCAAAAAACATGGCGCCAAATACGGCACAGCAATACTCATGGAAGTTGCCACCGGCGACATAAAGGCCATTGTGAACCTTACGAAAGACGATTTGGCCGACCGCTACGTGGAGTCGCTCAACTACGCCGTGGGCACACGCACCGAACCTGGCTCGACCATGAAGCTGCCCTCGCTAATGGCTGGCTTGGAAGACGGATGCTTCGACCTTGACGATTCCGTCGACACTGGAAACGGTAAATGGAAAATATACGACCTTACCATTTCAGACACCAAAAAGGAAGGCCACGGAGTGATATCGGTAAAGCATGTGTTTGAAGTCTCGTCGAACATTGGCGTTGCAAAGCTCATAACCGAAAGCTACGGCAAGGACCCGATGAAATTTGTAAACCGCTTGCGCAACATGTCGCTCGACGCACCTCTGGAGCTTGAGATTCAAGGCGGACGCGACGGTTACGTGAAAGACCCAACCGACAAGCTGTGGTCTGGCGTGTCGCTGGCGCAAATGGCCTACGGATATGAGACGGAATTCACACCTCTCAACATACTGACATTCTACAACGCTGTCGCCAACAACGGGAAAATGATGCGTCCGCGGTTCGTTAAGTCGATAGTGAACCACGGGCAGGTGGTGCGCGAAATACCCACCGACGTCATAAATCCCTCAATCTGCTCGCGCGAGACAATACGCAAGGCCCAGGAAATGCTTTGCGGCGTAGTGGAGAACGGCACGGCAAAGAACATGCGCAACGACACATACAAGATTGCCGGCAAGACCGGAACTGCACAGCTGAACCAGAACGGAACATACCGCTATCAAGGGCGCATCGCCTACCAAGCATCGTTCTGCGGATACTTCCCCGCCGACGACCCGAAATACTCGTGCATCGTAGTAGTCAACGCTCCCACAAGCGGAGTATATACGGGCAACTGGGCGGCAGGTCCGGTATTCAAGGAAATAGCCGACAAGGTCTACTCGACACACATTGAGTTGCACAAAGACCGCCAGCAAGACATGGCAACAGAGCAAAAGGAACTTATACCCGTGTCGAAAAGCGGCTACTACATTGAGACAAGATACGTGGCCGACAAGCTCGATATCCCCATTGAATTCGGCGGGAACAAGAGCGAATGGGTAAGCACGAACAAGACCGATTCGACAATAAAGATATCTAGCCGCACAATCACAAGCAATACTGTCCCCTACGTCATCGGAATGGGTGCAAAAGATGCCATCTTCATTCTTGAAAACGCAGGGATGTCGGTGTCGGTGGTAGGGCGCGGAATGGTTACACAGCAATCGTTGCGCGCAGGCGACGTATTTAGAAAAGGTGACAAAATAACCATAACACTATCGTAATGGACATCAACAAGTTATTCGAAGACATAAAAATAAAGGGATGGATTGGCGACATGAACGCCACCATAGCCGGCATAACCAGCGACTCGCGCAAGGTTGCCAAGGATTGGCTATTCATTGCCGTACGTGGCGTAAATGTTGACGGACATAAATTCATTCCTCAAGTAATAGAGGCTGGGGCATCGGTGATTGTATGCGAAGAAGCGCCAGCCAACCGTCCTGACAATGTACTGTTCGCAGTTGTCGAAGATTCCGCCACCGCACTCGGACAGCTGGCATCGAACTGGTACGGGCGCCCGTCGGAAAGCCTGAAGCTGGTTGGCATAACGGGCACCAACGGCAAAACCACTACCGTGACGCTTCTGCACAGAATGGCCACAAAGCTAGGCTACAAGGCTGGCCTGCTGTCGACTGTGCGCAACATAATAGGCACACGCGAGGTTGAAGCAACCCAGACAACCCCCGACCCGCTGCAGCTGCACCGCCTGATGGCGGAAATGGTTGAAATAGGCTGCGACTACTGTTTTATGGAAGTCAGCTCGCACGCCGCACACCAACGCCGCATTGCCGGACTGAAGTTTGCCGGAGCCATATTCTCGAACCTGACTCAAGACCACCTCGACTACCACAAGACATTTGCCGACTACAGGGATGCGAAGAAGTTGTTCTTCGACGGGCTTAAATCAGATGCGTTCGCAGTCGTCAACATCGATGACCGAAACGGAATGGTGATGCTGCAGAATTGCAAAGCTCACAAATACACCTACGCGCTTCAGTCGATGGCCGACTTCAAGTGCAAGGTAATGGAATCGAGCTTCGAGGGAATGCAGCTCAACATCGACGGAGTTGAAGTCTGGACAAGCTTTGTAGGCAAGTTCAACGCATACAACCTGCTGGCCGTCTATTCGGCATCGGTGCTGCTCGGATTCGACAAGACCGAAGTGCTGACCATTCTTAGCTCACTTGGAGCCGTCGACGGGCGATTCCAATGCCTGCGCTCAAAGAGCGGGAAGACTGCCATTGTGGACTACGCCCACACCCCCGACGCCATTGAGAACGTGCTTAACACAATAAAGAACGTAACCGAAGGCGACCATAAGGTGATTACCGTGACTGGCGCAGGCGGAAACCGCGACAAGACCAAGCGCCCGATAATGGCATCGATAGCCGTGCAAATGAGCGACAGGGTGATTCTCACATCGGACAACCCGCGCAACGAGCGTCCGGAAGACATTATCGCCGACATGAAGGCTGGCGTACAGCCACCGATGACAAACAAGGTGCTGACAATTGTCGACCGAACCGAAGCCATCCGCACAGCCTGCATGCTCGCCCAGCCTGGCGACGTCATTCTGGTTGCCGGCAAGGGACACGAGACATATCAAGAAGTTAATGGCGTCAAACACCATTTTGACGACAGAGAAGTGATAAAACAAATTTTTGACGAGGAATAAATAATGCTGAACTACTTTTTCGACTATCTGCAATCAATTGACTTTCCTGGCGCAGGAATGTTCCACTACGTGTCGTTCCGCGCCATAGTGGCCCTGCTCCTCTCGCTCATCATTTCGATGTGGTTTGGAAAGAAATTCATTGCCTACATGAAAAAACGCAAGCACATTGAAGGTGCACGCGACGCAGAAATAGACCCGTACGGCGTCCAGAAAAAAGGCGTGCCGTCAATGGGCGGAATTGTGATTGTGTGCGCAATAATAATTCCGACACTACTCTTGTGCCAGCTCAACAACATCTACATATTCCTGCTGGTAATCACCACCATTTGGTTCGGCGCACTAGGCTTTATAGACGACAAGATAAAGCTGGGCGGGAACAAGGACGGAATGAAGCCACGGACAAAAATGCTAGGGCAGCTGCTGTTGGGCTGCGCAGTCGGCATTACACTTTGGCAGAGCCCGCAAGCAGTTGTGTGCGAAAACGTCACCGAAGTAATCAAGAACGACAAGATAACTTACGAGAAAAGCGAGCCCCGCAAATCGACAGTCACCACCGTGCCATTTGTCAAAGACAACAACCTCGACTATTACGAGGCATTTGCCTGGATATCGAATGGCAAGGTGAAACGTGCCTGCGGCTGGATACTGTTCATCATAGTAACTACATTCGTGATTGCCGCCGTGTCAAACGGGGCTAACCTCAACGACGGAATGGACGGAATGTGTGCAGGCAACTCCGCAATAATAGGCATCGCACTTGGCACACTGGCGTACGTGTCAGGACACATACAGCTTGCATCGTACCTGAACGTGATGTACATACCCGGAACCGACGAAATGCTGGTGTTCCTGTGCGCGTTCGTGGGAGCGCTCATCGGATTCCTGTGGCACAACGCATATCCTGCAAAAGTGTTTATGGGCGATACCGGCAGCCTTGCCATTGGGGGCATCATCGCCGTAACGGCCATAATCATTCACAAGGAGCTGCTTCTGCCTCTGCTCTGCGGAATATTCCTGATTGAAGTGGTATCGGTAATGCTTCAGACCAACTATGCAAAATATGGCAACAAGCGAGGTCTGAAACTGCGTGTCTTCAAGCGCGCGCCTTTCCACGACCACTTCCGCGTGCTGCAGTCGCAGCTGCAACCTAACTTCAAGTACATAATCACAAAGCCAAACGAGGCCTTGCACGAAAACATGATAACCCTGCGATTCTGGATTGTAACCATAATCCTGGCCGCATTGACAATAATAACTCTAAAGATAAGATAATGGCAGAAAACGTAAAATATATGGCTGTATTGGGCGCTGGCGAAAGTGGCGTCGGCACGGCACTGCTTGCACAAAAACAAGGATACAAGGTTTTTGTGTCGGACTACGGAAAGATATCGGACAAGTACAAGGCCGTACTTGACGAGCACAACATTGAATGGGAAGAGGGCCACCACACTCTCGACAAGATACTGTGCGCAACCGAAGTGATGAAGAGCCCCGGAATTCCGGAGAAGGCGCCAATAGTAAAATCGCTGCACGAGAACAACATTCCAATAGTGAGCGAGATTGAATTTGCCGGAAGATACACTGACGCAAAAATGATATGCATAACCGGCAGCAACGGCAAGACCACCACCACACTCCTCACCTACGAGATTCTGAAAAAGGCGGGGCTGAATGTTGGATTGGGCGGAAACGTAGGCAAGAGCTTCGCCTGGCAGGTGGCTTATGACAACTTCGACTATTACGTGTTGGAGCTCAGCAGCTTCCAACTCGACAACATGTACCAGTTCAAGGCCGATGTGGCGATACTGATGAACGTGACGCCTGACCACCTCGACCGCTACGAATACAAGTTCGAGAACTACCTGAACTCAAAATTCCGCATTATGCAGAATATGGACAGCAGCTGCCACTTCATATACTGCGATGACGACCCTGCAACTCTGGAAAAACTTGCAACGCTGAAACCTGAAACAAACTGGGTGCCATTCAGCATTGAGCATACGGTTGCCAAAGGCGCCGACCTTACCGACAATGGACAAACTTTTAACATTCACCTAAATAATAATAGCGATTTTATCATGAGTATCAACGATTTATCACTAAACGGAAAACACAACACCTACAATTCAATGGCAGCTGCAGTAGCCGCAAATGTCCTGAACATCAGGAAAGAAACCATTCGCGAGTGCCTGACAAGCTTCAAGGGTGTCGAACATCGTCTGGAACCGGTATTGAAGGTTCATCAGATTGAATTCATCAACGATTCAAAGGCCACCAACGTAAACAGCGCATGGTATGCACTTGAAAGCATGAAGCGCCCGACTATATGGATTGTCGGCGGAACCGACAAGGGCAACGACTATTCCACTTTGATTCCGCTTGTAAAGCAAAAAGTTAAGGCAATCATCTGCCTTGGCGTCGACAACACAAAGATCCACGCCGCATTCGACGGGATTGTCGAGAACATCGTCGATACTCAATCAATGGAGCAGGCAGTGAAGTCGGCCTACTACATGGGCACCGACGGCGATGTCGTGCTGCTGTCGCCTTGCTGCGCAAGCTTCGACCTGTTTGAAAACTACGAAGACCGCGGACGCCAATTCAAGGCCGCCGTCAGAAATCTGTAACAAATAACGCCATAACAAGCACATTCTGATGAAGGAGCTTTTCCTGAAATATTTCAAAGGCGACACTACGATATGGATAATCGTGCTGCTACTGTCCATTGTGTCGATGATGACTGTCTATAGCGCGACAGGCACATTGGCCTACAAGAAGATGGGCGGGAACACCATGTTCTACCTTATCCGTCACGGCAGCTTCTTGCTCTTTGGAACAGGAATCATCTTCGCAATACACCGCACCAACTACAAGATCTTTGCGAAACTGTCGAACGTGCTGCTATACTTGAGCGTCGGGCTGCTCGTGTTTACTCTGTTGAGCGGTGTAAGCCTCAACTCGGCCTCACGCTGGGTTTCAATCATGGGCGTGCAGTTCCAGACATCAGACTTGGCTAAACTTGCACTCATCCTTTACGTCTCGAAGGAGCTTGGCCACCATCAGGAGAACATCGATGACCTGACCGCATCGTTCTGGCCAATCGTCAGATGGATTGGCATCATCTGCCTGCTGATATTGCCCGCCAACTTCTCGACAGCCGCCATGCTGTTTTTCATCTGCTGCGTGCTGATGTATATAGGACGCATCGATGCAAAGCAGATACTGAAACTGGTTGGAGGCATTGCAGTTGCACTTGGAATATGCTTCGCATTGGCATACAGCGTCCCACAGATCCGCAGCATCGGACGTGTCGAAACGTGGATGGGACGTGTCGAGAGTTTTGCCGGCACGGGTGAACATAGCGATGCCGAGCACGACTTTCAGTCAGACCATGCCAAAATGGCCATCGTAAACGGGGGCATAATTGGACAAGGCCCTGGCAACAGCTCGCAGAGAAACTTCCTGCCTCACCCATATTCCGACTTCATCTACGCTATTATTATTGAGGAATATGGAATCCTAGGCGGGGCATCGGTGCTGCTGCTGTACCTGATACTGCTGTACAGGATACGCGTGATAGTGAAGAACAGCAAAGGCAGCACAGCCGCGTTCATGTGCACCGGGCTGGGAATAAGCCTCGTCATTCAGGCACTGATAAACATGGGCGTAGCCGTCAACATTTTCCCTGTTACCGGCCAGACTCTGCCATTGGTGAGCATGGGCGGAACATCGGTCATATTCACGAGCATAGCCATTGGCATAATACTGAATATAAGCCGATATGCAAGCGGTGGCGATTTGGCCGATCCACAATTAATTGAAAATCCTGCAAATACAAACGAAACAACATAAACAAATGGACAAGAAACGTTTTATAGTAAGTGGTGGCGGAACGGGAGGCCACATATTCCCAGCCATATCGATAGCGAAGGCCATCAAACGCCAGGACCCTACGGCCGAAATATTGTTTGTTGGCGCACACAACCGCATGGAAATGGAAAAGGTGCCTGCCGCCGGATTTAAGATTATCGGGCTGCCAATAGCGGGCCTGCAACGCGGCTCCATAAGCAAGAACTTCACATTTCTGCCAAAACTGTTTGTCAGCCTTTTCAAGTGCCGCAGCATAATAAAGGAATTCAAGCCTAACGCAGTTGTAGGCGTAGGTGGCTACGCAAGCGGGCCCCTGCTCTACACCGCGCAGAAAATGGGTGTGCCCACACTTATTCAGGAGCAGAACGGATATGCCGGCCTGACCAACAAACTGCTGGCAAAGCGCGCAAAACGCATCTGCGTAGCCTACGAAGGCATGGAACGGTTCTTCCCCGCCGATAAGATAGTAATGACAGGAAACCCTGTACGCCAGGACCTGCAAGACATAAAGTTCAATGCCCCGGAAGCGTTCAACTTCTTCAATCTCAGTCAAGGAGGCAACATGAAGACTCTGCTTGTAATAGGCGGAAGCCTGGGCGCACGCACCATCAACGAGTGCATCGGCAACAACCTCGACCTGCTTATCCGCAAGAAGATACAGGTCATCTGGCAAACCGGCAAGTACTACTACGACCGCGCCATCGAAGAGGCATCGCAGTACAGCAGCAAGAACATACACGTATATCCGTTCATCAACCGGATGGACTACGCATACTCCGTTGCCGACGCCATCATCTCGCGCGCCGGAGCCGGCACCATATCTGAACTGTGCCTTGTCGGAAAGCCCGTCATTCTGGTGCCAAGCCCAAATGTGGCTGAAGACCACCAGACAAAAAATGCGCTGGCTCTTGTCAAGAACAACGCCGCGCTGATGGTTACCGACAAGGATGCACCCGACACGCTCATACCTCAAGTCATTCAATTGCTTGAACAAGACGAGCAGCAAGTGCGTCTACGTATAAACATAAAGAAAATGGCGTTGCCAAATGCCGACGAAGTCATTTGCAACGAAGTAATGAAAATTGCATTATGAAAAAACTGACAGACTACAATAAGGTGTTTTTTATAGGTATCGGCGGAATAGGGATGAGTGCGCTGGCCCGCTGGTTCATCCATACTGGATATGCCGTAGGCGGATATGACCGTTCATCGTCCGACATCACCGACAAGCTTGAAGCCGACAGCGCCCAAATCACATTTACCGATGACGACGAGTGCATTCCTTCCGCATTCAAGTGCGAAAGCGAAAAAGTGCTGGTTGTATACACGCCCGCCATCCCGTCGGACAGCAAGGTGCTTTCATACTTCCGGAACGGCAACTACGATGTTGTGAAGCGCTCTGTCGCCCTTGGCATCATTGCGCAAGGCAACTACGCGGCCTGCGTTGCCGGAACCCACGGAAAGACATCGATATCGACAATGGCCACCTGCATCCTCGACCAAACACAAGTAGGCATTAACGCTTTCCTTGGAGGCGTAAGCAAGAACTTCAACACCAATGTCGTAATCAAGCCCGAATCGCCATGGGTTGTAATAGAGGCCGACGAGTTCGACCGCTCGTTCCTGACCCTTTATCCACAAATAGCGCTTATCAGCGCCATGGATGCCGACCATCTGGACATATACGGCAACAAAGCCGAAGTGGAAAAGGCGTTCGCGAAATTTGTGGGGCAAGTCAAGCCCGACGGCATCGTCATAATCAAGAAGGGAGTGAACCTGCCACACGAAGCAAACAAAGGTGTGAAATACTACTCATATGCACTTGACTCAGAAGCCGACTTCTATGCAAGAAACATCCACATAGAAAATGGCGAGTACGTATTCGACATAGTCACGCCAAACGGCACAATCGACAACATAGTGCTTGGCATGCCGGCGCTCTACAACGTTGAGAACGCGGTGGGAGCAACCGCCGTCGCGACTTTTGCCGGGGCGTCGGAATCTGAGATACGCCACGGATTGGCAAGCTACGCCGGTGTGCGCCGCCGCTTCGACATCAGGTTCAAGAGCGCCGACCTGGTGTTCATCGACGACTACGCGCACCATCCTGAAGAGATTAAGGCTTGCCTGCGTTCAGTACGCGACTTCTACCCTGGCAAGAAGGTGACCGTAATGTTCCAGCCACACCTCTACAGCCGCACGCGCGATTTCGCTGATGAATTTGCCGCCGCGCTCGACTTGGCCGACCGTGTCATCATCACCGACATATATCCGGCACGCGAGCTTCCAATTGAAGGAGTGACAAGCGAAATCATCCTCAACAAGATGAAACTCGCCGACAAGATGTTCTGCCCTTTCGGCAAGCTTCAGCAAGAGGCCGTGAAAATAAAGTCGGGCGTAATGCTGACAATGGGCGCGGGAAACATCGACACGCTGGTGGAACCGATTCACCAAGCCATGATAGCAGAAAGATAGAAAGCAGATGAAGCAGAAACTGAAAATATTGTCTGTGTGGGTGTTGCTTGTCGGCACACTTGTCACCACCGTCACCCTTGCCTGCAACGCAAGCAGGATGATGCGCGTCAATAGTGTTTCTGTGCACATCAGCGACAACTCGCACAACAAGTTCATTACCGAATCCGACGTGACCCAAGTCCTCGACAGGGAAAACATAAAGCTCGTAGGCTCGCTGATGGACTCAGTGGACATACACTACATCGAAAACCTGCTGATACTCAACAACAAGTCGATAAGGCGAGCCGAAGTGTACCGCACCGTCTACGGAGAAATTGGCGTCAGCGTGGAACAGCGGAAGCCGATAATGCGCATCATCAACCCCAACGGCGACAGCTACTACATTGACGTCAACGGCCAAGTGATGCCACTTAGCAAGAAATACACGGCACACGTCATAATAGTGAACGGCAACATCAACGAGCCCTATATGGACCACGTAGGCGAGAACCTGCTCCGCGCCCAGATAAAAGCCGACAAGTCGACAGGCGAACTGCTGCCCGACCTTTTCAAGCTTGTCCAGTTCATCAACAGCGACAAACTATGGAAAGCGCAATTTGAACAGATATACATAAACGCAAAAAACGAAATAGAACTTGTGCCGCGAATCGGCAACCACACCATCATATTTGGGTCTGTCGACGACATGCACGAAAAGTTCGAGAACCTGGAGGCCTTCTACGAACAAGGCCTATCGCGGTACGGATGGAACAAGTACAAGTCCATCAACCTTAAATTCAAGAATCAGATAGTATGTACTAAAAGGATATAGATATGGAACAACAAAACGAAAACATCGTTGCGGCAATTGACGTGGGCACAACCAAGATTGTTGTGCTTGTTGGCCGCAAAGACCCTGATGGCAACATCGAAATCATTGGTTACGGACGTACCGAATCAAAAGGCGTACGGCGTGGCGCTGTGCTGAACATCGAGGAAACCATAAAGTCGATAAAGGTTGCCGTGGAACAAGCCGAGGAATCATCAGGCTACAAGATCACGGAAGCCTACGTAGGCATCGCCGGCCAGCATATCCGCAGCCAGTGCTACACCCAAACGCAGAACCGCAACTCGTCGAACGAGCCTATCTCCGAGACCGATGTCAACGAGCTCATCAACCAGATGCGCAACGTCCCTACCGAAATGGGCGAAGAGGTGCTTCATATCTTGCCTCAAGACTACAAGGTCGATGCCGAAGACGAAATTTCAACTCCTATCGGAATGTACGGAAAGCAGCTGTCAGGCAACTTCCACATCGTATTCGGCAAAACCGCGGCCGCAAACAACCTGCGCCGTTGCGTCGAGAATAACGGCATTAGAGTCAAGCGCCTGATATTGGAGCCTCTGGCTTCGTCAACGGCAGTGCTTACCGACGACGACAAGGAACTTGGCGTGGCATTGGTCGACATAGGAGGCGGCACCACCGATGTGGCAATATTCAAGAACGGCCGCATTTTCCATACCGAAGTTATCCCTTTTGGCGGCAACGTCATCACCAGCGACATTAAGGAAGGATGCAACATACTTGAACGTCAGGCAGAAAACCTGAAGGTGCAATATGGAGCCGCGCTGGCAACATCAGCAATGTCCAACAAAGCCGTTTCAATACCTGGCTCAAGCGGCCTGAAACCTAGAGAGATATCGCTGACAAACCTGGCAAACATCATCAATGCGCGACTTGAGGAGATCATCGCCACCATAATGTACTGCATCAACACCAACGGAGCCTCAAACAACCTTGGAGCCGGCATCGTGGTAACCGGTGGCGGGGCTATGCTCAGGCACCTGCCTCAGCTGTTCGCCAACAAGACCGGATCCGAAATCCGCATTGGCGTGCCAAACAAGCTTGTCAAGAGCAAAATCGATGCCGTCACCAATTTGCCAAGCAACTCCACATCAATAGGCTTGATGATGATTGCCCTGAACAACAACCTGACCGACGGAATGGACATCGAATTCAAGTTCAAGGAGAATGCAATGACCGCTGAACCTGTAAAGCAAAAAAACGACGGCAAGGACGATGACTTTACCGGCGGCACTACAAAGACTGCTGAAAAGGAAAGCATGAAAAAGGTAAAGAAAGCCTGGGCAAAGGCATTCGACTGGCTTACTGATGTTGATGAATAATTGAATAACCCAACAAAAAAAATACTACCATGGAAGGATTGATGAACTTCGATTTGCCAAAAGGCAACTCAAACATAATAAAGGTTATAGGCGTAGGCGGAAGTGGCGGAAATGCTGTAAACCACATGTTCAACAAAGGCATAAATGGCGTCGATTTCGTTATATGCAACACTGACGAACAGGCTCTCACCAATAGCCCCATAGCCAACAAGATTCAGTTGGGCGCAACCCTCACACAGGGACTCGGAGCCGGCAACGAGCCAAACCAAGGCCGAGAGGCTGCACGCGAAAGCTACGATGACATTGCCGAGATGCTGTCGCACAATGCAAAGATGGTGTTTGTAACCGCTGGCATGGGCGGCGGCACTGGTACCGGAGCTGCTCCCGTAATAGCACAACAGGCAAAAGACATGGGCATACTTACCGTAGGCATAGTCACTCTGCCTTTCAGGTTTGAAGGAAGCAAACGCAAGAAACACGCCATCGAAGGTCTTGGCGAGATGCGTAAGAGCGTTGACGCGCTTCTGGTTGTCGACAACGAAAAGATTCGTGAGATATACGGCAACTGCCCATCGTCGCAGGCTTTCGGCTATGCCGACGACATCTTGACTCTGGCCGCCAAAGGCATTGCCGAAATCATCACCGTCCACGGCATTGTCAATGTCGATTTTGCCGATGTGAAAACCGTCATGACCGACAGCGGCATCGCTCTGATGGGCTCAGCCAGCGCAACTGGCGAAAACCGCGCCATAGAGGCCATCGAGAAGGCTTTGCACTCTCCTCTGCTGAGCAATAACGACATACGCGGGGCTAAAAACATATTGCTGAACATCATATCAAGCTCCGAACACGAATCCACAATGGACGAAGTTTGCGGCATCAACGACTACGTGCAGGAAGCCGCCGGCAACAATGCCGACATCATCTGGGGCAACACCATCGACAACTCGCTTGGCGAATCGCTGAGCGTGACGGTCATCGCCACCGGATTCGACGACGACAGCCTCAACGACTTCATCCCCTCTGCTCCAGTCGAACACGAGACTGTTGTGCTAAAGGACAATGCACGTCAACCTGAAATTGTTGAAAAACCGAAGGAAACTCCACAGCAAAAAGACGAAGCGTGGTTCCACACCGATTTCGTGACAAACAATCCTGAAGAGATAGAGCACCTTAAGCTTGAAGATATTAGTTCAATGGATTACGAAATCCGCCAGGCTGAGTTCGATTTCGGCAAGACCGCCAACGGCAATGTGGCAAAAATCAGTGCCCAACCTATGAAATATAGCACTGAGCAGGAACTGCTAGACTTGGAAACTCAGCCTGCATACATGCGTCGCCAAGCACAAGCCTCGGCTTCGCAACAGTCCGAAAACGACATTCAGTCGGCCCCTGTTTCGCGCATCACCATTTCAAGCGACGGCAAGCTACGTGAGAACAACTCGTTCCTTTTCGATAACGTCGACTGATTTTATATTTTGATACAAAAAACTTAAACGCAATATAATGATAGAATTTTCAGCAGGACAGATTGCAGAAGCATTGAAAGGCACAATTGTCGGCAATGCCGATGTAAAACTTCGCGACGTGGCAAAGATTGAGGAAGGCCGAGAAGGCGCACTTTCATTCCTCGCCAACCCTAAATACATTCCGTACATCTACACCACAAAGTCATCTGCAGTGCTTGTGAACCGCGATTTCAAACCAGAAAATCCTGTTTCAGCCACACTGATTTATGTCGATAACGCTTACGAATCGTTCGCCTCGCTACTGGATATGGTGGCCGAGGCCGTCATTCCGCAAAAGCACGGCATAGAGCAACCTTCGTACATCGACCCAAGCGCCACCTGCGGCGAAGGTCTTTACCTTGGCGCTTTTGCCTACATCGGACCTAATGCCAAAATCGGCAAAAACGTGAAAATATATCCGCAAGCCTACATTGGCGACAACGTGCGCATCGGCGACAACTGCATCATCTATCCGGGCGTTAAGATTTACTACAACTGCGTGCTCGGCAACAACGTGACCATCCACGCTGGCACCAGCATCGGCGCTGACGGATTCGGATTCGCTCCAAATTCTGAAAACAACTACAAGAAGATTCCGCAGATTGGCAACGTAATCATTGAAGACTACGTGGAGATTGGAGCAAATGCCTGCGTCGACCGCGCAACTATGGGCTCCACCATTGTGCACAAAGGCGTCAAACTCGACAATCTTGTACAAGTTGCACACAATGTGCAGATTGGCGAAAACACTGTAATGTCGGCTCAATGCGGAATTGCAGGCTCAACAAAGATTGGCCGCGACTGCATGTGTGGCGGACAAGTTGGTTTCGCTCCTCACATCACCGTTGCCGACGGAGTGCATCTTGGCGCACAGTCGGGCGTCAACTCGTCAATAACCAAACCGGGCGCCACGATGATTGGCTCGCCTGTTCAGGATTATCAAGGCTGGCTACGCTCTTACGTACTGTTCCGCAAGTTCCCTGAAATTGCAAAGCGCCTCGACAATGTCGAGAAGCAATTGGCACAAAAATAAATGCAACTTGCAGGGTGCTGATATTGCCCTTTCTTACTGAGTGATATATGCTTGACGCTCTGCCGATTTATCGGTAGGGCGTTTTTTATGACAACAACTTTAAATCTGGATGTTTGAGCATTATGCTGCTTTCCTTTCTATTAGTCAAGGATGTTGTTCGTTATTGCGCAATCAACTCACTTGATTCTCTTCAGGCGCATCGCTTTATCTGGGAAAAACGAACGTAGCAAAAGAGGTAATGAAATTAATATGTACCCAACTGAAATAAATAAAAGTAGTTTGGGGCTGGAATTATATCCTTTGACAATATCAAAGATGAAAAAAACAATATATAAAATCAAAAATCCCCAGTACCCAATCATCCATAGGTTGTTACAAAACTTTGGCCTCAGCTCATAGCTCGCCCCATTTTCCAAATCATCATAAGTATATGAGCGCGTGCTTATGCTACGAAAAGTCAGCCATATTTCTTCATTCTCCCGAATAGTGACATCTGTGCTCACTTCATCGGCTGGCATACGTTTCACCGTATCAGTTTCACTTGAATAAATGTGAATGAGATTCTTCTTATCTGTTACTTTGCCACCATAGAAGAGTTGAAGATTAAAACAAAAATTGTTTCTGAAAGCCAATGATTTGCTTATTGTAATTGTCTTTTCCATTTTGGGCAATTTACTGTTAGTTAAATTGTTATTATAGCAAGTTCTTGCATGCGTCTTTTATGCAAAAACAAACTGACACAAACCACATAAAATTAATGGTAAAGTTGGTTCTTGCAAAGAAAATGTGGCATCGAACTAAATCCTGATATACACTTCATTCAGTATATCAACAAAAAAGGGAAGCCACAACTGACTTCCCTCATTCATATCTCGAGCAACAATTACAAGGTACGCTTAACTTCGGTCTCTTCGTAAACCTCTATAACGTCGCCAACCTTGATGTCGTTGTACTTGTCAATGTTCAAGCCGCACTCCATGCCTGTGAGCACTTCCTTGGCATCATCCTTGAATCGTTTGAGTGAGCCAAGCTCGCCTGTGTAAACCACAATGCCGTCGCGAATGACACGCACTTTCGATGTACGTTTGACTTTACCGTCACGGACAAAGCAGCCTGCAATGGAACCGACTTTCGAAATCTTGAACACTTCACGCACCTCAACAGTGCCAATTACTTCCTCCTTGATTTCTGGCGAAAGCATGCCTTCCATTGCGTCCTTCACCTCGTTTATTGCATCGTAGATGATTGAATACATGCGGATATCAACCTGCTCACGCTCGGCCAACTTGCGTGCATCCATTGAAGGGCGAACCTGGAAGCCAATGATGATTGCATCGGAAGCGGCTGCCAAAGTGACATCAGACTCTGATATCTGACCTACTGCCTTATGTATCACATTAACTTGAATTTCAGGTGTCGAAAGCTTTACAAGAGAATCTTGCAGAGCCTCTGCCGAACCGTCAACATCAGCCTTTACAATGATGTTCAATTCCTGGAAGTTGCCTATTGCGATACGACGTCCAAGCTCGCTCAATGTGACGTGCTTTTGTGTGCGCAAGCCTTGCTCACGTTGTAGTTGCAGACGGCGGTTGGCTATGTCACGGGCCTCCTTGTCGCTGCTTACCACGTTGAACTTGTCGCCTGCCTGTGGTGCACCGTTCAGGCCCAATATCATTGCTGGGGTCGATGGACCGGCCTGGTCGATCTTGCCGCTTCGTTCGTTATACATTGCCTTTACGTGGCCGGTATAGCTGCCTGCCAGCACAACATCGCCGACTTTCAGCGTGCCGTTTTGCACAAGTACCGTAGTTACGTAGCCACGACCCTTGTCCAACGACGACTCTATCACGGTGCCGATTGCCGCCTTGTTTGGATTTGCCTTCAAATCAAGCATTTCGGCTTCAAGAAGCACCTTGTCCAGCAATTTGTCGACATTCAAGCCCTTCTTTGCCGATATGTCTTGCGACTGATACTTGCCACCCCACTCTTCAACAAGCAGGTTCATATTTGCCAATGCCTCCTTTATCTTTTCCGGATTGGCGGCCGGCTTATCAATCTTGTTTATTGCAAAAATGATAGGAACGCCTGCTGCTTGCGCGTGGTTGATGGCCTCAATGGTTTGTGGCATTATGCTGTCGTCAGCGGCAATCACAATGATAACAATGTCTGTGATTTGTGCACCACGGGCACGCATGGCGGTAAATGCCTCGTGACCTGGCGTATCTAGGAATGTTATTGTCTTTCCGTTCTTAAGCACTACGCTGTAGGCACCGATGTGTTGGGTTATGCCACCGGCCTCGCCTGCAATCACATTTGCGTTACGTATGTGGTCAAGCAACGATGTCTTGCCGTGGTCGACGTGACCCATGACGGTGATGATTGGTGGACGTGTCTCCAAATCTTCCTCACTGTCCTCTTCTTCTGCTATTGAATCGAGCAAATCGGCACTTACAAACTGCATTTTGTAGCCGAACTCATCGGCAACAAGTGCCATTGTCTCGGCATCCAGACGCTGGTTGATTGACACAAACAGGCCCAAGTTCATACAGGTAGATATGACCTCGGTAACCGATACATTCATCATTGTCGCCAACTCGTTTACCGATACGAATTCGGTAACCTTCAGAACCATCTTTTCTGCCTCTTGACGCTCCATTTCCTCCTCAGACTTCATCCTGACATCCTCGCGTTTCTCGCGACGGTGCTGACTGGTCTTGCTCTTTCCTTTTGGCGCTGTCAAACGGGCCAGTGTGTCTTTTATCTGTTTTTGCACATCTTCCTCATTCACTTCCTTTTTCAGGAATTTAGAAGATGCCTTTGGATTGCCTTTCTGCGAGTGTTTGTCGAAGTTCTTTCCGCCCGATTGCTTGCCGTTGTCCATTGGCATGCCAACATCGACGCGGTCCTTCTGTATGCGCTTGCGCTTTTTCTTCTTGCCGAAATCATCGCCCGAACCGACTTTACGGTCTTCCAATTCAATCGTGCCCACAACGTTAGGTCCTTGCAGCCTGTCGACTTTTGTGGCAATGAACTCTGGCTCCTCACGTTGCACGCGTTCATGTTTGCCACCTTGCACTGGCTCTGCCTGCTGTGGCTTCTTGAATTGGTTTTCGCGTTCCTTGCGTTCACGAGCCTTTTCTTCCTTGCTCTTTTTGGCAGGGCGCGTTTTGGTATTCAGTGAGTCCAACTCTATCTTGCCCAAAATCTTGACATCCTTTACCGGGTCCACCTTGGTGCGGATTAGCTCAGGTTCCGGCTTTTGTTGACGTGGCTCCTCGCGATGAGCTTCAACCTTTGGCTGTTGCGGTTGTTCCTTCTTTGGCTCTGGTTCTGACTTCTTCTCTGGCTTCTTGTTCAAGTCTATTTTACCTATAACCTTTACTTTAAGTTCCTCTTTAGGAGTATCAACGAACTCTTCAGCGACAGGAGCCTTTTCCTTCTTTGCAGATTCGGCTTCTGCCTTTGGAGTTGCAAATTCGTCTTCGGCGTAGATTGACTCTTTTTTCGCACGCATGGCGTTAAGCTCAATCTTCTCCGACTCTTCTTTCATCTTCAAGTCTGTGCTGTACTCCTTCTGCAATAGTTGGAACACATCATATTCTATCTTGGTATTTGGACCGTCATCGGCCGCGATGCCTTTTTTCTGCAAGAAATCGAGTACGGTATTTACGCCGACATTGTATTCTCGCGCTATTTTGCTTAATCGTAATGGTTTGTAATCGGTCATTTGCTTTTGTTGAGTTCGTTAATTAATCAAAAATGAAAGCTTGAAGAACAATGCCACTATTCGAATTCTGCCTTCAGGATTTTGATGACGTCATTGATAGTGTTTTCCTCAAGGTCGGTACGGCGTACAAGTTCTTCTGGTGTGATTTCCAGAACACTCTTGGCGGTATCGCAACCAATAGCCTTGAGTGCGTCAAGAACCCATCCGTCTATTTCGTCTGCAAATTCTTCAAGGTCGACATCTTCCTCGTCGGCCGACTCACGATAGACATCGATTTCATAACCTGTCAACTGGCTTGCAAGTTTGATGTTTGAGCCACCCTTGCCAATTGCCAGCGACACCTGGTCTGGCTGTAGGTAAACGTCGGCCTTCTTTGTCTCTTCGTTTATCTTGATCTGGGAAACTTTTGCCGGGCTCAGTGCACGTGTAATGTACAACGACAGGTTGTTTGTATAGTTGATTACATCGATGTTTTCGTTGCGCAACTCGCGGACAATGCCGTGAATACGTGCGCCCTTCATGCCAACGCAAGCGCCAACCGGGTCGATACGCTCGTCGTACGACTCTACGGCAACTTTTGCACGTTCGCCTGGAATACGCTTTATGTTCTTTATGGTGATAAGGCCGTCAAATATTTCAGGAACTTCAAGTTCGAACAGGCGCTCAAGGAATATTGGGCTTGTACGTGACAATATCACAAGCGGGGTTGCATTGCGCATCTCAACGCGCACTACTGCGGCGCGGACGCTGTCACCCTTGCGGAAATAGTCGCTTGGTATCTGCTCCTGCTTTGGCATAATCAGTTCGTTGCCCTCGTCGTCGATAATCATTATCTCCTTTTTCCATACTTGGTAAACCTCGCCTGTTATTATCTCGCCGATGCGATCTTTGTACTTGGCATAGAGTTGGTCCTTTTCAAGGTCAAGGATGCGTGAAGTCAGGTTTTGGCGAAGTGTCAATATTGCACGACGTCCGAAATCCTTCATTTTCACTTCATCGGAAACCTCCTCGCCTACTTCATAGTCGGCGTCAATCTGTTTTGCCTCGGTTAAAGATATCTGCCTGTTTGGATCTTCCAAATCAGCGTCTTCAACAACCTCGCGGTTGCGCCAAATTTCAAAGTCGCCTTTGTCAATGTTGATGATAATGTCGAAATTCTCGTCAGAGCCGTATTGTTTTACCAATGTGCTTCTGAACACGTCTTCCAAAACCCTCATCATTGTAGGGCGGTCAATGTTTTTCAGTTCCTTGAATTCTGAAAATGTGTCGGTTAGGTTCAAATTTTCCATTTCTGATTATGCTAAAAGATTATTGTTTCCTTAACTGATTTTATTTCGCTGAATGCGTATGGTTCTGTCTTTGTGACTTTTACAGGACGTTTTGCGCCTTCGGGCTTTTCCTTTGCCTCATACTCCACAAGGATGCCTTCCTGATTTGCATCGCGCAGTATGCCGTTGATTTTCTGGCCATTGTTGAGCAACATCTCAATTGTGCCGTTCAGGATCTTGGTATATTGTTGCAACACCTTGAGTGGTTGTCCCACGCCTGGCGATGAAACTTCGAGAGCAAAATCCTCACTCTCGCGGTCGAGTTGCGACTCAATGTACTGGCTCATCACCACGCAAGCGTCTATCGAGATGCCTTCGGGCGAATCAAGCACAACGGTAATGTTGTTTTGCGTGTCAATCTTCACATCCACCAGAAATAGGTCGGTGTCAGCAATCTTGCCAGCAACAATGTCCTCTATTTGTTTTTTTTCTATCATAGTTTAATGTAATAAAACAGGGGACTTTGTGGTCCCCTGGAATTATTTACCCCATAAAAACGATACAAAATTATAAAATAATATTTTATCTGCAAATCAAATATTTCAGCATTGTATTGCACCAATGGCATGTCGGTTTCTCAATTCGCTCACGCGAAAAATCGTTCGGTCGGAAATCTTTAATAAATTGCGGTCGGATTTATGGTAGCGTGACACGTTTTGCTATTTATGTATAAAATATTATAAACTAGCAAAATAAATCGCATTAGGTTTGATGAAGCCCATATTGGTGCTTCCGTATTTTGTGAATGATTTTTTAAGGGGATTTCTATTTGAAACCAAAAATATAAGACAATATGTTTTCAGGAATTGTTGAAGAATTTGCCGAAGTTGTCGGCATCGAAAAAGATCAGGAAAATCTGCATTTTACGCTGAAATGCTCATTCGTGAACGAACTGAAGATCGACCAAAGTGTGGCTCACAACGGCGTATGCCTTACTGTCGTACGTATTAAGGACGGCACCTACACCGTGACGGCAATGAAAGAAACTCTTGACTGCTCAAATCTTGGACTGCTCAAGGTCGGCGACAAGGTGAATGTCGAACGCTCAATGCTGATGAACGGGCGTCTGGACGGCCACATTGTGCAAGGACACGTGGACACCACCGCCAAATGCACCAGCGTTGAAGACGCCGAAGGCAGTCACGTATTCACGTTCGAGTACAGTTTCAGCAAGGAGATGGCAAGCCGTGGCTACCTTACCGTCGACAAAGGCTCGGTGACTGTCAACGGCGTGAGCCTCACAGTCTGCCGTCCTGCTCGCAACACTTTCCAAGTCTGCATCATTCCCTACACTTTCGACAACACCAATTTCCACACCATCAAGGTGGGCACTGTCGTAAATCTGGAGTTCGACATCATCGGAAAATACATCGCGCAAATAACCAAACTTCAACAAGATTAATATGGACATCATAAATTCATCTTTCAATAGCAAACGATTTAACACTCATCAAATTACAGTCGGAAAACTGCAAATGGGCGGTCAAAATCCCATTCGTGTGCAGTCTATGGCCAACACGCCGACTCACGATGTCGAAGCATCAATAAAACAGGCCATTGAGATTTTTGACGCTGGCGCTGAATTGGTGCGGTTTACAGCTGTAGATGAGAAAGATGCCTATGCATTACGCGACATCAAGAACGGTCTCGTGGAACGTGGCTACTGCCTGCCAATTGTTGCCGACGTGCACTTCAACGCCAAACTCGCCGACATCACCGCACAGTTTGTCGACAAGGTGCGCATCAACCCTGGAAACTACCTCGAGAAACGCGCCACTTTCACCTCGCTCGAATTCACTGACGATGAGTACAAAGCCGAACTCGACAAGCTCGACGAACGCCTGCTTTCACTCATCAATATTTGCAAGGAACACGGTACCGCCTTGCGCATCGGCACCAACCACGGGTCACTGTCCGACCGCATTATGTCGCGCTACGGCGACACTCCCGCCGGAATGGTTGAAGCTACTATGGAATTTTTGCGCGTATGCCAAAAGTATGATTTCCAAAATGTTGCAGTGTCGTTAAAATCAAGCAACACGGTTGTTATGGTTCAGGCTTACAGGCTTCTCGCAAAGCAGATGAACGACGAGAAGATGAGTTTCCCAATCCATCTTGGCGTTACCGAAGCAGGAACCGGAACCGACGGCATAATAAAATCGGCAGTGGGCATCGGCACTCTTATGGGCGACGGCATCGGCGACACTGTCCGCGTGTCGCTTACTGGCAATCCGGCAAACGAGATTGAGCCCGCAAGAATGCTTGTCGACTATTTCGCAAGCGCCGACAAGAATGTGAAAATAAACTACAACGAGCCTTTGGCATTTGACCCGTTCAGTTTTCAGAAACGCAGTACAGCGCTCAATCCGGCTTTCGACGACAAAAAGCCTCTGGTAATTTGCGATTTGCCCGATTTTTCAACTGACACTCTCAACTCGCTCGACGTCAAGTTCGACCTTGAGACAATGACAATCAGCGGTGGAAAACACTCGCCCGACGTGCTTTATTTCGGCGCGCCCGAAATGGATTTGCCCGATTTCAAGACAAAAAACATTTCTCTCCTGATTGACTATAAAGCCTGGATAAAAGATAGCAACTTTGAGCCCCTGTATGGATTAAATACATATCTCACAGCTAAATACAAGTCAGAGAAACGCAATTGGGTTATGGTAAGCCTGAATGCACTCACCAAAGAAGCAATAGAACGCCTGAAAGCCGACCCAACAGTTGTGCTTATCTTATGTTCAATGTGCGTAAACCAGTCTGCCGAGCAGAGAGCAATGTTCAATACACTGATAGCCAACAATGTAAACTTGCCAGTTGTTGTAAGTAGCATTTACAAGGAACCCGACCTTGCCAAATTCCAACTCAAGGCATCTGCCGACAACGGAATCTTCTTTATTGACGGAATGGCTAACGGATTATGGTTGAGCAATTTTGCCCCAACACCTGTCAGCAAGGTGAGCGAAACCGCGTTCACCATTCTGCAATCGGCACGAGCACGCTATACAAAGACCGAATACATTGCCTGCCCTTCGTGCGGACGCACTTTGTATAATATCGAAAAGGGTCTGGAAGAAGTGAAAAAGGTCACTTCACATCTTTCCGGCCTTAAGATTGCCGTTATGGGTTGCATTGTCAACGGACCTGGCGAAATGGCCGATGCCGACTACGGCTACGTTGGCGCAGGACCAGGAAAAGTCAACCTGTACAAAGGCAAGACACTCGTGAAACGTGGCATCGACGAATCGGTTGCGCCTGCCGAATTGCTTAAGTTGATTGAGAATGACAGAAAATAGAGTCGGGCTTATAGGCAACAACTTGCGATAGGCTGACTTGCACTATCTGCGCGACTCATAGTCCAAAAACAAACAACAATTGCTGGAAACAATTTGCATCTACATAAACAACTGGCTATAAACGGATTCAACTCTATCTGTCTTCATTGCCTTGCGCCTTTGCGAAAACAGCAAACACACCCGCCCTGAAAGGGCAACCCAAAATAGCCTATGGCAAAGCGTAGCGACGCCATAGGTGAAATTTCAGTCTCCCATTGGCGCCCTGAAAGGGCAACTCAAAATCCTACTCAAAACGATTTTGATATGCCCCTTTAACAGTCCGCTAAAACTCCGTATTTGGGAACACCCTATTTTGCGCCCTTCCGTCTGTTACACTCACGGCAAAGCATTTGGCAGTTTTCCTCTATGGTGCGACCGCCTTCTTTCCAAGGTGTTATGTGGTCGGCTTCCATCTGTTCTATCTCGAAGTGTTTGCCACATATCTTGCAAATGCCGTTCTGACGTTCATAAACCTCACGTTTGGTGTTGTCGTCGAACGCCCTGATGCCTAAATGGTATTCCTCACCGTCAAGCACGTATTCATAGATGCCTGATTTCTTCTGCACATCGCTATCCTTCATCAACTGTGCAATCTTGATTTCCAAGTCGTTGGCGTCAAGTTTCGCATCTTTGTAACGGTTATAGATTTTGCCCCATTCAAGGCCTTTCATTTCCTTACGGTATTTGGTGAACTTTGTCTTCACCCAGTTTATCACATTTTGAAAATAAAGCCACAACTCATCTGCATTGGTTTCGTGCTGATGCTCCGCCATATATTCTTCAATATTGCCGTTGCTGAACCACGAAATCACCTTTTCCAAATAGTCTTGACGAATTGGCGAACCACTCATATAAGAGTTACCCATTTTGTAT